>JAVERW010000029.1:0-25422 GCA_034006915.1 Desulfuromonadaceae bacterium | reverse complement strand
GATGCAAGCATCAGTGCCGCAATGAGCCAGGGCGGCATCAAGAACGTCAGCACCATCGAGTACGAAGTTAAAAACATCATCGGTTTCGGTACTTACTGTACTGTAGTCACCGGTAACTAATATCTGGCTCAGTTTGAAGCGGCGGCACACAATGCCGGTATGAATGCCGGATCGGAAATAAGTGGGGAGGCCAAACGGCTTTCCCACTTTTTTTATGTCCTTTGGAGGGGTCAATGCGCACTGCGGGAACCCCCCGATCACGGCCATGTCTTTTGTGCTGCAATTCTTCTTTGACTAGACGGCTCTGTTTAATGCTGAGGAAGTGGGATGCGCTCAGGGCGCGCAGTTCTGGGGCGCCGAGCTTGGGGGGAAAGAGGGTTTACTAGGTCGCTGTGATGCGCGAATGGCGCAGAACAGCGAGGCGGACTACTTTGCGGGCACTTTATAGCTTATTCGAACCCTACACCCCTTACAATTTCGGACTTTTCATTTCACAATCCGTTGTTATCAACGCCTTGAGCGTTTTCAAAAAGTCATCGCCCATCTGACGCCTGACGCGCAACACATAAGCTAAGGGCAGGGCCTTTTCGTAGTCGCGGATGGCTAAGTTCTGGGTAAACAGTCCGTCTGGGTCTTTTTGAATTTCTTCGTTTAGGGATTTCTCGAAAGAAGCCCAATTATCTCCGACGGCATTCTTCGCCCATGTTTGGTAAAACCCCCGAATCCCCCAGGGTGCAAAGACTTCATCTTGGTCTATTCCCGGAAACTGCGGCACACCGGCGTGTTGTGCAAGGGTATACAGCCCTTTTACTTGGCCGGAGCGCAATTCTATACCATCACCACGGTCGAATTCAACGTCAGCGGCAGTTCGGTGCGGCCCGAGGATATTGTCCTCTTCGGAGTAGAGCACCATAATGGTTTTGGCTGTGCGGTGGGCGTGGATAAAATTCCAGTTGACGCACCAAATCAGGCAACCTGAAGCCGGTTACGGCATGATGATAAAATGGCCCAACCATTCAAAGATAAGCTTCTGTTGAGCTTCCATGGCTTTGCTGTTGCCGGAAATCTCCAAATCAAATGTTTTACCATCTTTATAGGCTATTTCCAGAGTGAAATTTTTTTCATGGCTGTCATCATCCGAGTAACCATAGATTAAATCATGCTTGCCGAAGGGTGTTTCAATGTATTCAAATACATTGTCATCCTCGGGTATGAGTTTTTTCAAGAAAAAAGAGCCGCCTTTACCCCATGCCTTGGCTTCGTCGATAATTTTTTTGTTTTTCTCTTTTACCGTGAAATCATAGCCGTCAAAAATTGCAATGTTAAACTTGATCTCCCCTTGTGGCGTTTTCCAGGTGTCGATTCGCGCGGCGTGATTTTCAACAATCCATTTGTTGAGTTCGTTTGGTAGTCCGAGCGGTATTTCAAAGCGCAGATTGCGCACATGATACCGGCGGGTGTTCGGCGCGCGCCCTTTAGAAGTGTCGAGATGGGGAGCGCCCTGAGCAATCCTGAGGCTGTTGAGAAACACCTGCCAATCCTTCCAGAACACGGTATTTTGAACATCTTTGTCGTTCTCTACCTTTCGCACTAGACGAATAAAAGCCATCTGCTTGGGCGCTACGGGGATGAAAAACACCCTTTCGATGAAACGATCCGAGGGTTTGCGGTTGTCCCCATCAAAAGTGGGTTCAAACCCTTGCGCCTCATAAACCAGTTTGTAAGCCTCGACCCCTGCGAGCTTGACGGGCCCCTGCTCCCGGACAGTCACTTCACCTTTCGCCTTCTGCCGAACCTGCTGCAGCCAGTCTTCAGCCTGCTGTTTCGGAGTAAAAAGACCGATGTGATAGGCCGGTTCGACATATACATATATCCCGTACTCTAATTCACCTTTGTCATTGAGCACGATGGGTTCAAAGCGGTAGTTCTCATAGGCAATGGTGTGAGAAAAAGGAGCTTCCGGGATGAAAAGGTCATCCATGGTGGTATAACCTTGAGGATAGTAGGGTTCTTGTGCGTACAGGGTTTGCATGGTCAGTCCTGTCAGGATGAGGATGAAAATAACGAGAAAGCCGTGTCGTTTCATGGTTTCGTCACCGAATCTGTTGCAAATGTGGTCGCCAGAGTTTGAATGCTGTCCAGCGTTTGTTGGACAGCGTCCTTATTTCCGCAGATGTCCGCATGCTCCACCCGTCCTTGGGTAATCACTGGCCCTGCGGGTTGTGCGCCTTGTTGCAAAAGGGCCTCCGCGCTGGTCAGTGGCACCGTGCCATCACCCGCCGCGCTGCGCTGATAGGGGCACAGTAACACGCCGTGTTTGTCGAGCTCCAAGGTCGTATCTACCACCGTCTCTTCACCCTGGGAGCGGACCACAAAGGTCTGTGGATGGTGCTGCAAGCGCAGTTTGGCATGAAAGGATTTTGCAGCATCAAGATTGTTGAAAAACTTTCTCTGAAAAGTGTCGCCCTCTATAGAATCTTCAACTCTCTGTACTCCCTTGCCCCGCAAGCGGTAATTATCGTCGCTGTAGGGCGTTCTGGCCGGGATGTAGATGGTGTGCGGCTGTCTTTGGTATTCGGTGGGGTCGGCCTCGGAGAGTAAAACGTCTTTTGTTTCTCCATCCGTGCACCAATCCTGGTAGCTGACCCTCTTGAACTCCTCTTGCGTATAGGGCCTGGGGCGACCGTTGGGATCGTAGCGTTTGCAGGCGAGCAGGCCAATGCGTTCACTCTTGTAGATATCGTCGTAGATATCGAGCTTATCCAGAGGCCTGTCCGGTTGCAGGGTCGGGTGGTCGAGCTTTAGCCAGGTTTTTGGCGGCTGCTGGGGGTCATGGGTATAGTCGTTGGTGGGCAATAGCTGCAGCGCCCCAGTCAGTTTAGCGGCCATCTGGGTGAAGACATAAGCCAAAGGCAGGGCCCTTTCGTAGTCGCAAATGGCTAAATTCTCGTTAAACAGTCCGTTCGGGTTTTCTATTGGTGAATCCTGAGCTGTGCGCAGAAAATCCAAATCAGTTTCCTGTCCAGATTTTCTCAAGTTCCTGTTTTTCAGAGTCGTACTTATAAACGATTATCCCCCCGCCATCACGCTGGCCTGTCACCAGGATTCCAGCTTCTGGCGCGGTATCGATGGATGAGTTACGTGGATAATCGCTGACTGATGGAAAGGGGTCGCGGCCCAGAGGGAGATATTTCAGAGGAAGGGGATTATCTACATGGTAGAGAATGGCGTAGGGTTCGTAGGTCGTGAAACGCAAATAGTGCGATTTGCTAATAAATTTCAACGCTAAGATACTATCATGGTGTGTATCCCACCCTTTTGGCCATTTGATAAGCCCCTTATTGTTGAATGTCCACTTTTCATAGTCATCTGTTCCATTTTTATCCAAAACCCCAAGGAAAATGCTAGCAATATCCTGGTACGTTTCGCCGATTCTGGCATTCCTAACATACCCCCTGCCGCCTTCATCTCCACTAACCACCCACTGCCCATCGGGGCTTAAAGTGGCCGTGGTTTTGGCACTATGTCCTGATAATTTAAACAGGGGCTTCAATGACTTCGTATCCCAGAGTACAACACCGGCGTAATTTGAAAATCTTTGTTCAGGGTTGATCGGCGGAAACTTCTCGATGGGCTCATTATCCGCAAGTCTAGATCCGTCTCCGCCGCTCAGCAGAATGGCGCCTTCTTGTGAGAGACTGAAATTCAATAACTTGCCTACGAAAAAACTTGGTGAATCGCCATCTTGTTTTACTGGTTGCAGCTTTTGCCCAAACCCGGAGAAGATATTCCAATCCTGATCTGAGCTGAAATAGGTTTGCAGGTTCTGGTCCATTACATGTCCATAGGTTGGAAAATGAGGGAAGGTTGTTATAGTTTTCCCAGAAACCTCCTGAACATGTACCTCGTCATTCAAATCCTGCCATAAAAACTTATCCGTCCCTTTAATGAAATAGGCACTGTAGATGTTGCTCTGGCTGGAAATCGTTGTTTTGCTTTTCTGTTGGAGATCCCATAGCACAAGGGTTTTATCTTGATTCGAACTCAGGACATAACGGCCATCGGTTGAAATCGAAACGACCAAAGCCTGAGCGTTTGGATCTGTCCTATTTTTTTCTGAAGAATTGCCCGGTTGACAGCCAACGCTACAGAAAACAGCCATCAGACAAAGTACGCAAACAGCGTGAAGAAGTGCTTTTATCATTTCAGTATTTTCCGAATCCTGTTGTGCGTCGAATTTGGTCCACGATGCGCAATTTATAAACTTCACGGAATAAAATGTCGCTTGGAATCTTCATCCCCGAATGACTAAAAAGCCACGGGGTTTGGTTGACAAGCAGGAGTTTGTCTTTCTGTAACATTTCACGTAAATGAGGGTCATCTCTTTCCGGTCCTGTATATCCCATGGCCGGTCTTGGCTTTTTAATTTCATAATCCGTTGCTATCAACGCCTTGAGCGTTTTCAAAAAATCATCGCCCATCTGGCGCCTGACGCGCAACACATAAGCTAAGGGCAGGGCCTTTTCGTAGTCGCGGATGGCTAAGTTCTGGGTAAACAGTCCGTCCGGGTCTTTTTGAATTTCTTCGTTTAGGGATTTCTCGAAAGAAGCCCAGTTATCTCCGACGGCATTCTTCGCCCATGTTTGGTAGAACCCCCGAATCCCCCAGGGTGCGAAGACTTCATCTTGGTCTATTCCCGGAAACTGCGGCACACCGGCGTGTTGTGCAAGGGTATACAGCCCTTTTACTTGGCCGGAGCGCAATTCTACACCATCACCACGGTCGAATTCAACGTCAGCGGCACTGCGGTGCGGCCCGAGGATGTTGTCCTGCCCGGAGTAGAGCACCATAATGGTTTTGGCTGTGCGGTGGGCGTGGATAAAATTCCAGTTGCGCAGTACGCTGGTGTCTTTGGCGGGGTTGTTTGACAGCGCGGTATCCGGTACCGCCGGTTGCCACATGAAGACGTTCTCGACACATTCCTTGCGACTTGGCATCTGCCCGAGCAGATTCATGGCGACCAGCAGAACTCGGTTGCCCAGGCTATGGGCAATGATGTTAGGCCGAATGCCGGCATCGGTCAGCTGTATGATAAGTCTGGCCACTTTGGCGCCTGCGCGATTGGCGTTCAGTTCGGCTTGAATGTAGTTGGTGGGGAAAACATCCCCCGACCAAGCTACGTTGATGATGCGGGTAAATTTACTATAGTCAGTACGATCGAAGCCGGCCGCCCGATTGAGATTGTCCTCTAGGTGGATTACCCAGGAATGGGCGGCCTCGCCGTTGAGGTTTTTCTCCTGGAGGGATTCTGGAAGAGAAAGACCGGCGGTGTCGAGTTCGGAAAAACGCCGCTTGAGCCCATCAATATTTCGGTAAACGGTGGCATCGGTGTTGAGAAAGGTTGCGCCGGCAACGTTGGGACGCAGGCAATCCATCGGCTTCGGCGCGGTGATCGTATCAATCTGACGAGGGAATTTACCATACGGAACATTGAACCCGTGAATAAACAGGGTGGCGTTGTTGCCGTTATTCCGAAAATAGTTAAGCTCGCGCGCCGTCAACAAGTCTCTGGTGCAGGGATCAGCGGGATTCCTGTCTTTGCGCAGATTGACCATGATCGGGGGGAACAGAAGGGGAACCTTAATTCTGTAATGGGCTTTGATAGACCCTGGAATCAGCCAGGGAGTCGTGGCGGACGGTGCGTAGCTCAGCGTATTGTTCACGAGAGGTCTCCTTTATCAAATTCAAAAGGTTCCCCAGGGATCTGCCAGCGCCAAGGGCCGACAATAACATCGACAAAACTAACTTCTCCCTGCACGACCTGTGCAAAATGGTTTTTGCCTTGAGCATCCTTGAGAGTTACTTCCACCCCCTCCGCCAACGATGTCCCGTCGGAATATTGGGGTGACAATGAGATGGACGCCGTTAAGTGAAGGCCGGACGAAGGTTCAGAGCGCACGTCGTCTATCTCCACCTCAAAAACATACATCAACGTTTGCATCTCCTCTTGGCCTTTGTCGCGAATCAAATCATCACTCACCTGCTTCGGCGTGCGCAGCCATTTGATCTGATGCTGGCCAAAGCCGTCATCTAGAGACGCGCTTAGAGAGTCAACGATACGCTTTTGGCCATCGTCGCCGCATTCGTAGACATTCACAATGGCGGTCTCGTCACCTTTGAAATTCTTCACTGAAAATAGCGCCTCGGTGGTTTCGCCTACCGGCACGCGGCAGTGACTCCAAGCGAGGTTGTAGATGGCGGGCTCGTCTGCATTATTCAGTTCTGGTATCCCCTGCGGCACCAAGGGCGCTCCCACTGCCGCCTCAGGCATCGGTGCCCCGCCACCGATTTCGTAGTTGACCTTGCCGTTGAGGTTGACTTCGCCGCTGCCGAGGGAAACTTTATTGCCGTAGAGTTGTACGGTGCCATCGGCTTTGATGATGAAGCCGCCGCCTGCCTGACCAAAATGGATGTCGCCACCCCCTTTTCCGCTGATGCGAATATCCTTGGCGGACTGGATGGTTAGATTGCCATCTTGAACGGTGAAGCTGGCCCTGCCCTCTTCGACGGTAACTTGTTTGCTTTGTTCGACGTCGATGCGCAGGTGGCGACCGCTGGTCTGCTCGATGTTGGCGCCAGCGTGCATGCGGATGTTGTTGGCGGCGCTCTGCTGGTAATTGGTTGCGGCCTGATGGTGGATTTCACCGTTGCTGGTTGCGGTCTGGTGACGGTTTTCGACGATTTGCACTCGGTCGTCGCCGACCAGTTCGGTGATGCTTGAGTCGCTCTGTACATGCAGGGTTTTTTTGGCTTGGAGTTGCAGCGCTCCCTGTTCGCTGGCGAGGCGGATCTTGTGGCCGACAGCGGAGGCATCGAGATGGAGGATATTATGCCCGCCGAAGGTGCGCAGGGTGATCGCTTCGCGCTCGATTTGATCGTCGAGGCAGAGTTCGTTGTCGGCAGCGGTGCGCAGCCGGTTCTGCGCTGCGTTGGCGCTGGTGACTGGGCTGAAATTGGCCGGATTTGGTAGTGTACCGACAATCATGGGGCGGTCTGGGTCTCCGTTAAGGCAGCTTAAAAGGACTTCGGCGCCGTCTTGCAGGGGTTGATGTAGGCCGGTCGGTTCTGCGCCGGCGGGGCCGCCGTAGGGAGAGAGGCGGCGGATAGGGATGCTTGCTTCGGTATGGGCGCGTGGCTCACGGTCGAAATGGGCACGCACGCGGTAACGCCCTGCTTCGTCAAGGTGGGCGTGGGCTCCGCCGCTTTCGATCCGGGCAGTGAAGGTCATGGGCAGTTGGGGTCGTGGTGGCATTGCAGCACGAAATGGGGTTTCACGTCGGATCATCCTGGCCTGGTTGGTGTAGGCGAGCTCTTCTCCCGCAACGTCTGCGCCGGCTCTTTGGCTGGCCCGGTGATGGACACGCATGGGGAGGTAGTCGCCGCTGAGTTCATCGGTCAGTAAGGAGGCATCGAGGCTTAGCACCTGACCGACACCGAGATCGGGCATATCGCTGGTGATGGTTAGCGTAAACGCTTCCACCGCGGCCCGCTGCGCCAACAGCTGTGCCTGCGCTCTGGCCTGCTCGGGCCCTTGGGCTCCGGTACCAAAGTGGGTTTGCACGGGTTTAAAATCCCCGGGTTTGGCATTGGTGTGTGCGCTCCCCGCAATGGCAAGGGCTGGCTGGGTTTCGCTGCGATCGTGAATGTGGAATTCAGCCGGAGTCATGCTCTGGCAAAACTCCAGGCTGAGAATCCCGGTGCGTTCTACTGCGGCGAGGGTTGCTTCCATTCCGGCCGGGGGCTGGTAGCGCACCACCTTTCGGTCGCTGAAAGGAAGCTGGCCGTTGTGGTCGCAGAAATGCACTACTTCAGTGCCTTCTTCAATATCGGACCAGTAAAAAATCCCGGCGGCAGAAAGGATCCTGTGCAGAAAATCAAGATCGGTCTCATTGGCTTGCAGGGTAAATGGACGTACTGGATAGTCGCGGGTTAGTTGGAACTGTATCTGTGTGGAGGGAAAACCGTGGGTTTGCAACAGCTCGGTGGCAATCTCAACCACGCTCTTGCCGAGGATGATGCGGGTATCACTCTGCTGGCGCAGCAGCGCCAGGTGCGACTCAAGGTGTGCAAGAACCCGAAGTTGGCCATCGTGGTGAGTCCCTGTCTCTTCAAGGGCAGTAATTACCCCGGCTAGTTCTCTGCAGGCTCCATCCTTGCCAACGATGGTTATCACCCCCGGCAAAGCTAAGTTATCGACGACGGAAAAGCCCGGAGCGACGAGAAGTTCGATTTTAAATTTAAAAGGCTCACAAAGGGCTTCTTCCCCTTCGAGAGCCAATACCGGCAAGGCAGACGAGCCAAGCTGCAGATGCAGACGAGCCTGAGCGGCTGAGTTTTTCATCTTCACCTCCTGAAGTATTTCAGGATCAATAAGTTGCCATATAAAGAGTTTCAATACATATTTTTATGAAAAGGCACTAATTGCTAAGGCTGACTTAGCGACCAGAACCGTCTTTAGCATAAATATTCAACAGTCGCTACCAATTAATATAATTTTAGTGACGGCCGCCACATAACCAAGCTCTTCGCTTGCCCAGATCAACAGAAAAAACAGAAAAGCCCATCAAGATATCCCAAACGTCCGACTAGATGACGATATGGTCTAAACTTAATGGGCTATCTGCGAACAGTTTCAAAAAGTCTTGCTATGACATTCAGGCATGAACATCAACAGCAATATACACACTACTTCTTCTTATTATTCGGCTTTACTGTAACCTGAGTGGTGGCAGTAATTTCGTCCACGACCACATTATTCACTTCGATAGTTGCAAGCCAGGCAACGGTTTCCGCCACAGTAGGGTTATCAAGTTGAGCTTTCCAGCGGAAAGTAAACTTGGTTTTCTGATGTGGAGCAAGATCTGCAAAATCGCCTGTAAATACAGTGCCGTCAGTCCCAGTGATAAGGACAGTGCCTGTCGCTGCATCTTCAGCGCTTGCAGCATTCTGGATAGTAAGTATGAGTCTTTCGGTTTTACCGTTTTCGATGGTTTCTGGATATTCAAAATCGTCAATGTTGGCATCTGAGAGTATTACGATCGGAGCTTCAATTGCCATAGTTGAAGATGTTTTGATAACAGCATCGCCTGAACCGGTCTCCAGATCTTCGTATGTCATAGTCACAACGGTACCAACCGGGACATTACTATACTCGTCAGGCAGAGCTGCGGCGAAGACACCACGATCCTCGCCCTGCTCAACCAACGTGAGCGTACCAAAAAGTCCTGAATCGGTTGAAATAGAAATCACCAGTTCTTCGGCGACATACGGATCTAGATTAAGGTCGGCATCGCCCACCCGCGCAGTCAGCATGCTGCCAATGGTAAAGGTATCCTTGGGTTCGAGCAATACAGCTGCATCACTCTTTCCAAACTGGAGCAACGGGTAAGGTTCCATTCCAACATAACCGGGCATGCCAATTCCAGATGTATCCGCTGTCGGGGTGACGCGGATGGTAAAGGTGGAACCAGGGAAGGTTGCAACATCGCCAATTGTAACCACATAATTCAGCCCTACATTAACAAGGTCGTCGATCTCATCCATGGTATAGGAGAGATTTTCAGCCATTGCGTAGATTTCTTCGTCTGAGATTGTTGCAAACGCACCATTCGGATGCTGTGAACCACCCATCCAGCCATAAGTAGCGATTTTCGGATCATAGCCATACCAGGCAAGCAGGTCGGCATCCGTATCCGGGTTTCCGTCGTCGTCAAAAAAAATACCGTACGGCAGCATATTGCTCGCAAGCCATGGACCGAACTGATTTACCACCGCGCCACCCGCAGGAACCTCTGCATAGTCACTGCCCAGCGTTTGTGTTGCATGAAGAATGTCTGTAAGCGGTTGCTCACCAACAACATATTCGTCTATCAGAAAGCCGGCTCGCTTCGCAGGATCAAAAAAACCTACCTCACCGGAGTGCTTATCAGTGGGTCCAAACAGACCTGCCGAGAAAAGGGCCAGCTGTTCTGCACTCCACACGTCCGAAGGTACGGAGATGTTGAGGTCTTCCAAGGCAACACCAGCCTCTGCCACGGTGGTGAATTCTTCACCCACACCAAAACCTACCTGAACGGTGAATCCTTTGAGGCGCCCGTCCGTCCAGTTATTAATCTTTTGGAAGACCTGATAATCGCGGCTACCAGCTTCACTTTCGACGTTAAAAACAAGATCGACACTTTCTGAGCCAACCCCATCAACCGTAGACGGCAACATGGCTAACTTATACCGTTTGTGGGTCTGATAAGGGCTACTGCAAACAACTTGTTTGGGATCTGCGGAATCCAGATAATGACCATCTAGGTAAGACGTAGACATTATGCAGTTCATTGGCTTTGGCTCTTTGACACCAAAATCATCATTAACAATTTTGATGCCGGAAGGCTCCCCAACCGGCCAATCTTTAGCCAAGGTGTAGGCCATAATCGTCCCAGTACCGTCATAGATGTCCGTGGTGTAGGTAAAATCAGAATCGGGGGAAAAGAAATAGTCACCTGTGAGTTCGTCAAACCAGCTACCGCTACCATTTAAAACCACGTCACCATTATCGAGCTTCAGGCCTCCAAAACCTGAAGCTCCCGTGGCAGATGGTACGGACGTAATTATGCCTGCCAGTGCAGGGGCCGCCATTAGGGCCAGGGCCAAAAAAACCGAGATAATATTAAACTTCATTTTGTTAAATCTCATTTCATGATCTCCTTTTTCGTAATTAATGCTACCATCGGCAACCCTCGGGAAGGATTATTCTTTCTGAGGCATGGTAGCACCCTTGGCTGGACGCAGGGTCCCTTGGTTGACCCGCTCCAGAGCATTGCTGGTGAAGATACGCCTCCAGTACTTTGACTTGGACATCCCTTTCTAATGCCCTCTGCGACTTTTGTTAGAAAAACACAAGATATGTAATACGCCATACCTAGCCCGCTGTTCGTCGAAATGTCAAGTAGAAAGTTTGGCAGGAATTTTTATCCCCGCCCTGGCAAAAGTTTGTGAAATTTGGGTTCACAGAGACGTACTTCTCCCCGAAATAAAAAGGGGAAGACCTATTTGAGATGGATTTATGTAGGGCTTGAAGAATGGTCTGAGAAGGTAGCAATTGGTGGAATCCGTTTAAGTCCACCAGTTGGAGAGATAGACTACCGAGATATAACGAAGCCCCTTGCCAGCCCCGACCAACAGCAAGAATAGCCAGAGGGGAACACGCATAATCCCAGCAACTAGGGTCAAGGCGTCTCCACCGATCGGCATCCAAGCCAGCAGCAGGGTCCAAAAACCGTAACGCTGGAACCAGCGCTGGGCCTTTTCTATCTGTTGTTGGCTGAAATAAAACCAACGGCGTTCACGAAAGTGCAGCAGATAAATTCCCAGCCACCAATTGACGACTGCACCTGCTGTATTGCCAATGGTTGCTATTACTACAAGCCAGAAAGGGTTGCCCCCTTTGCGCAACAGCGCAAACAGTATCACCTCGGAATAGAACGGCAAGATGGTCGCAGCCAGAAACGCTGAAGAGAAAAGCAGCAGATATCCGCTCATAAATCGCCCTGAAGTAACCACCGGAAAAGTTTTAGTTGTGAAGGAAGGTAGCAGAGATACTCTGGGTGCCACTGCACTCCGATGATGCGCGGTGTGCCTGGGCTTTCTACAGCTTGAATAATATCATCCAGATCCCACCCGACCGCTCTTAACTCAGCACCTGGGTGCTTGATCGCCTGATGATGAAGGCTGTTAACCCGCAAACGCATCCGGTTACAGACCCTACTCAATCGCGAGTCAACCTCAAGGTGAACCTGTTTGGTCGGCAGCAGCCCAGGCCGGTTGTACGTGAACTTGCGCAGCGAACGGATATCCTGATGGAGGCTGCCACCGAGAACCACATTGATTAGCTGCGCTCCACGACAAATTCCCAGTAGCGGCAATCGCTTCTGCAGCGCAAATTCGATCCAGTCTATTTCCAATTTATCGCGTTCCGGATCTGATTTAACCTTGCACCAGACATCCCCGCCATAGTGTTCCGGACCGATATCATTGCCTCCGCCAATCACTAATGCTGCCAGGGTGCTTCGTTCCGCAGCGTGATTTACGCTGATGCGGATCGCTTTGGCACCAACCAACCAGAGCGCAAAACGTGTACACCACCAGGCAGGGGCCCAACGGCGTGCAGAGCCAGTTACGCCAACATATGGTCGCGGTGCCATTGCTCTATCACCTCGGTCCAGTCGTTGCGACTCACGCCGAGCAGCGGTCTGGACATGGCTAAAAATTTAGCTGTCAGCTGATCGAGCGTTTCTGTCTGTGTTGCCAGACGTTCCACCACCAGCCAACTATTCCATGCGTTGACCAGAGACCAATTTGGTTTTTCTATATGGCAATCGGGGAGACGATAGTGGAAGGCTGGTCGAGCGTGTATGCGATCGTCCACCACGGCAGCTCGGACCCGTTTTGCATTTATCACTGCAAACAATGGCAACATATCCAGAGCGCGGTTGCGACTGGCATTATATTCAAGATAGTCGTCTATCAAAGTATCAAAGGTTGGGTCTTGCCTGATGAATAACCTTTCCAGATAAGCTTCTGGGTAAAGGTCGATATAAGGGCTGATCCTGCGAGTCCAATTGATAGCGTGCTTATCCACCAGCCACCACTGAAGTAAGGCAAAAGCGCGTAAATATGCATAAAGCTTAGTTGCTTCAATTTGGGGAATTTCCACGTTAACGTGGACACCAAAAGCGGCAATTATTGAATCATCGGTCCCCTTGGCTCCGGCTTTGCGCAGTGCTGATGTTATCGGAATCAGGGCATCCAGCTTATCCAGTGGGAGTGGTGGACAGACGACTTCGATAGGGACCAGCAAGGGTGCAAATTGGCTCAATATTTCGAGCCATTGACTGGGATTATTGTGCCCCACTTCTGCAGCTTTGCTTTTGATGTAACTCCAGTCGAGCTCAATTCTGAATTCTCCAAGGGATTCAACCAGAAGGAAAGATTCCGCAAGAGAAATTTCACGCAATATTCCTCCCAGAGTCTTCTGGAGAATTTGTCCGGCTTCTGAGATGGTCAAGTTGGTGAATTCCAACTCGAAACCGACGCGTCTCAGCTGCCCATCGCCGTTATAGCACTCGGCAGGTAATTTAAAGTTCAGCGAGATATCCTTCACTGCGCCTCTTCAGGCTTGGTTTGCAACCAAACCTACTTGGTTACGATGACCCAAATCGCATGGATAATGCCGGGAATGTACCCAAACAATGTGAGGATAATATTGATCCAGAAGTGTTTACCAATACCAACCTGCAAGAAAACGCCAAGCGGAGGTAGCAATATAGCAATAAGAATACGTAACAAATCCATCGAAAGTCCTTTCGTGATTATCCACAAAACATATTTGAAAATGCTTCAGCTGCATTTTCCTCTGTTAAAAGGTATCTCACAACGACCAGATGTAAAGACGTCGCCCAAATTTTCGCTTAAATCTATAGATCCTTTTCTGTTGTTCACGAAAGCGGCGGCAACTTCTTAATCTTCTGCACTCCTTCAGTCGGTTTCTGAGAGCGCCTCCATATCTCCGGATCCCAGACCTGGGTTGCAGTGTCTCCGAATAACTTCATACAGAGCCTCCAACTTGACTGGTTTCACTAAAACGTCGTCCATGCCAGCCTGTAGGCACTGGTCTCGGGTTTCTTGAAGGGCGTGTGCAGTCAGGCCATAGATATGGATATGCTCTGCCTCCGATTCCTGGCTGCGGATTTGACGAGTCGCTGTCAATCCATCCATATCACTCATTTGCACATCCATCAGGATCAAGTTAAAATCTCCTTGCGTCCAAGCATCGATCGCCTCCTGGCCATTCGATACCACGTCCACTATCCATCCGGCCTTTTTCAAAATCACCCGCATTAGGTGTTGTATCGACAAATCATCCTCTACCACCAAGATTCGGCAGGTGCTGGGCTGCAATTGCGTCTCTGCGCTGGACGTCGCAGGTTGCTGTCGCTCCTCTTCGACTTCTGCAGAAACATCGGCAGGCAATGCCCTTGGTATCTTGCGCCGGTCAGTCGGTATCGGCAGGGTGAAAAAAAAGCGGCTGCCAACCCCCTCCTCGCTTTCAGCCCAGATCCGTCCCCCCATCCGCTCGACGATTCCCTTACTGATTACCAGGCCCAGCCCAGTGCCTCCGTAGCGGCGCGTGACCGAGCTGTCGATCTGGCTGAAGTTCTGAAAAAGCAGCTCTTTTTTGGCAGGTGGAAAACCACAGCCAGTGTCGGCAACGGTAAACAATAGTTGTTCGGGGTCAGTTCTTAACTGGTCGGCGAGCAGGCCGACGCTCACATCGATCTCTCCGGCCTCGGTGAACTTGATGGCATTACTGATCAGATTGGTTAACACCTGGCGCAAGCGCGTCTGATCACCTAGAAACAAATCAGGCACAGCCGGGGCGATCTCCAAGTTCAATTCCAGACCTTTACGTTTCGCTTCCCGATGGAGAATCGTCACCGCCTCCTCGACACAATCCCGTAGGGCAAAGTGGGTAATTTCCAGAATGATGCGGTTTGCTTCGATCTTGGAGAAATCAAGGATATTCCCGATCAATTCCAGCAACGATTTACTGGCGGAGTTGGCCAACTGGACGCACTGAGTCTGGCTTTCTTCCAGGCCCTTTTGTTCCAAGTGTTCAAGTGCGCCGATGACCACCGTAATCGGAGTGCGAATTTCGTGACTCATATTAGCCAGAAATTCGCTTTTGGCTTGGCTGGCAGCCTCGGCCTGAATCGTGGCCTGGCGCAGAGCTTTTTCGAGCGTAAGATGTTCGGTGACATCTTCGATGGAAACCAGGATTCTCAAATTCTGGGCTTTCATTGGCCGCGCCGAGACCAGCATTGAACGTGCGCCCAGAAGCGGGAAGTCGAACCGAATCAGGAAATTATCTATATAAGCGCTTTTCGGCAGGATGTCGAGGAGCAAGCTCTTGAGTTCCGCATTGTCCCACTGCCCGACACCAAGGTCAAACAGCCGCTCCCCTTCAATTTGCTTCGGAGCGACATGAAACTTTTGATAAAAAGCCGGGTTGGCGGTCTCGACCCGCAGCTCCTCATCGAGGACCAACAGCGGGGTCTTGACCGCTTCCACAATATTCAACGCATAGCGATTAGCACGCGTAACCTCTTCCATCGAATGCTTCAACCGATCGATATCGATCAGGTTCAGCACCGCTCCCTCAATCCCTGCGGCACTGGTTCGATAGGGAAGAATCCGCAACAGTTTCCACCCCTTTTCGGCCTCATATAGTTCTTTCTCCGCTGTTTCGCCGGTCTCCATGACCTTACGGATTAAGTCCTCCATCTGTGCCACGTTGTAACGTAATCTGATTTCTCGCAGTGGTCGGCCAATGTCCTCGGCCCGCACATTCAGTTGCTCATCGGCCAGTGGACTGATGCGGCGGATAGTCAGGTCGCGGGTGAGGATGATGTAGGGAACCTCGGCGCTGGCAAGCAGGTTGCTGAGATCGTCGTGGGAACGGGTCAGCTGACTGTTGCGCTCTTGCAGTTCATGATTCACCGTCGAGAGTTCTTCGTTGCTCGATTCCAGCTCCTCCTTGGCGGTCTCCAACTCCTCATTGATACTTTGCAGTTCCTCGTTGCTGGAGAGGATTTCTTCGTTAGCGGTCCGGAGCTGCTCCAGGGCACGCTCCTTTTCCTCTTCCAAGGTCTGTTGGTAGGCATAACTGGCAGCTAGGTCCTGTTTGAGCAGGGCCAACTGTTGCTGGCCTTCGCCGGAAGGCTCTGAATCTCGACTCGGGTCGGGATCGGCCGAGATTCGACTGTGTAATTCAATCATGAAAAACTGGTGATCCGCATTGAGGATGAGGGGTTGGACCTCTATGCGTACCAGACGTTCCACCGCGTGAAGCTTAACTGGTAAATTCTCCCGCGCTTGGGGTTGCCCACTACTCTGAGCCCGGTGAATGAGCGAACGCAATTCCGAGCGCAACGATTCATGCACCATCTTCATCAAATCAAAACTCGGCGTGCCGGGAACCGGCTGCAGATAGAGACCGGTATCACCCCGAAAATGGCGAATCTGCAGACGGTGGTCGATTACCACCACCGCTGGATCGTATTTGGTCAACAGCCAGCGCTCGACGCTCTGTTGTAAGTCTGGCTCAGGTTCAGTTCCGGTGCGTTCCTTCGGATCCGGGATTGAGCCCGGCTTCAATTCCGGTCTGGGTAGCGTAGGGCTGGACAGGATATCGACGCTGGTTCGAACCAGACTCCGTTTTTTACGATAGATGCGCGCTTTCGGATCTACCAAGATGAACAGCTCATCGAACGTACCGATGCTTTCCGACTGCCCAAGCAGCAAAAAACCGCCCGGGGCCAGGGCATAATGGAACATAGGAAAGGCGCGTTTTTGGAGTACCTCCCCAAAATAGATCAGAGCGTTGCGACAACTAATCAGATCGAGGCGGGAAAATGGAGGATCGCGGGTAAAATCCTGCCGAGCGAAAACGCACATTTCCCGCACCAGTTTCTTGATTCGGTAGCCGTTGGCACTTTTGTCAAAATATTTCCCCTGATACTCGGCGGATATCCCAGTCAGTTCGCCTGCCGGGTAAAGACCTTGACGGGCTTTCCCCACGGCGAGCTCACTCAAATCGGTGCCAAAAATCTGGATCGACTGCTGCGGGTACCGATCACCCAGAAACTCGAGCAGGCATATCGCCAGCGAGTATACCTCCTGACCGCTGGAACATCCCGGCACCCAGATCCGTAGTGGCTGCTTTGAATCGCGATCTTCGAACAACGCCGGAAAGACCGCCTTTCCCAGAGCGTCGAACACCTCCGGGTCTCGAAAAAAACTTGTCACCTTGATCAGCAGGTCTTCCTTGAGGGCTTCTCGTTCCTGCGGGGAGTCCTCAAGGAGGATCACATACGTCTCTAACGCCTGCACTCTGTGGAGGGCCATCCTTCGCAGGATACGACGACGCACGGTATTTGGCTTATAGTGACTAAAATCCACGCCGGTCTGGCGCAACAAGTGCAGAATCTGCTCCAGGGTCGTCCCCGCTTTGTCGTTATTGGGCTGAGAATTTGGCAACGCCTCCGGATAAAGATGGGGATGACGGGAGATTTCCCCCAGCAGCTGACCTATTTCGGCGGGGGTTCCGGTGAAATCGACCATTTTGGTCAATAACGCCTGCTCGGCAGTGCTCGAATTTTCTTCGTTTTGGACCATGATAAGGCCACCGGCACTGCGAACCACAGCCAACCCCTTAGCCCCTTCGGCACCCAACCCGGACAACACGATGGCGATCGCCTTCTCCAGCAATTCGCTGGCTAGGGTCTCAAAGAAACAGTCTGTCGGCAAAAAGCTCCCGGCCTTTTGTTCCCGCTTCTCAAGCCTTATGGTGCGCCCTTTTAGAAAGAAGCTGAACCCCGACGGGACGATCAAAAAGGTGTTGGATTGGAGCTGTTGGTCGTTTTCGGCCACCTGCACCGACATGGGTGTGGCTTTGGCCAGGATTTCCGACAGACTGCTTTCGTGGTTGGGGTTAAGGTGCTGAATCATCAGCACAAAGACCATGCCGGTATCGCCAGGCAGATGCTTCAGCAGTTCGCGTACGGCCTTCAGGCCGCCGGCCGAAGTGCCGATGCCGACCACCGCAAAGTTTTGCGCGACTTCCAACTCAGTGCTCGAAGTTTCGCCCGCTTCTGGCGCGGGGCCGGCTTTCTCCAGAGCTGCCTCTGTCTTGCTGTTTTGATTGACAGATTTAGGCGGTTGAATTGAACCCTCTACGTGACTGGACATCGATCCTCACTTTTGAAACCTAATCCGGGAGCCGAGGGCCTTCCCCGCCGCCCACCTCAAGTTAGCATTTAGTTTTGACGCGTACGACTGAGGCTGGAGGTAGAGAACCACCAGCCCCACAGGAGTCATTAGCCTGCTCAGCTTAACAAGATTCTTGAACTGGAGTTTGCACCGCAATCATAGTCTGTTTTTGAAAACTATGCGCCCATTGACTGAAGCGTGATTCAATTTTCTTGATCCCTTAACCCCACACCAATAGGTGAGAGATCTGCAACTCCCAGTCGCAAAGGCTTACAAAGACAATCCTAGGAGGAGTCTTGGATTTTATACGGTGGACAGCCGAGCGCTCTCTAGTGGAGTGCATGCCCCAATATTCAAAAACGAAAGTGCGATCAATTATAGCTGGAAGCTGTTATTTGGAAAGAGTCTTTGGAATGGAGTGAAGATTAAAGAACCGAATAGTGTAATAAATGCTGGCTTCTACACCTCGGCAAGGGCTCAAGTCTGCAAATTTTTTCGCTTCATCTGTAGAGGTAGCGACAAAATTTCACCTGACCTGTTTAATTCTTATGCCCGAAAACATTGTGCAAGACCAAAGGAACCGGAGTGTCAGTTCAAGTTAAACACGCGAGGCTCTGTGTGCCTCGCGTGTTTTTTGAGTACCTGCTACCATTTGAAACCGATACCGAGATTATAGACAAAACGACCGTCATCGAACGCGTCATCAGCATCGTTAGCACTTTCGAAGGTGAAGTCATAACCGACACCTGCGATAATGAAGGTTGTATCGTTGACGAAAACCTTCAATCCGGCTTCAGGACCGGCAATGAAAGCCTCATTCACGGTATCGCCATACAAATAGCCGACAGTGGCTCCCAAGTACGGGCGCCAAATCCCGAGGTCGAAGTTGAAGTCGACTCCGATGCGTGTCGCACCGTTCCAATTACTGCCGCCGGGGGTGTCGACAACCGCCACGTTTTGACGGACAACGCCTTCAAGATACTCGTTGAAGAAAAATCCCAGACCCAAGTCTGCAGAAAAAGTAGTGTTGTCGAAATCATTATCACTCGTACCGGAACCACTCAGAGTCAGTTCCTTGTCGCCCGCCTGAAAATGCGCTGACGCTGTCAGTGGAAGATATAACATCCCCATAATGGTCAGCATAAAAATAATTCGTTGCATAAAACCTCCTTTTTAATTGAGTAATTCCTTCTGATACGGCACTTACCTGTCCTCAGTGTAAGCGGTGGACTACGAATTTGTCGCTTCATACTTGGCCCCTCCCAATTTTTTTTACATGGCTCGGTGAGCGTTAAAGCTAACCTGCTTTTGAGAGTTGTCAAATCGTCTCTGACATTTTAGGTAAAATATCACGTCATTTGTGTCTTAAGCGCAGGTGATGAATGTCTCTCCTTTACCTGGGCTAAAAAACCTACGTGTCCCTGGCAGAACGCTGTTCACGCTAACGTTGCACCAGCTACAATCTGCCGGTTAGCATCAACAATATAAGAATCACCAGAAGTAATGATAATCCGCCACTTGGAAAGTACCCCCACTGTCTGCTGTAATTCCAAGTTGGTAGTGCCCCCAGCAGCAGCAGAATCACTACGATGATCACAATGGTTCCCAGCATATAGTCTCCCCTTTTCCACGCCTTTTTTTGGCGACTACTCGTTCTAGAGATTCTGCCCCATGAAGGGCGCGTTTGCACCTCAGGGCCACAATCTAAGTCATTGGTGTTGAAGCTGGTTATGGCGTGTCGTTGCACCCTGCAGATCACTGTGGTTGCAAGACACGCCATATGCCATTACTCTCCTAAACTTTTCTTTACCGAGCCAACTGCTCCCTGTATCTTGCCAGCAACCTTCTCGGCTTTACCTTCTCCCTCCAATTTGGGATTATCTACGAGCTTCCCGGTCTCTTCTTTGACCTTGCCTTTCGCCTCGCGTAATGCCCTTCAGCCTTATCTCTGTTACCTGATTTCATAATATCCTCCAGTTAGCGCTCATGATTAATTTCGCTCCAGCCTACGTTTGACTTTATTCAACCCTTTTCGGAGCCTTCCATGAAATCCGAATCGATCATTTTGATGAAGAGATCAACCTGCACGGGTTTTAATTCTGTCGTTCCTGAATGTTCCCGTCCTCGTCAGAAATAATCACCTCGACCCTACGGTTACGCTGCCGACCCTCGGCGGTAGCATTACTCGCAGCGGGAAACTCGACGCCATACCCGCGAGTCATGATGCGATTAGAGTCAATCCCTTTGGCCTCTAGAACATCCCGTACCGCAATTGCACGGAGCTCGGAGAGCTGTTGGTTGTACTCCGCTGTTCCGGTACTGTCGGTAAAACCTTCGATCATCACCTTGCGTGCCGGGTACTCACCAAGAAACTTTGCAAGCTTGTCAATGGTGCGCTGTGCCCCGGAGCGGAGTTCGCTTTTATTGGTATCGAACAGAACGTCCCCCAGAGTAATAACAAGGCCGCGTTTCGATTTAACGGCCTGCAACTCAGAGATCTGTGCTTCGAGCTTTCTCAATTGCGCTTCAGACTCCTCACTTGCGAGCGCTGCTTTCCTTTTTTGCGCTTCAGCTAACTGCTTTGCCTGATCCGCTTCTTGGGTTCGGGCAGCTAAAAGGACCTTGTTGCGCTCCGCGCTAGCATCATCCAGTGCTCGATCCGCCAGCTTCACGTTGGCAGTTTCTTGGGCGATGGCGGTGCGTTGTTTGGCTAGATAGGCGAAGTGTTCAACTTCTTTGGCTTCGGCTCCCTCTTGGAGCAATTTTTCAGCTTGATCCAGATTGGTTTTCGCCTTTTGCAGTTCTAGCGCGGCATTCTTCTGGACATCGGGGTTGGCCTCGGCTTCAGCAAACGCTGATTTAGACTGCTCGAGTAAAGCATTTTCCCGAATCGTCGGGGTGCAACCAAACATGAGTATGCCAACAATTGACACCCCGAGCAGGTACATCAAGGGTGACGAAATATTTTTCATGGTGATCTCCTTTATAAGTTAATAGGGGCAATGATTCAGCGGTTGGTATTGCGGTCCATCTCTTCGCGTAACACGCGAATGCTGTCCTTCAACTCCTCCACAATTTTTTGCGCCTTGGCAGAACGCGCCTTGGCCTCTGCTAGATCGGCATCGGCCATAGCCTCATCAGCAAGCCACTTCGCCTTGAGATTTTCTTTCTTATCCATGGCAAGTTTGGCCTGGCTCAGCTTTTCTCTTGCAGATTTAAGCTCAACCGGGGCGAACTCCACAGCCCCTGAACTCTCTGCCTGGGCAATCGACTGGGTAGCCATAGTTACTTGCTTTTCTGGGGCGGGCACTCCGGCGCAACCGGATAAAACAATCACCAAAAATGTGACTACACCCGCATTCATCAACGTCAAGCTTTTCCTGCTCATTTTCTTTTCTCCCATTTCTTTTGAGTTTGAATTTTTCCGCATGATGCTTTTTGCACAACATTTGTTGACTCTTAACCTCGTTAAACAAACATGCGGCTCGAGCATTTATTTTTGATATGTATCAATCGCATTTATCCTGCCGCAGGCTCCACTGGCTTTGCAGGGTGCTATATGCTGATTATAACAAAGGAGAAATGAAGCAACAGAGGAGGGTGACAAAAAAGTCACCGATGGGGGCCGTAATATTTACTCCTACCATCGGATCTGGCGGGTTTGCAGTATCGGAATTTTTTATTTGGCTTAGCGGCGGATGACCTATTTGCGCATGCGGGCGTTCGAGGGAGTTGAGCAGTGCTCCAGCTTTCTGCAGCATCTGGACGATATTATCGAGTGATAAGGAAAGCGCTCAGCTGGTAGAAGAGATCTGTCCTGAAGCGTCCGGCGCCGATCTTCTTTTCAAGGATGCGGATAATGGCGACTATTAAATCCGGGCATTGACCTTGATGGGATGAGAGCGACCCGTAACGGCTGCCCCAAATCACCTTGCCGCGGGTGAAATAGCGTTCGCTAGTCAATGGGTGGTTAAGTACCCCCATTATTGGAGGTATTTTAAGTTTTCGAGGGATTCTGTTCACTTATTTCCTCGGTTATTTGACCGCATCAACATTGATTCTTATACTTGGCGTAGACGATTTGCTATCTTGGTTCGTTAACGTTGCCATGTTCCACCAAATGGATGGAGCCACTTTTTTGTCAACACCGATACAGGGGCATACGGCAGGAATCGCTTGATGAAACCAAATTGGAAACTTACTGACGTTGTCGATCTGGAGTATTTCTTAGCTACGGACGAGCACTTGCGCCAACAAGCTGGTGAACAAGCCCTTCATCAGCGCGATCGGGTTATTTTTCTGGCCAGGCAACAGGAATTTGAAGGGGCTAGTGGTACTCGCGGTTTGCTCCGCTGCTGGCTCGCCGCGCGCAGAACCGAGTATCTTGGGAGGTCTGCCGGACAAACCCTTCGCGCCCTTCCCGGGGAAGTCTGGGCGGAAACCGCGACCCTGACCCGCTGGCTGATTATGGCGTTAGGCTTGATTTCAGGTGCCACCCTAAGCGCGTCACTCCTCGCCTACAGCGGCACGGCAGCGGTGAATGTTTCCGGCTACTTTGCGTTGTTCATCCTGCTGCAGGCCATCTTCCTTATCCTTCAGGTACTCTTCTTCTTTTTTCGTTCTTTCGGTCGGCAGGGGATTCGCTCATCGATTTTATGCAAATTAGGCGCTAGTCTTCTCAACAAACTCTTCAGCCGTTTACTGCGCCGCAGTCAGCGTGACGCCAGCGGCGAGGCACGTCTCACTTTTCACGCTACATTGGGGCAACTGAAACAGAATCGGCAGGAATATGGCAGCCTTTATTTCTGGCCCGCCTTCATCCTGTTGCAAATTTTTGGCGTCAGCTTCAATCTGGGTGCTTTAACACTGACCTTGATTAAAGTCAGTATTGCCGATGTTGCATTTGGCTGGCAGACCACTCTGCAGGTTGATCCCACGCTTTTGGCAGAAACGCTCCGTTTGATCGCCGCCCCCTGGTCTTGGTTTGTGCCCGCGCACCTTGCCTATCCAACCCTGGAACAGATTGAGGGGAGCAAGATCGTGCTAAAAGAGGGGATTTATCATTTGGCCACCGGCAATCTGGCGGCGTGGTGGCCCTTTCTAACCCTGGGTGTTCTCACTTACGGTCTGCTGCCACGCTTACTGCTCCTGTGCGTCGGTGTGCTCCAGACCCGGCGTACCTTAGGTAAACTCAGTTTCGACAGTGCCCGCTTTCGCCAGTTGCGCCAGCGGATGCTGACCCCGACGCTGCAAACCAACGCTGCCAACAGCATCGTTGAACATCCTGATTCGGCTGAGGCTAGGCAACTTTCACCGTTGCAGGATAACCCGCCAACCCTCGCCGCATTGCTTGAGCAAGGGCCAAAACTATTACTGATTCCAGATGAACTATGGGATGAACTGGACAGAGCGCAATTAACGCCGCTGTTGCTTCCACATGAAGGCAACGGGCCATTTCACCCCGTGCGGATTGGTGCGCTCGATCAATCGGAGGAGCAGTTATTCACCGAGGTTGCCGAACAGCTCCACGCAACAGCAGCCACCGGCATCGTCCTGCTTCAGGAAGGCTGGCAACCACCCATCCGCGAAATTCTGGCCCTGCTGCGGCGCTTGCGCCACGAAATTCCGCGTAGATATCCGATCTCAGTCACCTTGCTTGGCAAACCAACCTCAGCCACCCTGCTGACTCCGGCCAAAAGTGGCGACCTGAAAATCTGGCACAAAACCTTACAACGCCTTGCCGACCCCTATTTGGCGGTGATCTCTTTGGTGAGTGGAAAATGAAAACGCCCGCATTTGCTATTATTGGTCACCCCAATGAAGGGAAATCTTCGGTGCTCTCCACCTTGGCCGAAGATGACAGCGTCCGAATCAGCCCCATTCCGGGCGAAACAACCCAAAGCCAAGCGTTTCCAGTCTTGATTGATAAGCGCGAAGTGATCCGCTTCATTGACACCCCCGGCTTCCAGAATCCACGTAAAACCCTGGAATGGATGCAGAATTATCAGGGACCGGAGAATGAACTGCTGCCCACTTTTTTAGACGTCCATCGCGATATTGATGCGTTTCGCGATGACTGCGAGCTCCTGACTCCGATAGCGGAAGGTGCAGGGATTATCTTTGTCGTCGATGGTTCTCGCCCGGTTCGAAACGTTGATCGCATCGAGATGGAAATCTTGCGCCTGACAGGAGCACCGCGCATGGCAGTCATCAACAACAAAGAAGAGGAACCCAGCTTCATCGGCGACTGGCAAACAGCATTTCGCAAGCATTTTAATGCCATCCGCATCTTCAACTCATGCAAAGCCACCTACGCCCAACGCCTCGAACTTCTGGAAAGCCTGAAGAGCATCGATCAACAACTGGAGCCAGTGCTACGCGAAGTCGTTTCAGCTTTTCAACATGATTGGCAGGCCCGTACGGAGCGGAGCGCAGACCTGATTCTGGCCTTACTAAAAGAGGCGATCCCTTACAAAGAGACCGCCATCTTTAAAGTGGGGCAGGATGAAAACGAACTGAGGCAGAAACTCTTTCGTGCCTACACCCGTCACCTCAAAGCACAAGAGCAGAAAACCCAGGACGCGATCCGCGCCCTCTTCAAACACAATATTTACAGCATTCAACTGCCCGAACAATCGATTTTGCAAGAAGATTTGTTCAGCGAAAAAACCTGGGAATTTCTTGGCCTCAGCGACAAACAGCTGATTCTTGCCGGGGCATTGGGAGGCGCAGCGCTAGGCGTTGGTCTTGATGTTGCGGCAGGCGGGGCATCCTTGGGTCTATTCTCGGCCATTGGTGGCCTGATTGGTGCTGCTGGCACATCCCTCAAAGGGAAAAAGATAATCGACGGATTCAGCGTGCTTGGGTTCAAGGTTGGGGGGGAACAGTTACGGGTTGGCCCGATCAATAACAGCCAGCTCCTGTTCATCTTAATCGACCGTAGCCTGCTCTTTTATTCCTACGTCATCAACTGGGCTCACGGCCGGCGCGACTATGAACAGCACCTAGCCCTGATACAGCAGGACGCCAAAGAAGGGTTTACGACGCATTGGGACAGCGAACAGCGGCGTATTTGCCTCATGCTGTTCAAGGCTCTGCAAAAAGCCGAGGAGGAAGATATCACGATAGCTTCGCACCAGTTGCGTGAGATCCTCATCACCCAGCTCCAGCAAATCGCCACAACTTGATGGGGATAGAACGAGAACCAAGAAAAGCCAGTAGTTCTGTTCTCGACCATTTGACTGGGGTGAAATTCATGCGGAGGGTTTCTCCGCAACGCCTACCAGTGGAGCTAAGTCCACCCTTCACATAATACTTCCGCCTGCTGCAGCACCAACTCCACCGCATCATCCTGCTTATCCGGCGGGTACTTCCACTTGCGCAGACAGCGCCGCACCAGATTACGCAGCCGGGCGCGCACGCTATCGCGCACCTGCCAGTCAACCGAGGTACTGTTACGCAGCTTCTGGGTGATCTCGATAGCGATCTTCTTTAAAATCTCATCCCCGAGTTCACGCACGGCGCTTGCGTTATTGGCCAGGG
>JAVERW010000026.1:0-28402 GCA_034006915.1 Desulfuromonadaceae bacterium | reverse complement strand
CTGCATTGGCCGAGTCCTGCCCCTTTTGCACCTGACAACGAAACCAAGCGGCGTGCGCGCGTTCGTCTTCTTGCTGCCGCACAAAATCACGCATGAAATCACGCAGGAGTTGTGCTGCACTGCGGTCACGAGTCTTGGCTGCCGTTGAAAATTCGTTTTTCAGCTCCTCATTGACTCGGAAGGTAAAGGTGGATTCGCGCATATTTAGGTGGCCTCCCTGAAAGGAAAAGTTCTCGCGTGGCGCCGCAGCATTGTATGGTACAACGTGCGAAGTACATTGTAACACAACACGCAAAAACGAATACCGTAATAAAGAACGTTCATGGCGATTTTCGTTCAAAGCCAAACCCGCCCCCATCCCAACCTTCCCCCAGAGGGAGAAGGAGCACACATTTCTCAGCCTCTCTCTAGAGACAGAAGGAGCTTCGTAGTTTGACGAGTACGGTTACTACCGTTTGCGAAACACCAGATGTTCGAGCATCAGGCACAGTAACACCCCGACGACGAAGCCGTTGCCGAGCATTGGGCGAAGGAGTTGCGGTATAGTGTTTACCGCTTCGGGGGGGAGATAGGCGACGCTGGTGCCTACCAATACGGCGAGGCCGATGCTGAGGCCGTGTTCGTAGCGCACTGCGGTGGTCTGCTGATATACCACCATCAAGCCGGTGGCTACTTGGGCACACAGTACGTAGAGCAGCACGGTGCCGATAACTACTGAGGGGATGGCGCTGAACATGGCGGTCAGGCGTGGCGAGAAGCCGCACAGCATCATGCCGATGCCAGCCGGAACCAAGGTCCAGCGTGAAGCACAGCGCGAGGCGGCAATCACCCCTGGGCTCATGGAGTAGTTCACCGGCCCAAGCACTCCGGCAAGGCCGGAGACCATATTGGCTAGCGCGGTTACGCTCAAGCCACGTTGCAGACGTTGCGGCATATTGGCGGGTTTGAGCATCTGATCCAACGCCTGCATGGAGCCTATATCGTTTATGACCAGCACCATATAACACACCAAAAATGCCGCTACTACGCCGGGATCAAACACAAAACTGAATTTTAGCTGCTGTAGAGGTACCGCAAACGCAGGCACAACAGCAGTTTCGGCGCTGCCTGCGAGCAGCTTCCACACTAGAGTGCCACCAAGCATGGCCCAGACGATAAGGGTGGACTTCCACAGCCCACGTAGAACAGGCTGTAGGGCAAACAGCAGGATAAGCATCCCGAGGGAAAACCCCAAACGCAGCGGCGCTTCGTGCAATACTGCGGCGGGTAGAATCAGATTGCGAATGGTGGGCAGAAGGGTAAAGGCGATCAGCAGGAGGACTACCGCCACCACTTGTGGGGTAAACAAACGCTGCAACGGCCCGAATAGCCCTGAGACGGCCGCTATAAACATCACCGTTCCACCGATCAGCATCGCAGTGGGCACCGCTCCTGGAGCTGCCGAAGTACTTGCAAGGGCACCCACAAGCAATACCGCAGCGGGGCCAAGAATCAGGGGGAGTTTGTGCCCCCACAATACCTGCACCAGTTGGGTCGCCCCGGTTATAAGGAGCATCATCTGCAGATATCCTACCGCATCCGCTGCTTTATCCATCTGTAGGCTGGTTATTACCTGGGATAGGATCACCAAGGTTGGGACACTGATAGCGAGCCACTGCAAGCCGTACAACAGCAGCGCTCCCAAGGGAGGACGTTCATCGAGATTATAGTGCATATTCATACAGAGTCTCCGGCGACATCTATGCGGAAAAAGTAGTGGAATGACTAATGTGAATTAATGGGCAGCAAACGGGGAACTACGCCTGAAGAAAAGTTATTGTCGGACAGCGAGTTCGCGTAGCGGGATAAGCAGGTGTGGCATGGTGCGAATATGCTCTTGCTGCTCTTCTAAAACAGATTCAAGGATAGCATCGGTTGTCAGAGGATTAGCCAGCACCACCCGGAATACGGTGATATTCTGTCCCTGATAGCGCGCCGGAGCCAGGCGGGTGCGTGAGACAAAGGTTTTCCCTGCGGCGCGTTGTGCCTTCTGCACCGCCACCACGACGTCATCGAGCTTCTGGTTCATCTCTTGTGCCACTTCTGGCCGCGCCGTGGCCAGCTTCTGCCGCAACCACTCTGGATTGTACCGATAAGTGAGGATGTTGAGTTCCGGCGCAGTGATAAGTTCAAAGTCAGGATGAGCGGTAATCATGTCGGCAAAATTCTGCGCACGTTCGATCCCCTGGTCGATGAGTAGTTCATAGCCCTTGCGTCCGATGATATGCAGGCCGGCATGCACCAGCATCGCTTTACCGGGGCGAGAGCCTTCAAGGGTGTGGGTACCGAGATCCTTGGAGCCGGGACGCAAAATATAGGCGGCATGATGCTCGATGGCGGAGACCGCCTGCGGATCTTTGAACAGCACCATCCCTGCCCCCATGGGGACATACAGCTGTTTATGCGCATCGATAGTGACAGAATCAGCGCGCTCGATGCCGCGCATACGCCAGCGATTGGCCTCAGAGAACAGGGTCGGGCCACCCCAGGCAGCATCAACATGGAAGTGACATCCGATTTTTTCAGCCATATCTGCCATCTCTTCGAGCGGATCAATGGTGCCGGTTTCCGTGGTGCCAGCTATACCGACCAGCGCCATCACTCGTTTACCTTCGTTTTCCACCCGTGCGCAGGCGTTGCGCAAATTGCGCATATCTATCCGGTTGTTATCGTCGGGATCAACCAGGATCAGATTGTCACGCCCGAGACCAAGCACATCTACGGCTTTGGCAATTGAATAGTGCGCCCGGCGTGACACCAGCACTGCAAGACCCTCACATTTAAGGTGTTTCAGTGCTTTGTACATCCCTTCACTGGCGATGCCACGAAACTCACCATCCGGGGCACACAGTTGATTACGCGCCAGCCATAAGGCTGTAAGGTTGGCAATAGTTCCGCCGGAACAAAACACCCCCAAAGCGCTGCGGCTATCATGGATAAAACGGGAATAAAAAGCGTCATCGCGTGCATAGACAAGGCGATTCAGAATTGCCAGCACCTGACGTTCCAGCGGGGTAAATGCCTTGGATGTCTCTACCTTGACGGTGTTCTGATTCAGGGCGATAAGGATACGTGCCAGCGGCAGCATGAAATAAGGCATGGCCGAGGTCATATGTCCAATGAAGCCGGGCGAGGCCGTATGTACGGACTGCGCCAACAGTTTATCTTTTATAAACGAAGTATAGTTAGACACAAACGTGGGTTGCTCTGGCATGTGTGAAGCCGAAAAATCCCGCTCGATTTCTGCCAGCGTCGCGCCACTAGCCACGACATGCTTCTGCAGAAAACCGGCGAGATCATCGCTGATATCTTTATCAACTTTACCCAGAGTGGAGGATGGAGCTTCGGAAACGGTAAAAATACGGTATAAATTCTGTAGAGTGGCCTGAGCCTGTTCAGTCATGAAAAATCACCAGATGCGCTGCAAACCTGACCTGATCGCCAGGCAGCTTTGGTTTATAGAGTCATTTAAAATGGGATTATCGGCATTGCAAACTATGTTCGCCTGAACACTAAAGCAGTGTAAAGCATATTCCCTCTGCACCGCATTTGTATACAACGGATCTGTTGATGTCAAATTCAAAACAGTTTTTTAACCTGTAATTCATGGATTTTATACGGCTAAAATTTTTATGCTAATCCTGTGGCGATACGCAGTTTGGAATTGGCACGCTAAAACGTCCCTGCCTGGTTACATCATCTAACCACTCACTAATCACCTAAAAAACAGCAGACGTAAAATTTGGCCTACTCACTCGACAAAAGTTATAATTCCCAATCTTTGTCTATTATTAATCTTTACACAGTTATTTTAATTATGGTATCAAGTTAATATTAAATTTAACCCTATTTGCAGGAGGTAACAAATGTTCAGCAACTTTATGCGTTTCGCTGTTTTATTGGTTTTAGTGTTTACGTTCTCTGCCTCGACAGCCATTGCCGCTCCGGGCCTCAATGTGAACACGGCTACAGCCACACAGTTGCAACAGGTCAAAGGAATCGGGCCTAAAACCGCAGAAAAAATTGTGGCCTACCGCCAAGAAAATGGTGAGTTCACCAGCCTAGATGAGCTGAAAAATATTAAGGGTATTGGAGATAAATCACTGAATGTAATGACTGGAAGCCTGAGTCTAGAGTAAGAAGAAAAAAACCACGGTACGAAATCAGCATACAAAAAGCCCGCAGCACAGCGCTGCGGGCTTTTTATTTATTTTTCCACCTGCACATTAATCTTAAGCTTGAAAGTGGAGATTATCCTCAATCTGGCTCAGACAACGATCTAATGGGTACGGCTAACTACGTAGTCGGCTACAGTTTCGAGCGCTTCTCTGGCTTCCCCAGCAGGGAACACCCGCAGATAGGTTTTTGCTCGCTCTACCAAGGCGGTGGCGCGTGCTCTGGTATATTTTATCCCGTCGTAGCGATTGATAAGATTGACAACGTTCTCCAAAGCATCCGCAGACAGTTCAGCGGCCTCTATAATCTCCTCCACCATGGTGCGTTCGGCAGCATTACAGTGGCGCAGCGTCTCTATAAGAGGCAGGGTCATCTTCCCTTCCTCCAAATCATGGCCACAGACCTTGCCAAATTCAGCCTCATCGGCCACATAGTCCAGAGCGTCATCCATAAACTGGAAGGCTATTCCCAGATCAAGACCAAAATCATACAAAGCTTGTTCTTGCTCGGGGGTTATGCCACCCAAAATACCTCCACACAAACACGCAGCGGCAATCAATACCGCAGTCTTTTCGCGCACAACCTGCATATATTTTTCTTCACTCAGGTCGAGGTCGCAGGTGCTGATAAGCTGCAGCACTTCTCCTTCAGCCATTTTGGTAGTTGCGTCTGAAAGCGCCTTCAAAATCGGTAAACTACCGGCGCGCACCATAATAGAAAACGACTTGGCAAACAGGAAGTCGCCCACCAGTACGGAAGCCTCGTTGCCCCAGACACGATTGGCAGACTCTGCCCCCCTCCTGATCACCGCAGCATCAACTACATCATCGTGAAGCAGGGTGGCCGTATGGATAAACTCCACTACACTAGCTACCCCTATATGTTTATCACCCTTGTACCCTGCAAGCATGGCCGTCAGCAATACCAACATTGGGCGCATGCGCTTCCCTCCGCTAGCAAGGACATACTCGCCCACCTTCCGGATAAGGGAAACCTCGGAGTTCAGGTCATGTTTAAACTGACGCACTACCGCATCCATTTGAGGTTCAAGCATCTTAACTACATTTTTCATACGATTTATCATCCGTAAAGTGGCCTGCACCTAAGACAGCGGAGCAGGAACAGGAACAGAGCTCTTAATTCCAACAAACTACCTGTAATTATTACTTTGGTGAATATACCGAACCCTGGCTGTACTGTGGCCGGGCTCGGGCCAAATATCTTCTTTACTCTAATAATCAGGCTGCGCCAAGGGTAATTTTCAATGCCGTGGAGCAAAACGCGCTAGTAATTTCTGCGCAAATCAGCACTAAAATCTAGCAGAAACAAAATCAAAAGGCAACAAATGGCGAATGCTTTACCCTTTCGGAGCTGGTGCCAAATGTCTGAAATTACATAATTAATATTCGACAACGGTAGTGGCTCAATATTTTAACTTTGCAAACAGATGATTGTTTCATTCCGCACTCGTACTAGGTTTGCTTTTTGTACAAAAGTAAGCTATTTGAGATCAATGAATGAATGGATTCAACAAACCCTGCCGCAGCTACCTACAGGACTCAGCTATTACCTGATTCTTTGCGGTATCACTCTAGCAGAAGGGATCCCTGTCGCGGGGCTTTTTATGCCCGGCAGTGTTATATGCATTGCTGCGGGCGCTCTGGCATTTCACGGCCACGGAAACATTTATTTTATATGCATAGCTGCAGGGATGGGTGCTATCGCGGGTGACTGTATCAGCTATATGTGCGGAACACGTTCCGGAGCATGGCTCGCGACACGCCTACGGGGGGGGAAATTTTTCCGTTTTCTGTGCCGGGCAGAGTTGTTTTTTGGTGCACACGGAGGCAAAAGCCTGCTGCTGGCGCGCTTTGTGGGTCCCGTGCGCGGATTTGTCCCTTTTGTCGCTGGCGGCGCTCGTATGCAACCGGGCCTTTTTTGCGTTTATACCCTTATCGGCGGCATAGCTTGGGGAATCGCTTACCCTCTGGCTGGATACCTCGGCGGTAAAGCCCTGAAGTTCAGCTATATATTAAACCAAATTCCACCTGCCGCTTTTATAGTGACAGGGTTGATTATCGCACTTTTACTCCTGGCATACTTCAGGCTGAGGCGAAAAAACAAACAATGACTCAAAAAACAAACCCACAAATTTCCACAGATACGAACCTGACTGCATACGCAACCCCGCGCGACCAGAAACACTTGGTGCGTCTTCCAGCGGAATGGGAACCTCAAGACGGGGTGCTCCTGGCGTGGCCTTGCCCCGGTAGCGACTGGGACCCCATTCTACCTGAAATTGAAGCTGTCTTGGTCGATATTATCCGCCACACCATTGCGTTTGAAAATATAATTATAGTGGCACCAGAACTACAGCGCACTGCGTCTATCCTCCAAAAACACGGGCTCAACTCTGCCTCCATACGGTTGTTTGAAATTGACAACAACGATACCTGGGCGCGGGACTTTGGCCCTATCGGGGTAGAAATTGACGCAAAGCTGCACCTGCTCGATTTCGGCTTTAACGGCTGGGGACTAAAATTTCCGGCGGACCTGGATAATCAGATCAACAAAAACCTGGCGGCTGCGGGAGCATGGAAGGTGCCTTTACTGACGCAAGGACTGATTTTGGAAGGGGGGAGCATTGAATCAGATGGCAAGGGCACGCTGCTCACCACGACTGAATGTCTGCTGAGTCCGAACCGCAACCCGCATCTGAGCAAACAAGCACTGGAAAGCCGCCTCAAAGAAACCTTCGGCGCTACCCAAATACTATGGCTCAATCACGGCGCCCTGGTCGGGGACGACACCGACGGACATATCGATACCCTCGCCCGCCTGTGCCCGAACGACACCATTGCATATGTACGCTGTGACGACCCTGCAGATGAACACTTTGAGACCATGCAGGCGCTGGAACAGGAGCTGAGACTGTTTAAAACCCTACAGGGGCGCAATTACACCCTGGTTGCTCTACCATGGCCGCAACCTGCGTTCGACCACAATCAACAACGCCTGCCGGCGACCTACGCCAACTTTCTGGTGATCAACGGCGCGGTGCTGGTTCCCACCTATGCGGATCCAGCCGATGCAGAGGCTCTGAGGATCATCGGCACAGTTTACCCTGGGCGTAAAATTATCGGGATTGACTGCAGCAGCGTCATCCTGCAGCACGGCTCACTTCACTGCCTTACCATGCAACTACCTGAAGGGACTCTGGCATGAACAAGTTGAAAACTGCTCTAATTCAGCAGCAATGCACCCCCAACAAAGACACAAACATGCACCACAGCAGCGAACTCATCCGCCAGGCTGCCCGCAAGGGAGCCCGCCTGGTGGTGTTGATTGAGCTGCATAACGACCTGTATTTCTGCCAGCACCAGAACCCCGAATACTTCGATAAAGCTGAATCCATCCCCGGTGCCAGCACCGAACAGCTTGCACAGATAGCGCGGAAAAATCAGGTAGTGTTGGTCACATCCTTATTTGAAAAACGCGCTCCTGGTCTGTACCACAACACTGGTGTGGTTTTTGAGACCGACGGAAGCATTGCCGGGATATACCGAAAAATGCACATCCCAGATGATCCAGGTTACAACGAGAAATACTATTTCACCCCTGGTGATCTCGGTTTCAATCCCATCCAGACCAGCGTAGGAACCCTGGGACTTCTGATCTGCTGGGATCAGTGGTATCCAGAAGCTGCTCGCCTCATGACTTTGGCTGGGGCCGATATCCTCATATACCCAACCGCTATTGGCTGGGATACTGCCGACACCCCCGCTGAACAACAACGTCAGCTAGAAGCTTGGATCACAATTCAGCGCAGCCATGCCGTAGCCAACGGCACGTATGTCGTAGCAGCAAACCGTATAGGGTTTGAAGCAGATCCAAGCGGGATAACCGCAGGAGCACAATTCTGGGGGAACAGTTTTATAGCTGGACCCCAAGGGGAAATAATTGCGCACGCAGGAGCGGAAAAAGAGGAGATCGTGCTGGCCGAAATTGACCTGCAGCGTTCGGAACAAGTGCGCCGTATCTGGCCGTTTCTGCGCGATAGGCGCGTAGATGCATACTCGGACTTGATTAAACGCTTCATAGATTAAGCTACCCCCTACCCGCTGCGGGTTTGCACAAGAAACAACCCGCCGCAGCAGGAGGAAGTTTTTAAGAAAAGGAGGCCTTAACTACGTCGCCAGATTTTACTTAGAGAGAATTTACTCCCCAAGGATTTCTTAATCCCCTTGTCAAGGAGGAATGGGCAGTATTTCTTGTCTTCGACCATAATATGACCGGTAATCCACTTGCGCAGAAAAAACAACAGCTCTGGGTTGACCGTCCTTTCCCCACTTTGAACCTTGGCATTAATTTCGTAGACCTGCGCGCGCAAATCTTCATGTAACTGACAATGCTCCTCATATTCTGGATATTCAAAAATCCGAAACAGGGACTCCTCGACAGCAAAGTGGATGGCTGTGTACTGGACCAACTGATCCAGCACCGCATTGGCAACTGCAATCTTGTCCTCCCCAAGGATCATGGCCTCATAGAGACTATTGATAAGATCAACCAGCTTCCGATGTTGCTCATCAATCTCCTGGATCCCCACACTGATTTTATCCGACCATTCCATAAACTCTGCCATCTGCATATACCTCCAGAAGTTCTTGCGCGGTTATTGGGTATAACCGTATATCGACACATGAATGAAAAAACTAAAATTTGACGCGAGTTTTAGCATCTTCACATATCAGACGTCAAGGGGCGGCATCCCTTATGTGCAGATTTGATAAAAACCCAGGCTACTCTGACGCCAGCGCTGCAAAGATAGCATCATACTTGAGAACAATTTCACTCCAGTTGTAGCGGTAAACTGTTTTTAGGTTGAAATCGTGCCACGCGTGGGATCGGCATATTTGAGCTAAAGTCGTCACAAAATCGGTAGAATCTTGATAGAAGCACATCGGATAACATTCTGGATCCACATGCTCCGGGTATGCAAGACGCTGCGGCAGCAGAGGAAAACAACCGCAGTAGATGGCCTCGACTACACTTATGCCGAAAAAATCGTGAATAGAGGTCACAGGTAAAATGTCTGCACGCCATAGCCAGGCAGCATATTCAGCATAAGTTTCAACATAGCCCCAGTGAACGATCCGCTGCTGCAGGCGTTCCCGTGCCGTGGCGAAAATAGCAGGCTGCTTCCGATACGCCTCACCTAATACCGCCAATTTAAAATCAACCCCCTGCTCCTGCAATGCAAACAAAGCATGAAAAAACTCTTCAGGGTTCTTATCGTATTCCCAGCGGTGATTCCACAGAATGAGGGGGGCAACGTCTTTCCTCGAATCTGCGCGCTGTGATCTTGCACGTATTGGCTTTGCGCGTTCCAGGGCGTCGAGATCGAGGCCTAAGGGCAGAGTAATGCTCTTAGCGTCGATTTGTGCAACCGTATCTGCTTCACAATGGTCGGGAAAACAGTTAAGAAACTCAGGCAACCTGGCCAGAAAATCATGTCGGTGATACGCGGAATTAAAACACACCTGATCCGCCGCCAGAGCAGAAGTGTAGTTGATAAAACTGTAGTGTGCGTCACGTTGAAGTGCGGGGTCTGCGTCACCCGGAGACCACGGATAACTGAGCTGATTTTCGTGAAAATAGAGCGCGCACGGCAGCCCCGCAGTCAGGTCGCGGGTTAGAGCCAAAAATGTGGTTAAATCAAGCATATCCGTAGCCAGAAGCAGATCAGGGGTAAAACCGCGCGCGCGAAATTGGCGTGCCAGACTCACTGCGCCCCCATGCATGCGCCATTTCCAGTATTTTCCCTCAAGGCTGAAGATCTCTACCGTGTGGCAACTGTGAGCCGCATATCCATTGGCCCAACTCGCATGGGATCCGGTCATGAATGGTTCGAGCAGAGCAATCTTCACCGCACACCTTCTTGGGTTCGCATGTTGGATGGATGAGATCGGAATGTATACTCCAGACCTAAACCCACATAAATCATACAAAAAAAGGTCGCTCCCGAAGAAGCGACCTTTTTATATTTATGCGTGCTGCGGTTTAAATACTGCGGCTCTTGTAAACTGCGTCAAACTCGCCGAGTTCATCAAACTGCAGGTAGTCGTATACCTCTTCCTTATACGGAGCTACTTTCTCTTTATATGCGGCAAGGTACTCCGCCGGAGTTGGCAGCTCACCTTTAAGCGCGGTTACCGCGCCAAGCTCTGCGCTACCCAGGTACACCTGCGCACCAGTACCGATACGGTCGTCGAAGTTACGCGTAGAGGTGGAGAACATATTCACGCCGTCGGGTACACGTGCCTGATTTCCCATGCACAGAGAGCACCCCGGGGTTTCAATGCGCGCGCCCACCTGGTTAAAGATGGCGAAATACGCTTCGTCCTTGAGCTTGGCCTGATCCATACGGGTCGGCGGGGTAACCCAGATACGAACATTAGGATTGAACTTATGCCCTTCCCAGATCTTGGCGGCGGCACGGAAGTGACCGATATTGGTCATGCAGGAACCGATGAAGACATCCTGAATTTTGGTACCCTGTACATCCGACAGCAGCTTTACATCGTCCGGATCGTTGGGGCATGCCAGAATCGGCTCGGTGATATCCGCAAGGTCTATCTCCAATACTTCGGCGTACTCTGCATTGCTATCAGCACGCAGCAGTTTGGGATCCTTGAGCCATTCTTTAACTGCTTCGATGCGCTTGCGCAGGGTCTCAGCGTCCTGATAGCCATCCTTGATCATGCTTTCCATCAGGGCGATATTTGAACGCAGGTACTTGCACACAGATTCTTCAGAGAGCTGGATGCAGCCCGCTGCGGCGCTACGCTCGGCAGCAGCGTCAGTGAGCTCAAAGGCCTGCTCTACAGAGAGATCAGGCAACCCCTCCATCTCCAGAATGCGGCCATTGAATGCATTAACCTTGTTTTTCTTGGGTACGGTCAGCAGCCCCTCTTTAATTGCATAGTAGGGGATAGCATTAACCGCGTCGCGCAGGGTGATTCCCTCGTTGAGCTTCCCCTTGAACCGCACCAGCACTGATTCAGGCATATCCAGCGGCATAAAACCAAGGGCACCGGCAAAGGCAATCAGGCCGGAACCAGCCGGAAAGCTGATGCCGATGGGGAAACGGGTATGGGAGTCGCCCCCGGTTCCGACGGTATCCGGCAGGAGCAGGCGGTTCAGCCAGTTGTGAATAATTCCGTCGCCAGGGCGCAACGCCACGCCGCCGCGCTCAGAAATAAACTGCGGCAGGGTTTGATGCATTTTTACGTCTGACGCCTTCGGATACGCAGCAGTATGACAGAATGACTGCATGAACATCGGCGCCTGGAACTTCAGGCATGCCAATTCCTTAATTTCGTCGGCGGTCATGGGACCGGTGGTATCCTGGGAACCAACGGTGGTCATTTTAGGCTCACAGGCGGTGCCAGGCAGAACCCCTGCAATACCACAGGCCTTGCCGACCATTTTTTGCGCCAAGCTGTAACCCTGCCCTGATTTTGGTTGCGGATTGTTGGGTTCGATAAACATGGTGGGTGCCGGTTTACCCAGCGCCTTACACGCACGCTCAGTGAGTTTGCGTCCGATAATCAGCGGAGTACGTCCCCCGGCGCGGTATTCGTCGCGCACGGTGAGCGGAGAGATTTCAAAGGTAGTGAGCTCTTTGCCACTAGCGTCGGTTACCTTGCCCTCTTTGGTATTGATGGTGATGAGGTCTCCGCTGTTGAGCTTGGAGACATCCATACGCAGGGGCAGAGCGCCGGAGTCCTGCGCGGTGTTGAAGAAAATAGGTGCGATAACGCCACCAATGATAACCCCAGCGCGGCGCTTATTGGGTACCGCAGGGATATCTTCGCCGATGTGCCACAGCACCGAGTTGCATGCTGACTTCCGTGAAGAACCAGTACCGACAACATCGCCGACAAACGCTACCTTGTTGCCCTCTGCGCGCCATTTGGCGATCTCAGCATTCCCAGCGGGAAAACGGGTTTTACCCATCGCCAAGGCGTGCAGTGGAATATCCGGGCGGCTCCATGCATCACCAGCAGGAGAAAAGTCGTCTGTATTGATTTCGCCGTCAACCTTGAACACCTTAACCGTTACAGTCTCGGGGAATTCAGGCTTGGAGGTAAACCACTCAGCTGCAGCCCAGGACTCAACGACCTTCTTAGCTGCTGCATTGCTCTTGGAGAGTTCAAACACTTCGTCGAAAGCATCATAGATCATCACCATGGATGACAGTGCCTTGACGGCCTCATCCTTGAGCTCAGCATCTTTAAGTGCGGCGATGAGGTGTTGGACATTATACCCACCCATCATAGTGCCGAGGATGGTAACAGCCTCAACCCGATTGATCAGGGGTGATTTCACCTTTTTGTTAATTATTTTGCCCAGAAAATCAGCCTTTATCTCAGCTGCAGGGTCAACACCCGGAGAGATGCGCTGGGTGAACAGTTGCATGAGGAAATCCTCTTTGCCTGCAGGGGGAGACTGCAGCAGGCTGCAAAGCGACTTGGCCTGTTCCGGGTTCAAAGGCAGCGCGGGGATACCCTGCGCATTTCTCTCTTCCTGGTGTTGCAGATAAGATTCAATCATAAGTTTGTTCCTCCTTCATGGGTTTCGGTCTTAACAAGACGACACCAGCTTCAGAACTGGGTAAGTACATATACTTTGTCTGCATCCGGAATTTCTTTCCGAGGTCGCATCCGCAGTGAAGCCGAGCCTACATTAGAGATATGTAAAATTTACACATAATCCGTACACTGTATACAATTTACGCCGCAAATGTCAACCTAGAACTGCGCTCTTTGGCGCAGTATTCCGCCCCCGCACAATAAGCGTAAACTTTACGTATAATCAGTTCCTTACAACCTATGAAGCCTCTATTTTTTAAGCTCCAGTTCTTCCCAACGCACATAGCTGTGCTCTAGGAGGGTGTCAACTTCAGTAAATTCCTGTCCTGCGCGGGCAATTTCACCACTTTCGGCTGCAGCGGAGTTGCTCAGCAGCTGCGTTAAGCGCTCTTTTTCCTGCTCCAATCCGTCTATTTTCTCCTCAAGGGCTTCAAGTTCTTGTTTTTCCTTAAAACTAAGCCCTTTCTTTCGCTCTTTCACCCCTTTTCCTTTGGATATACCCTCTGAGTCTTTCTGAGCGCTTGAGCGTTTTACTCCCTGATCTTCAGGTGTGGCGGCAGCCTGCCCCAGGCGTTTCTGCACCAGCATATCGCTGAAACTGCCGGCATACTCTACAACGGTACCGTCTTCAAAATTCAAGATGGAAGTAGCGACACGGTCGAGGAGATAGCGGTCGTGGGTAACCAGCAGAACACAGCCGGAATAATCTACCAAAGCCTGCTCCAGCACCTGTAGCGTGGGGATATCGAGATCGTTGGTAGGCTCATCCAGAATCAGAAGATTGGCTCCCTGCAGCATCAATAGTGCCAGAAGTAAGCGCGCACGTTCCCCTCCTGACAGCACAGAAACCAGTTTACGCTGCTCAAAAGGGTTGAACAAAAATTCTTCCAAATATCCGCTTTTATGTCGTTTTTTCCCATTGACTTCAACCCACTGCCCGGGCCCGAGCACTTCGGCTACTTTAAGCTCAGGATCGAGACCACTTCGTTGCTGGTCGATATAGCCAATGCGGGTTCTGCGCCCAAGCACAACTTCGCCCGCGGCGGGGGCGCGCTGTCCCATGATGGTTTTCAGCAACGTAGATTTGCCGCATCCGTTGGGGCCTAGAATTCCGACACGTTGGCCGGTGCGCATAATAAACGAAATGTTTTCCGCTAGAATGGTGGTGTCTGCCGTAAGGGTCAAACCTTTGAGTTCGAGAATGATTCCGCCTGTTTCAGTGGTGGGTGAGAATTCAAGGTTCACATCGCGCTGGCGGGACGTGTCTACGCGCTCACGCAGATCTATTACCCGATCTTTGCGGGCTTTTTGTTTAGTACTTCTGGCTTTAGCGCCGCGCTTCAGCCAGGCCTCTTCGCGGCGCAGAACGTTGAGAATTCTACTCTGCTGCGCCTCTTTGTGCTCCAACTGAAGTTGCTTCTGGATCAGATATTCTGAGTAATTGCCGGCATAAGTGTACAGCTGAGCATCTTCAACCTCGAACATCCGCCCCACCACCCGATCGAGAAAGTAGCGGTCATGGGTAACCAGAATCAGGGCTCCGGGATACTCAATAAGTTCCTCCTCCAGCCACTGTACCGTTTGTGCATCCAGATGGTTGGTAGGCTCATCTAACAGGAGAAGATCGGGCCGTGCCAGTAGAACCTGAGCCAGCGCCACCCGTTTTTGTTCGCCGCCGGACAAATCGTGCGCGCGTGCATCCAATTGTTTGATATCGAGTTTATGGCACAGGCTGTCAATCCGGTGCTCGACCTCCCAGCCACCATGTAGATCAAACCAGCTCTGTAGTTCCTGCTGCTCCTGCAACAACTGCTCAGTCCTGACGGCGTCGGAGTGTTCGAGCTCTGTACCTATATGGACAAAACGGTTCTGGCGCGCATATACTTCCTCCAGAGGTTGGCGCAACAATTCGCGTACCGTCAGGTTACTCGCAAAATCGGCTTCCTGAGCCAAATATTCAACTTGGGCGCCTCTGGCGTAATTAATATACCCAGCGTCAGCATCCTCTATTCCTGCTATTATTTTAAGCAGGGTAGATTTACCGCAACCATTGCGCCCTATAAGACCAACTTTCTCCCTCTCGCCGACGGTAAAGCTGATATCATCAAGCAGATGCAGTGCGGCGTAATGTTTTTGAATGGAGAAGATATCTACGATATTCACAAATAATTCCTTATTCTAACCAAGCGTGAGAAGTTTAGGTTATACGCTACACATATATTAAACTGGCCTAAACGGTTGACCTTTATTCAGAATCCAAACTAGAATCTGTAGCCAGCGATTGGAATATATCTACTAAATATATATCTACATATCAGCCAGCATCGGATTATGCATGCCAAAGCGCGCAAATACAACTATAGGGCAAAAAATTACCACCCTGGTGATGTCCACCAGCACAGTGATACTGCTGCTATTTCTGATCAGTGCCGTTTTAATTCAAACAGCCCATTTTCGCACCACTATAGATGACAAACTCCTGACCTTGGCTCATGTTATCGGACTCAACAGTCAGGAAGCTATGAGCTTCAAAAAGAAATGGGAAACCCAAAAAATCCTCAACACGCTTGCAGCAGAGCCCTCCATTGAGGTCGCATCCATCTTTGATCGAAACAATGAGGTAATCGCCCACTACCTGAACAGTAAGCAATCGAGCTTTGCAGCTGAACTAAAAAACCCCGGCTTTCGTCAAGATCTACTTTTAGAAGCTGTACGTACAGAAGAAAATGTCTCTCACCGGAGCTTCTCACACATTACCGTTTACACCCCTATCATCCACGCTGGAGAGTACCTCGGGTGCGTTTTTGTACAGACCAACAACAACGAATTGCTGCACAACCTTCTCTGGTTCATCATAGCTGCCATGCTTATTCTGGGGGCAGCTCTGGCTCTGGCATACCTGCTTGCCACTCGCTTACAAAAGCAGATAACCACCCCCCTACACAGCCTGACCCAGCGCATGAGCGAAATTACCCTTGGGAAAAAATATGCAGCGCAGGCTGAGATAGCTACAACATGGATACAGGAAATCGACATACTGATCGATAATTTCACCACCATGCTGCTCCAACTTCGCGACCACGAGCAGGCACTGCAGCACTACAGTGTCGACTTAGAAGGGCAGGTTAAAGAGCGGACCCACGCTCTAAAAAAAGCGAACCTGAAACTAAAACAAACCATCCTTGACCTACGCCAGGCCAGGGGGAAAGCCCTGATGGCCAGCGAAGCTAAATCACGTTTTCTGGCAAATATCAGCCATGAAATAAGAACCCCGATGATCGGAGTGCTCGGCATGGCTGAGCTGCTCCAGAAACACCCGCTGCTGCCGGAGCAGATGGAGCTGGTCAACACCATATACGCCTCGGGCGAAGCGCTTCTAACCATGTTGAACGATCTGCTTGATATTTCCAAGATTGAAGCCGGTCAACTTGAACTCAACCTCGCCCCCTTCTGTGCGCCAGAGACTGTCGATACCGCCGTTGAAGTATTGGCGCATAGCGCCCTTACCAAGGGTCTCGATATTACGGTATCAGTCGATCCCGAGATGCCGATCGAACTCTATGGGGATGCGGTGCGGTTACGCCAAATCGTACTCAATCTGCTATCCAACGCGATCAAGTTCACCCATCACGGCAGCATCACTATTGCACTGAAGGTTGTCCGGAAAGAAGGATCTTTCTGCCACATACGCCTTGACGTTCACGACACTGGTATAGGGATAAACGCCGAGATTAGGGACAGAGTGTTCGAAGCTTTCAAGCAGGCCGACAGTTCTACTTCACGTCAATATGGCGGTACTGGGCTTGGGCTGGCCATTGTCAAACAGCTATGTGAACTGATGCGTGGCAGTGTGCACATAGCAGAAAACAAACCCCACGGTACGGTTTTTTCCCTTGAAATCCCATTCGAGACCACCCCTGCAACCACAACCCTGCGAGAACACTGGCTCAATTGTGAAGCAAATCTGCACACTCTCACGGCAGCCCTGATTGTCAGCCCCAATCCGGCGAGAATCGAGGTTTTATCCAACCTCTTCGAAGCGTACGCACTCAGCCCCGTTATACTCGACGGGGCTGAGGCGGTAAAAATGTTCCTGAAGAAGAACCTTGTGCACATGCGCGGGCAGATACTAGTATGTCTTGACCACGCTATCCAATCGGATTGTGGGTATCTTGCGCAGGAATTAAAGGCTAACCTGCCTGCAGACACAAGTCTCGTTATTGTCTACATAGCCCCCAATACACACATTCTGCAGCAAAAAAAATCTATGCGCCGCGACGTGGATATATTTATACCCAAGCCCTTCAAAGCTCTGAATCTCGGCACCCAGATAGCGGTAGCGCTGCCCCAGGGGCGCAATGCAATACTACCAGTCCCGCAGACACAAAAAATTCCGCCTCCAAAACCAGCGGCGCCACCTGCAACCACGCAGGCTCCAATCTTGCTGGACAAACGGAGGGAGAATACCCGTCGTGCAGGGCACATCCTTCTGGCTGAAGATCAACACACCAACCAGAAACTGATATGTCTAATCTTGGAACAAGCTGGATATACCCTCTCCTGCGCCGACAACGGACTTGGCGCACTGCACCTGGTCGACTCAGAGCAATTCGACCTCATTCTCATGGATTGCCAGATGCCGCAAATGGATGGATACGCAGCGACCCGTGAACTACGGCGTCGCGGAATCACTGTACCCATCGTAGCACTGACCGCACACATATACAGGAATGATGCCCAATGTTGGGGTGAAGCGGGCATGGACGCCTATCTGCCCAAACCTTTTAAACAGCAGCAGCTTCTGGATATCGTTGCACAATTTATGCCTATATCTAAGAATAGTGCCGACGCATGAAATTACTCCGCGTGAAAACTACTCTCTTTACCCACATTTGCCTGGGCACAATCTACCTGCTCGTGCTGTTCGGGCTGATCCTACTCCTTCATTCGCAGGAGCAAAGACCACCGCAAGTCGAACTATTCAAGGCCGATTTCACCGCTAACATGTTTGAGGTGCGGGGGAAAAATCTATCCACAGATGCCCGTATTACACTCATCCGCGATGATGAACGCTGCAGCGCAGTTGTGGCCACAAAATTCATGTGGGAACGGGTATTTGACGTTAAGGTCGCCGCACCGGTTGATGGAAAAACGGAACGCGTGTTGGCATGGGCTCTGTGCAGCAATATCGGCCTGGTAGCGATAGACATTCGCAATCCAGAAGAACCGGAAATCGTCCACGCAATTCACATAAATAAGTTTTTATGGCATCTTGAAATCCAAGGAGATAAAGCCTACATAGCCTGTGGCAAGGACGGGATCGTTATCTGTGACATATCTTCGCTAGCTGAGGCCAAAATCATCTCCAGCATCGCCTTGCCCTACCACGCAACGGATATCAGTGTCGGCCCGGATAGGCTCTACGTTAGCAACGGAAAAGAAGGCATCAGCATAATTGATTCCAACTCTGGAGAGATCATCGAACATCTGGAAGTACCAGGCAACACGTTACGCCTTGCCTACCATAACACCAAGCTGTTCACCCTCGGGCACGTTGGCAACAGAGGCTTGTTGCATATCTACTCCACCGCCACAGAAGCGCGGCTTCAATTGCTCAAGACCCTTAAGTTTGAAGGCGTTCCTCGCGATTATCTCTTTTGGGATGACGCCAAAGGTGGCACGAACACCACTATGTATTTAGCAAACGGGCGCGGCGGAGTTGGTATAGTTAAAACCACTTCAGAGGGTTCCGCCACGTTCAAGGGGAGTATAAGTACTCCTTTTCGAAGCAACAGACTCGCGCGCTATGGTGACCAAATCTGTGTTTTCGGCAGAAATGGTAATGTAACGCTCTACCCCCTTGGAACTAATGATATTTTTGTACCTGAGTTGAGTTTGCACTCCTGTAGCAGAATTTTTGGTGCCGCCATTTTCAACAATTATGCAATCATCGCTGCTGGCGAAAAGGGGATAACCATTGTTGACTTACTTCCCAATAAAAACCAGAAATCGGCACAACAAACCACCCCGCTACCCTTGCAACACAAAGCCAGCTGGAAGGTCACCGAGCACGGTATAGTGGTGCGCTTAGCCAATAAAATACAGTATTTAAAGTACCAGTCCTTCCCCGAGACTTCAGCCACCAGTCTGGAACTTGCCGGGTTAATGCGTTTCCCCTGGACTAGATTTTTCAACGCGTACACTGTGGTTGATTCTGATGCAGGCACATGGATATACATGGTGTTAAAGGGATCAGGGTTGCACATTATCCACATAGATGCAGACGGTACTCTGGAGCAAAGGGGAATTATTAAACTGCCGACCGGGGGTAGGGAAATCGAAGTAAATTCGTGCACTGCACACGCAGACAAACTATATCTGTGCAGCAATGATGGGCTCATTATTTACGATATAAGTTCCCCAGAAATTCCGCGGTTTGTGGCCACAGAGTATATGGCACAAAACATACTGAACATCAATTTTGATGCTCAGCATGCCTATATTGCAGGTACAGGGGTGAGAATTAGCCCCATCAAGCAAGACAACACCCTTGGCGCTTCTGAAATTATTGATTTTCCTGAACATTTAATTTCCAGCAAGAGAAGCCTGGATATAACTTCAGCCAATGGGATTTTATACATTGCCTGCGGTTATCGGGGCATACTGCGCATCGACGTCAGAGACCCGCAGCACCCCAACATCCTCGATTCCATGGAGTTACAGGGGTACTGCTCCAAGGTGGAGACGCAGGGCGGATTGCTCGCTACCCAGGCTGGAGAGACTGTCTACCTGCTGGACGTAAGTAACCCAAAGCGAATGGTGCTACTATGCCAGTTTGAAAACATGCAGGATTTCCACATCAATACAAAAAACAATGAACTACTGCAACTCCGCGCCAGAGGGATAACCAGCACTCCGCTGCCCCTTATCCTTGAACCAACGCATACCTCTACTACCAAGAAGCTTGAATTTCAGATGCCTGCGCATATACAAGAAGGGCGCTACAACATATACATCAACCTTGATGGCATCCACAACGAGCACGTTGGCAGCACCATCTGCACCTTGAATGAAGCGCAGCGTTCCGAATGCACATCTATCCCAATAAAATCTGACTGATCCTCCGCACATATGCACAGCGCAGCTTAAAAGGTGTAATCCAGTCCCACCCATAGTTGTCGTCCCATTTTGTACTCCCCGGTGGTACCGGTATACAGTTTCCGATTGAACACATTATACACCTCTGCCGTCAGGGCCAAAGTCCCCAGGTTGCCGATGGCATGCTCCCAAGTTAGCTTCCAGTCAAAAGTGGTGGCACTTGGGCGAGAGACTTCGGCATACACTGCAAAGCTTTCTCCCGCTTCACTCTTATATTTTTCTTTAGTGTCGAGAATGGCGGTATACCCACTACGATAACTGGTTGTATTGGTGAACCCAAATCCGGATCCGAGCTGGACGTGGTAGATCAGGTTGGCGCTCCATTCGCGGTTGTAATCGCTGCGCGGGAGATTGATCCACGGGGTGAGTTTGCCGTGGTAATACACCAACTCCTCCATTTTTTCGAAGTCGAGGATGTCGGTATAGCTTTCGTTACTGGCTTCACTGTCCTGCCAGGTGGCATTGAGGTGTAGAAAATGGATATCCCAGCGTTGTGTCCAGGTAAGGCTGACCTCTTCGTGGCTGCTCTGCCCGTTGTTGTTCCATTCGGAGTAGACATAGCCATGCTCATCTTTACTCAGCACTTGCTTTGCCAATTGCTCCTCACTGTCGCGTTTGACATAGCTCAAGGTTAGCATCCCAGCGGGAATTTTTTGTTCCAACGCCATGCTCCATTCGTCCGAATAAGGGGTATTGAGGTCTGAAACGCGGGTTTGCGGATAGGTTTTACGTTTTGTTTCCTCCCATTCTCCAGGGGTACCATCCGCATTTAAGCTGCGCTGCCAAGATGAAGAAAGAGATTTTTCCTGCTCCAGCGCGTGAGCAAGGAAGGTTTTTCCATAATAGCGATTTGCGCCAACACTCAGCACGGTTGTCTCGTCACCAAGCAGGTCGTAGGATAATACACTGCGCCCGGCGTAATCCTCATTGCGGGTGAAATCGTTGTAACCAAAATGCACTCCAGCCCGTAATTTCAGACGCCACCAACTCAGGGTATCTTCTACATAGATATCGGTAAAAGATATTTCGGCGTCCACCTTATCCGCCGGATAAACCACCCTCGAATAGGCATACTGCTCCTGAGGCAAGCAATACTGATCCGGAAACTCACACTGCACCCCATCATCAAGCTTCCATCCGCTGTTGACGGTTCCCGCGTGACGGTAGTCGGCGTTGGTACGTTCGAGCTCTGTACCAACATTCCATTGCTGTTTCAGCGCTCCCCAGGTAAAAGGGTGAAACTCTGCATGCGTGGCAAGGGTTAAGGTATCCTGTCCGGTTTCGAGGTCTCCATACCCTCCCTTGCGGCTGAAGCGCTCGCCCCAGTTCGCTGTAGGTGAAACCTGGTAGCTAAAGTATTCAGCCGGAGCTGAGCGTTCGTTCTTGCCGCTCCTGTAACCCAAACTCAATTCGGTATCCGCACTCGCAAAGGCATGTTCCAACTTAGTCGCAATACTCCAACCTCCGCCGCGCAGGGTATAGGTGCTATCTTTAACCTCCGCACGAAAATACTGCGCGCTATACGGAGTAGATAAAAACGTCATACCCAGACGCGTAGCATCTGTAGGTTTAAACAAGGCTTTTACAAAAATATTCTCCTGCTTGCGGTACTGGTGCTGTATCGTTCCAAAGTTATGCAGTGGAATACGCGAATACTGGTGGGTATAGGAGAGCAGTATCCCGAAGCGTTCACTTAGCGGAAGGTCGAGATTAATGCCGTGGTGATACTTGCGAAACTCGGGTTGCTGTTTGGCATCTTGTGAGGCGTAAAAACCTTCACGATCTGCGCGATCTACATGGAAACTCGACCACTCAGAGCGGGTCGAGCGTGCGGACAGCTTCGCTCCGAACTTGGCGGCAGGATCACGCGTCTGTACCTCTATTACCCCACCGGTAAAACCGCTGTAGCGCGCCGGGACATTGCTGCGATACACAGAAATTTCATCCACAATGGATAAATCGGGAAACAACTCCTGCGAATGTCCCGGAACATCGATTACACTCTCAGGTCTATCGTAAAGGGGGTCAAGAATATTATTATTCCCTAGCCCATCGAGCAGAAAATTATTCTCATACACGCGCCCACCGGAAATAGAAATCTGGGCAGGTAAAATTTCTCCGCCGCTCGAAGACAAATTATCGCCCTCACCGAATTGTACTCCAGGCAGAATCCGCAACAGATCAGTTACATTGCCATCACCCTGTGGAAGCATGTCGATCTGCTGCCGATCGAGTACTGACCTGCCTGCTTCGGGGATAGCTGCTGCACCAATTCCAACGTGGTCAAGCCTGTCGGTTACCACCGTTTCGGGCAGTTCTGTAACTGAAGATATCTGTTCAGACGCAGATAGTGCACCCTGGGCATAGCAGATTGCGCTCCACCAACCAGAATAGAACAGGCACAACAAGAGCAACCCCGCAGCAACAAAGCATGGAGGAGCAAATCGTGGGATAATAAATCGCATCTATAATTTTCCTCCCGCTCTTGCACCTGGACAGAGCTATGGTTAACAGGCAGCCTTGCGCCCTGCTTTTCCCATGAGGGGAGGAGCATTACAATGAAAATTAAATCAATTATAAGCAGGTTTTATTCAAGTGCGTTCTTGAAGTGGAGCTAACCCATAAAATAAAAACTGGAGTGGGCTTAGCTCTGTGGGGCAGGAATGCGGATGAACTGCACCGCAATTAAAGAAATAACACTCATGGCGGCACCAGCCAGAAACGGAATGCGATAGTCGATCATCCACAGTGCCCCGCCAATTACCGGGAGTACTACGGCGGCTAAATGGTTAATAGTGAACGATACTGCCATACTCGGAGCGATATCTTCTGGCGCGGCGATCTTCTGAAAATAGGTGCGGATGGCGATGGCGAAGTTGAAAAAAACATGGTCGACAATATAGAGAAACATCACTAGAGCAAGGGAATCCGCCCAAGCATAACCCACAAATACCACCACCAAACTGACGTACTCTAAGGTAAGCACCTTGCGTTCGCCGTAGTGTACGATAGCGCGCCCGATCATGGGGCTAAGGAAGTAGTTGACGAGGTTGTTTACCACAAACAGAGCAGCTACCTGCACCACACTGCAGTCAAACTCTTTCACCAGCAAAAACACCGCAAACGCGATAAATATCTGGCGTCTGGCACCGGACATGAAAGTCAAAAAGTAAAACAGGCTATACTTGCGCCGCAGCACCATGTTCTGACGCTGCGGGGGCAGGTGTTTATCTAACGGATTTTGGGTAAAGCCCCAGATCCCGAGGATAATGACAAAAATTCCTAGCAGGATAAATATGGTTTTGTACTCGAAAAAGTATCCCAGACAGAACACCACCGTGCCTGCAACAATATTTACCGCTGCAGATAAGCTGCGTAATCTGCCAAACACCAGTGGGGCACGATGTTTATCGAAATACTGTAGGGTTAAGGACTGATTGGTGGTTTCAAAGTAGTGGAACCCGAAACTAATTATCAAGGTGGAAAGAACAAGTCCGGCATAACTGGGCATAAATCCGGTCAGGATGCTGCCCACACCGGTGATCACAATAGACAGGGCGGCCAAGCGATGCTCGCGCATAATCAAGAGCACATACACCACAAATAACGCCAGAAGGCCGGGGATTTCGCGTACAGAGCCTATAACCCCGATCTGCTGACCATTAAGCCCGGCGACATCGACGGCAAAGTTGTTGAACAATATCATCCAGCCCTGCAATCCTGCAGCGGCCGCGATGGTTAACAGCAGCAGGAACTTCAGCATCTTGGGTTGCCCAAGATCGCCTTGAAACATATGTTATCCTTTTTAGATTTAGAGTTCCATGCAGATCCTTGGAGCTCTTATGCGAAGGTTATTTCCAGTACAGAAGGGCCAGAATAAAGAGGACGTACCCGCCAAGAAGAAATCCCCCCTTGACCCGTCCCAATTCATATCGATGCCAACTCAATGGTAGCAACACCACACTGAAAAACATCAACACGGGAAGCTCAAAGCGCAGCAACGAGGGTTCAACTGCAATGGGGTTGAGCAAGGGCGTCACTCCCAAAACAAACAGAATGTTGAATATGTTGCTTCCGACCACATTACCAATGCCAATATCCGTTTCACCCTTAGCCACGCTTGTTATGGAGGCGGCCAATTCCGGCAGACTGGTACCCAAGGCAACAATGGTAGTGCCAATAAACAGTTCGGATAACCCGAAGTTGCGTGCCATAAAAACCGCAGAGCCTACCATCCAGTCCGCGCCGAAGCCAAGTCCCACGATCCCAACAATAATATAAAGCCAGTCACGCCGCCGCGAACTTTTCTGCCGCTCCACCGTCTGTTGCGGTAGGGGCTGATTGGAACCACCAAGACGGGCGGTCTTAAGGCAGTAATAGATAAAAAACACCAGCAGAGTAAGCAACACGCTCGCATCTATTCTGGAGATAACTTGGTCCTGACACAACACCCACAGCACCGCAGTAGCCAGCAACATAAAGGGTAATTCGCGCTTTAAGAAGCTGCGCTGGACTCTTAAGGGAACCAGCAGCGCCGAAATACCGAGGATAAGGCCAATATTGACAATATTGGACCCGATTATATTCCCAACCGCGATATCGGAGGAGTCTTTGCCCACGGCCAGCAGAGATACCATCAGCTCGGGCATACTGGTTGCAAATGCAACTACAGTCATCCCGATAATAAGAGGACGGATTCCAAAGGAAAGCGCCAAACTGGAACTTCCATTAACCAGATATTCTGCTCCGAAATAGAGCAGCAACAGCCCGACACAGAACATGATTATCGCGACTAACATATAAACTCTACAGCTCCTAGTAAAAACCAAGCCCCATCGGCGACCGCGCAAGCAGTGCTGCCTGCTGCGAGGAACATACACCCGCGCAACGGCTAACGCAATGTGCAGGGGGTCATTCGCTGAATGCACTGCCGCCAAGCAAATGCATTTGTGCCTCAGAGGCAAAAAGTCTTTGAATGCTCATTCGTATATAGTAATATACATGAAATATACGTATTCACCATTGTTGACCGTGTCAGGGGTTCTCCCCCGCGCGGTCGTTTACCTCCCTCTGTCTCTTCCATTCCTATACATATAAGCATGGCAAATACAGCTTCTAAATACTTAAAGGAACCCTATTTCATGGATCAGATTCTATTTGACAAAGACCAGGACTATGCACGCGAGGCAGAAATCCTCAAGGTGTTGGGACATCCCATCCGCCTGAAAATTATCGCTGGCCTTTCCTCGCAAAGCTGTAATGTAAAAAAAATCTGGGAGTGCCTCGGATTGCCTCAGGCTACAGTCTCCCAACATCTGGCGCTGCTGAAAAACAAGGGAATAATTGAAGGAAAACGTGACGGGGTAGAGGTTCACTATCATGTTGTTTCTGAGCGAGCACGCCAGCTTGTCAACTGCCTGTTTGATATGTCAGGGTGTGCTCCGGGACGTTAGTGGCTGGGGCAGAAAACGCAATATTTCTGTACTTTCACCCGTGCCTCCTCCTGTACCCCCTCCGGTGCTTAAATAGCGCTGTATATCCACCTGCACCCCATACGCAGCCTCTATATGTGCAGAGGTCAACACTTCGTACGGGGAACCAAACGCAATCTGTTCCCCCGCTGGAGAAAGCAACAGAATTTTGTGCGATATTTCGGCGGCGCTGTTCATATCGTGCGAAACCTGCACAATGGTCTTGCCGTTTTGACCCAAATGTCTGAGCAAAAGACAGATACTGCGTTTATGTCCCATATCCAGCTGACTGGTTGCCTCGTCAAGCATCAAAACCGGAGCTTGCTGCGCCAAAGCGCGGGCCAGCATAACGCGTTGCAGCTCACCACCGCTTAACTCTGCGGAGCAGCGCGTGGCCAGATGTGCGCTGTCGGTACTTGCCAGGGCTTCATCCACAATCTTCCAATCTTGTCGCGAGGGCCCCGCCAAAGGTTGTTGATAGATATAGCGCCCCATGGCAACCATTTCGCGCACCTGAAACCCGAAGGGTTGCTGCAGCTGCTGTGGTACAACCGCCACCTTCAACGCCATCTCGCGGCGCGACAGCTTATGCGCGGCGGCATTCCCCCACCGCACTTCACCACCGTCCGGCTGTAGACGCCCACGCAACAGGCGCAGCAGGGTTGACTTACCGGAACCATTGGCACCCATGATGGATACAACCTTCCCCTGCTCTACTCCAAAACTGATCTGGCGCAGTACCTTTTTACCCCTATAGGAAAAATCCAGCTTCTGAATCTGTAGCATCTGCGCTTCCATCATCAGCGCCCCCGCAAGCGCAACAAGTAGAGGAAAAATGGTGCCCCTACCAGCGCAGTTACCACCCCAACGGGCACTTCGGCAGGGGCGAGGACGGTGCGCGCAATAGCATCGGCGCCAACCAGAAACCCGGCTCCGACGATGGCAGCCGCAGGGATCAGACGCGTGTGCCCGGCCCCCCACAGCAGACGAATCGCATGGGGCACCACCAGTCCCACAAAACCAACCAGCCCGGCCAGCGCTACAGCAATGGCCACCAACAATCCGGCCGCACAAAATAAAAACATGCGTTCGCGCCCGATATCTACCCCCAGATCCGCAGCGACATCCTCACCTTGGGTAAACACATCAAGTAAACCAGCACGTGACCACAGCAACAGCACCAAAATCATGCACACGCCAGCGCCATACGGCAGCCAGCGCTCCTCCCCGCGAGCCAGGTTCCCCGCAAGCCAGAACAGGGCGTTGCGCATCGGATCCGCTGGCGCATACAGAAGCAAGAACATCAGCATTGCGGTGCATAAACTGCCCACCATAACCCCGGCCAGAATCAGGGTGTGGGTCGCGGCCTGATGCGCACGTGCCACCAAGTACACCAGGAACAACGCCAACAGCGCTCCGCTGAATGCCAGTGACGGCACGACATAGCTCTGCACCGAAAAGAATGTCAATGCCAGCACCGCCCCCAGGGCGGCACCGCCAGAAACTCCAAGGATATAGGGATCGGCCAAAGGATTGCGCAATACCGCCTGAAACACCGTCCCGGACACCGCCAACGCCATCCCCACCAATGCAGCAAGCCCCACACGGGGTAAGCGCAACTGCCACACAACGGTAGACTTCAGGCCAGAGCTTTGGGGATGGAGCAAAATATCCACCAGCTCGGACGGCGTCAGGGGCACGGTTCCGTATATCAGCCCCGCCACGACGGCGCCACCCAAAAACAGCAGGCACAAGGGCAACCATAGATATGTGTGTCTAATGCTGGGTTGCATCAATCTTCTCAGGTGTATGGGTTGCCGCGTCAGTTATGGCCTGGCGCAGTGCTTCAAGCCCCTTGATGATTCTTGGACCGGGGCGTTGGAGCCAATCGGCAGGAATCTCAACAACGTTACCCTGCTGCACCGCGCGTAACTGCTTAAAACGGAGAAAAAAATCACGCGGTGACGACGTGCCAGGATGGGGAGAAACAATGATAATGTCTGGATCAAATGCCAGCACACTTTCCATATTCCACATGGGATAGCGGCTGCCAGGAGTCGCCACGTTTACCCCTCCGGCACAGGCCAGCATCTCCCCGGGCAAGGTGTCGGTCCCAGCAATCACCAATGGTTCGAGCATAATGGTTAGCAGCACCCGTGGAGAGGTTTCGACGCCAGTCTGGTTCACCTCTTGATTCAGCTGGGCTATCGCCTGCTCCAGTTGGGACGCCAAAGTTGCACCGGCCTCAGCATAGCCAAGCACGGCACCGAGATTACGCTGCATCTCGATAGTAGCCTTGAGGGAACGCGGGTATACACTGTAGACTGGAATATCCAGCTCAAGCAGGGTCTGCAGTAAAGCCGGTGTAGCCATGTCGGCAGCAATAATTACCAGATCAGGCCGCAGCATGGCTATCGCCTCAATGCTCGGGCTGTCGTACGCCCCAACACTCTGTTTATTTTGCGCTTGGGGCGGATAATTGCAAAAGTCCGTCACCCCCACCAGCAACCCCTGCGCGCCCAAGGCGTAAATGGTTTCAGTTACACTGGGCACCAACGATACCACCCGCTGCGGCGCGCCATCGAGCTGGACCTGCCGCCCGAGGGCGTCCGTATGGGTGACTTGCGCTGGGATGCTGGCAGCGATGGCTGACCCACTACCGCTCCACACTCCCGGCACCCAAGCCAACAAGCCACAAACAAACATCAGTATCAGGCTCAGGTGCCGGTTGCTGTGCATAGACAAAATCCTCTGTGTAGGTCTTACCTGCTGTTCTACCCCAGCTTCTTAAAAATTAAGCCTGGCTCCGGCGTAGAACGACTGCCCCGCAGTAGCATAACTCCAGGCTTCTTCGTAGTGTTCATCGAGAAGATTATCCACCCGAGCGTAGATGCGCAACAT
>JAVERW010000025.1:0-28440 GCA_034006915.1 Desulfuromonadaceae bacterium | reverse complement strand
GGTACAAATTTCAAATACTGGATAGGTGTCGGCATGGGTGGTGCTGAACGCCTGCGGTGGCTGCGGATTTCGCACCCCCGTCAGCATCGCCTTAAACGCCGCATCCAGACCCATTCCGGCGGCGCACACACAGCCCGACCCGCTGATGGCGACGGCAACACGGCGCATTATTTTTGCTTTTCCTCGATGAAGGCGGCCAGGGTGTTGATTGACTGCAACGCCGGACGCCCCTCCTCCATGTCCTTGATTTCAACCCCGAAGTGTTTTTGCACCACTACCACCAGCTCCACTGCGTCAAGGGAGTCCAGCCCAAGACCTTCTCCGAACAGGGCTTCGTCATCATCTATCTGCGCGGGGGTTAAATCTTCGAGATTGAGTTCCTCCACCAGAACCTGCTTTAGCTTTGTTTTTATGTCTAGGTTTGTATTCATACTTATCTCCTGATGATCCTGCAGCTATCAACCTGATGGCGGGATATTGATGGTGGACGCTATTCGCGCCACATAGGGAAAAAATTAAAAAACTGATACGGAAGTTGCTGACAATATTGTTCCAGCGCGGTGCTGAATTTTTGTACATAGGGGATGAAGCTCTGCGCCTCTCGCCCTTTAATTTCCGGTATCCGAATCACTTCGGCAAGGTGCAAACTGTAACTGTCCGAACTATCCTTACGGGAAAAAAACACCACTATCGGCGTACCCGTAGTTGAAGCGATTTTGTATGCGCTATAAGGGAGCTCCACCGTCCCCCCCATGAACTCTACCTCTACACTGCTGCGCTCGCTGCCCAGGGTGCGATCCCCCATAACACACACCACCTCGCCTTGCTTCAAGGCGCCAAGCATCTGCAGGGTTCCACCCAGATACTCGGTCGGGTCAATTACCTGATACGGGCATTCTATTCCGGCGTGTTCATAATAATGGCGGTCGATATCACCATCTTCGCGCCGCATCAGCATATTGACCGGGCGCTGCATGAAATCGAGCGCGGACATGGCAACCTGCCAGCAGCCCACATGCGCCCCTATCATAAGGAGTCCCTTCCCCTCATCCCGCAGGGACAGGAGACGATCGCGCCCATGCAGAGTCACTTTAAATGCTTGCGGGCCCATAATCCCAATCACCGCGCGATCAACCAGCACCCTGCCAAAGTTCAAGATCAGCCGGTAACAGTGGTAGAGGCGTTCCAACCCATGTGCGTTTGGAAAGCGGCGGCGCAGATAGGGCGCGGCGCGGCGCCGGGCGTTGCGGCTGAACAGCACGTAGTACCCCACCACAAAGTAGAGGAAGAAATACGCCAGCCGCCGTCCCCCGAAGCGGATGGCCAGATAGAAAAACTGATGCTGCCAGTTCTTCCCCACGCTGCGACTGCTCCAATTTGAGTTTTGGCTTGAGTCCATGTTTGATTCCATACACAGCAATGATGGGCAATGACACGCCCATTTTTTTATCCGCAGATGACGCAGATTATCGCGGATTAAAGACTAAAAGCAAAACCTCTGGATTCCCGCATGCGCGAGAATGACGCGATGGGCGTTGCAGCCTTGCGGTGATGGGCTGACCCCAACACACCGTCATCCTGACATTCATCCCATTGTCGCGCCACCACCTCACCAAACCGTCATCCTCACGCACCACACCGTCATCCTACCCCCCCCGCACCGTCATCCTGAACTCGATTCAGGATCCCCTTAAAAGAGCGGCTTTGGTGTTAGGTCCAGATTGCGGGTCAAGCCCGCAATGACGGTTCTACGGTACTCTGCTGACGAGCCTCTTTTTTATCCGCAGATGACGCAGTGGACAGCGCAGAACAGTATAGCCTTAAATTTATTCCGGCGAAGTTCTGACTAAGCGCGCCAGCCCTAAGGTTGCGCCTCCGACCAACAGCGCCAGCAGCGGGCCAAGGAGCAACGAACCGAGGAACCATTCATACACCCGATCCAGCGCCTGGTAGCCTAAGGTCTGGAGAGAAAACTCCGTCAGCCAAGTACCTTTACGCATATAGTAACCGACTTCTATGCACAGCGCCGGCACTAGCGGCGGCATACACAGCTGACTGCTACTTATCGCCGCCACCTTGTTAAGACGGAAGAAACCGCACACGAATAAAATCACCACCGTATGGCAAAATAGCAGCGGTAATGCACCCAAAAACACCCCCACCCCAGCAGCTACAGCCAGGCGTGAAGGGGTGCTGTTTTCACGCAGCAGACGCCGGAGGGAGCGCAGCGGATGGAGCAGCGACACCGTAGCTTTTCCCCCAGGCGCAGGCACTGCATCTAGATGTTTTATCTTGCGATGCGGCCACGGCACAATGGAGCGCAGGGTCAAATGGGTATTGAGCAGGGTTAAACGCCAGTTATCCATAAAACCCCGAAAGTGGGAGATCCGTTCCGCGCCGGGGGGATAATACACACTGATATCCACATCGCGCAACTCAACTCCGGCCCAAGCGGAGCGCACCAGCACCTCCACCTCAAAGTTGTAGCGCCGCGTCCAGAAATTGAGCTCCTGAAAGATAAACAGTGGATAAGCACGAAACCCGCTTTGACTGTCCTTCAGATCTACCCCAGTCTGCAGACGCAACCAGAAGTTGGAGAACTTCCGCCCAAAACGCGATGCGCGTGGAATGGAGTCTTGCTCGAAATCCCGATGTCCAACTATCAGAGCATCGGGCTCCGCATTTATCCCTGCAATAAATACATCCATATCCGCAGGATCATGCTGACCATCGGCATCAATACTGAGCATATGGCTCATGCCGCGTTCCAACCCCCACTGTGCCGCGCTGATTAATGCCTGCCCCTTGCCCCGATTCCGCTCATGGCGCAGCATCTCCACCTGCAGCCCTTCCAGCTCCGCGGCCACCGGCACGGTACTACCGTCATCCACCACGAGAATCTCTGCGACCACCGCAGCGAAACGTTCCAGCACCTGCTCCACCACTACGCGCAACGTGCCTGCGTGGTTATATACCGGGATTACGACACATATATGTGTGTCGGTTTCAGGTCTTGCCATAGCGTTTATTGCTGAGGGCGAAACGGATAAACGCAGGAGCACTGCAGATAAAACGCCGCCAACTGTCGGGCGATTTCCACAACATGCTCACGTAGCCGAGCAGCACCCGGTTGCGCTTAAAGTGATTTTTGTAGAACTCGATAAACAGCTTCTCCAATTGTTCTTTCTCCATCCCATGGGGGACAAACTGAAAATGCATGCAGTCCATTTTTGCCCAGTCCTCATCGAAGGTGCCCGCAGCGTGGATTTTTTCATACACCGGCGAACCTGGGAAAGGGGTGAACTTCGCGAGGTTGAAGTCATCCAGGGGTAAGGAATACACATACTTCATGCTGCGGCGCACCGAAGCTTCGGTCTCTCCCGGCAGGCCAAGCATCAGCAAACCCTTGGTGCGGATACCGCAGCTCTTGATGGTGTGGATGGTGTCGGAAAGGAGCTTTAGATTCGCATTCTGGCGATGTTGGGCCAACAGCTCCTCGTCTCCGGTCTCGATCCCAAGACTCACCATCCAACAGCCCGCCGCCTTCATGAGGATAAGCAATTCACGATCAACGTGTTCGGCGCGTACCGCACAGTTGAAGGTAATGCCCAAGGGCTTCTCCAACAGCAATTGGCAAAACTCCTCCACCCGCGCACGGTGAAAGGTAAACTGATCGTCATAGAAATTGATATGCCGAATGCCGAAACGCTCTTTCAGATAGCTTAGATGGGCATACAGATACGCGGCGGAATTATAGCGGAAGGTGCGCCGAAACACGCTGCGGTCGCAGTAACTGCAACTGTAGGGGCACCCACGACTCGAAATACAGCTGGTGTTAGGCGCGGTGGGGTAATTGAAAATAGGGAGTTTATATGCGTCGGGATAGCCGCTGAGTTTTTCATATGCTGGAAACGGCAGGTCGTCCAGCACCAACAATTCTTTGCGATAGCCGTTATTCACCACGCTGCCATCTTGGGCGCGCCACACCACCCCCTCGACCCCTTCCGGTGCTGCCCCCTCAAGGCGAGCAAGCTCAAGCATGGTCTGCTCCCCTTCCCCGATAACCACGTAGTCGATCAGGGTAGAGTACGCCAACACCTGCTCTTGCAAAGCCGACACATGGGCGCCACCAAAGGCAATCTTTATGTGGGGGAGTTCGGCATGGGCCAACTGGGCCAGACGCACGCCATCGAAAAAACTCGCGGTGGTACAGCTGATCCCCAGTAGGGCTGGGCGTTCGGTGCGTAATACTTCACGCAGCCGCGTATCCGCATCAGGGTGGGCGTAACAATCCACAATGCTGCAATACAGGCCGTCTCGCTCTAGGTAAGCGGCAATGCTTGCGAGCCCCAACGGTGGCATGATGTTGGCCTTGCGCGAGATATCATGGCGTGCATCCTCAACCTTGTAACCTAACGGATGGAGCAGCACCACATTTTGGGTGTTTAGGGTATGCATGGATATTTGTCCTGCCGAATAAATTACACCTTGGGAAAACGCACCAGCTTATCCCAGAGTAGACCGCGAAAGCCGAACCCATTCATAACCGCAACGCGTTTGAGCCCTTCCGCCGGAGGGAATATCCGCGTTTTGTGCCCTGCGAAGCTCCGGGTCAACTCTGCCTCCATCCAATGGTGGTCTACGCTGGGGGAAAAATAATACACCGGCTTCAGCAGCGAGGTTTCTGCATCGACAATGGCGTCGTCAATGGCGCGCTGATGCAGTGGCGCCCCCGGATGGATGCGAATACCGGAAAAAGCGAACACCACCGATGCCCCCAGCTTCTCCATATTTCCAAGCGCCTCACGCACCGTGCCCTCATCTTCATCTGGGCCACCAAACATCACGTAGTGCGCTGCGGGTAGATGTTCGTCGAGGCATGCTTGATTAACCGCGAAGATATCCGCGTAGGTAAGGTTCTTGTTAATTCCGGCGAGGGTTTTATCCGCCCCCGCATCGGTTCCAAGTTCGAGGGCATACAGTCCAGCCCGCTTCATCAGTGCCAACTCAGCGCGACCCATCCCCTGTGGGCGAAAGAACGCGGCCCATTGGACATCAACTTCACGCCGGATCATCTCTTCGCACAGTTCCAGATAATGCCCCTGTGGATCGTTGAACACCGAATCGGTAAAGAACACCCGTTCCACGCCGTGTTCGTGTTGCAACCGCTCCAGTTCATCCACCACCAGTCTCGGATTTCGCACCCGAAAGCTTTTCCCTTCCAGATGAGGGTAGGAACAATAACTACACCTATATGCACACCCGCGCTTGGTCTGCAGATTCAACATGCCACTATTTTCAATATAGTAGCGCACCAGAGAGGGCTCAAACAACGGCGAGGCAAAATCGTCTCCACCAAGAGGCTCGCGCCGCTGAATAACGCATGGCATAGTTTTACCCGCCGCCAGCGCTTCCACCAGGGCCGGCATAGAACGTTCCCCCTCACCCACCACCGCGTGATCAACCTCCAAATAGGCGGCAATCGCCTCGGGCATAATGGTCAGAGCAGGGCCACCCACTGCTATCGGCACCTGCATCTGGGTGCGCAGCGCCGCAACCAACTCCTTTATGTTGCGCAGATACCAAGCATCTTCGCCGCTTAACGAATCGACATTGTCAATGTTGCGGATTGAGATCGCCACCAAATCGGGGGCAAACCCCTGCAGCTGAGCAAACATCGGGGTCAGATCATTGCCAGCCACGAGCCAGTCATACTGACGCACTTCGTGGCCAGCCTGCGCCAACGCGCCCGATACCACCGCCATTCCCAGCGGATAAACCGGATAGGGATCAGTCGCGGTATTGCTGGAGATAAAGAATACCCGGCTCACGCCTGCTCCTTGTTAAACAGGCGGCGCTTGCGCGGGTTGTAACGGTGATAGGTGCCGTCATCCATCTCCCGCCGGATAACCTGCTTAAATAGTTCCCCCATTTTGAGCTGATGCCCGCTATCGGCATTAAACGTATCCCAGGCATATGTATACATATCCTGCAACTCATCTGGGCTCATTTGCAGGGGCTGAAACACCACCTTATCGGCAGTGTATTTGAGCCAGTCGTTGGATAAAATGCGCCCAGCATCTTCCATCTGCTTGCGGATGGGCGATTTCGGGAACGGGGTCATGATGGTGAACTCCGCCACATCAAGCTCTATCTCCATCAGGAAATCCACCAAACGTTTGATGTCATCCACACTCTGATCGTCGGTCCCCAAGATGATGGTGCCCTCAACTCCGATGCCGTAATCCTTCAGGCGCTTGACCCGATTGCGGATGGTATCGGAGGTATCAAAAATCGCCTGATACACGTACCAAGACCCCGCTTCAGCCGCGAGCTTCAACACCTCGTCATCATCAAGAATGGGGTGAGAGACCCACTTCTTTTTCAGTGGGATCATCTCGGTAAACAGATCAATAAGCCACTGTTTATCCTGCGCCAGAGAGTTATCCACGATAAACAGGCGGTTGTTTTGAATCGCCTCCATCTCTTCAATCACCTTATCCACCGGGCGGGGGCGGAACTGTTTTCCCCCCAAATAACCAGTACAGCAGGGGAAGCAGTTAAACTTGCACCCGCGCGAGGCATGCACCAGATCAAGCATCTGCACCCCACGGTAATTGTACAAATCGCGATCCAGGATCTCGCGCCGCGCCGTTCCCACCAAGTTGATATCCGGATGGTTATGCATGTAGTCATACACCGGCTGCAGCTGGCCGCGTTCAAAATCCTGCAGCACCTGTTCGATGCGCCCTTCCACCTCTCCAAGAAAGACAGAATCGGCATGCAACTGCACTTCCTCGGCATGGAGCATGGTAGCAATGCCGCCGAACAACACCTTCTTGCCCCGGCTGCGAAATTCACGCGCAATCTCAAAAGCACGCGGCAGCTGGGATGTAAGCATAGTGGAGATAGCGACCAGATCGCAGCTGGCGTCAAAATCTATCTGCTGCAGATTTTCATCGGTAAACTTAACCTCGACCCAAGCTGGAAGGGCCGCAGCAAACACTACCGGCCCGTGTGGCGGCAGATGAAATTCGGTCTGACGTTCGAGCTTCGGCCAGCGCGGGTAGATGAGTTCCATTTTCATGGGGCAACAGCTCCTTGTTAGTTACGGTTTCTTTCCGGCAGCGCGCGTTCCGACGCCGAATCTAGTTCAGTGGATATTTTGCGAGGCACAGCTCTGGAGCACATCGCTCAGCGTCGCTACGTTGGTAGCGTTACAGCGGAGTTGGCCATCTTCGAGTTCCAGAGTTCCGTATGTTGTGCCGTGCGTTGATGGAGCTTTCTGCAACAGGAAAAACACGCTGCCGTAACTCGCGCTCGGATCTTTCAGCTCCAGAACTGGGGGCAAATCACTAACTCCGGCGCAAATCCCCACGCACTCCCCGCTCCAGGTTAATTCTTCCAGCGCATAGCTCAGCGCGGCTAAACCGCTGCGGTCGGCGCGATTCAACACCAAGGTCGTTCCGCTCAGGCCAAAACGGAGCGCCGCCTCGCCCAGAAAACTGTTAGGCAACGTATACGCAAACAGGTTCGGACTCGCGAACTTTCCCCCAGCGGGCAGCATGGTATCTAGGTAGTCCAAGTCGGTGTGGAGGCACCCGTATCTGCTCGCGGTCACAATCCCAATAGCGCGTTTCTGCGTGTATTCTTCTTGCTTAGCATCGCGTAGACAGAAGGTCAGCGCTGCCAGCCCCAAACGGGAAAATTGATCCAGACGCCCATAGCGCCGATCAGGGCCACTAAAAATCTCTTTGCGTTGCGGGATCTCAACGTCTCCGGGCTGCAATATTTTACTCCCGGCACTGAGGTCGGTACCAAGGCCGACCCCAAACCCGCCTGCGCTCACATAGCCGATTCCGTTGATCCAAGCCTTCATGACTCCCCCCGTTGCAATATCAGCGCGCCGTTGATGCCCCCAAACCCGGAATTGCAGCTCAACAGGTAGGTTCCGCTAAGTTGCTGCGCTTCGGCCATAACTTGCCCCAGCGCTTCCTCCTCTGCATCCGCGCAGCCCACCGTTGGCGGAATCAACTGCTCCTGCAGGGCTCGGCATCCCACTGCAACCTCAACCGCGCCAGCGGCACCAAGGCAATGGCCGATGCTCCCCTTGATACCGTGCAGCGGAGGGATTTGGGTGCCGAACAGGGTATTAAACGCCGTCAGCTCCATGGCGTCATTGTAGATGGTGCCGGTGCCGTGGGCGTTTATGCCAGCCACCTGCGCCGCAGTAATTCCCGCCTGCGCCAGTGCTTGGCTGCATGCCTTAATCAGTCCGTTACCATCGCGCGCCGGGGCCGTAACATGGTGCGCATCATTGGCAGCGCCCCAGCCGCGCACATATCCCAACACCGGGCGCCCAAGGCTGCGCGCGCGCGCTGCGCGCATCAGGACGATGGCGACTCCAGCTTCCCCCAGAGTCAGCCCCCGTCGCTGTTGGTCGAAAGGACGGCAAGGCTCAGGGGATAACGCCTGGAGCGCCGAAAACCCAGAGAATACAAACTCACTCAACAGATCTGCCGCATACACCAGCACCACTTCGGCATTTCCGTGTGCAATCATGGCGGCGGCGCGCGCCAATGCCAGGGTAGAGGAGGCACAGGCCGCGTTGATATTCCAGCCGCTATCCGCAACCCCAAAGCGGTGAGAAATCTTCGTCAGCAGCGGCTCAAACAACACCTGCTGCGGCAGTGCTGCCGCATGACGACGGGCGGCGCTGAGGCAGTCAATCTCCCCCTTGGTCGAGGCGACCAACAGACGGGTGTCCGCCGGCAACTGCTCAAGCTGCAGCGCGACTCGTTCCAGAATAGTATCGAGGGCAGAATTTTGCTCAGGCGTTTGCGCTGGCTCGACCCCTTCGATGCAGGCTCCATAGCTGGAGATATAGTTCTCGCACTCGAAACGTGTCAGTGGGGCTATGCCGCTGCGACCCTGGAGTAAACCATTCCAGAGGGCATCGACTCCATCTCCTAAAGCGGTGACGGTGGCGCACGCTGTAATTGCTACTCCGTACATCTATCCCCCAGAAATTCTCCTGCACGCCAACGTTCGCGAAAATCCGCATAGAACGGCGGCGGCAGCATCAGCACCTGATTTTCAGAGTCAAGCAATAACTGCACTGAATACCCCGTGGTGGTGATGAGCCCTTCAGCATTGCGCAGAATAAACTCATGATTCAGGCGCATCGCATCGGACCAATGCAGCACCGCCTCGATGGTAAACCGATCCCCAAACCGTAGCGGTAATTTATAATCCGCATGCATCTGCTTAATCGGTGCGGCAATTCCCCGGGCATAAAAATCCATATACCCGATGCCATGGTTTTCCCCCAGAAGGACACGCCCATCCTCAAAATAGCTTGGATAACGCCCATGCCATACGATCCCCAACGCATCAACCTCTTCGAAGCGCACGACCCGCTCTACGCAACAGCGCAACGGTGGCGGAGCATCGGCAGAATGCTTAAAATATGCTTTAGCCATCCTGATTTGCCTCTGCAACAAACACCAGCAGCATACTTGCGGCACGCTGCCCTTGCGTCATCATGGTTGTGCTGCAGCGCCACTGCGCCCCCCTTCGATGCCACACGATCTCAACGGAAACATCTTCCTCCGGCCCAATCTGGCGGATAAATTTGGACTTCACCACCCCAGAAAATCTTGCCTCAGGTGGTAATGCCTGGGTCGCCAGCATCTGCGCCAACAGGGTCTGGAGCATCGCTGGCAACACGGGAAAATCGGGGAAATGGCCGCTGAATCCAGTGAACTCAGGGGCAAACCTGAAGCTGCGCTGCGCGTGCCCACTCTCTTCTATGGCTGAGGGTGAGATTTCAGCTGCCCCTAGGGCAGCCTGTTCTATTTCAGTGCGGATAGTGTTCATATTTCCTCCCTAGCCTCGTTGAGAGTGAGGGTGAGTTTCATCCGATGTTGTGGGTTATGTAAAATTATCTGTGTGGGCAGAACCACCCTTACAACCTCATTAGCATCATTAGTTGCTTCAGCCGTTTCAGTCGCTCTGGCCACGTTGCGGTAGTGGTTATACACCACCTGCCACTCTGCGCCGCTACCCTGCATATGGGTGCGGCGTAGCTGAGCGTCACAATCAAAGGTAAATTCTAGCTTAGTGTCTGGTGTTTTGCGTAGCAAACACTGATAATAGCCGCGCTGTTCCAACTCATCGTCAAGCTGTGGCACTGGAGCGAGAAACATCCGGCGCAGACTGGAGCCGACCCCTTGGGCAAAACCCTTGGTCTCGTGCACCTGTGGGACTGCGCGCAGCAATTCCTGCGTATGCATATCCACATGTAGGTCAAACACTACCAGCCCCATTTCATTGAGAGCGACCAAGCGCGCCTCGCGTTTTTTAAGGTCAAGGCGCAAGAAACCTTCGAGAGCGATCTTACGCGTGCCAATCTCAAGCAATGCGCTCTGACGTAGACGCCAGATCTGTTCCCCGTTGAGCCAGTGGTTTTGCACCAACTCGGGGGCGGAAGCTGTCGCACGGCAAGTGGTGCGCATCTCCAGCGGCGGGGGCAGCGGAGCACAGCTGCTCAACAACAGCACTAACATTATCCAGCTCAGCGTGCGCATCTTCTCTCCTCAGATGTAGAGGTGGTGCGTCCTCGCAACGCTGGAATCACCAGCACTGCGGCTGGCACTGCAGCGCCGATCCCAAGCACCACCGTCACCCCGATGGAGTACAATGCCGGATGCTGGGCGAGCACTAGCACCCCAAAGCCGATCAAGGTAGTGACCCCAGAGAGCATAATGGCACGGGTTGTGGCTAGACTTACCCGTTCCTGCCCTTGGCACACCATAAAAATACCGTAATCCACCCCAAGGCCAATGATAAGGATTGAGGCGACTACATTAAATAGATTCAGCTCTAGGCCAAGCCAGCCCATACCACCGTACATCGCCACCAGCCCAGTAAATACCGGCACTAGGGCTAAAAGCACCCGCAGCGGATGGCGGAACAACAGCGTCAGAAGCAACAGCACCGCTATTCCGGCACCACTGATGAAACGCTTGAAGTCGGAGCCAATCGCAGCAGCCAGTTGGACCCCAAACCGACTCTGGGATACCAGGGTAACGCCGGGCATCCCTTCCAGCACTGGAGTTAAGGCCGCAACCAGTTTGGGGCTATCCGGCACCAAGGTCAGCACCTTGTAGCCTGGTGCATCTGTAGCTACATCTGTCAGAATGAGGGCATCGAGCATCTGCCCCAGCCCCCACTTGCGCACTTGGGTGGTATCTAGTATCGGCGGCGGGGTCTGCATGCGCTCCCAAAATGGCGCAAATGCCCCCGGCGCAAAGCCCTGTCTTGCTGCCTGCTGTTCTAGCTCGGATTTAGCCGGAACAAGGTGCAACTGCCAGAACGCATCCCAACTCTGCAGGCGCGCATTCTGGGTGCGGGCAGAACCCAGTAGCGGAGCCACACTCACCGCAGTTGCACTCAACCCCCGCTCCTGCAACACCTGCCACACCTGTTCGTTACGCTGCAGAGCCAGTTCCAATTCCGGCGCGGCGGCAAAGATCAGGGCGCGCCCGCGCATATCGCCCCAGTTGTGCGCCAACTGTTGTTCTGCTTTAAGCAATGCTGGTGACATATAACTGAGCTGGCGCAAGGATCCGTTGATGTGCAGATTCGGCACCTGCCATGCCCCTGCAGCCATTCCGCCGAGCCATAACGCAATCACTCCGGCCCGCACCCAGGGTCGATGCAGACCCGAACGCTTTTGTATGCGCGCACCTGTCTGCTGCGCGCTGTGCGAGGTGATAAAATGGGGCAATACCAGCAGCGCCAGCAGTAACGCCAGCCCAATCCCGCTGATGGCAAACACCGCCAGTTGGCGCTGACCGGGCAGATCTGAACCCAGCAACAGTGAAAACGCCGCCATAGTGGTAAACGCACCGAAACTCACCGGACGCGCCACCGCCTGCAAGCGGGTTGGAACTGGGCCATCACCGTGGCGCAGCGCGAAATACACATGCAGGGCAAAATCTATGGTGATCCCTAGCAGTACGGCGCCAAATCCCAGTGTAATACCGGAAATGGTGCCGAACACCCCCGCCGTAATCTGAATCGCCCCCAGCATCGCCAGCAGCGGGAGCAGATATACCGCCAGAGCACGCACCGAGCGCAGTACCAAGGCAAACACCAGCAGAATCCCCAGCGCGGAAAGCAGCAGCACTCGCTGCACATCAGCCTCAATAACGTTGGCGTTGGCCAGGGTATAGACGTGAGCACTGACCATATCCGCCTTCACTTCTGGCGGCAGTACACGGCAGGCCTGCAAAAAAGCCTGTTCCAGCTGGCGCGCTCCAGCGGAGTCGGTTATCTCCACCGCGGTATCAGCCAGAATAAGGGTGCTGCGCCCATCACTGCTGAAAAAATGTCCCTGGCGCACCTCCACCCGTGGGATAGGATTCAGATGCTGCAGCTTCACCAGCGCAAGTGCATCAAAGTCCAGCGGATCTTGTTGAAGCTGGTGCTTCAGCATTATCCCCTGCGGTTGCATGAGTTGATCCACCGCACGTGCCAGAGAGTGTTCCAGCTGTGGAGGCTGCAGGCGCTGCTCCACCTGCGCCAAATCTTCTGGGGTGGCGAGGCGGGGCAGATAGGTTCCTAAGTCTCGCAGCATCCCCATGCCACCAAACTGCGCCGGGCTACTGACAGGATTAAGAAACAACGGCGGTAACAGCGCGGCACATAGTTCGGTGGTTGCGTGCGCCAACACGCGTTCGCTTGTGGCCGCCTCCACCCCGGGGCGCAGTTGTACATGGATCACCACCTTGCGCGCAAACGGTGCCTGTTGCAGCAGAGCAAAATCGCGCGCCACCGTAGATGCCCCATCCGGCAGCATCGCGGCGATGTTTTCCTCTATCTTCAGGGTACGCAGATTGAACAGCGCCAGCATAACCCCCAGAATCAGGAGTAGAAGCAGCCAGCCGCGCTTGCCTTGAAGCCGTTGATACAGGCGCCCGACAAGCTGCATTAAAACTTCGGAGCCTCAAACGCCGTTGATGACAGGGGCGCATTCACCTGCACTGCGGAGAAAATCATGCGGGTATGATCGCCTCCCTGCTCGTACATCACAACTTCGGCCACATGGCTTCGATCTGGTGCGAACTCAATACGCAATGACTCGATCATTTGCGCCTCGCCCGGATCCAATGGGAGCAGACGCAAAATCACCGGCTGTGCACAGATCAGCTCCATGCCATAGCGTTTATTCAGCCAGTCCAGATCAACCCGAGCCCAAGCCAAAAGCTGCTGTGACACCATCCCCATAATCGGATCAGCAGAGACGTTGAAAGCGCCTACTTCTTTGCTCAGGGCATTCCAGCGTGTGCCAGCCTCACCTTGCAACACAAAACCTGAGGCCACCGGCTTCAGCATCTCCCAGCGCAGCTTGTCGGGACGCGCGAAGACAAAACGCCCTGTCGAACGCAGGGTTTCCGCGAACATCGCCAGATGTTTTTCCTGCAGGATATCACTCTGGAGGGTCTCCACCCCCTGCGCCGCGAGTCTGAGCTCTTGCTGTACCGCCGCCAGCGTGACGGGGATCTGGGTCTCCGCGCTGCTGTTCGAGACGCAACCCAGCGTGGCCAGAACTAGAATGAGTAGATAGCGGGTCGCCTGTTTCGCTTTACGGTGGGCCATCTTGACTACGCCTATTCTACCCATATCTTGATTTCCGCCTGCGCCACCAGAACCTCGCCACAGTAGGCGTGCCCCTGTGCCACCGCGAAATGATCCAGATTCGCGATGGTTTCAATGGTTATCCGCAGCTCGTCACCGGCCCTGACCGCAGCATGAGAGTGAAAGTCCTTCACTCCGGTTAAAAAACCGCGCCGTACAGGGAGTCCTGCCTTCTTATCCACATAACCTTTGAGGGCGGCATAGCTCTGCGCCATAATTTCGATCAGAGCAACCTCTTCCAGCGTTCCGTCTGCGCTAAGCATGGGGTTATCCTGCCGAATACATGCAGTGGCCACGCCATCATCCGTGTTAACTTCGGTGAGGGTATCCACCAACCGCATGGGGAGACGATGGGGCACCAGATCTTCAGCTGCAACAGGTAACTGCATAATTTTTACTCCGCAAAATAAACCGACAGATCATCAAACAGCTGGCTAGAAAACAACAGCTTCCGAAAGCGCACCAGATCATCGTGAAAAATGCCGCTATTATCGTATTGGACAAAATCGCGCAGCAGAATGTTATATATTTTACCCGTGGCAAGTCCCAATCCCTCTGCATTGCGGAATGACAGCGCTTGCATGTTTGCCAGAATTTCTAACGTCAGGATATGCTTGGCGTTACTGACCGACCTAAACGCCTTGCGCGCGGCAACGGTGCCCATGCTGACCACATCTTGGTTGGAGGCGTTGCAGCTGATGGTGTTGATACTTACCGGCCCGGCGAGCTGGCGGTTTTCTGCCGTGGTCGAAGTAGACAGGTACTGCGCCCCCATAAATCCCATGGTCAGACCCTTGGTTCCGGGGATCAGGAACTCCGGCAGCCCTTCATTGATGCTGCGATCTAAGTATTTATTGGTGCGCCGTTCAGATAGGTTGCACATAGTGGAGATGGCGATACACAGCATATCCATAGCAAAACTAATGCTCTGCCCATGAAAGTTGCCCCCGTGGATAATCTTTTTCTTCTCTGGAATGACGATGGGATTATCGTTAGAGGAGTTGGCTTCGGTCACCACCACGATTTCCGCCTGTTCCACCGCCTCCGCCACAGGCGCTAGCACCTGAGGGGTGCAACGCACGGAATATACATCCTGCACATTGATACTGGTTTCGAACACCGGTCCGGCGCAAGACTGCTGGCGAATGCGCTCATGCATCTCCGAACGCAGGGTGATATTGGCCGAACCGCGATACAACTTGCGGATAAGGGCAGCAACCTCCACCTGACCGCGATGCGGTTTAACCAGATGCAGGTCTTCGTCAAAGGCATCATCAATCCCGCCGAAGATCTCGAGAGCGAAGGCCCCGGTAACGCAGCTCAAATTCAACAGCTTGCGCGCCCCGAACAGCGCAAAGGCCGCCAAGGCAGTCATAGCGCTGGTACCGTTCATCAGCGCGATGCCCTCTTTAAAACTCAAACGGATGGGGGCACGTTCCAGTTCCGCATAGATGTCGGTGGCGGGGCGCAATTCACCCTTGTAGTACATTTGCCCTTCCCCAATGATGGCAAGAGACAGATGCGCCAGATGGATCAGATCACCGGACGCTCCGACACTACCGTTTTCGGGAATATATGCAGCAATACGCGTATTTATCATCCATTGCATATGCTCGAGCAGTTCAATGCGCACGCCGCTGTAGCCCTTGACCAAGGTATTGAGGCGGACCACCATCACCGCGATGGAGATATAATCTTTCAGCGGATGGCCCAGTCCGGCGGCGTGGCTACGGATAAGGTTGATCTGTAACTGTTCGATCTGGTCGTCCTCGATGATCTTGTTGCACATGGGACCAAACGAGGTATTTACTCCGTAAATAACCCGACGCGCGGCAACCTCTCCGGCGAGAAAATCTCGGCTGGCCTGACAGCGCTTCAGTGCCTCCGGATCAAGGGCAACCTGTTTATCCCCAACGCCGATGGCGACAATATCGTTAATGCTGAGGTCGTTACCATTGAGAATTACGGTTTTTGCTGTGTTTGATACATTCATTCTTTTTTCTTTCTATATGGTTGTATCGCTACGATAGTCAAAAAATGTTACCGGTTTACGTTTTTCTGGGCGCAGGATCATGCGCTGAATCTCCAGCGGGGAAACCAAAACCACTTCGGGCTTTACCCGAGTACACGCCCCAATTCTTCCCGCTATGAACTCCGCGCTCAGGGTAGAGTCGCGACATCCCACCACCACCCGGACACGATCACACAGGTCATAATCGTTGCGCACCTCAACATAGTGCCCCATTACCCCCTCGATTCCGGCCAAGGCGTTATCAATAGCCGCCGGAAACAGGGTCGTCCCACGACACTTGAGCATCTGCGCGCGGCGCCCGACAATCGGGCCCAGACGAGGGGTAAGACGTCCGCACAAGCACGGCTCGATGTGCATGCTGGCCATGTCTCCGGTGCGATAGCGCAGCAGGGGAGTAGCCTGATTCTGTAACGGAGTCGCCACCACCTCACCCACACACCCGTGCGGAACTGCATTACCCTCAGCATCGACAATTTCGACATAAACCAGTTCCGGCACCACGTGGCCTCCGCACGCGCTGGTACAATCAGTAAAAGCGGTAGCCATTTCGGTACTGGCGTAGGTTCCCAGAATCTGTGCGCCCCATTGTTGCTGCAACGCTTCTCCAAGGGGAGATAACTCCAGCGTCTGCTTGCGCACCGGTTCCCCGATACAGATAACCTTCTCGATTCCGAGTGCAGCCGGATCATCGCCCCGCTCCCGATATTGGCGTGCCAGTGTAAGAAGCAGGCTTGGCACCCCGATCAGCACATTGGGCCGTTGACGCCGAATAAGTTCGGCCACCAGCGCGGGCTGTCCCGATCCGGCACGGATGACCGTAGCGCCAAGACGCCGGAGCCCAAGGAAATACGCCAACCCCGCTATAAACACACGATCTAAAGCCGCTCCCACCAAAATTCGATCGGTGGCTTTAAGCCCCGCAGCGCGAAAAGACACGCATTCGTTGTACGCTAGGCGCTGTAGATCGTGCTCATTCTGCCACAGGGTAACCGGCTCTCCGGTAGTTCCGGAGGTCTCGCAAATATCCACAACTTCAGCTGGATCAACCGCCAGAAAATCGGGATTATGCGCGCCGAGTTCGCTCTTGGTGGTAAAAGGCAGTTCTGCCAGCTGAGCAAGGTTGGAAAAGTCCGCACTGTTAAAGCCAATTTTTCCAAACAGATTGCGGTAATAAGGTGAGTATTGTTCTAGATAGTGCAGATGCTGCTTAAGAAGATGCAGTTGAAGTGTCTGTTGTTCGGCTAGGCAGGCATAATCAAGTTGTCGCTGTTCGGTTGCAGTATTCATCACTTGTCCTCGGCACGCATGGTGGCAAGGGTTCGTGCCATCTGCTCCTTCACCTGCTTGCGCAGCAACATATGTCCGTCTACTTTGGAATAGGCGTGGGTCGGGATAGGCTCTAATGCGCGCAGACGGATGGTACAGGGATGAAACCATGTGCGCCCCGGAGGCAACAGACGCTCAGTCCCTTCGATACACAGCGGCACCAGCGGCACCCCGGACGCTACCGCAACCTTGAAGGCCCCGGCATAAAAACGCTGCAGCTCACCATCGCGGCTGCGATGCCCTTCGGGGAAGAACAGCACCGTGCCTCCTCTGGCGAAGGTACTCTTGCAGTCACTCAAGGTCTCCTCCCACGTGCTCCCCTCCACATCCAGATACCGCGCTAGACGCATAAAGCCGCTGTACCAGAACATCTTAAACGGCCACGAGCGCACCGCAAAGGTAACATCGTAACTGGGCAGCAATGCCATGCAGTAGGTATCAAAAAACGAGAGGTGATTTACCACAAACACACACGGCTTCCCCGCCTCAATCAGTCCTATGTTCTCACGCCGAAAGCGCACAAAGGGGGCCGTTAGCACTACCCATCCGCGTCCATAAATCCAGACAAATAGGCGCATCACCCTATCTGCCGGCATCCGCAGACACACTAGACAGAGGCCAAAGACAACAGGAAAGAACACAATCCCCGTAAGCGTCCAAAGCAGAAGAGCAGGGTAGCACCATAGATTCATTACGAAAATCAATGCGGTGCGTCTCAACGGCTAATCTGCTTCGATGTTTGGATCACAACATGCAATGCGCTGCTCCCGAACGGTGCTGGGGTTAAGTAGCTAAGCTCCCCTCTTGGGGTTAACTGCGGTGGGAGATCAACTGTTTTCGGCTACCTTGGTGAGAACGAATTGGTGGATATCCCCCAATGTGCGGATGGCGCGCACCGATTCCTCCTCGCGGATCTTGAATTTGAACGCACCTTCCAACACGATCACCATATCTACAGTATCCAAGCTGTCGAGCCCCAGATCTTCATAGATGTTGGCCTCGGGAGTCATCTCAGCGCGCTCTAATTCAAATTCTTCCGCCAGGCTGGAGTCAATCAGCTCTATAACTTCCTGCTCAGTCATGCGTGTAGCTCCTTAAAATTATGGTGCAGTTTATGCCACCCATAGCAAAATTGTTTTTCAGAACATATTTAGGGGAGATCTGCAAATTGCGCTGCAGTAAAGAAACGCCGCTGCACTGCGGATCAATAGTATGCAGATTTCTAGTCGCAGCGATTTCTCCGCGCCGCATCATAGCAACGGTTGCACCCAATTCAATCGCACCGCTCGCCGCTAGGGTATGGCCAAGGTGTCCCTTGAAACTGCTCACCGGAACCTTGTCTCCAAACAGCTGCGCCAGCGCTTGAACCTCGGCAATATCGCCCTGCATGGTGCTAGTGGCGTGAGCGTTGGCATATTCTAGCTCATGCGCTTCAATGCCCGCATCTTCAAGCGCAAGACGCATACAGGTGTACATGGCATTCACATCGGGATTAGCGATACTCGAGGTGTCAGAGGTGGTCGCAAACCCCACCACTTCCGCCAGAATAGGCGCCCCGCGTTGGAGTGCGCTCTTCTTGCTTTCCAGCAGCAGCACCCCGCTCCCTTCGCCACATACCACCCCATCGCGCGCAGCATCAAAGGGGCGCGACGCCTGCTGGGGGTCCTCATTGTAGGCAGTGGAGGCCGCATGTAAAATATCAAACGTTGCAACCGTAAGCGGGTGAAATTCATCTGCACCACCGCATAAAATCGCATCCTGACGTCCGAACGCGATCTGTTCGTAGGCGTAGCCCACCGCCTGACAACTAGTAGCGCAAGCAGAAGCGGGAGCCAATACCCGTCCGGTGATCCCCAGAGACTGGGCCACATTGGCGGCACAGGAGTGGCCCATAAGCTGAAAGAACAACCCAGAACGCATCCGCTCCAGACTGTGATCGGTAAAATAATCTGCAAAAAACCGTTCGCTTGTTTCAGTACTACCCAGGGTGGAACCGATAATAACCCCGGTACGCCCGTTAGCTAGATATTCTTCGGGGAATGCCCCCATCTCAAGCGCTTGCACGCTGGCCAGATACGCATACATGGACATCCGCGACATGGAACGCCGAAAGCGCCGCGGAATCTGTTTTGGGTCAATCCCGTCGACAAGTGCCGCAACGCGTGAGCGTAATCCACCCACGTGCTCCAACTCCGGCACATAGCGAACCCCTGATTCGCCGCGCAGCAACGCTGAGGTCAGGGTTTCAAGGCTGTGTCCCAGCGCAGAGATAACTCCGGCTCCGGTTATAACAACTGGCTCTAGCGCCATTTTCTCAACTCTCCTCGTAACAGATCATGCCCTAACATAGAGCCACACGTCATATAAGCCCCAACCAAGGCTCCGAGCAGTCCGGGCGCGGCTATGGCCTGTCCACTCAAATACAGCCCCGGCAGACGCGTAACCGCTTGTGGATTATACTGACCGGCAAAGCGCCCCACCCCGTAGATGGCTCCGGCGGGTGCCATAGAATAATCCTGCAGGGTCAACGGGGTAGACAAATCCACCTGTTCCAGGGATTCAAGTTCCGGACAGCAGGTACGGATTCTGTTGCAGATTGCCGCACCAATCTCTTTTTTCTTGCTTTCGTAGCCGTGCTTCCGCTGATGGGGCCCGCTCCAAAAAGGGGCAACTTCGCTATGCGCTGCCGGCACAATACCGATAACACCATGCCGAATTTTGCTCTCGCCATCTTCACTATCGCCTACGCCAGCATGTAGATGCTGCGGTGTTGCTGCCGCCAGAAACAAAGGGCGCTCTTCAACGTTCTGATCCAAACAGGAGTCAAACACACCTGTCCCCTGCTGGGAAAACAAGTTACACCCTTGTAGCACCTCTACTGGGTTCGTGCAGGCCGCAAATAACACATACGCCGAAGCGGTCTGCCGCAGACCTTGCAAACGCTTCAGGTACGCCGGACGCACCGCCCCAGCCGGTAGCATCTCCGGCAACAGCGCTGGGTTCATACTCGCAATGACTTCGGACGCCTGTATCTCGGCGCCATCGCTCAGGCATACCCCGCTGACTGTGCCAGCTTCGGATAGAATCTGGGTTACTTCAGCACCGCAACGCACCTCTACTCCGGCGGCAGCAAGCCGCTCTACGTAGGTTTGCACTACCGCGCCGCCACCGCCCCTAATACCATGAGCAGAATGATAATACGAGCCCGCCACCTGAGCATTCAAGCTTGCCAACGCCTGCGACGGCTCAATACCGTACAGCAGGCCATGCATGGACAGTAGCCCCTGCAGCTCTGGCCAGGGGGCAAAGCGGGCGAGCGCTTGGGCTACGGTAAGACCGTGAACCGAGGCATTAACCACCTCATTCAAGTCAAGGTCAAGATCCAAATACGGCACCGAACGCCAGCAGCGCTCGATATCATCCAAATACTCTTTTATATCCTTAGCAGCGCCTGGGAAGCGGGCAGAAAGCTGCATGCGGATATTTTCGAATCCGACCGGCAGGCATAGACGCTGCCCGGTGGTGCAGTTATGCAGACAATCGAAGCCGTCGGGATTAAACGGCGTAAGTTCCAGCCCAATATCCAGCCCAAGATAGCGCAGCAGCGGCCACAAAGGGCCATCGTCCCCTAGGCCGCCAACATAGTGGAAGCCACTGTCAAAAAACATCCCATTGCGCTTGAATCCCCGCAGCACCGGGGCCAGGCGCGGGTGCTGCTCCAGCACCACAACCTTTTTCCCGTGGCGCGCTAATATCAACGCGCAGCTGAGCCCAGAAACGCCCGCACCAATTACCGCCACATCGTAGCTAGAATTATTCAGCATGAAAATTTAAGCATAATTCAGTATCAACGCGGAATTGGTCCCACCGAAGCCGGCAGAATTACACAATACTTTGGTCGGTGCATATGGAAGGGTTTCTCGAATGATGTTGAGTCCTTGCGCATACTCACATGGACGCACAAAATTAATGTTGGGAGCTATAAAACCAGCTTGCGCCATCAGGGTGGCATACACCACCTGCGACGCCCCCGACATCCAGAGTTCGTGTCCAGTCATGGATTTCAAGGATGATACCGGTGGAGCTGTATCCGCAAAGATCCGTTTTATATTGACGGCTTCGGCAGCATCCCCAGCAATGGTGGAGGTAGCGTGCGCACAGATGTAGTCAATTTCTGCCGCTGCGATCCCACTTTGATCCAAAGCGGAACGCATGGCGCGACCGAGGCCTTCCTCCGTCGGCACTGAAAGCTGCGCACCGTCGGAAGAGAATCCGTAACCGAGCACTTCGCCCAAGATTACCGCGCCACGCTGCTGCGCCAGATCATAGCGCTCCAGCACAATGCTAGCCGCACCGCCACTAGGGACTAAACCATCGCGTCCGGCATCAAACGGGCGACATGCCGCTGCTGGATCCTGCATACGGGTGGAAAACGCCCCCAGTCCGTCGAAACTGCACATGGACTCCCAGTTTACTTCCTGCGCAGCGCCGCAGATTACCCGCTGCTGGCGCCCAAGGCGAATCAGGTCTGCTGCCTGTCCCACCGCATGCCCACCGCTAGAACAGGCAGAGCTCAGGGTCCAGCATGCGCCTTGGGTTTTCAGCAGGGTATTCAGATTCATAGTGACGGAAGAGGTCATGGAGCGAAACACCTGCCCGCTGCCAATAGCTTTGGTTTCGCGGCGGGCGCGCAACGCATCCACCTGTTCTATGGCGGCGATACAACTTGAGTCACAGCCATAAATCAGGCCGGTCTCTGCGTTTGCGATCTGTGTCTGACTCAACCCTGCCTGCTCCAGAGCATCCAGCGCCGTCGCGTACGCCCACAGCGCAAAATCTGGCATGGTTTTGCGCTGTTTGCGCGACAGAATGCCGCTATCTACCCCTTCAATCTTCCCTGTAAGGGCGCTACGAAAACCCATCTCCGCCCGCTGCGGATCTACAACAATGCCGGAACGCCCGGTGCGCAACGCTTCAACTACCGTAGCGCGCTCACTGCCTAAGCATGAAACAATTCCGACTCCGGTTATAGCGACTCTGTGCACGTGTCGTATCCTCTACTTAATAAGATGCGCTTCAAATATGCGCGCCACCGTTGACCGCAAACACCTGTCCGGTTATGTAACTTGCGCGCTCAGAACACAAAAATCCCACCATGGCGGCGACCTCTTCTGGCTGGCCGACCCGTCCAAGGGGGATTCTGGGTAGAACATGCTCAAGGGGGAAATCTTGTGTCATCTCGGTGGCGATAAACCCCGGAGATACCGCATTAACCAAGATATTGCGCCGTCCAACCTCCGCCGCAAGTGAACGCGTAGCACCGATTAACCCAGCCTTAGCCGCAGAATAATTGGTTTGCCCTGCCACCCCAGCCTCACCCGAAGTAGACACTATATTGATTATGCGCCCGCTACGCTTCTTCAACATCCGCGCAACCACTAAGCGGGTGACGTTGAAAAAACCGTTCAGATGTACCGCGATAACATCCTCCCAGTCCGATTGCCGCATCAATGCCATTATTCCATCACGCGCGTAGCCTGCATTATTCACCAGTACCGCTGGGGTTTGGGCTTGGAGCAATACTTCCAGTGCTGTTTCCGCCGCGCTAGAATCCGCTACATCAAAAGGCAACAAGGTGCACACACGTCCATAGCCTTCGACTTGCTGCGCGACGGCTTGCGCTCCAGCATGATCCGAACGATAGTTCAGCCATATATCATAGCCACACGCGGCCAGTTCCAGGGCAATCGCCGCCCCAATCCCCTTACTCGCGCCCGTAACCAGGGCAATCTGCTTCTGCATGGGTTAACATCCTTCAAAAGAGGCATTAGACTCTTAAATATTCGGCGAATACTAATGCGAATGTGGTTTTTTTTCAAGCTAAGAACAATTTTTTTCGGCATATGGTATTTGACAAATACTAATATTAACGCTAAGGAGAAAACTAGATAGGCCATTTATATAGATGGAGGTTGGTGCCTAAAAGGTAATCAAATATGACCTTATCAGGGGAACACAAACACGCTATACTGGTGCATTAGCTGCACTTTCGTGCAGTTTCAGTCGTCCATATCTGCAGCAATACCCTTAAATTACTAAGACAACCCAGAATCCTCGAATGATTAAAGAAGAGGGAGTTCGAATGCAACTACCAGAAATACAGGTGATGCGCACCGACCTGCAACATTTGCAAACCATCCTGGACAGTGTTTCCGATGGGGTGTTCACAGTGGATAACGATATGTGCATCACCTTATTCAACCGTGGAGCGGAAAACATCACCGGCGTTCCGCGCGAAAAAGCGCTAGGACAACCCTGTTGCGAGATATTCCGCACCAATGCCTGTTTCAACAACTGCCCCCTGCGTCAGGCTATTGCCAGTTGCAAGAGTATCAACAATCGAGAAGTGACCATTCTGGACCAAAACAATCGGGAAATTCCAATTTCGGTAAATGCGGCGGTGCTGCTGAATCTCGAAGGCGAAGCTATTGGCGGAGTAGAGACCTTCCGAGATCTGTCTCAACTACGTGCATTAAGTGGAGAATTTCGTAAAAAATTCAGTTTTCAGGATATGATCAGCCGCAATCACAAGATGCAGCAACTGTTTGATATTATACCGGATGTGGCAGAGAGCGACGTAACCGTGCTGCTCCAAGGGGAGAGCGGTACCGGCAAGGAGTTGTTTGCGCGCGCCCTGCACAATCTGAGCGCACGCAAAGACGCTTCGCTAGTGGTGATAAATTGCGGCGCTCTGCCGGAACAACTACTGGAAGCTGAATTTTTTGGAGTGCGCAAAGGGGCGTATACGGGCGCTGCCATGGATCGACTTGGACGTTTAGCCAGCGCCGAAGGGGGGACGCTGTTCCTCGATGAGATTGGGGACTTACCCTTGTCTCTGCAGGTAAAACTGTTGCGGGTACTAGAAAACCGCGAATACCAGCCCCTGGGCAGTGATGAAACCAAGGTTGCCAATGTGCGTTTTATCACTGCAACCCATCATGATCTGGCAGAACTGGTGGAGCAAAAACGCTTCAGACGTGATTTGCTCTATCGCCTGAATATCGTCACCCTCAAGATTCCGCCCCTGAATGAGCGTCAGGAGGATATCCCCCTGCTCCTTGATATCAGTTTAGAACGCTTCTGCAAAAAACACGGCAAGAGAATCCACAGTTTCAGCCCCGACGCACTGGAACTGCTCTTAACCCATCAGTACATCGGCAACGTAAGGGAGCTGATAAATATTGTAGAACGTGCTGTCATCCTCTGTCGCGGTACCCAGATTGAACACCGACACCTGCCTCCAAGTGCTGAAAAAAACGACTCTCGTGCTGCTACTGCAGGAATCAGCGCGGCCGAACTCAAACAACTCCTACAGCGTTTTTCAGGCAAAAGATCCCAAATTGCCCACCACCTAGGTATTGACCGTACCACCTTGTGGCGTTGGCTCAAGAAACATAACCTCGGCTAAATAGCGTTGCACATGTTGCAGACACGTTGCAATACTCTGCAACGCCGCAAAACCATGCATACTACGGCAAGTCAGCATGATCCCCTCTGTCTACACGTTGCACATGCAACACATTCACACCTAGCCCCCAAACTCGCAATCGTCTCAATACGCTGTAGATGCTCGCTTTTCTCGCAAACGCACCCCTTGGCACAAGTCGTGCAGCGGTTTATCCCACATGAGCTCAAAAACGGTACACATAGCTATCCCCTGTTACGATAGCCGAGTTTTCCCACGCTTCGATGGTGCGAGCACGTTCTGTGTGTTCGATGCAGATTTCGACTCCGGCACATACTCCTTCAAAGAGGAGCGGGTTTGCCCACAAGGAGAAGACACCTGCACCTGGCTCGCGCAACAGCACATCAATGGTGTTGTCTGCTCTGGGATCCAACGTGAATACCAGATTAAACTTGATCGCCTGGGAATATGGTTGGTATGGGGCGTGTCTGGTCCGCTCACGCAGGCCATTAGTCAATGCCTGCGCCAACCCCCAGAAAAGGTTGCGACCGAATTTTCTTTCTTAAAAGATGCTGAAGTCTGAGGAGTTTTTTTATTATCGCACTCCCCATGTTATGAAATTTCCGCCGCTCCTGATTGAGGTGGATTTGTTATGCAGGAATCTGCACCGCGATATATTGTTATGCGATGAAATGGATACGGCAGGGCTGATGTTATTTGTTATGTAATGTTTATGCTATTCCAGCCCTGCCGCTAATCTTTTCTCTGACCCCTCCAACTTCAGCGCCTTTAAGTAACTGCCCGACCCCTGTCTGGTTGTATTTGTATTTATACCTGTTGCAATGTACTATCTGTTTTCTGTAACCCGCTATACATATGCACAATCCATATGTTGTAGCGGGTTTTTTTTGATATTTTTACCTAAACTCGCTTGGTTCAAGCTCTCAGCACAATATATCTGGATGGGAAGGAATAATAATGCTCAAAACTCTGGAACTTCTACGTAAGCGGCGCAGTATCCGCCAATTTACCCCTGAACCCCTTACCTCAGCGCAGATGGAGTGCCTACAGGAGATCGCCTTGCGCTCCCCCTCGTCGCGCGCGCTGACACCGTGGCATTTTGTTTTTGTTACCGACACAGACACTTTACACGCGTTGGGGCAGGCGAAAGCCCATGGATGTGCCTTTCTGCAACAATGCGCCCTTGCCGTGGTTCTCTGCGCCGATCCACAGCGCAGCGATGTATGGATCGAAGATTGTTCTCTGGCGGCGACCCTGCTTCACCTTGGCGCAACCGACATGGGTCTGGGCAGCTGCTGGGTTCAGATAAGAGAGCGGCAACACGATGAAAAAACCGATTCAGAGACCTATGTGCGTTCAGTGTTGAAGATACCCGCACAGATGCGGGTCCACGCCATCATCGGGATAGGCAACCCCGCGGAAGAAAAGCATGGGCACACAGCGGATACATTGCCTGCGGAACGCATTCACCTGGACCAGTTTGACCCCCAACGCCTGCTGCCGACATCCTGATTAAAATAGGTACATGATGCTTACCGCGCTGAAACCATATATTCCTTTTCTGCTGCCGCCCCTGCTGGGGGCACTGATCGGCTATGTCACCAACTACGTAGCGATCCGCATGCTATTCCGCCCCCTGCGCCCTTGGTACATTTGGGGGGTGCGAGTCCCTATGACTCCAGGCATCATTCCATCCCGGCGCGAAGATTTAGCGCGTAAGATGGGACTGATGGTGGGGGAACACCTCCTCACCTCCGCAGATGTAGGGGGCACCCTGGACAAACCGGAATTCCGTACCAAGGTGCATGAGGCGCTAGCACAGAAGATGGATACCTTCATGCAAAGCCCTCTCGGAGCACCCATCACCCTTGTGCCCCGCCGCCTGCAGCGCCGCCTCGCCGTTCTTCTCGGACATATCAGCTCTAAGGCAGGTGGCAAAATTGGCGCTATAATTCAGTCTGCCATTTTTGCGCAACGCATAGAAAAACTAAGCACTCAGGCAGTAGAGCATTTGCTGGGACGCGAACTACGTCAAGTTCTTGGGCCAAAGCACTATCGCCAATTACGCGATAACAGCGCTACAATTTTGAACCAGTGGTTACACCAGCCAGAAACCAGAAGCCAGATGGAACGCTGGCTTGATACTCAGCTCGACCGAGTGCTGCAAAGCGACAAAAGTCTCAACGATGTGCTCCCTGCGGATCTCAAAACCATGCTGGCAGAAAAAATTAAGGCGCAGATTCCGAGTTTAGGCACCGAGCTGATACGCGCAATGCGCAGCGGTACAAACCGCACCCAGCTTGAGCAGATGGCGCGTGACGGCGTGGACACCCTCATCAATTCGGTGGAAGGGTTAGCGGCGCTGGTGGGGGCACTGTTTGATATAAACATAATCTACAAGCGCCTGCCGGAGTTCATCGACACAGCGCTAGATAGCTTGGAAGAGTGGCTTCAGACCGAGACCGCGCAGGAGAGTATCGCGGCGGTGGCGCAGGCCCGAATGGAAGAGATATTACAACGGCCAGTGACAGAATGGATCGAAGGGTTAAGTTATGCAGAAGTAACTAAACTCAAACACCGCCTGGGCGCGGCGGCTTACACATTTCTTACCTCTGAAACAATCCAGACCCGCGCCTTGAGACTGCTAGACGCCGCCTTCAAAAACAACGCTAGGCGCACCCTCGGTGAGTTAAGTGCTCCATTCCTCGGTAATACTGGGCACGCGCGCGCCCAGCACCTTGGTATCGGAGTCAGTCGGCATATTCTCGACTACCTGCGCTCCACTACCTTTTCGCGCACTAGCAGCGTGTGGATGGAGCGTCAAGCGCGCCACATGGTGTACGAGCGCCCCTTGGGGATTCTGGCCGAATATATCCCCAGCGACGCGCGCGAAGAGCTATACCAAGGCTTGATGCGCCAGTTTATTCTAGTCCTGAAAAAAGAGCTCCCCCCGCTAGTCGAAGGGATAAATATCGCACGCATGGTCGAAGAAAAGGTCAACAACCTCGACATTCTCCAGGTTGAAGAGCTGTTGATGGGGATCATGCGGGAGCAGTTCCGTTATATCAATCTCTTCGGCGCACTGCTCGGCTTCCTTATTGGGATGCTGAACCTGATCTTGCTATACCTTTAAGTGCGTATGTAGCGGACAAGGCTCATTCGGCTGCAGCGTCATCCTGTTTACGCAACTCCATCCCTACCCAGCGCCGGGCGAACTGAAACGCCGTGCGTCCGCAACGCTTGCTTTTATCGTGTGACCACTTTAGCGCCGCATCTTCACATGCTTGTGTCCAAGGGAGGGCCCGTCCCAACTCGCTGCACAGACGTTGTATACACTGACGCACCACGTGCAGATACTGCTCCTGACTAAAGGAATCAAAGGAGATCCACAGCCCAAAACGATCCGACAGAGAACTTTTCTCCTCTATGCTCTCGGAGGCCCGAACCTCTCCACCTTTCATGTGATTACCCAGGTTGTCATAATCATACTGGGGAATGAGATAACGCCGGTTAGAGGTAACGTAGATGAGACAATTGGGCGGCGCTGAATACACGGAACCGTCAAGGGCGCTCTTCAATACTTTGTAGCTAAGTTCCCCAGCTTCAAACGAGAGATCATCGCAGAAGAGAATAAACCGATAGGGCTCACTCTTAATCTGAGCAAAAATATCGGGCAGATGCGGTAGGTCATCCTTATCCACCTGAATTACGCGCAACCCAACTGCGGAATACTCATGTAATAGAGCTCGAACTAGCGACGACTTGCCCGTGCCACGTGAGCCCCAAAGCAGTACATTGTTAGCCGGCAATCCCGCTACAAACTGCGCGGTATTGTCGGCCGCCAGGATTTTCTGTGCTTCTATCCCCAGCAGATCCTCGAGACGGGTTTGGG
>JAVERW010000128.1:0-4346 GCA_034006915.1 Desulfuromonadaceae bacterium | reverse complement strand
GTGGTGCGCCCGCCAGCCAGGGTGCGCATTCCGGCGTAGATCAATTCCTCGCTGTCACCATCGAGGTGGCTGGTGGCTTCGTCCAGCACCATGATAGGTGGATTGAGGATCTGCGCCCGGGTTAGACATAACAGCTGGCGCTCACCGCTGGAGAGATTCTTGCCGTGTTCCACCAGACGCCCTTCGAGACCACCCAGGCGTTCGACTACCTTCTTGGCTCCGGTGGCGTCGATGGCGTGGAGCAATTCTGCGTCGTTCAGCGTATCGTGCGGGTCGAGGTTGGCGCGCACCGAGCCGGAAAACAGGAACGGCTCCTGCGAGACCCAGCCAACCATGCGGCGCAGTGCCGCTTTTTCGATGGTGGTGACATCCACCCCATTGATACGCACTTGCCCCTGATCGGCCGGATAAAAACCTAGGAGCAGTTGAGTCAGGGTGCTCTTGCCGCTGCCGGTTTCACCCACCAAGGCGGTGCGTTTGCCAGGTTCAAGGTTGAAACTGACCTGTTTCAGAATATCTTCACCTGGAAGGTAGGCAAAGGTGACATTGTCGAATTCCACCCCGCCGTTGCCGGGCACCTCCTGACGTCCCTCTTGAGGTTCATCTTCTTGATCAAGGATGTCGAAGATCCGTTCCAGCGACGCATTGCTGGTCTGCAGGACCGAAAACTTGGAGGCCAGATCGGTTAAGGGCATGAAGAATTTACGCGAATATTCGATAAACGCCACCAAGGTGCCAAAGGTCACGCTCTGCTGGATCACCTCTCCTCCACCCTTCCACAAAATAGCCGCCACGGCCAGACTCCCAAAAATATGTACGCTGGCGTAAAATACCGCTTCCAGGCTGACCCAACTCAGGGCGCTGCGGCGGTATTCATCCTGCAGCTTGTCAAACTCGATACTGCTGCGTTGTTCCTGACTGAATATCTGCACCTCGGCAATGCCGCTGGTGCGCTCGGAAATAAACGCATTAAGACTGGCCTGGCGTGCCCGCAGCTGCCGCATTACCCTGCGCATGGGTTTGCGCAGCAGCAAAATCAGGAGCAGCATAAAAGGGACAACTGAAAAGGCCACCAGCGACAGGGGAACGTTGATGGAAAGCATGATGACGAAGATCAGCACGATGGTAGCAATGTCGCCGATGGCGGAGACAATCCCAGAGCCGAACAGGTCGCCGACGTGTTCAATATCGGAGGTCAGACGGGTGAGGATGCGGCCTGATGGCTGCCAGTCGTACCAGGAGCGCGGCAGGCGCATGAGTTTGGCAAAGCCGACGCGGCGCAGGTCGGCCATGATGTATTGCCCTACGATCTGGACGCACCATGCCTGGCCAAAGGTCAGCACTGCCTCGGTGCACAGTACCGCCAGTAGAATCGCTGCGATGGGCAGTAGTCCTGCCAGGTTACCGGGGATGATGCAGGTGTCAATTGCGGTTTTTATAAGCAGTGGTGGGATAACCCCCACCACTGAGATAAATGGTAGGAGCCCAAGTCCGGTCAACGCCAGTTTACGATAGGGGCGAATGAAGGGGAGAAAGCGCTTCAGGATCTGTCCGTCGAAATGGCGGCCGCGGATTTCATCGCTAGCAGATGATTTCATAACCCCTCCATTTCGCGGTGAAGCTGCTCGCGCTTTACTAGACGAGTATATTCCCCATTTAGCTGCATGAGTTCGGAATGATTACCTTGTTCAATAATTTCCCCATTATCTAACACTATAATTTTATCCGCACCCTGCAGCATGGAGACCCGGCTGGAGGCAAACAGCACGGTTTGGTGGCGCAGCTGCTGCTGTAGCGCATCCCATACCTTGCGTGTGGTTGCGGAGTCCAGATGGCTGAAGGGATCATCCAGCAACCAGAGTCCGCGCGGACGGGCCAGAGCGCGGGCAACCCCGACCCGCTGGCGTTGTCCGCCGGAGAGGGTTAGTCCCCCTTCGCCGATACGGGTGTCGAGGCCGTTGCGAAAAGTTTCAACCTCTTCCTGCAGCGCAACAAGGCGGATGATCTCGTGCAACGCTTCTGGTGCAAGGTTGGGGGCGGCAAAGCGAAAGTTATCCGCCAGGGTTCCGCTGAAGAGCTTGCCCTCCTGGAGTACGGCAGACAGGCGTTGACAATGGCGCTGTGGGTCGATGGTGCTAAGGTCCTCGCCATCGATAAACACCTGTCCGGCGGCGATGGGATAGCGCCCAGTCAGGAGATGAAGGAGCGAACTTTTACCACTGGCGACGCCGCCGGTGATGCCGAGCATGGAGCCGGCCGGAATCTCCAGATTCAACTGATGCAGCACCGGTTTGGCGGCGTTAAAGCCGAAGCTGGCGTTCTTAAGCTGGATGCCTGGGGCGCGGGAAGCCTCCGGCGGGGCTTTAAGCAGCGGCTTGGGTGCACTCAGATTGAGGAGCAGGCTAATGCGATCCATCCCCACTGCGGCGCGTTGTACCAAGGTTAAGATCCAACCTAGTAGCATGGTGGGCATGGTCAGTTGCACCAGATAGGCGTTGAAAGCCACCAAGTCACCAAGACGGAGGGTGCCGTCAATAACCTGGCGTCCACCGAAATACAGTACCAGCAGAATTCCCATGGGGGTGGCTATCCCCATGATCGGTCCGATCAAGGCACGCATCTTTGCCATACTTACAGAGGCGCTGAGGTAGTGCTGGTTGAGCCCATCAAACTGGTCGCAGCGCACATCCTGAAAGCCACTACTGCGTAAACTGAGCTGACCACGGATCGATTCTTCCACCATATCGCTGATATCGCCGAGACGCTCCTGCACTTGGGTGGAATAGTGTAGCAGGCGGCGGCTTATTTTTTTGACGGCAAAAAGCAGCAGCGGAAACGGCAGCAGCGCAGCAACAGTCAGCGATGGTGACATCCACAGCATCATGCTGATGGAGATGGTGTAGATCACCGCAGCATTAACCAGCGAAACAAGCCCGAAACCCACCACCATGCGTACATTAGTGAGGTCGTTGGTGAAGCGCGACACCAGATCGCCGATGCGGTGATCGTTGAAGAACGGGCCAGGCTGATACAGCAGACGTTCAAACATGGCGCGGCGTAAATTCACCTCGACCCGCCGTCCTGTGTGGAAGAAGTACAGGCGTGAGAGAATGCGGAGACCTCCGCCAAGGAGGGTGACCAGCATGATTATCGCGGCATAAAACTGTACATCTTGCCTCTGACGTTGTTCAATGGCGTCTATTCCCAAGCGCAGCAACTGCGGAATCATGAGGATAAGCGCGTTGGTGACTACAACCAGGAGAAAGCCGAGGGCAAGGTTGCGCCGATATGGACGCAACCACGGCCATAGGCGCTGGAATAACTTCATGGCGTCACCCCGGCGCTGCGGACAAAGGCGTAACAGTTGAGCCAAACTTCGAAACAAGCGGTGAAATAAAAGATGGAGTAAGTCATGTGCCTATCTCAACCTATTTGGGCGCGAATTTCCACTAATAAAATAACAAGAGCACAAGTTGTATCGGGTGCGGCCGTAGGGGCGCGGCGTACCGTGCCTACGTCCAGCGGCACAACCCCCCTCAATCCCCCCTATAAAATAGGGGGGAAGGCGAGCGCAGCGAGCAGGGGGGTGATTTGCGGCACAACCCCCCTCAATCCCCCCTATAAAATAGGGGGGAAGGCGAACACAGCGATCAGGGGGGTGATTTGCGGCACAACCCCCCTCAATCCCCCCTATGAAATAGGGGGGAAGGCGAACACAGCGTGCAGGGGTGATTTGCGGCACAATCCCCCTCAATCTCCCCCCATAAAATAGGGGGGAAGGCGAATACAGCGAGCAGGGGTGATTTGCGGCACAACCCCCCTCAATCCCCCCTATAAAATAGGGGGGAAGGCAAGCGCAGCGAGCAGGGGGGTGATTTGCGGCACAACCTCCCTCAATCCCCCCTATAAAATAGGGGGGAAAGCAAGCGCAGCGAGCAGGGGGATGATTTGCGGATAACCTACAAGTGACGAAGGCGAGATGCGTATGGATTATACTAAAACAACTATCACCCCTCCCCACCCCGAGCGCGCGGCCTTGAGGGTCCTGCTCGGCGGTATGCTGGGTCTGGCGGTAGTGATGGGAATCGGGCGCTTTGCGTTTACCCCTATATTGCCACTGATGCAGCGAGATCTGGGCATGAGCCATGCGGTGGCTGGAGGTCTGGCCGGACTGAACTATCTCGGCTATCTCGCTGGTGCCATTGTATGCACCGTAGCGCCACGCCTCCTCCTGCTGCGGATCCTGGCGCCTGCGGCACTGTTGCTGAGCCTTGCCACTACGCTCATGATGGGGATGACCCAGGCCGAGCTGGGCTGGGAACTATCGCGTTTCTGGGGTGGAGTAG
>JAVERW010000024.1:0-28946 GCA_034006915.1 Desulfuromonadaceae bacterium | reverse complement strand
CCGCTTCTTCTACGCACTCACGCACGGTTTTAGTCGCGTCTAGTTGCGGTTCCTGCTCAAGATAACCTACGCTGTACCCTGGAGATAAAACTGCTTCGCCGTTAAATTCCTTATCCACTCCGGCCATAATGCGCAGCAAGGTACTCTTACCGGAGCCGTTGAGACCCAGCACCCCAATTTTGGCGCCATAAAAATACGACAGGGATATATCCTTGATGACAGGCTGTTTATTATAGAACTTACTCACCCTCATCATGGAGTAGATTATTTTTTTACTGTCTTCACTCATGTGCTATTCTCCTGGAATAATCGAAGCCATACGTTGACTCGTAGTCAACTAACTTATCAACTAACAACATCAGCCAATTCAGCGCAACCAATACAGTGTCCGGACACCAATTCCGCACAGCATGAAATTATCTGTTTTAGGGTAAAGCAAGCACCATAGAGATCAGGGGAACATATGTCCACATCCTTCTGGGTAGGTATAATCATCATTGTCGCTGCAGGACTTTTTGTCCTCGGTGTTTCTTACAAGAATTCCCGCCAACTGCTGTTCAATCCGACAGAGGTGCGCCAAGCGCGTTATCAGGCTGAACCGGAAAAACATCCTCAGCAGCGCTTTAACCAGCATGGAGTTGCCGCGCGTCAGGTTAGTCTTCAAACGGACGACGGCGTAAATCTCAAGGCATGGTATGTTCCGTCTACTACAGACACCACAGTAATTCTGCTGCATGGTTACAAGATGGACAGTGGAGAGATGGCCTCCATTGCAGCGATGCTGGTACGTCATGGTTTCGGCATCATTGCACCCGACCTGCGCGCTCACGGTGACAGCGAAGGGGAGTTGATCACCTTTGGGCAACATGAGTTGCTGGACGTAAAGGCTGTGGCAGATTATATTGCTACCTGCGAACCGGACAACACCTTGGGCATTCTAGGCAACTCCATGGGCGGAGCCCTGTCTCTGTGTTACGCCGCCCAGGATGAGCGTATCAAGGCAGTTGTTGCACATTCACCGTATGCGAGTGTGCGCCACAGTCTCAAACAGGGGATAAAATATTTTACTGGATTACCTCCCTTCCCGTTTGTCCCCTTAATTCGCATGTTCAGCCTTCCGTATGTAGACTTGGACAATCCACACATATCACCGTTAGCCATGATGCCTGCGCTTAAGGGAACACCAGTGCTTATTCTGATGGGGGGAGCTGATGAGGTGGTCGAACCACAAGGAGCGGAACAATTGTTTCAGGCCGGAGGCGAAACAACCAGACTCTGGTTTGAACCCGAATTGACCCATGTTGCATTCCATACCGATATACCCGAACTGTTCGAGCGCAACATGGTGGATTTCTTCTCTGACAGTCTGCTACAGCGCCAAGATTAGTCTACAACTCTAGTGCATATGCTAAACCACGCACTTACCCTACATCGGCAAGTTCTAGTTTTTCTCCCCACCGGCGTTCCATGGTTTCCAGCATGGGAGCCAATTCCGCCCGCTGTAATGCATCTGCAGCTATGCATTCAAAGGCATCTGCCCGCGCATATTCGAGGATTTCTCGGTCAGCAAGCAGGTCTGCCACCCTGAATTCGGGCAACCCTGATTGCTGGGTGCCAAGGAACTCACCCGGACCGCGTAACTGCAAGTCAGCTTCGGCTATATTAAAGCCATCGCGGTGTCTTTCCATAATATGCAGCCGTTCCCTCCCCTGTGCGGAACAGTTGTGGGAATGGAACAAAAAACAGTAACTTTTCTGCGCACCACGCCCTACCCGGCCGCGTAATTGATGCAGCTGTGCCAGACCGAAGCGCTCTGCATGTTCGATAACCATAACGCTCGCATTGGGCACGTCGATTCCGACCTCAATAACCGTAGTGGCTACAAGCACGTCCAACTCGCCCTGTTTAAAGCTAGTCATAACTGCATCTTTATCCGCGCTGCGCATGCGTCCATGCAGGAGTCCCACCCGGCAAACATCCCCAAGATCTTTGTTTAACTGAGTATACGCATCTTGGGCTGCTTTAAGTTCCAAGGTTTCGGATTCTTCTACCAGCGGATAAATAAAATAGCTCTGAAACCCGGCCTGCGTCTGCTCTTTGATGAAATTATACAGTCCGGCGCGCTTGGCTTCAGACAGTACCCGAGTCACAACAGGGATACGTCCTTGGGGCAATTGATCAATAATCGAGATCTGCAATTCACCATACAGGGTCATCGACAGGGTTCGCGGGATGGGGGTTGCGGTCATAACCAGAATATCGGGGTTACTCCCTTTTTTACGCAAAGAATTGCGCTGCTTAACTCCGAAACGGTGTTGTTCATCAATAATCCCCAAGCCTAGGTCGTTAAACTGTACATCATCCTGAAGCAGTGCATGGGTTCCCACTATGATGTGCAGCTCGCCCGTGGCGAGCTGATGTAGAATCTCTTTACGCCTGCGCGCTGGGGTAGAACCGGTTAAAAGTGCGGTGTTCAACTGCAGGCTTGGCAGCCAGGTAGCAAAAAAGCGGTAATGTTGTTCCGCCAGAATTTCCGTAGGGGCGATTATCCCAACCTGCGTCCTGTTCTCTACGGCGATCAAAGCGCTAAGGAGGGCGACAATAGTCTTACCACTGCCTACATCCCCTTGCAGCAGGCGGTGCATGGGAGCAGTAGCCATCATGTCGTGTTTAATTTCACTTAAAACACGCTTTTGCGCTGGGGTAAGTTGAAACGGAAGTTGTTCTAGAAGCGGACGTGTGTAGCGGTGGGAGACCGTAAATGCGCGCCCTTTCCGCTTATTTTGCCGGCCTTGGCGTAAAGCCAAACCTAGTTGGAGATAAAAAAAGTCAGCGTAAATCAAGCTCCGGTGCGCCATCGAAGTACGATTCTGGAATACCTCTATAGCAACGTTGTTATCTGGGTTATGGACCTGATAAATCGCTTCATTCAGGTCCAGCAGTGAATGTTTGGTACGTAGGTATTCAGGAATTTCTGATTGCAGAAAGCTGGCATATGTTTCTACCGCTGCATGAACTAGAGCGCGCATCCGTTGCTGACTGATTCCTTCCGTCAGTGGGTAGATGGGCAGGATGCGTGCATCAAGTTGCGCGTTCGGATCAAATTCCACTTCAGGATGGAGGATTTCGCGCTTTAAACCGAAGGTACGCACCTCGCCAAAGCCGAGAATTTCGCGCCCAGGGCGATAGGAGCGCTCCATCCAGTTGCGTCGATAGTGAAACCACTTCAGCACGATCTGGCCAGTATCATCCCCTACCAGAGCTTCAAAAACAGCTCTGGAACCCCTCCCCCCACGCTTAACTTCAGCGGCACTAATTACCCGAGCACGAAATGGAGCGCTTTGCCCTGAACCAAGGTTGGCTACGGAGGATAAATGGCGTCGGTCTTCATAACGAACGGGAAGATGATAGAGCAAGTCTTCTATGGTATGTAAATTCAGACGCGCTAGTTTTTCGCACAGGCGTTCGCCTACCCCTTTTAGTTGCACCAAAGGGGATAAAAGCTTGCTGTCTGCATGCTTCGAACTCGCCATACCTTTTGAATAAACCTGCACCTGGATTAGCCTGAACCTGAATATATGCGTAACGGAAGAAATCTGTTACATCCGGAGTCGCCAAAACTCATCCAGTATCTAGAACAGACAGCGCCTCTCAGGCTTGTTCTGTCGTCAGGGCGATCAGGCGGGTAAGCACCTCTTCAGGATCCAACCCGTGATTAATGGCCCCTTGACGTAGAGACTCATGTTTGGATCCGGAGCAGCCCGAACAATGCAGGCCGAACTCACCCAACACCGCCTGAGCATCTGGATGTAGGCGGAGGACATCTACCATTTTGGTGTTTAAATCTATATGTGGTTTGGTCATTACTTATACTCTATATCGGTAACTTCATATACCTTGAGCCCAGAAGGAACCTTGATGCGAACTTCATCATCTACAACATGCCCGATAAGTGCTCTGCCGACAGGTGAAGTGACAGAAATCTTTGCCTCTTTGATGTCAGCTTCATCCTCTCCAACTATCTGGTATACCACCTCTGCTTCATTATCCACATCGTACAGAGTGACAGTGGCGCCAAAGACAATTTTGTCCGATTCAATCTTTTTGGGATCAATCACTTCAGCACGGGCAATTTTATCATTGAGATCCTTGATACGGGCTTCAATATACCCCTGTCGGTCTTTGGCCGCATCGTACTCAGCATTTTCTGACAGATCTCCATGTGATCTGGCTTCGGCGATATCCTCCACCACCTTGGGACGGTCAACACGCATACGCTGTTTCAGTTCCTGGCGTAGTTTATCGTATGATTCCGGAGTCATGGGAATTGAATCTGACATAGCAAGTTCCTTTATTTTCTTTATTTTGTGTATGAAAGCAATAAAGTTACGGGCAGGCCCTTGGCCCACCCGTAACTTTAACTCTTCAGTCCAATTTTCTATGCCATCGCAGGCGTTCTTACCTGAGGTGGCTGCGGAAGTGCGATCCTTCGCTAGCATCTCGAAACACTTCTATTTCTCTAATCTATGCACCAATTATACGCACGCAAGAAACGAACGTCAAGCTCTACAAGCTGCTTTTCTATATCTCTTTGTGTACCACTTCCCCAGCACGCAGAGTCATAACTGCCTTACCCTTCATGCCCTGTTGCTCAAATGGCGTGTTAAACGAGCGCGAGCGTATACTCTGTCGCGTCACCTCCCATGTATGCTCAAGGTCGATCAGGGCAATGTCGGCAACAGCGCCAACGTTCAGGGTCCCGCGCGGTATTCTGAGTACACCCGCAGGTTTGCAACTCAGACATGCGATAACTTCATTGAGGGTAAGCACACCCTCATCAACTAGACGTAGCGCCAGCGGGAGAGCGGTTTCCAGCCCGATCATGCCGAATGCAGCGTAAATAAACTCCATATTTTTGTCATCGATATGATGCGGAGCGTGGTCGGTCGCAATAGCATCGATGGTGCCATCCTGCAGACCTTCTTTCATAGCAGCAACATCGGCGGCAGTACGCAGCGGTGGTCCAACCTTGGCATTTACTTCGTAACCACGCACAGCTTCTTCGGTCAGAGTGAAATGATGGGGAGTAACCTCACAAGTGACTCGGACTCCACGCTGTTTGGCTTCCCTGACCAGCTCAACGGTGCGTTTTGAGGAAATATGACATATGTGCAGGCGGGCGCCGGTAAGCTCTGCCAGCATAATATCGCGAGCTACGCTTGCCGCCTCAGATACCCATGGGTTCCCAGTCAACCCGAGTTCGGTGGAAAGCGGGCCTTCGTTCATAACCCCGCCGTCCTTGATGGATTCATCCTCGGAGTGCGCAATTATGGGCATATCAAACCCCTGTGCATACTCCATGGCATGCCGCAACATCGCTCCATCTTCTACATTAAGGCCGTCATCAGAAAAACCCACGCAACCGGCCAGCTTGAGATCGCCCATTTCCACCAGTGAATCTCCTTTTTGCCCTTTGGTGATACTGCAGATAGGGAATACATTGGCATAACCTTCAAGCTGGGCTTTTTGGATCATATACCGGGTGATGGCTTTATTGTCGTTACTTGGGTTGGTATTGGGCATGCAGGCCACAGAGGTAAATCCACCAGCAGCAGCGGCCCTGGTTCCAGAGACGATATCCTCTTTGTATTCATACCCAGGATCGCGCAAATGCACGTGGATATCCACCAGTCCCGGAGTGACCAGTAAACCGGTGGCATCTATCACCTTATCATCATCTGCTGGCTTCACCTGCGCGGCAATACTTTCAATACGTCCGGCATTGATCACCACATCCAAGATAGCGTCAATGTTTTGCGCAGGATCTATTACTCTTCCGTTTTTTATAATAGTTTTCATGGCACCTACCTTTTATGCATAAAAAATGGCTTATCAAGCATCACTTCCGCCTGCCAACAGGTACAAGAGTGCCATTCTGACAGCCACACCGTTTTCTACCTGCTCCAGGATAACGTTCTGTTTCCCGTCGGCTACATAGGATGAGATTTCCACCCCGCGGTTCAGCGGTCCGGGATGCATGACGATGGCATCCGGTTTGGCCAACTTCAGATTCCCCGGATTTAGCGCAAAAAACTGGGCATATTCACGTTTGGTGGGCAGCAATTTGCTCCCCCCTTCACGTTCCAGTTGAATTCTGAGCATAATAATTACATCGGCGTCTTTGATCGCGGCATTTATATCGGTATACACCTCCGCACCGAGCGTATCCAGCCCGGGGGGCAGCATGGTGGCCGGGCCAGCCAGACGCACCGTGGCTCCCATAGTCCGGAGCGCATACAGGTCTGAGCGCGCGACCCGGCTACGGGCGATATCACCGATGATCGCAACAACCAACCCTTCCAGAGTCCCCTTATGTTCTTTGATGGTCATAAGATCAAGCATGGCCTGACTCGGATGTTCGTGTGCGCCATCGCCCGCGTTGATAACCGCGCAGCGACTCAAACGCTGCGCGAGGTAGTCCGGTGCGCCCGATGCTGGGTGACGCATTACGATGATATCGGCGTCCATCGCTTCTATGTTTTTGGCTGTATCTTCAAGGGTTTCCCCCTTAGTTACGGATGAAGAGGCGGAAGTTATGTTGATGGTGTCGGCAGACATTCTCTTTCCAGCCAACTCGAACGAGGTTCGGGTTCTGGTACTGTTTTCGTAAAAAAGATTGATGATGCTCTTACCACGCAACGTGGGCACTTTTTTAATGTCGCGCTGATTTATCTCCTTGAAACTCTGCGCTGTCGTGAGAATGAGGTCGATGTCTTCACGCGACAATACCTTGGTGCTAATAAAATGTTTGTGTGCAAATGCCATAGGTGTTTTCTCCATGCTCAGGTGTAATGCACCTTTTCAGGGTTTCAGCAGTCTTACCTCATGGGCCTGTCCGCTTGAGTCAAACTCAACCTCTATCTGTTCTTCACTGGCGGTTGGGACATTGCGTCCAACGTAGTCAGCCCGAATGGGCAGCTCTCGATGTCCCCGGTCTATCAGAACCGCGAGCTGTATGCTGGCCGGACGGCCTATATCCATAATGGCGTCCATGGCGGCACGAATGGTTCTACCTGTTTGGAGTACTTCATCCACCAGGATCACATTGCGCTGGCCAAGCTTGAAAGGAATTTCGGTTTTACCCACGGGGCGCAATTCACGGGAGCTGCCAACGTCATCACGGTACATGGTGACGTCGACAATCCCCATTGGCACTTCAATCCCCTCAATTTCTGCAATCCTGCGCTGAATCATGCGCGCAAGGTGATCTCCTCCGGTGCGGACTCCAATCAGCACCATGTTTTCACAGCCTTTGTTTTGTTCCAACAACTGATGACTAATGCGAGTTACCGCACGGCGGATTGCCTCACTATCCAGGAGTATGGTGCAGAGTCCGGGCATATAACCTCCTATAAAATGTCTTACCTGGTTTAACTACAACGCAAACATTTGCAAACTACTTGCGTACAGAATGTAAAAAAAGATACAAAAAAACCCGACCCATATTGTGCAGGTCAGGCGACATTTATTCTCTAATTTGGTAGCTGAATGAAACACAAAAACGTCTTGCAGGGGCAAGCATATTGCAGACGTCAATTTAGCAGGATATTCAGACATTTCAACCCCTTGCAGACCTCTCTGGATCAGCTTAAAAGGATATGTATCAACACTGTTGCTTCCTGTTGTTCAGAGCTGTGCCTTACATCGCGCTTCGCTCTTTAAACCACTATTAGGTAGACAAGCTACCGCGCGCGGCTGAATGCGTCAAGGGGTAATTTATCCCAGACTTCAGCCCGATATCCCGCTCCATATTACGCGCACAAATGGATTGCTATGGGCGGTGAATCTCTTACTCTTTGAGCTTTACTCCGAGGTCTCTTGACAAGAATAACGCGGAAGATAAGCTAGATTGAGGCGATAGGTAAATTTGTTTACACACAAAAAGGAGATATCATCATGAAGAAACTGCAGCGTATTTTTAAATACTTGGTCTGTATTGGGCTAATGACCGCGTTTTTAGGATGTGCAGCCTCGCACAAGAAAGAAAGTACCGGTGAATATATCGACGACTCTGTCATTACAGCCAAGGTAAAAACTGCAATATTCAGCGAGCCGACCCTGAAAACATTGCAGATCACCGTGGTAACGTTCAAAGGGGACGTTCAGTTAAGCGGTTTTGTTGATTCAGCCCAGAGTGCTGAAAAAGCAGGAGAGGTTGCCCGCGGGGTTAATGGTGTCGTGTCGGTGAAAAACGACTTGGTGGTAAAGTAGCTGCGAGTCTAGGGTGAATTTACGTACAGCTCAGGTGAGTTTTGCGATTCTAACAACTGGTTGCCTAGGTGGAACAAACGCTAGTACCTCACGCGGCCACCACAGCCAACAAAAAAAGTAGATGGTTATGCTGTGGACAATCTCAGTAGTTCTAATAGTGCTGTGGCTACTAGGTATGGTTTCTTCGTATACCATGGGCGGGTTTATCCATATTCTGCTCGTAATTGCTGTTATAGTGGTGCTTCTACGCATCTTTCAAGGGCGTAAAGTTCTGTAGGCATAAAACTCCAGGCATTGAACAGAACTGTTCAATGCCTGGAGTGGCGACACACTTGTGAAGGCTTTTTATTCTATCCGCGCTTCAAATATATTCCTTGAGACATATTTTCAGACAAGCCCCTTGCGTTGCACAGTTCACGTTAGGTGTCCGGAGAAGCATTACCCTTGTAGCTAAAGGGGTAATGCTCACTGCTGAATAAACATTACAACTCCAATCACGCACATTAAGCCGAAGGTATGGACTTGGCCAGTTTTCGAACCATTGCCAGATCCTCCGGAAGCTTCAGAGCATTTTCTGCTCTGGCGAGTGCCAAACGGGCGTGGTGCGTTGCTACCTCCCGCATCGCAGCGTCGTCGATTGATGCTAACGAATGGAACGCCTTTAGTAGCCACGTCACGACTTCAACGGTGCCCGCCCCGTCACGGGCAATGGCGGTGAAAGCATCATCAAACATGTCCCTCTCAGATATTTCCGGCACCTCTACGCGATCAAAGTCGCAGCTCAATCTATCCCCGTCTTCAACCGGTTCACTCCAGAGCGCAAAAAGCCGCACAAACGTCCCTATAATGACAATTGCTGTACCGGGATCATTCACGGCAGGCGACAACGCTCGACCGGCGATTTCAGAAAGAACGATGAGGCCAAAGCGGGGATCCTCGTCAAATTTTCTATCGGCACCAATCAAAAAGGCCTTTTGGATGTGAATTGTATCGATATCAGGTAAATCTCCTGAGTCCGAAGTGACATAAGCAAGTGCACGACCTGGAGCTGAAAAAGAACCAGGTAATGCCTCCACCGTGATTCGCACCTGAGCCTTTTCCGCTAACGCTTGCAATACATTGACATCCACCCGTTGGACATAGCCAATTGCTCCACCATATACAGCCTGCCCTCCACTGCGCCATAGCCCTGCAGGAACTCCACGAAGAGTGGGTGCACGTCGCCTTTGTTGTAAAGCCGCGGTAGTCACGGTTTCAACTTTATCGATGGTCCCCCCGAGGCGTCCAAGACGTGCGATGCGATCCACCCACCGTACAAAGGTAATAATGACCATAGTGAGAACCATCAATGTCAGGACAAATAACGCGAAACGCCCTGCTTTATCATAGTAGCTGTTTTTTAAAGTTAGAAGCGCGATGATGCTGAAGATGAAGGCACCAATAAAGGTCGAGAGAGCATTTTGGGAAACATCATCAGAGATGACCAGTGAAAAAGAGCGCGGAGTTGCGGTAGTGCTAGCCGAAGCATAGGCAGAGACCATCGACGCGACAGCAAATGTAGCAATCATCAACATGCTTGTGGAAGTAATAGTCAGCAGAGTTTCTATTGAATCAGGACTGATGTCCGGAACAAGCGCATTGATTTCGTAGGTATCCACTTTCTTTGCAAGAAACACCGTAGTCGCCGACAACACACTCATCGCGAGAGGCTTGACCCAAAGTCTTTCGCCGATGCGGTTTAAGAAAAACCTTAATCTACTTACCATCATTTCACTCCTAGGTAGATTCGCATACTATATAGCGCTCGCAGATGATGCGGAAATGATAGCCGTAAATAGCCAAAGTGACAGCTTGAGGGAATAAGCGTGGCCGTTTAAAAAGGGTCCAGAGCATGACTCTCCAGAAATAAATACGCTCTTTGCCCAGTATCCCAATGCGGTAGATGGCATGAAACAACGCAATTTTGTAACCAAGCCCCATTGCGGATTTAATTTTGGGCGGATGGTATTCTTGGAGAAAGTCCTTGATGCGCTGATAGTAATTTTCAGGTGCGTAAATACTCTGAAGGATTTTCTTATATCCCTCCTGCAAGGATTTAAGACCCATGATCGGAATGATATTAGTCGAAATGCCGACATTATCCCCGGTTGTATCTGAAACCAGCCGGTGTTGGAGTTGCAGATGTTCGTAGAGTTTCGTCCCCGGAAGAGCCTGCAGCAACCCAACCATGGCTGTGACGATCCCGCTTTTCTGGATAAAGTCGATCTGGCTCTGGAATACAGCGGGGGTATCACTATCGAAGCCAACAATAAAACCACCTTGCACCTGCAGTCCGGCTCGCTGCAGCTTTTTGACGTCTCCCAGTAGATTCCTATTCTGATTTTGGTACTTACTCGCTTCAGAAAGACTGGCTTCGTTGGTTGTTTCGATCCCGACAAACACCGTATCAAACCCAGCTTTTACCATCATCTCCACAAGTTGCGCATCATCGGCCAAGTTTATGGATGCTTCAGTGTAAAAGGAAAGTCCAGCCCTGACCCTCTGCCACTTGATAAGGGCGGGCAACAGATCGGTCTTGAGTTGCTTTTTGTTGCCAATGAAGTTGTCGTCGACAAAGAATATGCTCCCCCGCCACCCTCTATCGTAGAGGCCATCTAGCTCGGCGAGGATCTGGGCGGTACTCTTGACACGGGGTTTATGGCCAAACAAGGTCGTGACGTTGCAGAATTCACACTTGAAGGGGCAGCCGCGCGAATACTGCAGACTCATGGCAGCATAGCTCCGCATATCTGCGAGTTCCCACAACGGAACGGGCGACTTTTGTATATCGGCAAATTTGGTGGTTGTATAGATGCGACGCGCCTGACCTCTGGCAAAATCGTCTACAAATAAGGGAATGGTCAACTCACCTTCGTTCAGTACTAAATGATCGATCTCTTCAAATTGCTCGTACTCGCTGGTAAACAATGGTCCACCGGCAATAATCCGGAGCCCAGCTTGTTGGCACCGAGCAATCACCTGACGTGCCGCCTCCTTCTGCACCAGCATGGCACTGACAAATACAGCGTCAGCCCAGGCTAAATCTTTGGCAGTGAGTCGAGTAACGTTGAGGTCGAGGAGGCGCTTGCCCCACTCAGTCGGTAGAAGTGCTGCAGCGGTAAGCAGTCCAAGTGGAGGCGAGGAGGCTTTTTTGTGGGCAAATTTTAGCGCATGTTTGAAACTCCAGAACGTGTCTGGAAACTCTGGATAAACTAAAAGAATGTTCATTTGTACTCCCCCTTAAATATTTAATTAAGCATATCAAGGAGCACAGGTTTTACAATCTATCCGCAGGTGGTTATTTCATCTGGAAAGCATACGTAATCTTCGCTTTTGGTACGGTCATTTTCAATGGTGATGGGTGGTGGGTGCTCCAGGTCGCATGACAACCCGCGGGCAAAGATTGGCCGGAGAAGCAAACCGTAGGTTGATCATTTTGTACCTACCCGGCCATCAGGTTTATTCCGAAGGTATCAATACCTCTTCAAGGGCGGCACGGAAAACATCCGGCAGACGGCAGGGTTTTTTGCGCGCATAGCTGTATGCCAGCAACGGGGTGGTCCCCTCGGCGGTAATCACTGTGTCGCGCTCAATACAATACCTGAGTTCAAAAGAAGAGCGCTTTATTCCGGTGACGGCAACCCATATCTTCAAGGTATCATTGTGAAACATTTCCGCTTTATATTTGACATGTGCTTCAGGTTGAATCAAACCACAGCCGCCGATATTCATTTCACTAAAAGGACCCAAATGCGCCAGAAAATTGATGCGTGCATCTTGGAAAAAATTCAACACTGCTGAATTTGCAACATGGCCACCGTAGTTGATGTCGCTTATATGCACCCTGTAATCGATATAAAAATCAAATCCCTGCATGTCACAGTCCCCTTTTTTTATGCTGTTATTCTCGCAAGTTGTTCAACTCTGGCACGCTGGGCAGAACCAGCTTGAACGCTGCCCGATCACCTGTTTTTGCAATATGGTGCCACATTCTGGACATGGCTCTTTATCGCGCCCATATACCAGAAGTTGTTGTTGAAAGTAGCCCGGCTTCCCACTTCCGTCGACAAAGTCTTGTATGGTAGTTCCACCCGCTTTAATTGCCTTTTGCAGCACTTCAATAATGTGTCGGTGCAGTGTTCCCCACTCAGCCCGGCTCAACTCCCCTGCAGGGCGTAGCGGATGTATGCGGGCGAGGAACAAAGCCTCGTTGGCATAGATATTCCCCACCCCGACAACCACACGGTTGTCCATGATGAAGCTCTTGAGCGCCCTTTTGCTCCCCTCACCTCGAAGGGCAAGATAATCTGGGGTAAATGTATCCCCCAAAGGTTCTGGACCCAGTTTGTCCAACAGACGATGCTCCGGTTCTGTCGCCGAGTACCACAGCACTAAGCCAAAACGGCGTGGATCACGGTAGCGCAAAATACCCTTGTCGAGGATAAAATCGAGGTGATCGTGGCGCTCTGGTGCCTGTGCAGCGCTCAGATAACGTAGCGAACCAGTCATGCCCAGATGAATGAGGATTGTACCCCTTTCGACCTGTAGCAGCAGATACTTTGCCCTGCGTTGTAGGGCGGTGATACGCTGCCCGGACACACGTTCAGCCAAATCAGATGGTACACGATAGCGCAGTTGTGCCTGACGGACGCACACATCAACGATGGTGCTATGTATAAGCAGGGGCTCGAGTCCGGAACGGATCGTTTCAACTTCAGGTAGTTCGGGCATATTTAAAAACAAACTCCACGCTTGACTATTATTTCAAAACTTAGATGTTCCTCACTGATTCCCTCAAGTTCTGTTATTGGCACCTTGTATCCCCGCAGGTAGCGCCATCCCCCTTTCACTTTGCTGAGTTCGGCAACTTCATAGTAACTGGCATCGCTGCCATCCTGCAGGGTAATTTCCATGCTATGCAACACTCTGGCAACATTTTGCTCGATATGTTCTGCTGCGATCTTCCCCCCCACCAATTCTTTTTTAATCACGGTACATTTTCCAACCTGTGGCGTTGCAGATAATTCTGCCCGCACGTATCCAAGATAATCCTGGCAACTGGTAAAATTGCGTCTGAAGTTTGAATCGGGGTGATAGCTGGCGTAGATAAAACTGTATTCTGCACATTGAAGAGCAGCTACCCGTGCATAAATTAGCTCTGCCGGTTCTAACTGAGAAAGGACTTTAAGGCTGAAATCAACATTATTCATACGAGTTTAGAGTGCCTGCGTGCTAAAGGCGCGGATCCAAGATGTCACGCAACCCCTCTCCGAGCAGGTTATATCCCAGAACCGTTATCAGAATAGCCAGTCCGGGAAATACCGAAAGCCACCAGGCCGTACCCAGGGTTTGTTTGCCAGCAATGAGCATGTTCCCCCAAGATGGCGTTGGGGGTTGCACCCCGATGCCAAGAAATGACAGGGCGCTCTCGGTGAGGATAGCTCCGGCTACCCCTAAAGTGGCTGAAACCAGAACCGGAGAGATTGCGTTAGGGAGGATATGGCGCAAGATTATGCGTAAATCAGAAGCTCCGAGCCCGCGTGCTGCCATGACAAAATCGCGCTCGCGCAAGGAGAGGAATTCAGCTCTTACCAAACGCGCCACCCCCATCCAGCTGGTCAAGCCTATAATTGTCATAATGTTCCAGATGGAAGGCTCCAGAAAGGCGATGACCGCCAGAATAAGAAAAAAGGAAGGGAAACACAGCATTACATCGACAAAACGCATAATCACGCTGTCAACCCAACCACTGTAATAACCTGCTGCAGCGCCCAACATGATACCGATAATGCTCGCTATTCCCACAGCGACAAACCCAACTAATAGCGAGATACGTGCGCCATAGGCAATACGCAGAAACACATCGCGCCCTAGATCGTCTGTACCCAGCCAGGCACTCCAGTCCGGCGGTTGCAACTGACGCGAGATATCCACAAAACCAGGATCGCCGGGCAGCAAGGGGGCGCAAAGGGCTAATATAAACATAACCGCCACCACCGCTGCTCCACTCAGCGCCATGGTATTCCGGCGTAGCTTATGTAAAACCCTGCTCTGTGTTACTGCCATCATTTCAGCCTCGTATCAATTCGCAGCGCTCACTGCTGCTGTAACAGGCGTGGGATTAGCTTATACGCTGCTTGGTAAACCACACCTCCGGCACGGGCAGATTTTTCACTATAGCCTGTATTTGTTCCGCTGTTGGCAAACGCACCTGCTGAATCATACATAATATAGGGCACCGGATCCATGGAGTGGGTGCGTGAATGCAGAGGAGTTGGGTGGTCGGGCATAATGAGCATGCGGTAGGGGCCAGATTTGGCCAGCCTGTCGAGCATGGCCCCGACGATTTTCTCGTCAAAAAGTTCAATGGCTTGGATCTTTTCTGCCATATCTCCACTATGTCCAGCCTCATCTGGCGCTTCAACGTGGAGATAAACAAAATCTTTTTTCTGCAACGCATCTAGAGCTGCTTCAACCTTGCCAGCATAGTTGGTGTCTACGTAACCGGTAGCACCCGGCACATCCACAGCATCCAGTCCTGCATAAATACCTATCCCCTTGATCAGGTCTACTGCGGATACCACAGTTCCATCGATGCCAAATTTTTCTTTATATGACTGTATGTGCGGAGCCTTGCCCTGCCCCCACAGCCAGATGGAATTTGCCAAAGATTTCCCCGCATCGGCTCGAGCCAAGTTAATCGGATGATTGTTCAATATCATCTGGGCTGAGGTCATCAATTGAATCAGGGTGTCTGCCCCCTCACCTGTTGGCAATTTATCCTCAATGCTCTGATTGATGATATCGTGCGGCGGGATACATACCATCTGATCTTTGCCGTTGCGCCATACCATCAGATGGCGGTAGGAAACACCTGGGTAAAACTCAATTCCGTCTCCACCGAGCTGATCCTGCAGCGCTGCGATCAAAACCCTGGCTTCAGAACTGCCAATGTGACCAGCAGTAAAATCGAACATATAGAGTTTTCCATAGTTGTGGACAATATCCACCAAATTAAGGCGAAAGGCGACATCTTCAGGCCCAAGCTCTACCCCCATACTTGCGGCTTCTAAGGGCGAGCGTCCACTGTAACAGGTGGTGGGGTCATAGCCAAACACGCTTAAGTTGGCCACATCACTACCGGGATGAAAACCCTCTGGCACCGTGTGGGCCAAACCAACTTCACTACTGGCGGCTAGTTTATCCATGTTGGGGGTATTGGCGTATTCCAGCACGGTTTTACCGCCTAACTCCTCCATGGGTTCGTCAGCCATTCCGTCGCCAAGCAAGACAATATATTTCATGTATTTCCTCAACTATTTATCATAACATACTAATTACGTGGATGAAAACGTTCATGCACTTTTTTAAGATGTGCCCTGGTTACATGGGTATATATCTGGGTTGTAGATATATCAGCATGTCCGAGCAGCACCTGAACTACACGCAGGTCAGCACCATTTTCAAGCAGGTGGGTGGCAAATGCGTGGCGCAAGGTATGTGGCGTCACGTTTTTACTGATACCGGCCTCGGCGGCTCGGCGCTTAATAATCTTCCAGAAGCCCTGACGTGTCAACCCTTGAGCGGAACGATTAAGAAATACGTAGTTACTTCGGCGACCGCGCAGCAAAAGCGGACGACCATGTTCGAGGTAGTGCTGCAATACCTCTATGGCCTCCTCCCCCACCGGGACAATGCGCTGCTTATCACCCTTGCCTATAGTCTGGATATAAGCGCTCGCCGGGTGGTAATCCTCTAGTTGCAAAGATATTAGCTCCGAAACTCGCAGACCGCACGCATACAGAACTTCAAGCATGGCGCGGTCACGCATGCTCAGAGCGTCATTTTTGGTGCATACCTGTAAGAGCGCTTCGACTTCGTTCAAATTCAGAATATGAGGCAAGGTCTGGAGCAGCTTCGGGGTCTCAATTCCGGCGACAGGATTATCTTTTAGCCAGTTTTCTTCTAAGGCAAAAGCATAGAAGCCCCGCAACGCCGCCAAATAACGGGCGCGACTGCGTACTCCCAAGCCTTGATCCTTCAGGTAAATAAAAAATGCCAGAATGTGCTCTCTAGTTACCTTGTGCGGTGTATGTATCCCCACCGAGCAACAGAAATCAACATAGCGAAGCAAATCGGCACTGTATGCTACTATGCTGTTGTTCGCCAACCCCTTTTCTACCCTGATATAATCGGTAAATGCATCCAGTAGAGAATCAAACGCATCTCTTGCCATCACTGTAATTGCTCCAGCAGGGCCTGTTGCAGTTCAAATAACTTCTCTTCATGCAGCACTTTTTCTCCAAAGATATCCTGTACGTAAAAAGTGTCACCAGCCTGATTCCCTTGGGTGGTTATTTTAGCCACGCCGATGTACAGACCCAACCGATTGAGGGTAGAGTTAATAGCATACAGCAGCCCGACCTTGTCCTTGGTAGTAATATCGATAACTGTGTAGTCCGCAGATACTTCGTTGTTAATGCTCACCAGCGGAGGAACACCAGGAGTAACTTTCAATTCAGAAAAACGCAGCGCTTCGCGCCGCTGTCTTACCAAAACGCTTAGGTCATCTCTACCCTGTAAATACTTAAGAAGGTCCTGTTCAATCGCATCCCAGTCATCATCCAGGCCGCTTTGACCCTCATTCAAGCTATTCTTCCCGTATGGACCGTGTGAGCCAGAATCTACCTGTAATATATCCACAGCCATTCCATTGCGCAGGGTATATATCTGCGCTTCGAGGATGTTGATGCCATTGCCAGCCATCACTCCGGCTATAGTGGTAAACAAGCCGGGCACATCCAGAGTTACGATAATGACTTCGCTGAGGTTCAGTTCTGGATCAAACCTGACCTGCATGGACAGCGGTTTACTCCCTCGGCCCAGAATCACCCTGACCTGATCTGCGAGTTCCTCGGAATAATGCGCCATCAGATGCCTGGTACTGAAAAAGCGCAGCGATTCTCGCACCCGTTTTTCAGGATATTCATCCTGTAACAGCTTGATAACCGCACGTTTGCGATCGCGAATTTTCTCCGAACGGATCTCTTGCTCAAAGTTGCCCCGTTCTAATTGCGCGTAGGTTTTCTGGTACAATTCCTGGAGCAGAAAACCCTTCCATTCTGTCCATGCGTTGGGGCCAACCGCTTTAATGTCGGCAAAGGTAAGCAGGTAGAGGATGTTAAGATTTTCGCTCATTTGCATGGTGTTGGCGAACTGCTTAACTTGGTTCTCATCGTTGATATCGCGCCGCTGAGAGATATGTGCCATCTCCAGATGATGAGCCACAATGAACTGCAATCGTTGACTGCCCTCTTTGGTCAGACGCAAGCGGCGGGCAATGGTGGATACCATTTTAGCCCCCTTTTCGGCGTGTCTTCCTCCCTGCCCTTTCCCGATATCATGAAGCAATACCGCTAGAATCAGTAACTCAGGTTTGTCGACATCATGCGCTAAACGGGTCAGTAGCGGTTTACTCTCCTCATATTCTCCCTGCCACAGACGGGTTATCTCCTTTACCGCAAACAGAGTATGCATATCCACGGTGTAAATATGGTAGGCATCATGTTGTACTCGGCAGTAGATGCGTTTGAATTCGGGGATGAAGTAGTTGAGAAACAGCAGATGGTGCATCTGCTCTAGGATTCCATATACATGCTTTTTGTAGCGTAAAATATCGAGAAACACCCCAGCCATTTTACTTGAGCGTCGCATGCGGTCATTGATACGCTGCTGGTTCTCTCGAATCATGCTTTTTAATGCCAGACTCAATTTCACTTCGTGACGCTGACACAGCCAAAACGCCCGCATTATTTGGGTCGGATCTGCTTCAAATAAATCGTTGCGAAAGGTATAAAGCTCGCCGCGCAATACAAAGAAAAAATGATCGATATTACGGCGTTGTAGATGTCGCGCATGGCGCAGTTGAGGACGCAGAGATTCTTCAGCGGCGGCAACTATACTCGAGGTTATGTGCTCCACTCTGCTCGCTGCGGCATAATAATCCTGCATAAACTGTTCTACTGCCAGGCCGGATTTGTCGGCCTTGTAGCCAAGAAATCCAGCAATTTTTTCCTGTTTGTCAAAGTGGAGCTGATCGTTCTTGCGTCCGGAGAGATAGTGCAATTCGTTACGTATTCGCCACAGATAGTCGAGAGATTGGACAAACTCATTGTATCTGCGCTCTGAAATAACCCCTTTCATGAGCAGGCCACGTAAGTTTTTGACTTTATAAGTAATTTTGCTGATCCACAAAGCCAAATGCAAATCCCGCAAGCCCCCCTCCCCCTCTTTAATATTAGGTTCGAGGATATACACCGAAGAACCGTAGCGTTGCAGGCGTTGCGCATTCTCTTCAAGTTTGGCCTTAAAAAAAGTGCGGGTATTGCGGTGCAGCAGCGGCTTCATTACCGAGCCTGAGAATTCGTCATATAGATCTGGAGCACCACAGATAAAGCGGGCATCAAGCATGGCCGTATATGCACTAAGGTCGACCGCAGCAATCTCGAGACACTCATCACGGGTACGCATGCAGTGACCGACGCTATAACTTAAATCCCACAACAGATAGAGGATCCGCTCCGATAATTCCCCTAGAGCGTCGCGGCTGAAGTCAGTGACATAGAACATCAGATCCACATCTGAATACGGATTCATTTCCTCCCGCCCGTATCCACCTAGCGCAATTATGGCGCAAGGATAAACACCCTTGTCGCAACAGGCAAACTCAAACACTCTAGCAACCATGGCGTCCGTAAGTGCTGTCAGACGTGCAACAATATCTGTGCCTGTGGCTCCTGCTTGGTGCCGACTCCTGATTTTTTCCGCATGGTGCTGTCTGTACTTCTGCGCACGATCCAGAAATTGAGCGCGAAGCGGATTAAACCCTTCCCCCAGGCGGCGCTGAGCAATCATCTTATCTAGTTCTGAAAGCTCGAACTTCAGTAACGCGACCATTTAATTTTCCGCCACCATGTTCTGCCCGCGTAGGTACGACTTGACCCCCTGAGCTATCCCTTCAACGGCGGTGGCATGAAAATCATTATTGCGCAGAAGTTTTGCATCCTGTGGGTTGCTGACAAACGCAGCTTCAACCAGAATCGAGGGCATATCGGCACCCAAAAGCACATGAAATGGGCCCTGTCGCACCCCTAGATCCCGAATGCCGGAAAAGCGCTTATTCAGTTTGTTGACCATGGAATTCTGCACCTCGGTGGCCAAACGACTGGATTCATTTATTTTGGAGTTAGCCATGAGGTCAAACAAGATAAGTTCCAGATCTCCAACCTCTTGCAGGCTCATATTGTTTTCTCGGGCCGCAACCTCTACTGCTTTGTCGTTCTTGGAAAAATTCAGAAAATAGGTTTCAGTACCGCGTACACTTTTGTTCACGCTGGCATTGACGTGCACCGATATAAACACGTCGGCACCGAGCCGATTGGCCATGGCAGTGCGCTGCATCAGGGTGAGATAAGTATCTTCTGTGCGGGTGAGGTGTACATCACAATCGAGGTGGCGGCGTAACGTCTGCGCCAGCCTTTTCCCCATCGCCAGGGTTACGTCTTTTTCGTATAGATTGTTGGGTCCTACAGCTCCAGGGTCCTTACCGCCATGCCCGGGATCAACCACAATACACAGGCGTTTATTCTTGTTGCTTTTAGAAGGGAGGCTCACCATATCCACATGCCCCGCTACCGCACCGGCCAAAAGGGTATCCACGTGATCTTTTGTGGCTCGCGGGGCTGCGCGAAGCTCTTCATGCCCCGCTGTAACTACAGGTCCGGAACTGTTGGCTATATCGATCACTATCCTGGAAGGGTTATCCAAAGTGAAAACGTTATAGTCAGCATCTTTGGCGAGATCACACACCACTCGCGCAGCTGTACCATCATGGCCGACCCGAACAGTCTTGAGTAAGCTGTTGCTGTGCTCTATGGGATATCGATTTGTCAGGTTCGCATGGTTTTTTACTCCGGTTATATCCACATATATCCGTGCTGGGGTGGTAAGGTTTCCAGCACTGAAATGCGCCGGGGTGGTAGTCTCAATCACCACCCGTATCCGCTCAGGAGTGATTGAATGACGGATATCCGTCAGAAAATTGCCCGCTGTGGATGGTGCAAGGGTAGACGCAGCAGCACGCTTGAGCTCAGCACGGGTGTAACCACAACGCTCGATCAAACGCTCGGCAGCCGGACGCATATCCCCATCGGGGTAGCGCCCTAGCAGGAGATAGCACAGTTGTGCTGCTTCTTTCTTATCGTCAAAGCGCTCCAGATACAACTTGGCGCGTAAATACATAGCATCATCGGCCAGACTGCTGCGCGGAAACTTTTCTTCCAATTTGGTGAGCAGATTCACTGCTTGGTCCAGATCTGAACTCAGGTGGGATATTTCCGCCAACCGGCTGTAGCCCTTGCCGAGCAAATAGTAAGCCGACGGTGTTTTGGAATGCTGGGGATAGGTATCGATAAAGGTATGTAGCGGGATGAGGACTTTATCCCAATTGTGTCGGTACTGCTGTTTGGTGTTGGATTTCAGTAGAGTGTATAATTCGGCGCGCGCTTCAAGGTATTCCTGTTGTGGAGCAGCGTGCGCCAACGTCACACACAGCAAAAGCAGCATCAGGCTTAAGCCCACCATCCGAGCAGTCGTGTGAAAAACCGTCCGAATATAGCTATGGACACAATAGAACATCGACCGGTGGATAAAACCGGAATCTGACTTAAGCAAGGAGCCGTTTGAGTTCGTCCAGAACATAAATCGCTTCCAAGGGGGTGATACGCTCAATATCGATACTATGCAGACGCGCACGTATTGCATCTTCATGCCCATCGAATAGTTGCTGTTGACACGAGTCAGTATTTTGACTCGGCTCATGTACCTCCGATGTCATAGCTATGTCAGTACTTGTCGCCGCGCTTGTTGCTATCGCATGTTCTTGTTCGAGCGTGTGTAAAACTTCGTTAGCTCTGGCGATTACCTGTTCGGGCAAGCCAGCCAGACGCGCAACTTGAATGCCATAGGAGTGGCTTGCACCGCCAGGAACAATGCGGCGCAAAAACACAATCTTGTCCTTCCACTGCCGCACCTCAACGTTAAAATTAAAGATGCGCGCATGGATATTAGCCAACTCCGTGAGCTCATGATAGTGGGTCGCAAAAAGTGTACGTGCTGCAACTCCAGCATTGTTATGCAAAAACTCTGCCACTGCCCAGGCAATACTTATACCATCAAAGGTGGAGGTGCCGCGACCTATCTCGTCCAGAACAATGAGACTGCGCGGCGTGGCATGGTTGAGAATGTTGGCTGTCTCGCTCATTTCCACCATAAAGGTGGATTGCCCCTGTGCGAGATTGTCGCTGGCACCGACACGGGTAAATATCTGATCCACCACCCCTATTCGAGCCTGTTGCGCCGGCACGAAAGAGCCGGCCTGTGCCAGCAAGACAATCAGAGCGACCTGGCGCATAAAGGTTGATTTGCCCGCCATATTCGGCCCGGTAATCACCAGGATCTGGGCGTTTTCCGTGTCAAGTTTTACATCATTGGGGACGAAGCTTTCCCCTAGGGTCATGGTTTCTACCACCGGATGACGCCCCTGCTCAATTTCAAGCACGGTGCTGGAGTCCATCAGAGGGCAACAGTAGTTGCGCTCATGCGCCAGTTCGGCAAATCCGAGCAACACATCCAGCGCCGCAAGAGATTCCGCCGTCGCCTGAATCCTGCTTCCCTGTTGCGTAACATAGGCACGCAGGCGCTGAAATATTTCGTATTCCAGTGCGTTCAGACGATCCTGTGCATCCAGAACCTTATCTTCGTACTCCTTTAGTTCAGGGGTGAAGTAACGTTCGGAATTCGCCAGGGTCTGCTTGCGTTCATAGTGGGACGGAACTTTGTCGATTTGAGTTCTGGGTACATCGATAAAATAACCGAACACTCGATTATAGCGCACCTTGAGGGTGTTAATTCCGGTGGAGGTGCGCTCCTGCTTCTCAAGGCGCGCAATCCACCCTTTCCCTTCGCGGGCAATGGTGCGTAATTCATCCAGATCGGGGGCATATCCGTCCCGGATAATCCCCCCCTCGCGCACACTTACCGAAGGCTCAGGCGCCAATGCCGCTTCGAGCAGTTCCACCACGTCCTCCAGCGGATCGATGGAACCACAAAACTCAGATGCAAGCTCGGCAGTGAAACTGTGCAAGTGCCCAAGGATGGGGGGGATGTTTTGCACCGAAGTAAGGACGCAGAGTAAGTCCCTGGCGTTGGCACTCCCCATGGAGATTCTGGCATTAAGGCGCTCCAAATCATGAATCTGTTTCAAAGCGGCATGCATATCTGCACGTAACACTGGTTGGAGTATCGCCTCCGCGACCATTTCATGTCTGCGGCAGATTGCATCGACATGTACCAAGGGCATGGTAAGCCATTGGCGCAGGGTGCGACTCCCCATGGAGGTAGTCGTGCGATCCACAGCGCCGAGGAGTGAGCCACGGCGTTTTTTGTCCCGCATGGTAGCGGTAATCTCCAGATTACGCCGAGTGTCGACGTCAATGATCATGGCATCGGATGTATGGTAGGTGCGTAGAGAGCGAATATGTCCGACAGAGCCGCACTGAGTCTGCTCTATATAATACAGAGCCGCCCCCGCCGCGCTGATAGCTGCGGGCTGATCTGCACAACCGAACACTCCAAGATGTTCAGTCGCAAAAAAACGCAACAGGCGTGCTTCGGCATCATCGGGAGTAAAGATATCTTGCGGCAGCGCATCGAGGTGCACACTATCTACAGCTGCTCCCAACATCTGTTGAAACACGTCTAACTCGGTTTGCGACACAAGGATTTCGCGTGGAGCGATAGCGCTTATTTCGCGTCTGACATCATTTAGGTGCGCCACAGAAGTTACGCGAAAATGTCCAGTTGACAGATCCAGTGAGGCGACCCCGTATGCATCTTTTACTTTGGAAATAACCAGAAAGAAGTTATTGACGTCCGGCTCCAGGAGCTCTTGTTCGATGGCGGTTCCCGGAGTGACGACCCTTACTACTTCACGCTTGACCAGTCCTTTAACTTCACGCGGGTCTTCTACCTGCTCACAGATGGCAACCTTATATCCAGCGGTCACCAGTTTGGCCAGATAAGGCTTGGTGCTGTGGTACGGAATGCCACACATCGGGATCTCTTCTGCGGCACCCTTGTTGCGGCTGGTAAGGGCAATGTCAAGAACACGTGCAGCGGTTACCGCATCATCCAGGAACATCTCGTAAAAATCTCCGAGACGAAAGAACAGGATAGCATCCGGATAGCGCTCTTTTATCTCCAGATACTGACGCATCATTGGAGTTTGTGTAGGCATAACTTTATTCAATCAGACGCCCAATTCGCCCCCAACGTGGGCGGCTAGTTTCATCATTCCACGACCAGTACTTTATAAACGCCTGCCCCTTGATCTTATCTTTCGCGACAAAACCCCAGAAGCGGCTGTCGTACGAATTATCTCGATTGTCGCCCATGACAAAATAATGACCCGGTGGAACTTGTAGTTCCGGCATGAAATCGCGCCTGTCCTGCGGAGGTGGCATGGTTCCGGGATAAATGGTGCGCGCCTCTTTGTGCACGGTCTGTTCTATGGCGTAATGCTCACCATTGACGTAGAGCTTTTTGTCACGGATCTCGAGTCGGTCGCCGGGCAGGCCCACGATGCGCTTGATAAAATCACGGCGCTTCCACCAACTCATATCTGCATCTTCAGGAAACTCAAATACAATTATATCCCCCCGAGCAGGGTCTTTAATTGACAGGATTGAGACATCCGTAAAGGGGATTCTGGTGCCATAAATAAATTTGCACACCAGCAGATGATCTCCTATCAGTAGCGTATCTTCCATGGAACCAGAGGGAATTTTGTACGCCTGCACCACAAACGCCCGAATAATCAAGGCCAGAACTGCGGCCACAATCAGGGCCTCTGAATACTCACGATACCAAGGTTTTTTGCTTTTGTTTTTAGGTGTTTTAGTCATATTTGCTAATCTTTTGTCTTAAGTATGGCGAGAAAGGCTTCTTGAGGCAATTCCACGTTACCAATCTGTTTCATGCGCTTTTTGCCCTCCTTCTGCTTTTCCAACAATTTACGTTTACGCGAGATATCTCCACCGTAACATTTAGCGGTAACGTCTTTGCGCAACGCCTTGACCGTCTCACGAGCAATTATCTTCCCACCGACAGCGGCCTGAATAGCCACTACATATTGCTGGCGTGGTATAAAGTCCTTCATCTTCGAGACCATCTCGCTGCCACGCTCTTGAGCCTTGTCTCGATGGACTATAAGCGAGAGTGCGTCAACAGTTTCGCCATTAATAAGTACACTCATACGCACCAGATGGCTAGGGCGATAGTCAAGGTGTTCATAGTCAAGAGAGGCATACCCTTTAGACAGCGACATCAGTCTGTCATAAAAGTCCATCACAATCTCATTTAAGGGCAACTCGTACACAATCATCACCCTGGTAGCGGTCAGGTAACGGATTTCGCGCTGGACACCACGTTTTTCCTCACACAGGCGCAATACGGCGCCAACGTATTCATTAGGCACATGGACAGATGCAAGAATAAATGGCTCTTCGATGCTGGCAATTTCCTGCACATCAGGAAGTTTGTACGCGCTGTCGACATTTATCTTCGCCTGTTTGTGGGTTGTCACGTGATACACAACCGTGGGCACCGTAGTTATAAGATCGATGCCAAATTCGCGCTCCAAACGCTCCTGTATGATTTCAAGATGTAACAGTCCTAAGAAACCACAGCGGAACCCAAACCCAAGGGCTGCTGAGTTTTCCGGCTCAAAGGAGATAGAGGAGTCATTAAGCTGTAATTTTTCCAGCGCATCACGCAGGAGGGGATAATCATTTGTATCGATGGGATACATCCCCGAGAATACCATGGGCTTTACTTCTTTAAATCCGGGCAGGGCTTTTTGCGCGGGACGATGCAGATGGGTGATAGTGTCACCTACCTTGGCATCCTTTACCACCTTGATCCCAGCAATCATAAATCCTACCTCTCCGGCCTGGAGGCTCTTGCGCTCCAGCGGATACGGCGTAAACACTCCCAGCTGCAGTACTTCGTAGCTGCAACGGTTGGCCATAAACTGAATTTTATCTCCCTTTTTCAGGGTGCCATCAACTATACGCACCAGCACAATAACCCCCTGATACTGGTCATACCAAGAATCAAACAGCAATGCTTTCAGCGGCGCATCCGGGTCACCTTTGGGGGCAGGAACTTTTTGTACAATAGCTTCAAGGATTTCGTGGATGCCAATCCCTTCTTTGGCACTAGCGGAGATGGCATCGTGCGCGTCGAGGCCAATAATGTCCTCGATTTCCTCCTTGACCCGTTCTGGATCAGCACCCGGCAGATCAATCTTGTTCAACACCGGGAAGATCTCCAGATTTGCGTCCAGAGCCAGATACACATTGGCCAGGGTTTGGGCTTCCACCCCCTGAGACGCATCCACCACCAGCAGAGCTCCTTCACATGCCATAAGAGAGCGGCTAACTTCGTAGGTGAAGTCTACATGCCCTGGGGTGTCGATCAGATTCAGGATATATTCTTCGCCGTCATCAGCCTTGTATTTAAGGCAAGCTGCCTGAGCTTTGATGGTGATGCCTCGCTCGCGCTCTATATCCATCTTGTCCAGAAACTGCTCGGTCTTCTGGCGCTCGGTGAGGGCTCCGGTGTTTTCAAGCAGACAGTCAGCCAGAGTGGATTTACCGTGGTCGATGTGAGCTATTATGGAAAAATTGCGAATGTTCTGTTGTTTCATAGTCTCCTGCACTTATGTGAGATGCTTGTCGCTATTGAGCTGCCCTGAAATCAGCCTCAGTTCCCCGATTTTAAGAGGCAGAACAAAACTGATATAATATCAGTCAGCGGCAAAATCGGATGTAAGACTAGTCAGATTCAAAATCTTTGTAAAGAAATAATACCAAAGCCAGCCAGTGAGTGCCGATGCCACATGGCGTGAAGGTAACCGGCGTACGCATGCTCCAAGGTAGGCAAGGTATGCCCGAACCAACGATTTGTCCCCCTTTATATGCAGCAACGGTATGTACGGGAAAATAAAAAGCTAAATACGTACAAAGTGATTTCATTGGCATGCGCCATTCAAATCCTGCACAGCTAGCACTTAGAGTGTTGTGAAGCATACCCTACAAAAAAACTTGTGCTTGTACATCGTTACACTTCAATGTTAAATATTCAAATATGCATACACATACCCCAGAGATCAATTTCACTGACTTTCGTATCACACGCCTCAACTTCTCACTCAACACAGAGTTCAGTGCCTCAAGTCAACATGCCCAAGTTCACACCGAATTTAAAATTCGCCATGAACTGCAGGACACCAGACTCAAGGTGTTTCTGGCAGTCATTTTCAAAGACAGCCCCACGCACAAGATCCCTTTTCTTCTTAGTATAGAAGGTGTTGCCACCTTTAAGCTCCAACGGCCACCTTCCGCCTCTACCATCCAGTCTTTGGTAAAACAATACTGTGCTGCTGCTATATTTCCCTACCTGCGTGAAGCTATAGCCGACATAACCAGACGCGCCGGATTCCCCCCCCTACATATCCCGCAGGTTGATTTTGCCCACGCTTTCACGCAAGAACCTGAACCCGGGTCGGCTTCGCCTAATGTACTTCACTGACTTGTGCTGGCTCACCCCATGAAGCAAATAATCTAAAACTCCATAAGCACACAACACCAAAACACGCAAAAGATGTGGTCTGGAAGGCGTAAGCACACAGCGCCATTGACAGATTCGACTGCCGGCCAAACTTAGCAGGCCTTGCTGGGGTGTTTTGTTTTGCCTTAACTGGGCAAAAGTGGCATAATCGCGCTTTTGCGTGAAGCGCCAAACAGCCAAAGTAATCAGACCAAAGGGTTGCCGCAAAATGTCAAAGATAGCTCCACATGCCGCACTCAGCCAACTACGCGCAAACCTCGCTACAGGGCACGCTAGCATGGCATAGCAACGTGGAGCGACGGCCTTTGCTGTTTTTAAACTGACACCACTTTGAAACTCTACTCTTAGATATTGAGGGGTTATGAAGCACACATCGTCTGCCTCTGCGCTTAGGGGGCACAGCAACGCACCAGCCCTGGGCTTTAACCATTTCAATCCCATAGGAACTTGGACTCCAACCCCAGGAACCGAAGCCTCCCCCACTTCGCTGAACACAGCCCTCAGGCAGATGCAACGTCCGGTATTTTTATGCCGAGATGAACGCAACATGTGCCAGGTTTATACCGATGGCCAAGCGCTGATGGGTGCACAGCCTTGTACACCTAAAGACGCGGCAGAAGCTTCAGCCTCAACACAAACATTGTTGGGCTATGCCGCTCCGCTGGCGCCACATCAATGTGGCGACCCAGAGTTTCTGCGCAGTCATGGCCTACGCTATGCTGTGATCGGAGGCTCCATGGCCAAGGGGATAAGCTCAGCAGCCATGGTCAAGGCTCTGGGCAAGGCTGGCATGCTGGGATTTCTTGGCAGTGCGGGGCTGAGTATCGTCGAAGTTGAAGCCCAAATGCGCCAGTTGCAAAGTGAGCTTGACCCCGACGGTTGTGCCTATGGTTGCAACCTAATCCATAGCCCGAACGAACCGGAACTGGAGCAAGAGCTGGTGGATATGTACCTGCGGTTGGGGCTGAATCTCATCGAAGCTTCAGCCTTTATGCAGATCACCGCCCCTTTGGTTGAATACCGCCTCCACTCCATTCAGCGCGACGCCACTGGCACCATTATCATTCCCAACAAGATTATCGCCAAGGTATCCCGCGAAGAAATTGCGACCCATTTTCTTTCTCCCCCACCGGCGGCTATTGTAGCCCAACTGGAAGCGCAGGGTAAGATAAGCGCCGCGCAGGCTGAGCTGGCCAAACACATCCCCATGGCCGATGCGGTAACCGCAGAAGCGGACTCTGGCGGACACACAGACAATCGTCCCGCCTTAGCGCTGTTTCCTACCATCGTTGCGGTACGCGACACTCTGCAGCAACGCTATCAGTACGCACAGCGTCCCCACATAGGCCTGGGCGGTGGTATCGCAACCCCCTATGCAGCTGCAGCCGCGTTTGCTATGGGCGCCGCCTACATTGTGACCGGCAGCATCAACCAAGCCTGTGTTGAAGCGGGCACCTGCCCACAGGTTAAGCAGATGCTCGCCGAAGCACAACAAGCTGATATCGCCATGGCCCCAGCTGCAGATATGTTTGAGATGGGTGTGGATGTGCAGGTGCTCAAACGGGGCACGATGTTCTCCATGCGTGCGGCCTCACTGTACGAATTGTACCGCAAGCATGAAAGTATCGAACAGATTCCCGCGGCGGAGCGTACCAAACTGGAAAAAACTATCTTCCAAACAAGTCTGGATGAGGTGTGGAATAGCACCAGAAGCTTCTTCGCACAGCGTGACCCGCGCGAAATAGAGCGCGCCAACGCAGACCCGAAACACAAAATGGCGCTCATGTTTCGCTCCTATCTGGGACAGGCAACCCACTGGGCCATTGAGGGCAACCCAAAGCGCCGGATGGATTATCAGATCTGGTGCGGTCCCGCCATGCCCGCCT
>JAVERW010000127.1:0-4518 GCA_034006915.1 Desulfuromonadaceae bacterium | reverse complement strand
CGGGTCAAAAACCAGATGCAGGCCGGAATCTGGGTGTTGGTGAAGAGCTGCCCCGGCAGGGCGACCATGCACTCGACCAGATCGCTTTCCACCAGCGCTCGGCGGATATTCCCCTCGGTGTTGGTGTTGGAACTCATGGAGCCGTTGGCCAACAGCAGGCCCATGGAGCCATTGGGAGCCAGGTGGTAGAGCATGTGCTGCAGCCAGGCGAAGTTGGCGTTGCCGGTCGGTGGGCGGCCATACTGCCAGCGCGGGTCGTCATCCTTGATGCCGGTATCCCACTCTTTCATGTTGAAGGGGGGATTGGCCATGATGTAGTCGGCACGCAGATCGGGGTGCTGATCGTTGGTGAAGGTGTTGGCCGGTTCCTTGCCGAAGTTGAAATCGAGGCCACGGATGACCATGTTCATCGCCGCCAACTGCCAGGTGGTGTGGTTGTACTCCTGGCCGTAGATGGAGACGTTGCCAAGTTTACCCCCACGCTCCTTGATGAACTGCTCGCTCTGCACGAAGAAACCACCCGAACCCATGGCCGGGTCGTAGACCCGTCCTTGGAACGGCTGGAGCACCTCGACGATGAGGGTGACGATGGATTTTGGGGTGTAGAACTGTCCACCCTTCTTCCCTTCAGCGAGGGCGAACTGGCCAAGGAAGTATTCGTAGACATGACCGAGGATATCCTTGGCCTGCAAGGAGGCGTGAACAAAAGGGATGGTGGCGATCAGGTCGATGAGTTCGCCGAGTTTGGCCTGGTCGATCTGTAAACGGGCGTATTGTTTGTTGAGCACCCCTTTGAGCTTGGGGTTGTCCTTCTCGATGGCTTCGAGGGCATCGTCGATCAAGCGCCCGACGCTGCGGATCTCGTAGGTTTCGGTTTTGCCGTTCTTGATCTCGATCTTGGAGCCGGGCGGTAGCTTGGAGTTGTTCTGCAACGTCTGCCAGCGCGCTAACTGCGGCACCCAGAAGACGTTCTTCTCGGTGTAGTAGTCGCGGATCTCCAGCTCGGCGGCGATCTCGGCCTGATACTCCGCATCGGAACCAAAGTCAGCCGAATCAAGGTAGTAGTCGTGTTTGGGGTTCTGGAACTGGGCGATTAGTTCCTGACGGCGGATGTCGAAGGCATCGGAGACGTATTTGACAAACAGCAGACCGAGCACGGCGTGCTTGTACTGCGCCGCATCGAGGGTGGAACGCAGCTTGTCGGCGGCGGTCCAAAGCTTCTTTTCAAGATCGTGCAAGAACTGCTGGTCAGACATGTTTAACTCCCAAGGACTACCCAAAAAAGCGAAAGATCGAAAAAAACCACCATGGACAAAATTCGAGGCGGTTTTCTTAATATCAACTGGCGGTGACTTCCAACATGCGCCCCTCGCTACACTTTAATTCAATAGAAAACACAAATGCACTTTAGCGGAAATGGGGTGAGGGGGCAAGAACACCAGTACCCTGCCCTCCTATTTAGACTGATCGGCGTTACGCTGGATATGGAGTGATAGCGTTGCTGTCTTTTGTCATTAAGTCCAATAATTTTTTGTGTACAAAAAGTTTCTCTCTCCCCACCGGAACTTCTATCAGAACCCCCACTTCAGGAGCGGCAAGTTGCTTGAGGTATGTGGAGGCTGTCTGCCGTTTCGCAATATTGCGTTCCACCAGATTTCCAATACGGCAGTAAGGCTGCTCAAAAATCAGTTGCACCAGTTCATGGCTGTACACCTTGGGCAGGCTCGCTTGAACATATGTCGATGTAATATCGATTAGCTCACGAATGGCAGCGATTTTTGCGCAAGTCCAAGTAGACACTTTTTCTATCCCGATCAGGATAAAAAGTATCCATTCTTCCCAGAGCCCTTTTGCCGTTACCTGGTTCAGCAAACGATAGTAGGTTTCCTTGTTCTGCACGATATAGCGACTCAGATACAGAATTGGCAGGGTAAGCAAATCTTGCTGGAGCAGATAAAGCACATTAAGAATACGGCCGGTGCGTCCATTTCCATCATGAAAAGGATGAATAGCTTCAAACTGGTAGTGGCTTATGGCCATTTTGATGAGTGGATCAATTTCATCTTCCTGGTGCAGAAAATGCTCCCAGTTTGCAAGGAGATTCCGAATATGTTTTTCACCTTCAGGAGGCGTATATACGATTTCATCGTTAAGCTGGTTTTTAAGCAAAGTCCCGGGCACTTTCCGGATATCTACAGGAGTGCCTTTTAGCATGCTGCATACTTCAATGGCTGTATTCGTACATAGCGGACGCTGTTTTAACTGCACAAAGCCACGATAGAGTGCGGTGCGGTAGCGCAAAGCTTCTTTGGTAGCGGGATCCGCTGCCTGATGCTCCTGCGCGAACTGAAACAATCGATCAGTGGTAGTTACGATATTTTCTATTTGTGAACTATCTTTGGCTTCAAGGATAGGGAGTAGGTTTATCAATAATCCTTGGTTTGGAATCAGCGCTCCGGCCTGTTTCAGTTCAGCCAGAGCCGCCCGCGCCTTAATACAGGCTTTTAGTATGGGACGAGTTTCAACTTGTTCCAAATCCGGAGGTAACAAGGGCAAGTTGTTGTAAGGAACGTCTGGCTGCCAGTCCATAGTTGAACTCCTGTGTTGCTTAGAAATGATTCAGGCGAAGCTTATTTGATATGGAGTGATATGTGGAGAATTTCGACATATTGCCACAACATGTCGAAGAATTGCAGTAAAATCGACGCATGCTGCGGAAATGTCGATAGCTTCGACACGTCAAGAAAACGTATCGACAATACTGGTGTATTTCTACCTTTGTGCGAACATCAGATCCCGGAGGAAATTGGAACATGAACAAGACAGCTATTCTCAGCCACTTGGCATAAACAAAATCAAGGAACAATAAGGAAATCTTTGCGCAAATTAGAGGTCCTATTTAACCATTATCCCTTCCATTGTTTTTGTAGGCATAACGTCAGCATAACCATTTCCTGCAAAGCTCGAGCTTTAACAAGTGGTATTCATAATGGCAGAACTCAAATCAAATCTGTTGGAGCCACAGCCCAAAAAAGGGATTGGTAAACCGCCAGTTTTCTTCATATTTGAACACTAGTTTTCTTGCCTCCATAGCGGTCAATGCTTTACGCACTGTAGATCCGTTCGCGACCTGGGCCTCTGAGACGAACTCAGCGGAAGTAGCCTGTAGCCCTCCCAATGCGGACAATGCCTTTAGGATGTTGAGATAGTTTGCGGTTAATCCTGCCAGTATGATTTCGTAGCTTTTCCCCTCTCGTGAAAAGATAAGCTTCAGAGCCTTGCCAAGCAGGTTGCTATCAATCGTTACGCCTTCATTCGATACCGACCATAGAGCTTCGCAAAATTGCTGAACATCGCCTGTAACTCCATACGTCAGCTTGAAAATTTCCGCCATGAAATCCGGCTCTACAAGACGCTTACCAGCACTAAATTTCATCTCAAGGAACTCCACAAAGTCCTGTTGCGACAAAGGACCGACATCCAATGAAATAGCCGATTTAAAGAAGGGGGAATCAGGGTGATTGAAGATGTCATCCATGTGATTGCGGATGCTGCCGGCGAAAACATACGGGACATCCCCCTGATATTGAATTTCGCCGCGAAGTAAGGCCAGCAACTCCTTGCTATTATCCAACTTCAAGATGTCTTGAAACTCATCGAAAAAGACCATCAACGGTTTACGGGCATGGTTTACTGCGACCAGCTTTAGAATATCCGCTACCGATTGCGCATTGAGATCTTGCGTTGCCCCTAAGCCAACAGAAATGTCCCCGGTTACGGGGTTGATTGAAAGGGTAGGACGAAGATGGGCCAAAGTCTTAAGTATGCTCTTCTGCTCAATCTGGACGATGGCCCGCAATATGCGGGTGCATACGTCTTCAATCGTTTTTACCTCCATCAAGTCCACTAGCAACAATCGACGCTTTTTCATACGTCGCACGGTCTCATATACCAAGGATGTTTTACCGATCCGACGCTCTCCCTGAAGCACGACGTTCTGGCCGGATTCAATAAATTGCGTCAATTCTTTGATTTTCTGGTCGCGGCCACAAAAGTCAGTGCCAGAAACCACCGACCCATATCTAAATGGATTCTTTGACATAGTGTCCTCCTCTTGTTGTCCTAGTTAGTATTGTACTGTTTAGGACAATGTAGTTCAATGCACTATTGACATGAAATATGACGGCAATGAAAAAAGCGGCTTAACTAACTATTCATTTTTGCTCGACCACGTCACCAGGAAGGCTCCTGTCTCTCATACGCGATGCTTACTAAAACGTATATTTGCGCATAATATGTAGAGAAGAAACATACATACTATGCGCAAAAGGATAATACATTGGCGTTTTAGAATCCCTTAGAAAAACAATCCCCTGGAAGAATTTGACTACCAGGCATTGGTAGATGCTCTGCGTAATTTTATCCGAACGTGATTTTTGATTGTTTTTTTAAGCGTGTTTCCCATCTGATACTGTCCCCTTAAAATTAATCACGCTTATTATATATGCAAGAACAGAT
>JAVERW010000002.1:0-111948 GCA_034006915.1 Desulfuromonadaceae bacterium | reverse complement strand
GGATGGCGATACTGTTAGGGTTACAATTAGTCGGGGAGCTGATTACGTATGTGCTCAAATTACCCCTGCCCGGTAGTGTGGTGGGGATGTTGCTGCTTCTGGCCGGTCTACGCGGCGGAATACTCCGGGTGGATTGGGTGAAAGAGGCGGCGGAGTTGCTGCTACGTAATCTGTCACTCCTGTTTGTCCCCGCTGGAGTTGGGGTAATGGTGTACGCCGGCTTGATCGCACAGCATTGGCTTCCCCTTACTTTGGCAGCTAGCTTCAGTACCTTGGCGGTCCTCGCAGCTACCGGTTGGAGCGCACAATTACTCGCCCGCAGGCAGGGAGCAAAGGGGGATAAATAATGTTATCTGCTTTGATTCAGACCCCCTTGTTTGGCATAACCCTCACTCTGGTGGTGTATGAAGTTGCCTCCTGTATATATCGGCGCTGGCCGCTTGCGCTGTTAAATCCGGTCATTTTAACTGCGGGCTTCATTATTTTCCTCCTGAAATCTCTGCACATCCCCTACGCTAATTATGCCGTTGGGGGGGATATCCTGCTATTCTTGCTCGGACCTGCGGTTGTTGCCCTGGGGCTACCGCTGTATCAGCGCCGCGCTGATATCATCTCGCGCCTGATACCAACCCTGTTTGGGGTGACCATAGGAGCGCTTACCTCTATCCTTTCTGCTACAGCGATATTGATGTTGTTTGGTAGCAGCAAAGCTCTAATTCTCTCCATGGCACCGAAGTCGGTGACGACACCGATAGCCATTGGTATTTCAGAGAAGATAGGGGGGATTGTCCCCTTGACCGCAGCAATTGTGGTGATCACCGGGTGCTTTGGCGGCATGGTCGGCCCCGCTTTTTGCCGAGTGCTGCGCATTCGTGACCCCTTTGCGGTTGGTCTGGCTATGGGAACTGCGGCGCACGGGCTCGGCACCGGTAGAATGCTGGAAATAGATCGCTTTGGTGGCGCTATGGCTGGGCTCGCCATCGGCCTGAATGGAGTTGTAACTGCGGCAATCATGCCGTTTTTTGTTGCCTTGCTGAGTTGAGTCGGGCGAACCCTGCTCGGTTGTTTCGCCACCATCTGGCAGGAGCATATTGTTAATAAAAGAGGAGAGAAGTATGTCGGTAATCCAGCCCATTCAAGCGCAGGGAGCGGTTGATTTGAAGGGCGAAAAAGATTGGCAGGAATTTGATGCCGCAGCGCTGGTAGGTGAATCGCTGCGTTTTGTTTCAGGTGAACCGGACGGAGATCGATTTCGGGTACGTTACTACAAGGATCCACAGCAGCAACTGCGGGCGCGGATATGGTTTGGCCCTGAAACCCAGGGACCTCCAGAACATGTGCACGGTGGAGCCATGGCTGCGGTGTTTGATGAAGCGTTGGGGCTTGCCGCTTGGGCTGCCGGGTATTCTGTGGTGGTGGGGAATCTGAATGTGAGTTTTCGCAATTTGCTCCCTATCCGGCAGGTGGCCACGTTAGAGAGCAGCATAGCTTCTGTAGATGGGCGTAAGGTGCTGGTCAAGGGACGGCTGCGTTCTGACGACACGGTATTTGCTGAAGCCGAATGTTTGTGCATAACCATCCCGGAGAAAAAATTTCAGTAGCTACCTCGTTATATGCAATTTAGATAAAAAAAGAGGGGGACCGTTGGGTCACCCTCTTTTTCTTTAGTGCTTGCATGGACGTTAGATTGTCGCGTTACTTCTCGACGGTTACGTCAGCATTCTGGATGATAAGGTCATATTTATATCCGTAGCCGAAATCTTGGTTTTGTTCCAAGGTTCCCTTTACCACAACGGTGTCGCCAACCCCGACGGGTGTTGCCGAAGTGATGGTAAGATCGTGGTTGCCTTCACTGCCGTCCTGCAGGTGGATCCAGTTGGTTTTCATGATATTCGGGCTGAATTTAACCACTTTAGCGCGGATGCTGATTTCTTGCCCGACGAGGGTTGTGCGCTGCGCAAAAACCTCGGTAAGGGTTTTACCTCCCTCCAGCGGCTTTAGGGTGGAAAAGTCTACATCAGCTTCAACTGGGGCGGGTCTGGCGTGGTTTTCGGCGTCCATGGCCTCATTTGCGTGGTCATGCATGGCTGCGTTTTCACTCAGAGCCATACCTTCAGCGGCGACAGCGACATTGCCGGCAAAATATACCAAGTCAAAATCCCGGTTCAGCGTATTGCTGTGATAATTGGGCATGGGCATGGACTGGCCTATAATGACCGGGTCTCCCACTTTTACCTCAAATTCCGGTGCAGCGACCCATATTTCTTCGGTTCCGGTATCAACCTTGATATAAGTGTAACCGGCGGTGTTCATGGTCTCCGTCACGCTGCCAGAAATATTAGCTTGTGCTTGAGTGCTGGCTTGTTGGGATATGTCGGGATGATTTTCCGGCAGTGCGGCGCCAGTACTTTGAGTCTGTACGTTGCTCTGTTTGTTGTTGTCACATGCGCTGAGAGTAACAAGGAGCGCGAAACTCACAAGAATGCTTAATGCCTTCATACGGGTTCACCCTTTCTATTACTAAGATTGTGAGGCTGGAAATATTCTTCAGCTCCAGATTGAATTAGGTGGTGTGCTACACGCAGAGTTCTGAATACAGGTTCTGCGGGGCAGCTGTCAATAGTTTATTGATTTAGTCATGTATTTTGTGGTGTCATGTGTCATTAGTTGCTTCAACGCCGCAGAGTGGCTGCCAGCCTTTTGGGTTGTAGGAGTAGATCCAGGGCATCAAGGATATCCCGGCAGATTATGTCGGCGTACTGCAGAGTGATCCCTGCCGCTCCTTCATGTTGCATTACCCCGATCCCAATAGCTGCATCTTTTAGCATCAACGCATCATTGTAGCCGTTGCCGATAGCAATGCAACTGGCTGCACCAAGGGCAGCGAGATGGTCGCGTTTGGCCTCGGCCTGGTTTGCTGCGGGGATAATTTGGATGCCGCAGCCCAGGGTTCTAAGTGTGGCGGTGGCGTTGCCGTAAGTGTCGGCGGTGACCACCTCGATGTGCATGTGTTGCGCCAGTTTTTCCAACCGGGGGGCGACACCCTCCAAGAGCATGCCATCGCAGGTCAGAGTCCCGTTGCAGTCAAGTAATAAGTGTTCGCAGTGCAGTTGTCCGACTCCGGGGATGTTTAGCTCAAACATGTGGCGGACTCACCACTGCCTACCAGCGGCAATACTTTATCGACGCTGAAATACACCAAGTGGCGTTCCTTCTGATCGGAGTGTCTGGGGCGGAGCTCGGACATGAGCTGCTCGATACGGGTTTGATCGGTTTCTTCTCCGACCATGCGCAGGTGGAGACGCACCCCTTCGTAGCCCTCTTTCCGCTCTAGAAACAGATATGCTGCATGCGGGTTGCTCTGCAGATTTGCATAGCTTAAGCGCCCAAGCATGATAAACCCGATACGTTCCTGCGCAAAAAACCGGGGTCGGGCATACAGCGCCGAATTAACCTTGCCATCAGCGGCACAAGTGGACAGGATGCCCGTACCTTCAGCGTTCTCGAAGTATTGCTCCAACTGTTTTAAATCCATTTGAAACTCCTTGTGTGGTCTGATAAATTTTAGGCTTCGTTGTTCTGGGGCTCACGTGGTTCAGCTCCGACACAACACTATATGCTACAGGAGAAGCAGGTGAAAACATATGTACTTATGCTCGTTATGTTGCTGTGCACATTACGGGTTCAAGCCCAAACATTTACGCACCAGGTGCAAAAGCCTCTTGATGATAGCATAGAAATGCAGCAGCGTTCGCAACAGGAGTTGGACACCTGGGAACGGGAAAAGGCTGAATTTCTGCGTCAGTATGAAGAATTGCTCCGGCGTCAGGCCGCTGCCGAAGAACATAATGTCAGGCTGGAGCAGCAGCTGGCGACGCTGGCACAAGCAATTCAGAAGTCCAAGCAGGCGGTGTTGCAAGCGCGGGAACTCGAACAGGAGATGGAACCCTTCCTGCACGAAAGTGTGCAGTTGCTGGATGCGGTGGTGCAGCAGAGCCTACCCTTCAATCTGGTGGAACGTCATGCTCGTCTGCAGCAACTGCAGCAAGATCTGCTAACCGGGGAGGTTTCTGTGGCGCAACAATTTCGCCATCTGCTACAGGCTCTGAAGGCGGAATACGATTACGGTCACAGCGTTGAAGTGGAGCGCACTGAACAAGAGGTTGAAGGAGAACTGGTGGTTATGACTCAGGTGCGCATCGGTGCTCTGGCTCTGTTCGCCCTGAGTTTGGACCAACAACGTAGTGCAATTTACGATGTGAATACGCAACGCTGGGTATGGTTGGATACACGCTGGTGCGAAGAGCTGCGTCGCGCGGTTGCTATGGGGAATAAACAGCGCCCCGTGGATTTACTCACGCTCCCCTTTGGGCGGTTGGTAGAGCCATGAATATAGCGGGAGAAACAATGTTGATAAGAGAGTACCGCTGGCGCAAAGTTTTGGTGGCTGTGCTGATCTCCTGTGGATTGGGGCTCGGAGGCACGCCTGCACACGCGCAGGACGCGCGTGCGCGACTTCAGACACAGGATGAGGTTGTGGGCGCAGCTGTAGCCCACGCCAGCCAGGTTAAACAGCAGGTTGAAGCCCTGCGGCGTGAGTTGGAGCAGGACAAGCAGGGGGTTATGGCCCGGCTTACCTCGTTGCGCTCCACGGTGACGGAGGTGGAGCGTATCAGTGCACAGTTAGAGGGGCAGGTGGAGCTGCGCCGCGCCGCATTGAAGAAACAAAAAGAGCTTGAGGCAGAGGAAAACCAGCGCCATGTGGAATTGCTGGGTTCTATCCGCACCAGTACCGCAGATGTTGCCGGGATGGTGAAGAACAGTCCGGTCACAGCTTTGAGTGCGTCGCAGTCTTCCGTGCTGCAGCACCTTCTTGCAGCGGACACCTCAGCTTCAATCGCGCAGGTGCGTACCCTGCGCACTCTGATGCTGGAGCAGATTCAGGCTGCGGCGCAGGTTCAGCGCCAATCCGTTACTATTGTTGATCGTAGCGGTAAACAGGTGGAGGCACAGGTTGTGCTGCTTGGGACGTTTACCGCGCTGTATAAAACCGATGCTGAGGTTGGGTTTGCCCTGTATTCACCTCCTAGTCGCCAACTGATGGCATTGTCGCAGTTGCCTAGCTATATCCTTAAAAAGCAGATAAAAAACTATTTTTCCGGTAACTCCAACGCCGCCCCAATTGATATCGGGCATGGCGCATCTTTGCGTCAGATGACCTACCAGCGCAACTTGAGGGCACAGGTCAGATATGGTGGGGTTATTGTTTGGCCTATTCTGGGGATAGCCGTGGTGGCACTGGTTCTGGTGGGGGAACGCATCTGGTTTTTATCCCGCCAGCGCTATGATAGTGACGCTATTCTGGCCCAAATACAGCCATGTATAGACGCGCACCAGTGGGAAGAATGTGAACAGCTGTGTCAGCGCTGGGATGTCCCCTTAGCCCGTGTGCTTGCGGCAGGAATTCCTTTTGTCACCCGCCCACGCGAGGAACTTGAAAATGTGCTGCAGGAGGAGATTCTGGCAGAAATCCCCGCGCAGGAGCGTTTCCTTTCAACCTTAGCGGTGTTAGCGGCTATCGCGCCTTTGCTGGGATTGCTCGGCACCGTTACCGGCATGATTCATACCTTCGAGCTCATCACCTTTCACGGTACAGGCGACCCGCGCATGCTCTCTTCCGGGATCTCAGAAGCGCTGGTGACCACCATGTTCGGACTTGGGGTGGCGATACCGCTGATGCTGGCCCATAGCTTGATCAGCCGCCGGGTGGAGAGCCATATTGCTGAACTGGAAGAAAAAGCCATCAGTTTTGTTAATCGGGTAATCAAGGCATTGCAGCCAGAATCAAGTGTAGCTACGCAGTTGCGTAAAGCAGTGGAGTGATTATTGGGGTGAATTGTTTGCGACCGGCACTTGAGTATATTCAGACCGGAGGTGTGGTGATGTTGCCTCTGGTACTGGTATCCATGTTGCTCTGGGGGAGCATAATTTATCGGCTTTTGGTCCTGAAACAGCTGTATCGCAACAATATTACCCCCACAGAAGCCTGCCGGTATGTGCAAAAGGGGATTAATGAAATACCCGCAGCATATCAGGGGCTTACTGCGCTTTTACTGCGCGGATTTCTGCATGTCCGCAGTGGCAATCCGCATTTGGATCGATATCTGCTTGAGGAAACTGCCACGCAGGTACGCACAACCTTAAGGCAGGGACTGGAGCTGATCGGGGTTTTGGCGACGGTGGCACCGCTGCTGGGATTGTTAGGCACCGTGCTGGGAATGATAGGCACCTTCGACTGCATAGCCGTATTTGGCACAGGTAACGCGCGTGCACTGGCTGGTGGGATATCTGAAGCCCTGATCACTACGCAGACTGGCCTAATTATCGCTATTCCAGGACTATTTATGCGCAATTTCATCCAGCGCCGCGCGGATGCGCTGGAACGCAGGCTTAACACCCTGACTCAGCAACTTAAACGTCAGTTGGATACGTCTGTTGCTGTCCCTCATTCAGGAGTAAACCTATGATCAACATAACAGCAGCCCGGCGTGCTCGGCGCCAGGGGCTGGAACTGAATATAGCTCCCCTGATCGATATGGTGTTTATTCTCCTCATCTTCTTTCTGGTAACCACCAGTTTTGTACGTGAGACCGGAGTTGAAGTTGAACGTCCTTCAGCGCAAAGTGCATTGACTCAGGATAGCGCCACTCTGCTGATCGCCATTACCCGCGAGAACCGGATTGTGATTGAAAACCGCACAGTAGAATCTGGCGCGGTGCGGGTACATGTCGAGCGGGCCATGGCGGAAAATCCTGATGGAACGGTGGTTATCGTGGCGGACAGAGGCAGCAGTACCGGCACGGCGGTAGCGGTGTTGGATGCTTGCAAGCTTGCGGGGGCAGATAATGTTGCGCTTGCAGCCGCAGAAGGTTCTCAGTGATCGACCTACGTCCTGCGATGAACGCTCAGCAATGGCTCAAGCAGGGAGCCCTGCTATGGGCCATTGTCGGGGCTCTGGTTTTTAATGTGCTGTTGTTTATGCTTCTGGCGTTGCTTGTGCGTGATCCGCAGTCTGGTGGTGAGCTTGAGGCGGCTCCGGTCCGGGTAAGCGCTGCTCCAGCACTACCAGAACCTCAACGTCAGCCTCAACTCGCTGTGCAAACGGATACATCCAGCGCGACGCAGTATGACAGCGTCAGGCCAGCGATCAGTCCAGAGCAGGTGGCGATGCTGAATCCGGCAACGGTTCCGGCACTGAATCCAGTACCGGATATGCATATTATCCTGCGGGAATTCTCTCACCTTCCTAGTTTGCCTACCCCTAAAATGAGCGTTGCAGACGTTGAAACCACAATGGCTTTTCCCCCCCAGGTTTATGCGGCTGCTGCGCTGGACTCACCGGTACAGCCTTTGACTCAGACTCCATTTCTCTACCCGCTGAGGGCAAAACGCACAGGGATAGAAGGTTGGGTGAATGTCGCTCTGTTGGTGGGGTTGGAGGGTAACGTTGAGATGGTGGAAGTGCTGGAGGCGGAGCCAGCAGGGGTGTTTGAAGAGAGCGTGACCCGCAGTATCCGTGCGTGGCGCTTTTCACCGGCCATGGTAATGGGGGAGCGGGTTAAAACGCGCGTTGTTACCACCATCCGCTTTAAACTTGAGGATTGACGGAAAATTCGCCATGTTGCTCGTCACGTTAAAGCCCACGCGCTTTGTGCGCCACATTCTGCTCTTTGTTGTAGCCATGTTGTGGTTTGCGGCTGCTGCTGAGTGTGCGCAGCAGCTGCGTCCCAGTGAACAGCGCGGCATTGCCCAGGCGCAACAATATCTGGAACGTCAAGAGTATGTACAGGCGGTTGCAAGTCTGACCCCCTTGTTACACCGTCAGAAGCATCACCCTCTGGTGGATTTTTACCGTGGAATCATCGCACAGACTCAAGGGCAGTACGATGAGGCACAGACCTGGTTTTCGCGCAGTGTCGCAGCCGACCCCGAATTGCTCTCCGGTTGGATCAATCTCGCCCAGTGCAACTTTCAGTTGGAGGAATACACAGACGCCGCACATGCTTTTGAGCGCAGCTACGCCCTGTCTGCTCCACTTGAACCCCGTTGGCGCTACAATGCCGCTCTGGCCTGGTTTCAGGCTGGAGAATTGGAGAACGCAGAAACCCTGCTGTTGCACCTGTTACAGGATTTCCCAGCGGAACTTGCACTTCAGTGGCGTGAATTGCTAGTGCACATCTATCTTCGAGATGACAACCTGAATCGTAAAAGAGAAGAAAGTAACCGTCTGGCACTTGCCCAAGTACAGATTCTTGCACACCAGAGTGAAGAGCCCGCACGCCGTAGTTGGCGCGAATATCTGGTGCACTTGTACCTGCAGTTGAATATGCGCTCGCAGGCACTGGAGTTTGTAACCCAGCTGCTGGAGGTTGAGGGTTTGGATTCTCGCTGGTGGAGGGTTGCCGCCCATCTGTATCTTGAAGAGCAGCAGTATCGTTCTGCGCTGGTGGCGCTACAGGTAGCGGGATATCTTGCGCCTGGGGATGAGCGGGAACAGCGCCTGTGTGCCGCTTTATGTATGCATCTGGGGATACCTGCTCAGGCCATTGAGTATTATATGCAACTGCAGCTGATGCAGGGTGAAGCAGCTGAGGTGTTGCTGGCTTTGGCACAAGCATACGTTCAGCGGCATGAACCGCAGCAGGCGCTGCAATGGTTGGAGCAAATTGACGCGCAGGAGGTCAATATTGCGCAGTTACGCCTGCGTGCGCAGATTCTGTTTATGCTTAAGCAATATGCCAAAGCTGGCGCTGCCTATGCCAGCCTTGCCGAACAGGAACAAAACCCGTCTGCAGCTGGACGCGCATGGATGCTAGCGGCGTATGCGGCCTGGAACGCGGAGGCGTGGACAGATGCTGTTATTGCCTTGAATTCGGTGGCACAATATTCAGACTACGCCAATCAGGCCCACGCATTGCTACAGCAGTTGCAGGACGTTCGGGGTACTCAGGATACCCCATAGGGTATACCTGCTGCAGAGCACAGAGGTTGGGTTGCTTTGCTTGTAAGAACAATCAGGAGTTAAATATTTAAATTCTTTCTAGGAGGTTCAAGGGTGAGAGCAGTCTGTGTTTTAGCAGTAGTGATGGTGACGTTTTGTGTGGCTGGCTTGGCCTGTGCAGCTGAGCAAGAAGAGAGAAGGTTTAACACTGAGGCGGAATTTTCATATGTAAATACCAGTGGTAACAGTGAAGTCACCACCTTGTCGGCCAAAAATAAAATGATCTACAAATTCACTGACAAGGTTTCGGGTCGATGGAAGTTTCAGGCCTTAAATGGCAAAAGCGATGGAAAGCGCGATGCCGAAGCGTATTCTATGGAATTGCGCGGGGACTACGCTCCGACCGAGCGTTTTTATAATTATGTCGCAGCCAATTGGCTAACAGATCGCTTCGCTGATATCGATTACCGCTATACCTACGGCGTTGGTAGTGGTTACAAGTTCCTCACCGGTCCGGTCCATTTCCTCCTTGCGGAAGCTGGTCTCACCTATACGCTGGAAAAACTCATTGATGACTCCGACGATGAATATTTAGGGGGTCGCCTGTACACGGAGTATATATATCAGATAACCAAGGATACAAAGTTCAGCCAGAGTCTAGAAGGTCTATTCGATTTTGAAAGAATGCGAAATTATATGCTCAACTCCGAGACCGCTCTCATCACTTCGATCAATAGTATCTTTTCGTTTAAAACCAGTTACATTGTTAAGTATGACAATGAGCCGGCTAAAAACAGTGACAATACCGATACCATTCTGGCGGCGGCTCTAGTGGCAAGTTTTTAACGCGAACAGGTATTAGCATAAGAGCCTTTTGGGCCGTGAGGGCCTTTTTGGGCTTCTTAGGTATCTGTCTGTTCTTAAGAGAAGTATGACCCCCAAGGGAAATGCGAAAGAGAGGTTAGTATGAAGCGATGGTTCAGCAAAAGCGGAAAAATATGGATGGTATTGTCTGCGCTGTTATGCTGTTGCGCCTGCAGTGTTGTGGGTGAGAAGCCGTCAGCCCCGATAACAGTGGACAGCCATGCCAGCATGAGCGCGCTCGACTGGGCGGGAACCTATACCGGAACGCTTCCGTGCGCAGATTGTTCTGGGATCGAGACTGTCCTCACCCTCACCCAAGCGCACACCTATGTACTACATAGCAGATACCTTGGAGGTCAAACTGACGGAGAGGAAATTGTCCGCAGTGGGGTGTTTGAGTGGAGCCAGGACGGTTGTTGTGTAGAGCTTTTGGGCCTGAAAGGTGGACGATCCCAGTATCAAGTGGGAGAGAACAAGCTTTTTGCCCTGGATCAAACGGGAGTTCGGATTGAAGGGGCATTGACAGAAGCATATACGCTGACCAAAAATGCCACTATCAGTGTAGAAGATTTAACTGCGGCAGTGGATGTCTTTGCCGGTACCGCCTGGTGCCTGGTTGAATTGCAGGGGGAACCCCTCGTGGAGCAAGAATCGGCGGCGTGGTTGGTGTTTGAAACTGACCCTGAGCGTGTGTATGGGTTCAGCGGGTGCAATCGTTTCTTTGGTGCGTATCAGTTAGGCTCTGACCCGCAGCAGCAGGTTGCAAGTACCGCGTTACCCCTGAGGTTCGACGCGCTGGGGTCAACCATGATGGCCTGCCCACCTGCGGTGATGGAAAATGAGGCGGAGTTTCTGGCGATGCTGGGACAGGTTGCTGGAGTTTGCCTGGAGAAAATGACCGATTCAGAAAAAGAGACCAAAGAACAGAAGTGGTGGGAAGGGACTTCCCTAGTGTTTGTAGATTCTGCCCACCGGGTTATTGCCAGATTCGATACAGCTGCCGAGATGTAATATCTATGCAGATATATAAGCAGGGACAAAGAAATGATTCAGCGTACGGACACTTGGGAAAAATTTTGCAAAAGTAAATTGTGAGCGTGAAGGTAAAGATGCGGCATACCATCCATCCTGGCGGGCAGAAGAAATCGAGCCTGGTTGCTCAGGTGGTTGTACTGGGGCTCGCTCTGGCTGTAGTGCTGGCAGTGCAAAAATTTGTTTGGGCGCAGGAGCATGTTCCCATGTTGCCACGAGAATATCGTGGTGCGCTTGATGTCAGTGGCTGGTGGATGAGTGAGAAACTCGATGGAGTACGGGCTTACTGGGACGGGGAGCAGTTGTACAGCAAGAATGGCTTTCCTTTTAATCCTCCTCCCGAATTTGTTGCAGAATTGCCTCCCTTTGCTCTAGAGGGAGAGCTGTGGGGAGGACGTGACACCTTTGTCCAGACGATAGCTACAGTACTGCAACAGCAGCCTCATCCCGGCTGGCTAGAGCTGAAGTTTATGATATTTGATGTCCCCGCTGCCACTCCACAAGGCAGTTTCCGCACGCGCTTGGGAGCTGTGGTAGAGTGGTTCAGTGCTAATCCCGCAACCTATGCAAGGCTGGTCGAGCAGGTAGTGGTGGAAGATCCTGCCCATTTATCTAGCTTCTTGGATATGGTGGAGGGCCTCGGCGGGGAAGGGTTGATTGTGCGTGACCCAGAAGCGGTATACGCTCCGGGGCGCAGCGACTCAATTCTGAAAGTGAAACGCTTTCAAGACGCCGAGGCGACAGCCATCGGCTATGTGTGTGGGCGCGGTCGCAACGCTGGCAGGCTTGGAGCTTTGGTGGTGCGTTCGGCTGATGGCACTGAATTCAAGATAGGCAGCGGTTTTACCGACAGTGAACGTGAGAATCCTCCGGATATCGGTAGTATAGTGACCTACAAATATCACGGCTTCCATGCGTCTGGCATCCCCAAATTCCCTGTGTATGTGCGAGTTCGGTCTGACAGCCATCTGTAAAATGATTTCATCTCATCTGGGATGGTTCTAAGGAGTTTGTATGTTTGATTATTTGCTGGGGCTAAACCCGGTGATGCAGGCCTTCGTCGCAACCATGTTTACTTGGGCCATGACGGCGGTTGGGGCCGCCTTCGTTTTTTCCACACGTGAAATCAATCACAAGCTGCTCGATTCTATGTTGGGTTTTGCCGCGGGAGTGATGATCGCTGCAAGTTTCTGGTCGCTGTTGGCACCTGGGATCGAGATGGCGGAGCAAATGGGGCAGCTTCCCTGGTTTGTTGCTGCCCTAGGGTTTATGTGTGGGGGGATATCCATGCGTATTGTGGATAAGTTCTTGCCGCACCTGCATCCGAGCCTAGCCATGAATAAAGCAGAAGGGGTAAAAACCTCGTGGCAGCGTAGCACCCTGCTGGTTCTGGCTATAACCATGCATAACATTCCAGAAGGGTTAGCTGTTGGGGTTGCTTTCGGCGCAGTGGCGGCGGGTTTGCCATCGGCGAGTATTGGCGCTGCAGTGGCACTGGCCATCGGCATCGGAATTCAGAATTTACCGGAGGGGACCGCTGTTTCCATGCCGCTGCGCCGCGAAGGTTTGAGTGTGAAAAAATCGTTCTTCTTAGGGCAACTTTCAGGCATTGTAGAACCCATCGCTGGGGTGCTGGGGGCGTGGCTTGTGCTGCATATGCTCGATATCCTACCCTTTGCCCTTTGTTATGCGGCTGGTGCCATGATTTTTGTGGTTGTAGAGGAACTCATCCCTGAATCCCAGCGTAAGCAAGCCCATATCGATCAGGTTACCATGTTCACTATGGTTGGTTTTACGCTAATGATGATCCTGGATGTTGCGCTGGGATGATGTGTTCAAAGTAAAGGATTAATGCCTCTATAGCAGGCAGGTAAGAATAAACAATGCCCGGAGCAGTCTTCAAGACTATCCCGGGCATTGTTTGTTATCGTCACATATAACAGCTAGAGTTCAGCATAGTGCAAAGCTACGCAGGTAGAACCTAACCTGCCTCACCCAGCAGGGCACTGCGCTCTTCCATGCAGAGTTCGTAGTGATGATGGGTGGAGCGAGCATTGGCGAGATACACATTTTTTACTGCGGGATCATCAATTTTCTCGGCCATCTCCAGCAGTTCTTTTTCCAGTTGTGCTTCTTGTTCAATGGCCAGCTCAATGGCTTTACGCTCATCGAAGTCCCCAAGCATGGCCTGTTGCAGTGCTTTCCACCAGCGTGATTGGGTGTCAGGTTCGCGTGCAATGAAGGCTTCAAAGTCGGGGACGTCATCACCCTTGTAAAATTCGTAGAACATGTGCGCGTGTTGTTTTTCTTCTAAAGCCAGAATTTCGAAAGCACGCTTGGCCTTTGCGTCAAACATCTTTTCCGCCGCATATTTATAAAAGTCCATAGCGTCTTTCTCTGTCTGCATGGAGTCTTTTATAGCTTCCTGAAGATCAAATTTTTCACTCATGAAAATACCCCTTTCGATACCAAAGCTACCAATTAACAATGCTCCGAGAACAGCAGTAAAATCTAACAAACGGGGTATATTGTATACAATAGTGAGAGGGCATGCAATCGGTACCTGCATTTTTATCCTGTTTTATATGAAACTGCGTGTTGTGATGGGGCTAGAGTCGGCTAGCGACTAACAAAGAGCCCTTCAGCCGAGAGCAGAAGGCTCAGCGACAGAAGGGCTCAATGGCTAGATACTTGGTGCGCTCACCGGTAGCGCAGCTCAAGGTTTACTTTGCGAAAACTCCGAGCTCCACACGGCGGTTTTGCTTTCTGCCAGCGTCGGTGCTGTTGTCTGCAATGGGTTCTTCTTCACCGAAACCTTTAACCGAGAGGTTGTTTAATTTTCCACCTACTTTATCAGCAATGTATGCCTTGACTGCTTCGGCACGGCGCAGCGATAGATTTTTGTTGTAGTCTGCGGCACCAGTATTGTCTGTGTGGCCTGCGACAAGAATCTTCTCGCCAGGATATTTCTGGACAAACTTGATAGCTTTATCCAACTCGGGATAATGTGCCGGCGTAATTTCATACTTATTAGTGGCAAACTCGAGAACCAAATGTAATTTTACCTGACAACCATCCACGTCCACCTTTGCACCGGCGGGAGAGTTGGGGCATTTGTCCAAGTAATCGGGCACACCATCGTTGTCGCTGTCGAGGGGGCAACCGAACTTGTCTACCGGAGCACCGGCTGGGGTGTTGGGGCATTTGTCCAAGTAATCGGCCACGCCGTCGTTGTCGCTGTCAAGGGGGCAACCGAACTTGTCTACTGAAACACCGGCTGGGGTGTTGGGGCACTTGTCCAAGTAATCGGCCACGCCGTCGTTATCGCTGTCAAGAGGACAACCGTACTGGTCTACAGAGACATCAGCAGGGGTGTTGGGGCACTTGTCCATATAGTCGAACACGCCATCGTTGTCGCTATCGAGGGGGCAACCGTACTTGTCTACGGGAGCACCGGCGGGAGTGTTGGGGCATCTGTCGTCTTTATCCAGTACACCGTCGTTATCGCTGTCGAGTTGGGTCCCTTTGCCAAAGAAAAACACAAGGCCGGCTTGGTACAGCAGGCTGTTAGGCTCTCCACTGGTGTCGAGCATATGTTTCACTTCGGCATTCAGGGCAATGTCCTTGCTCAAAAAGTACTTAAGGCCGACACCATAGTTGAATTGGGCTTGGTTTTCATCGCTCAGTCCATCTTTACCGTTTATTCCAAGATAACCCAATCCAGCTGTAAGGTAGGGCACCAGGCGTTCTTCTGGCATGAAGTGGTAAAGGGCGCCAATGGAAGCTGTATATAGGTCGCTGTCTGCGTTGCGACGTTGTGGTGCAAAGGATACATCTAAATAACTACTGAGATTGGCCGAGTAGTTATACCCGCCCCCCAGGGTATAATTGATTGCTGGGTTATAACCTGAAGTACTTTCCTTTTCCAGGCCTCCGACCATGGGGTTAATGAAAAAGCGACCTTCTTGGGCAGCTTGGTTTGCCTCAAAGGCAAAGGTGGCTACAGGGATGCAGCACAGCATCATCAGTAGTAGGACTAAACGTTTCATGATTCCTCCGATATTCCAATTGAGATAATAAGTCTGACACATACGAGCAGGGCAGTGAAACCGGCGAGACCGGTTCAGCTGAAGCCCACTAGTATGCGCCAGGAAGATACGAAAGCTGGATAATTCAGCAGCTTTCGTTTTTATGCCTGCACAAGCAAAAGTGTATCATACTGTTAAGCTAACACAATGGGCGCACAGGGTAAATATTGATTGATGACTAAATTAGGCAACAGAAACCGTGGCTAACAAGTACTGGTAAATTCAGCAGTACTTTGTTAGCCGAGTGTGTGGTAGGCCTTCCAGGTTTATGAGTGGTTCAGGAAAGTGCGCTGCAGGGGTGCCCTAGCGGAGAAAATATCAGGGGATAAACATACAATTGGGGCAATAAAAATAGCAGAAGGTGTTCTGTTCAAGCTGGTACCGCGTTATTTTTAAGGATGAAACCTTAGGGTTTCTCGGGGCTGAATTGCTCAAGATATTCCATAAGTTGATGGCGATTGTCTGCGTCCATCGAGTCAAATTCAATTCCTGAAAGGTACATTCCGGTTTCTTCCATGCGGGAATAAATCACCACGCCGGTAAGGTTGAGAATAGTGTCTGCCAAACCTATGTCCATCTGGATTTGCAATCCCTCCACCAGCGGAGTCCTGGTTTCCATGAGCAACCCTCTCTCACTGGCATCGAGGGTACGTCCCATGTCTTGGGTCAAATAACTGCCATCACCACGCACCACATAATAAATGAGATTCAGGGTTTCAAAACGTGGGTGTTTACGCCGCTCTTCCATGTGCTCTGTCCTCCACTCAGTCCTGTATGGCGCAGTTGTTCTTTGTGGCCATGATGATATTGACCGGATTCTGCGCCTCGAATATTTTGTAGTCGCTGGAGTTGCTGGTGCGAGCGACATTAATAGTTGTGACTTGAATTAAATAGCCGTTGTTTTCAAAAAAATCAACAGCAGCGCTCAATGTGTCCAGAGTTGTAGCAGTCAGGACGATGCGTCCGTCTGGCTTCAAACGCTCATCAATGGTTTCCAGCAGGCCCCATAGCTTACCGCCTGAACCGCCAATAAATACCCGATCTGGGTCGGGAAGGTTTTCGAGGCATGCTGGAGCTTCCCCCTCAATAATTCTAACATTGCGGGTAGAGAACTTATTCAGATTGTGGCGTAGGAACCCAAGGTATTCGCTATTGCGTTCCACCGCGTATATGCGTCCATGAGGGAGTAGGAAATCCGCTTCAATGCAGAGAGATCCACTCCCGGCCCCAATATCCCACAGGGTCATATCGAGGCGTAATTGCAGTTTAGCCAATGCAATTACCCGCACCTCTTCGGGGGTAATTTGTTTTTTCAAACCTTGGAACTGTGAGTCATTGATCCCCAGGGTTGGACGGTAAAGCGCCGCTTTTTTATCGAAACGCTTTATGAAGATAAGCACATTCAGGGGAGATACTTGCATCTTGAGCAGCTCTTTGATCGTTGTCTCTTCAATGCGTTCGTCTTCTCCACCCAGGTTTTCACATACATATACGCTGTAGCCTTCACGACCACGGTGGAGCATCTCTTCGGCGATGGCGCAGGCAGGGCAGCTGTCGTGGGTCAGTACTGCGACTTTGTCGTTGGCGATGATCCGGTTTACCACCATACGCAGTGGCAATCCTTCGGCCGAGATAAAGACTGCGTCGTCCCACGGCTGTTTTATGCGGGCAAAAGCAAATTGTGCAGAGGTAACATTTGGGACGAATTCCAGGTTTTCCTCGGGGATATTGCGCAGCAGTTCCCGTCCGATGCTGAAAAAAAGCGGATCACCAGAGGTAAGGACAACCACATCTTTGTGGGCTACGCCGCGCAGGAGATCACATAAGTCACTTTCATTCTCCAGAGGTAGCTTTTCCACTTGCAAGTGGCTGAAACGGGCCAGTTGTTTCCCAGTGCCGATAATGACATCTGCTTGTTCTACTAACTGTAAAGCCCGCTGGCTGAAGCCTTCCTGCCCCTCAATGCCGGCACCTACTACGTGGATGGTTCCCATGTTTTAATCCTTTTTTCAGTGTTGGTGGTAAGTCGGGCTCATACTTAAGCTTCTTACGGACGGGCTTCAAGCTCCATGCCTCTGTCTGTTATAGCCGTTTCAATCAGCTCCCAGACTTCCTCGGCGCCGGTGCGTTTCAGCGCCGAGAACAGAGTGAATGCAGCAGCAGGCAGTCCGGTAGCATTGGCTATGGTGGCAATACTTTCTTTATGCTGGCTGCGTTTCACTTTGTCCGCTTTAGTGATAACAGGAATGGTCATGATACCGTATTCTTCGAGCCAGTCCAGTAGTTGTAGATCTTCAGCGCGCGGGGTGCGACGGATATCAAACAGCATAACCACCGCGCACAGGGCAGGGCGATTCTGCAGATAGGTGATAATCATGGGTCCCCACTGTCTTTTTACTGCGAGCGGGACTTTAGCAAATCCGTAGCCAGGTAGATCGACCATGCTAATGCTAGAGTTGACGCAGAAAAAATTGAGGAGTTGCGTGCGCCCCGGGGTAGAGGAAGTCCTGACCAGGTTTTTACGCTGAAGTATAACATTGAGTAGAGAGCTCTTACCCACATTGCTGCGTCCGGCGAAGGCTATTTCCGGCATGAGCGCTTCAGGGTAGTGTGCTGGTGCCGTAGCGCTTTTAATAAATTCGGCGGACTTGACATGCATAGTTTTGTTTCTTTCATGAGCGTTAACATTAGAGTTCAGGATTGTATAGTAAGTACGCGGCTGAGAATGTTTTCGAGCGCGAGCACTATGAGCGCAGGTTGACGGCTTCAGTGTTCGTCATTGTCAATAAAGAAGGTGTCATTCTCATCGTCAGCTGCGGAGCTGTGCTGCGATAGTTGGCGCCGGCGGTTATCCGCCAATAGCTTGCCTTTATTGTCCATTATTCGCTCATCATCCAAGATGATCATTCCAGTCTGTTCCACCACATCTTTTTTGTATTGATACTGGTATTCCATACTTTTTTTGCGTAAATTGTAGCTCATAAACATCCAGATTATGCTTAAAATCAGTGCAGCCCCCAGCACCAAGGCCAAAGCTATCGACACATAAAATATCGTCTCTTCCCCAATGTGCCCGATCACCGCCATGATGGTGTCGAGTTTATAGCCCACTGCAGCAAGAACAACCAACAGCAGCAAGCCGAGCAAAAAAGGTATCTGGCGGATGACATAGATCACCGTATGAAATTTCTGGATCCGGCTCTGTTGTTCGGCGGTAGAAAGGTGACGGCTGTCTTCGTCCTTTTCGGAATCGGGGTGATGCCCGTACAAATAGCGGTCAAACCCTAGGATAATGATTCCTAGCAGGAAGGTTATCGTAAGGGGAACAATGAAGGCGGCAAAGAAAAACGCCTTCCATGGAAAGGGGACGTTTTCTGGGCCCAACTGACTTATAAAACTGACAAAAAAGATAAACCCTTCAATAACACCGATGAGAATAAGATATTTTATAAAGAGGTCTTTAAGTTCTTCACGTTCAAACAGGGTGGCAATCCCCTTTAGAGGGGTGGAGCTTTTACTCCTATGTTTGCTTTCGGTTCCTTTTGCTCCCTGTGATCTGTTTTGGTGCTTTTCTTCTGACACAACGCTCTCCTGCCTGTACTAAAACGCAATGATCATTTTAAAAAAAATATCCAGAATATTTCAGGCTTGAAGTTTTTGACTTGTATTTTATTGCCCCGGGCACAGTCCTGTTTAGGGCGCTGTTTTGCAGCCAATATTCTGTCGGGCCAGGTTCTTTGCAGCGGCACTATAAAACATTTATCTACTTCTGTCTGTCAGAAACTCAGAGGCTTGCCCCCCTTGTGTCCGATACTTAGCGTCAGCTTTTGGCCAAAGCTTGCTCTATATCTGCAAGGATGTCATCGATATGTTCGATCCCCACTGACAGGCGGATAAGGTCGGGTAAGACGCCGGAAGCCAATTGCTCTTCTGTACTGAGCTGGCGGTGGGTCGTGCTGGCTGGATGGAGTACACAACTGCGCACATCGCCTACGTGTACAACCATAGCGATCAGTTGTGTCGCTTCCATAAAACGACGTCCCGCTTCGGCCCCACCTTTGATCCCAAAAGTCAGAACTCCACTGCTTCCTTTTGGGAGATATTTGCATGCCAGAGGGTAGCTCGGGTGCGATTCCAGGCCTGGGTAGGAAACCCAGTTTACTTTTGGGTGCCGTTCAAGAAACTCAGCTACCTGCATGGCGTTGGTACAGTGACGTTCCATGCGTACGTGCAGGGTTTCGAGCCCATGATTGAACATAAAGGCATTCATTGGCCCCAGACTCATCCCTAAATCGCGCAGCAATTGAACCCGAGCCTTGACGATATAGGCCATGGCGCCGAATTTCTCCGCATAGCGCAGACCATGATAGCTTGGGTCGGGTTCTGTCATTTCGGGGTATTTGTCTGCGGTCCATTTAAATGTACCACCGTCAACGATTACGCCACCGATGCTGGTTGCGTGGCCGTCGATATATTTAGTCGCTGAATGGACTACGATGTTAGCGCCCAATTTCAGCGGACGGCACAGATATGGAGTGGGGAAGGTGTTGTCGATAATCAGGGGGACCTGCATCTGCTTTGCAACCATGGCAAACTTTTCAAAATCGAGGACGTTAAGCCCAGGATTTCCGATGGACTCGGCAAAAATTAAACGCGTTTCCGGAGTAAAACAAGCTTTAATATCTTCAACGCTGGCATTCGGATCAACGCTGGTGACACTTATTCCCATCTTAGAAAATGTGTTGTGAAATAGGGAATGGGTCCCGCCGTAAAGGGTGTTGGCGCAGACAATGTGCTGCCCGTTGCTGCAGATATTTAGAATGGCCATAGATATCGCTGCCTGCCCCGAAGACGCTGCCAAGGCTCCAACTCCACCCTCAAGCTGAGCCATTTTTGCCTCAAATGCAGCCCAGGTGGGGTTACTCATGCGGGTGTACATGTGGTCGGCACAGTCAAGATCGAACAGGCTGGCTATATGGTCGGCTTTATCATATTTATACGTAGTACTCTGGGTGATGGGTACTATGCGCGGTTCGGTAGCTTTGGGGCGGTACCCCCCCTGTATGGCTAGGGTATCAGTCTTCCAGTTTGGATTAATCATGTCAGTTCTCCAGCGGATTTGAGGATCTTATGCACTTGCGGTACTGGTTAAACACAAGCAGCAAGTGGCGCAAGATGGTTTGGCTCAGAACTCAAGGGCATGAGTGTTGATGCGGTAAAGTGCGAGCTCCACGCTTGTGACTAGAGCGCCTAGAGTGGCAATGTTAGCGTTTTTTATATGCCTTGTCGATATGCAAACGAGTAAGACCGCTCCTGAGACATATTCCGAGGTTGGACACTGGGACAGAGTTCGGTTATATATGTGATAAATTTGGCCAATTCACTTTGGCGTTTTAGGTAAACTTAAGCTTCGTTGCGGTTTAGAACTTTTTAGATTAGTGGTATTAATCAGATATTTAGGAGCCATTATACGTCAACTTTTCACGCAATTTATGCTTAATTACCGCGTACAAGGGTTGTTGAGCTTTCAAACTATATAACTTTTTTGCAGGAAACTTTAAATGGATTACTTTAACCAATTCAAACAACGCTATCTAATTGAATTTTGGCGCCCTTTGCCCGCAGTGATTGCCTTAGGTGTTTTAGCCACATATTACTTTGGGATTATGGGCACGTATTGGGCGGTTACAGGTGAATTTACACGCTGGGGTGGGCACTTTCTGAAATTTATAGGCGTAGATATTTCTCATTTGGGATATTTCGATATTGTTAAAATGGACGGCAATAGCTTAACTCGCATTGATGGCGTGATGGTTATTGGAATGTTTGCGGGATGCATTGCGGCAGCCTTCTGGGGTAATAATGTAAAGCTAAGAATGCCTGCAAGTAATATTCGAATTTTTCAGGCGCTTATAGGTGGGATTATTGCAGGATTTGGTGCAAGGCTTGGTATGGGATGTAACTTAGCCAGTTTGTTTACTGGAATTCCTCAATTTTCTCTGCATGCATGGCTGTTCACCCTGGCCATGATTGTGGGCGTATACCTGGGAGCAAGAGTAACGGCACTTCCTTTTTTTCAATCCAAGTTTAAATTGCAGAAGGTAAGCAAGTCAAGGGAGTTACCGTATGATGCAAAAAGAATTAAGCGTCTTTTTGTCTTTGGTTCTGTGGTTTTTATAGCCATGGTTCTTTGGGCGCTTTATCTAATATTCATAGCCAACACTCCAAAACTCGGGATTGCTATGCTCTTTGGAATCGCCTTTGGGCTTTTAATTGCAAAAGCACAAATTTGTTTTACGTCCGCATTTAGAGATGTTTTTACCACCGGAAGAAGTCAAATGGCGATAGCTATTATACTTGGTATGGCGGTATCCACCATTGGCGTTTTTAGTTATATCATATTAGGACAACCCCCTAAAGTTATGTGGGCGGGTCCCAATGCGGTCATTGGTGGAATGCTTTTTGGTTTTGGAATTGTTCTTGCGGGTGGGTGTGAATGTGGTTGGATGTATCGGGCCGTTGAAGGGCAGGTGCATTTTTGGCTTGTGGGGGTCGGGAATGTCATAGGGGCCACATTGTTGGCTTTTGTGTGGGATTATTTTTCAGTTTCTATAGCAACAAGTTGGCCAAAAATTAATCTGCTTGAGTCTTTAGGAAACTACGGCGGACTGTTCGCAAACTATGTTTTTCTATTTTTACTCTTTGTGCTAATCCTGAAACTAGAAAAAAACTATCGAAATAAATTGCAATCAAAAGGAGCTTAAATGCCAAAAGACACTATTGTTCCCACGTACCGTTTGGATATGCAAGGTGAGCCTTGCCCTTACCCTGCAGTTAAAACCCTGGAAGCCATGGAAAGTTTAAAGCCAGGGGAGATTTTAGAAATAATTAGTGATTGCCCTCAAAGTATTAATAACATTCCTCAAGATGCGGAAAATCATGGGTATAAGGTCTTAAGCATTGACAGTAGTGGTCCTACCATTCAATATTTAATCCAAAAGTAACTCTATTATAAAATTGTTTGCCGAGCCCTTTTATTTTTAAACGCATAGGTATAGCGCATCAAACTTTTTTACAGGAAAATTCGTTGGGTCTTTATCCCCTAAAGCTAACCTTGGGTTCTAGTATATTAAAACATAGTTGTATTCGGAGGGAACTTGATCTGAGGCACTGCTTATTTGCATGGCATAACCGAAGAGAGGGTGCGAGTACTGGCATAATTGTAATGCTTAGCCTAATTACCGCTGCCAAAATAGGCAGTACCATACTGACCATACTGCAATATGTGTAATTACAGATTTCGTATACCCGTCTAGGATCTTGCGTGTGTTGGTCATACGCAAGGTTTTGAATAAGAGTTTAATTTATGAATGAGGGCAATTTTATGGCGGTATCCGATGGCCAGGTCTGGGCACGTTTTGAACTTATGCTCCTAAGGAGGATTGTAACTATGCAATATTTTCTACCGGTCTGCGTCTGTTTTTCCCTGGTACTGGCCATGGGTACTCCTGCCAGTGCTATGGATATGGAGACGCTCTCCAACGATGACTGTGTAAAGTGCCATGTCAATGAAGTAAAGGATGTTGATGCTAATGGTGCGGCACATGCCCAAATGGGCTGTCAAGATTGCCACTTTGAGCATCCTCCTTTGGGTGAAAACGTGATTCCAGCCTGTGCGTTGTGTCATGCCCCTGCAGACAGTGAGCACTACACCCTTGCCAGTTGTGCAGGGTGCCATCATCCGCACCATCCGCTTGTGATAGATTTCTCCACCTTGGGAGAGGTGAAACCTGCGTGTTTAAGCTGTCATCCGGCTCAGGGTGAAGAGATGCAGGCTCATCCAAGTATGCACGCCAAACTTGATTGTACTGCATGTCACTCAGAGCACGGTTTGGCTGCAGGGCAGTTCCTGAACTGTCTCGACTGTCACTCCGGTCACTCTGCAGAGATGGTGGTTGCTGACTGTACCAAGTGCCATAAAGCGCATAGCCCAATTGAAGTCACCTACTCAGATAGTTTGCCTTCGATACTCTGTGCTTCATGTCATGACAGTGTAGCTGCCGATCTTAATGCGTCGAGCAAAAAACACTCTGAGCTCACCTGCGCATACTGTCATATGGACAAACATAAAAATGTTACCCCGTGTGCTGATTGTCATGGCGCAGCACCACATGGCAAAACTATGCACACCAAGTTTCCCAACTGTAATGACTGCCACGTCAACCCGCATGCATTGGCGGAATAACTGGAGCTGTTGAGTTCAGCTGACGGCTGCAACATTCCAGATGATTTCAGTGCATTCTGCGAGTTCTAGATGTAGATGGCACGAACACCACCGAGAGTAAATAAATGAAGAACTGCGATGAAAAATAAATTATATATGGATGTATGCGTGAGGATGTCCCTAATTGTGCTGCTATGTGCAGGAATAGCGCAGGCCGATGTGGTGGAAAAACCCTTGCTTGATTCTGACTGCATCAAGTGTCACGTTGAGCCATCCGTGCAAATCGCAGAGCACGGTGGGGGGCATCGTACTGCATTGGGTTGCTTTGACTGTCATGTAGGGCACCCACCGGTTACAAAAGCGGTTATCCCGGCATGTACTGAGTGTCATGCATCCGCCACGCATGCGCACTATGCACTGGATGATTGCGCGCGCTGTCATGTAACGCACGCACCGGGGGTTGAAGATCTTACAAAAGTACGCGGGGATGTCCCTGCCGTGTGTCTCACTTGCCATCAGGATGTGGGCATTGAGCTAAAAGAAGTTCCGAGTAAGCACGCGGAAATTGCTTGTACCGATTGTCATATGCGTCACGGGCTTGCCGCGGGCGATTTTATGCAGTGTGCGCAATGTCATGAGCCGCATGCAGACACCATGGCTTACTCCGATTGTATAGGCTGTCATGCGCCACATCAACCGACCGATTACCGCTGGGGCGAAAAGACACCAGTACAGCAGTGTGCAGCCTGCCATGCGGCAGAGGTGGAGAGCTTAGCCCGTGCTGGGGGTGCACATGCCAGAGATGTCACTTGCAGTGTATGCCATGCGGTTCATCCTCCGGCTAAGTCCGGAGTGATTCCTCTGTGTGCGCAGTGCCATGTGCCGAAGAAATCCGCCCACTATCGCGTGGGCAATTGTGCCGCCTGCCATGATCCTCATGCTCCCATGGAGATTAGGTTGGATGCCGTTTCTCCAGTAAAGCCCGTATGCTTGTCGTGCCATGCCGGCCCTGGCAAGGAGATGGAACAGTATCCGAGCATGCATGCCGACATGGATTGTTTAGAATGCCACGTAGAGCACGGCACCACATCCACTTGTCTTGATTGCCACTCCGGGCACTCGGATGCTATGACTAATGCACAATGCTTCCAATGTCATCAGCCTCACAGCCCCAGCTATATCCAGTATAAAAAGGGGGATGTTGACTCCAAATTCTGTGGCAGTTGTCATGCGAGAGCTTACGCCCAGATCGAAGGAAGTCCTACCAAACATGGCGAGCTTGCATGTGTATTTTGCCACCGACGTACCCACAAAGCGATCTTGGAATGTCAGAGCTGTCACGGCGAGCCCCACGATGCTGCCATGCATCGTCAGTTTAATGATTGTGCTAAGTGCCACCGCGGGGGGCATGATTTGCGTAAGTAGACGATAGTTTCTTTATGAGTCCTTTTGAGGCATGCGATGAATAGCAGGTTAAAGTTGAAAAAAAATACGCTGAAATCAGGAGTTGCGTTTACCTGTGCAGCAATATTGTTGGCTGGGGTCATCTCCGCTTATGCAGATATCTATACCGAAGAGATATCCCCACTGACCGATGTTGAATGTGCGCAGTGTCACGTACCGGTATATACCGATCTTAAAGAGCGCGGGGGAGCACATCAGATAGGATGTCGTGAGTGTCATGTGACCTTCCACAATTTTAGACGTTCCCTGGCTTGGGAAGAGCGTGTGCCAGGCTGTCAGGAATGTCATGGTACGCCTCACGGAGAACAGGACCCTATGGGGATCTGCCTTACGTGCCATGTAAATGCGCATGCCCCGATAACAAGCCTGGCTTCTGTTGATCTTGAACCCTATTGCAGCCAGTGCCATCAGCCTCAGGCTACTCAGCTCAGTAATCCCAGCGCACATACGGAGATGGGATGCGCAGGCTGTCACTCCGGCGAGCATGGTTATGTGCCAGATTGTACCCAATGCCATGCTAAACCACACAATCCATTCAAGAACAACGGAACTTGCACCAGTTGCCATCCAGTGCATGATGTCAGTGGGCTTAATTATGGCACCCATATTGAAAATGAGGGTTGTAGTTACTGCCACAGCACCCAGGCACAGGATCTTGGTGCGGGACATTTGGCACATGTCATGCTGAATTGCACATTCTGCCACGCTGGTACCCACGGCAATGTGCCTACGTGCCAAGAGTGCCACAATACTCCGCATACCACAGAGATGCGCGAAGAGTTCGATGGCTGTGCGGACTGTCATGGTAACGCGCATAACTTGCTGCCTGGATACTAACAGAAGGCTTAGGTGATCTATATGACAGCGAAAAAAAAGCTTCTGACGAATATCCTTCTCTTTGCGGCGTGTCTCGCCGTTGCGGGGCTGGCGGTACTGTATAATTACAGCTACAAAATATGCTGGCATTGCGATACAGACGACTACTATGAGCGGGGGCGGACGTTTGTGTGTAAAAAAGAGGAGAAACTGCGTGAGTCAGGTCTAGATTTCCTGCGCTTTGCAGCAGCCAGACAACAGGTGGAGGCGCAACTGCTTCTAGCAGAGTGCTACGCGGAACAGCTGCCGCAGGGATATGTTCCAGTGGAAAGGCGCGCGTATACGTGTCTCTCGTCCCAACTGAATACCAATAATGCAGCGTCGAGGCAGTTTTTTAATAAAGCCCATGCAACCCTTGCTACTAGAGAAGGGATAGAGCCGAAAATGTACCACAATCTGGGTTTGCTGCTGGAGGCGGGGATACTGGAGGTGCAAAATGCGCCACAGCGAGCACATGAGTATTTCACCGCCGCCGCCCGACAGAATTATTATCCTGCTATGCAGCATCTGGGGATGCTCTACCATAACCGCAGCGCGTATACAGAGGCACGCGCTTGGCTGGAACAGGCAGCCGCACAACATAAAGATGTACAGCCAGCTCTCTTGCTTGGTGACTACTATATGCAGGGTAAGGGTGTAGTTATAGATCTTAAGAAGGCTATGCACTGGTATCGCCAAGCGTTGCTGACGGCCAAAAAAACCAGTGTCGGGCTTGCTTCGGATGCGCAGGCCGCCGCGGAGGATATTCCGCGCGCGCGCATGGATATGGCGATGCGTAAACTCCAGCAGGAACGCATGTTAAAGTTTATGACGCTGTATTACAATGTTGGCGGTGATGCCTCAACCTATGAAGTGTATTGCGAAGACAATCCAGGGCAGATGATCGGAACCGTAGTGCGTAATGTCGAGGGTGTGGTCGCCAGTTTAGCCCCAGGGATAAAGCGTTCCGCTGCGGTCGTGACGCCGCAAAAAACTTTCAGCTCCATGAATAAAGGGCTCGATTGGGTCTTGAATGCGTATGCCAAGGGGCGCTACGGCGACTTTACCAAGTTCGATTTTCGCTTGCGCAGTCCTCAGTCCAAGGGTGACACTAAGCGCGATACTGAATAGGTGAGATAGTTAAAGTTAGAAAAGGGCCGCTCCTGTTGAGGCAGGAGACGGCCTTTTTTTATTTATAGCGGACCTTCGATATCCCTTTAAGTTTGGAGATTTCGGCAACTAGGGCCCTGCCTACGGGTTGTTGACTGTGGGTAATGATGAAATCGTACTGCCTGCGCTGGTTTTCGAGGTCTAATTCTTGCTCAATATTGGTTGTCCGAAGTGAATATTGGTGAAAAATGTCTTTCAAATCTTCGAATATGTCTACATCTGCAGCACAAACCACAGATAAACGCAGGAATCTGTCTTTGCGAAATACCGAGTCAAAGCATTTCAACCCGAAAAGTGCCGCAAATGCCAATGCGGTACTGCAGATGCCGATACCTATCAAGCCGAAACCAAAAGCCATGCCGACTCCTGCTACATACCACAGGCATGCTGCAGTGGTAAGGCCACGCACATTTACCCCCTCTTTGAGGATAACCCCTGCCCCAAGAAATCCGATGCCGGTTACAATCTGGGCTCCGATCCTGCCGGGATCGATACGTGCAATGCTGGTTGCGCTCAAGTGGCCATAGCGAGCAAATATGCTTTCCGAAATAATCATCATCAAGCAGGCACCGGTACACACAAGAACATGGGTGCGTAGTCCCGCAGGGCGCCCATGTTTTTCCCGTTCAATACCGATGAGGCCACCGGCAATAAATGCGAGTAATAGTTTTATTAGCTGCGCACCAATGCCTTCATTGAATATAAATGTCTCTGCCATTCTGTTCCATTCTGTTTTAGGTGGCTTGAAGGTGGAAGGTAGGTAGTTGCAGGAATATGTTTCGCTACCAGGGTTTGCTTTGCAGGTAAGGCCCTGCAGGCAGTTGCTGCACAAAAATAAACAGTGAACTGATGCATTGTTGCCTCATTTCATGTTGCCACAAAAGAGAAATTTTTAAAACATTTCCGTTGCGGGAGCGTCTACGCTCGGAAATGTTTTCCTAGAGCAAGGCATTGTTTGCAAACGTTGTTTGAATAAAATAAACATTTTATGTGTAAGTCAGGTATGATGCTGCGCAATTATTGGATTACTTGAAGTGTATACCTGTACAATCATTACGCGACTGCAGCTCGTAGAAGATCATTTTGAAGCTGAAGTTTTATGCCAAACGAAGTTATAGGAATAGATGTTCAGTGCTAGTGCTGTGATATTCAGATAGATGGCGCACTGGTTCAGCGGGTATAATCTCCGGAGATGAATTAAAGTTAAATGCAACTGCCATGGGAAAAACTTTCTACTCCGCTTATGCTTGCCCCTTTGCAGGGACTGTCCAATGCATCAATGCGTTGTGTCCAGATGGAGCTGGGGGCGCCAGATGTGCTCTTTAGTGAATTTGTGGCGGTCAACGGCGCAGCAAAGCAGCGTATGGCGCGGCGTGACTTGGAAGAGGTGCGTGCCCATTGTCTGGCGGCACCGTTGGTGGTGCAGTTGGTTGGCAACAGTGCACAAGCCCTCGCCGAGGGTGCTTCTATTTTACAGGACAACGGAGTTCAGCATCTGAACCTCAACCTTGGGTGTCCATATGGACGGATGATGCAGGGCAACACCGGCGGCGGTATGTTGAGGGATGTACATCAGGTTAAGGACTGTCTCACGGCCATGCGTCAGGTTGCTCGCGGTAGTTTCTCGGTCAAGGTGCGCTCGGGTTACGACAACCACGGTCAGATAATGGAATTGCTTCCGGTATTTGAAGGGTGCGGGGTGGATTTTATTATTCTTCACCCGCGGACTGTAGTACAGAAATACGTCGGAGCGGCGGACCACTCCTTGACCCAGCGTATGGTTGCCGCCACTTCTCTACCTGTAGTAGCTAATGGAGATATAGTCAGCGCTGATCAGGGGCATGCCATACTGAAGATGACAGAAGCGGCTGGTCTGATGCTTGGGCGCGGAGCTATTTCTGATCCTTGGCTGTTTGCGCGCATCCGTCGCCAACAAGAACAGGGACAGGGGAATGAGCAGACGGGGGGACAGGTTGGAGCATGTGCAGTAATGCAGCGTAGAACCGAGTTGCGTATCTACCTGTTGCGCTTGCATGATGCCTACATGCAGGCATACAGTGGCGATCAACAGGTATTGGCTAAGCTTAAAAATGTAGTTCAATTTGTAGAGGATGAAGCGCTGCGCCGTTGGTGCGGTAAGATTAAACGCAGTGGTACATTGCGTAGTTTTGTCTTAAGGGTTGAATCTTTAGTGGATATGCCGCTGTGAAAGATGGCTTCGGTTACGCTGAGTGATGTGCCCAAGTTTACACGGCAAATAGAATCCGTAAACCCAGGTAATAAAATCTAGTCTCTTAACCACAAAATTTATTTCATTTGGGTTTGACTTGGACTTTGCTGCTGTGATACTAAGCCATCTGTATATAAAAAACATACACTATGGTAAAAGCGTAGTCAGAATCTGCGGGTTGTTAACTGATGATGGCCTGATGATTGAGGTCGCATTGAAGGAGTGTTCCAGTGCGCAATAGCGTTCAAGAAAGAAGGAGTCTGTGCATGAAAAGAGGGTTTTCCTTGAGGCTGTCGGTGCTTGCCATCGCTGTCGTAATGATGTTGGGCGTAGTCCAGGTGGGGATGGCAGATACACAGACATGCCTGATGTGCCACGCAAGCGCGGTGGATTCTCACCAGTATATGGAGTCAGTGCACGGGCGTAGCGGCATTGAATGCATCGAGTGTCACGTGCTTGAAGATATCAATGCCCACATGGAACTTGAAGAGATGCCCGCGGCGGTAGACTGTGCTTCTTGCCACGCGGATATAACCGAGCAGCATGACACCAGTGTGCACGCCCAGATGGGACTTGAGTGCGTAGCGTGTCACTCTTCTATTCACACCCTGCAGGGTGCTTCGGGAGTGAAACAGGATGTAGTAGATGCCTGTGCGGTGTGCCACGATGCACAGGCATACAGCGATTCTGTGCACGGCCAGGCGGTCGCATCCGGAAATAAGGATAGTGCTTCCTGTACCGACTGCCACGGTACCCACAATGTGATAGCTCTGTCCAGCGCAGATACCAAGTTAGCCAGAAGTTTCCGTGCTGATGTGTGTATCGCATGCCACGCCGATGCAGAAAAAATGGAGCGTAACGCTATTCGCACCGATATCGTGCCTACCTATCTGAGCAGCTATCACGGCAAGAGTTATCACCTTGGATATCCGGAACTCACCGCTACCTGCTCTGACTGCCATGGCAGTCATGGAGTGCTGGTGGAAGAAAACCCGGCCTCTACAATCAATATAAATAATCGAGACCAGACATGTGGCGCATGCCATGAAGGTTCCACAGCGCTCTTCAGCATGTTTTATTCTCACGCCAATCACTCCGATTTCGGGCGCTATCCTGTTCTGGCCATCACCTTCTGGGCCATGACCACGCTACTGGTGGGTACCTTCTCAGTGTTCTGGCTCCACTCCATTATGTGGATGATTCGTGGTATCAGGGAGAATAAAGAGAAAAAGGCCGCCCTGGCAAATGGAAAAGCGCATATCCATATTCCCGATGGTCATAAGCTGTATCGGCGTTTTGAGCGGCGGCATATATTTATGCATCTGCTAGTTATTATCAGCTTTTTGCTCCTGTCCGTCACCGGGCTTCCGCTCAAGTTTTACAGCCAGCCGTGGGCAAAGGTGCTGGTTGACTTCTTCGGTGGTACTGCCAACGCTGCGTATCTGCATCGTGTGGGTGCGGTCATAACCTTCGTGTACTTTGGCATGGCGCTGGTGATGAGTTTCCACTTCCTCTTCATCCGCAAAGATATTCCGGGAATGTGGTTGCAGCGCCTGTTTGGCCCCGACTCATTGATGCCGACGTTCCGCGATGTGCGCGATGTCACCGGGATGGTGCGCTGGTTCCTCGGTAAAGGGCCTAAGCCCACGTTCGAACGCTGGACCTATTGGGAGAAGTTTGACTTTATCGCGGTATTTTGGGGTATGTTCGCCATCGGTGGGTCAGGACTCATGCTGTGGTTCCCAGAATTCTTCGGCACCTTCCTGCCTGGTTGGGTATTCAACGTAGCCACCATTGTACACTCGGATGAAGCGTTGCTGGCGACCGGTTTCATCTTCTCGGTTCACTTCTTCAATACCCACTTGCGCCCGGAAAAGTTCCCTATGGACTTTGTGGTTTTCAATGGTGAACTGCATAAAGAAGAGTTCCTGGAAGAGCGTGGGGATCAGTGGCAACGTTATGCGGAGCAGGGAATTACAGAGCAGTTTCTGAAGCCGAAACAATCCAGTCCTGTGTATAATATTGTTCTCCGAACCTTTGGTTTTATTGCCGTAGCCATTGGATTAACCCTCTTCGTTTTGATTGTGCTTTCGTTCCTTGGTGGACAAGGGCATTAATAAAAACTGGAAAGATATGCTATAAGGAAAGGGCCACCACTTTGGGTGGCCCTTTCTGCGTTCGGAGCTGTGATGCAAAGATTTGGAATGTTGCTGGCGTATCTTGCCCTCGTGTTTAATCTTAGTGGCGGCGTAGCTGCATTGTTCGGGGTGTATCTCATCGCATTTGGAGCACATGCAGATATGGCAGGACTCGGAGAAGCACGTACCTTGGGTTACCTGTGTGTGTGTGTGGGGTTGAGTGCCGTCGCAGTCGGGGTGCTGATTGCTCGCCATACTGGACGTAATTGAGATAATAGTGAATATGCTTCCGCACTTAAGAGGGCAGGCATGAAAAAAGTAAGATTTTCTCTGCTATTTAAGTTCATGGGCGCAATCGCGGCCGTGTTTTTGGTGGCGTCGTTTGTGTTTGTCGTCACAAATGTCCGCCTGCAGCACCAATTAACCTTGGAAAATTCTCTGCATGACGCGGATTACCTCAGCGAAGCCATCACCAGGGCCAATTTTTATCTGATGCTCAACGATGATCATATAATGTTGCATCGGATGATTGACGAACTCGCGACCATGGAGGGAATTCGGCGAATTCGTCTCTTCAACAAAGATGGAGTAATAAATTTCTCAACGGATGAAAGTGAGACCGGACAGACCCTGGCACTGAGCGCCGAGGGGTGCAGCGGTTGCCATCTGAGTAAGGGGGCGCCGCTGGTGGAGCTTCCCTCCGCTGCGCGCGGACGCACGTTTAAGGATGAGAACGGCGAGGTATTTTTAGGGGTGACAAAGCCAATCTACAACGATCCTTCCTGCTATACCGCCGCATGTCATCACCATCCGCCAGATAAGGAGCTGCTCGGAATCCTCGATGTACAGATATCGCTAAAAAAACGGATGAGCCAGGTAGATACCTTCCGTAATTTCTTCATCGTTTTGGTGTGTGTATTGCTGATTCTGCTGTTTATGGAACTGCTGGTGCTGACCAAGAGCCTTATTATTGCACCGGTACGGCGCATCATAGCGCATCAACGCAAAATAGCAGCAGGCGATCTGAGCGGACATATCGAGATAAAATCGTACGATGAACTCGGAGAACTGGCCGCAGGGGCAAACGAGATGACCGCGAGTCTTCTCCTGTCACAGCAGGAAGTTCAAGCTTGGGCCAATACCCTTGAGGATAAGGTGCAGGATAGAACCCGCTACATTCAGGAGATGCAGGCTAATCTGGCGCGCTCAGAGCGCCTGGCAGCGCTGGGAAAATTGGTCGCTGGAATCGCACACGAGATCAACAATCCCCTCACTGGGATTCTGACCTATTCCTCTATGGCGGAAGAGCGCGATGACATAGATCAGGAATTACGTGATGACCTGCGCATCATAACGCATGAAACCCAGCGCTGTGCCGAGATTGTCCGAGGGTTGCTGGATTTCGGACGTGAATCTATTCCGACAAAAAAATATACCGCAGTAGACACCCTGCTGGATAAGTCTCTTGCTCTGCTGGAGCATCAGTCGATTTTTCAGGATATCCTCATCCATCGCAATTACGCAGAAGATATGCCGCAGATCGAAGTAGACCCCAATCAGTTGGAACAGGTGTTTATGAACCTGTTTCTCAATGCCGCTCATTCTATGCCTGGAGGGGGATCGCTCAGTATAGATACTTGGCAAGATGTGGATAAAATGATGATTGCTATCTCCGATAGCGGCAGTGGAATTTCTACGGAAAATTTAACAAAAATATTTGATCCGTTCTTTTCAACCAAGGATCAACAGGGTACCGGTCTTGGTCTTTCAGTCTCTTATGGAATAATTAAAAATCATGGCGGCACCATAGAGGTTGAAAGCACCGAAGGAGTTGGCACCCGTTTCCTGATCAGCTTGCTCATGGGAGATTTGCTGGTTTAGAGCGAAGGGTTGTGCAGATAGACGTCTTAGGTATTGATTTTGCTGTCTCGAGCGGAAATGCCCAGCTTTTTCATCATAGCCTGAAAATTGGGGCGCTGCATCCCCACCTCCTCTGCCGATCTGGTGATGTTCCAGTCGTTGCGTTTGAGTGCCTCTAAAATAAAGATACGCTCAGCGGGGAGTACCGCCTCTTCGCGCAGGCGGCGCTTGATTTCTTTCAATTCTTCGGCGGTCTGTGGGGCGTATTGTCCGAGTCTTATGTTTTCCGAGAGCTCATCATCAACTACACCCAGATCTGCCGGCATAATTGTATCTGTGTCAGATAAGACCACGGCTCGTTCAAGCATGTGCTCCAGTTCGCGCACATTTCCAGGAAAATCATGCTGCTCGAGCAGGGCCATGGCTGCCGGGCTCACTCCTATGAGTTCTTTGCCAATTTCTTGGGCGAACTTACGTAGGAAATAGCCTGTAAGTAAAGGGAGATCTCCTTTACGCTCGCGTAATGGTGGGAGATCAATGGGGATGATGTTGAGGCGAAAATACAGGTCTTCCCGGAACTCTCTTTTTTCAACAAGATCGCGCAGGTTCTTGTTGGATGCTGAAATAAGGCGTATATCTATGGGGACCGGTTTTGTCCCTCCGATAGGAGTGACTTCACGTTCCTGAATAACGCGCAGTAATTTAGCCTGGGTTGTAAGGCTGATATTGGATATTTCATCCAGAAATAGGGTGCCGCCATCGGCAATTTTAAACAGCCCCACTTTGGTGCGCATTGCCCCGGTGAAAGAGCCTTTTTCGTGGCCGAATAGCTCACTCTCAAGTAGGCTCTCAGCTAGAGCGGTGCAGTCGACGGCGACAAATGGCTTGTCCTTGCGCGGGCTATGTTCATGAATCGCACGTGCGACGAGTTCTTTGCCGGTGCCACTTTCACCACTTATCAGGACAGTACTGTCAGTGGGCGCGACCTGACTTATGCGACTAAATACCCGTTGCATGGCGATACTGTTGCCAATGAAGCGCTCAAAACCCTTGTGTTTGCCTTCTTCTGCTTCTTCTGCGGGTTCGGTGATTTTAGAATGGTCCAGAGCTCTTTGAGCCAGTTCTTTAACCTGTTTAGGGGTGAATGGTTTCGACAGGTAGTCGAATGCCCCTTGTTTTATGGCGTCCACTGCGGTTTCTACGGTGGCATATCCAGTAATGATAATTATAGGAACCTTAGGTTGTAGAATTTTTATCGATTTTAGCACCTCGATGCCGTTCATTCCCGGCATTTTAAGGTCGGTTATCACGAGATTGAAGGATTGTTCCTGAACCTTCTCTAGTGCAGCGTGCCCGCTGCTTACACAAATAGCTTCATGGCCATCGCTTTCAAGGATGCGGCGCAATGCTTCCCTGATTACGGCTTCATCATCAACGACCAGAATGCGTGAGCGTGACATTTGCAGTCCTCATACTTAGCAGGGGGTTATGTTGATCAGATTTAGTGTTCGATCTAAAGGGGGCATAATCTATGTGTTGTATGCAGAGTAGAAACAGTACCGCACGAATTGGTGCATGTCCCCGAGAGTGCCGATAGAACGTTGATCCACGCTTTTCCATTAAGCGCGATGCGTGAATTTGAAATGTATGTGAAATTTATACACTCTTAAACTCTGGCTGTACAGTGTAATATAGGTTTGATGTAGGTTGGTCCGGGTTCCAACCATAGAAAGTAAGGCTCTGAATGCGGATGACGCGCGGTCGGATTGAGGGATTGATCCCCCACGCTTTTGACGAAATGCTTGTACGCGTGCGCTGCTTTTTTGGATTAAATACCGAGAATGCCCGGATTGCTTTCGCGCAAGATGATGTTTTGCTATATTGCCTCAGCTAGAAGGTTGACAAACCTGTCTTATTCTTAACAGTATACAGAGTTTGGCTCAAAGTGTTTTTAAATGAGGTGTAGCTATACGACCATTGTGTATGGTCTAAGATAATGGGGGAGTCGGCAGTACGTCGGCTGTATTTAATGAATGCTTAAGATTATATGGTATGAAGGAAGGAGCAGCGGTACGAAGATGAAACGGATTATGTTATGTAGTGCAGTTGTGATGCTTCTTACGGTATGGAGCGGGACCGGCCTGTGGGCTATGGAAACTGCTGACTGCCTAGGATGTCACAACTATGCGGATGAAGTGGGAGACGCGAACCATGTCGATGAAGTCAAATTTATGGCTACGGCACATGCAGACATGGGTTGCGATGCTTGCCATGCGGTAACGGAAGAACACCCGTTTGATGCAGAGACGGCAGCTGTAATCTCCTCGTGTGACGATTGTCATACCACTATTCACAAAACTTATGATGCGAGTATTCATGCAGACAAAGCTAGTTGTGTCGACTGCCATAATCCGCATGAGGCGTATGCCCCGGTCAATCTGTCAGGAAGACAGATGAATGATACGTGCGATATGTGTCATGATGCGAATGACATGGAAGTAGTGCACTCACGCTGGCTGCCAGAAACCGGGATTCACCTCGAAGCGGTTCCCTGTATAACCTGCCACAGCTCGTCAAATGCTTTTTCCATCACCCTGTACCTGCGCCATCGTGATCGCCCGTATACCGATTATGAATTGGCTAGCTATTCTGCCCTGCAGCAGCAGGCAGGGGCAGCGGACATCTCCTCCATAATCGACCTGGATGGGGATGGAATTATTTCTCTAAATGAGCTCAATGCGTTTTACGCCAACAATGGAGAGCACGGCATGCGCATGTGGGCCATGATGACTCCTGAGGACGTGGTGCACGACTTTACTACCTTCGATAACCGCTGGGATTGTACTTACTGTCACGCTGCCGGCCCCGAAAATATGCAGGAATCCTACGTGGCACTGCCTCAAGAAGATGGCACCTACAGGCGGTTGCCACTGGCACAGGGTGCTACTGTCGATGCCCTGTTTGGTACGCCAGACTTTTACATGGTGGGTGCCACCCGAAGCAGCACTCTGGATATTATCGGGTTTTTGATTATATTAGGAGGGTTCGCAATGCCAGTGGGGCACGGAACATTGCGCTTTTTGACACGTAAAAATCGCAGAAAGGATCACTAAGATTATGGCCATGCAAGAACGTATATATTTAACCCCGACACCGGTTCGTATCTGGCACTGGTTGAATGCGCTGGGTTTTGTCACTTTGATCGCTTCAGGGATACAGATCCGCTTTCCTGATTATGTCAATATTTTTGGCACCTACCGTGCGGCGATTAGTTTGCATAATACCGCAGGTGTTGTGGTCACAGTCTCATTTCTGCTCTGGCTATTCTACTATGGAGTAGTTGCCAGAATGCTTTTTAAGCTCTACGTCCCCACCGGTGAAGATCTGCAGCGTGGTGCGGTAAAACAAGCGTTATACTATTTCTTCTACTATTTTACCGGCACCAGAGATAATCCACACCAGGAGTCGCCGACCAATAAGTTTAACCCTATGCAGAAAGGGGCTTACGTGGTTATCATGATGCTGCTGGTGCCACTAATTATAGTGACCGGTATTATCCTGCTGAATATGGGGTCACTGCACAACCTGCTGGTGGCGGTTGGTGGGGTTCGTGTGGTTGCGGGGGTCCATTTTCTGTTGGCGTGTGCTTTAACGGCGTTTATTCCGACCCATTTTTATCTCGCTACGCTTGGGCACACACCGTTCGCCCATTTTAAGCCCATGTGGACTGGATGGGAAGAGCACGGAGACCACTGATCGGCTGATCGGGTTTTGGTAATTCAGGTAAACCAGGGCAGCGGAGCAGATTGTTTCGCTGCCTTTTTACAAGAGGAGCCTCTATGGCACAGCCGCTGGCAAAAAAAACGCTCATACCTGTTGCCATTCTTATGACGGCGTTTATCACGCTGTGTTTTGTCCTGTTGTATGGCTACATTCGCAGTCTGGTGTATGACGCAGCAGAAGATCGCGCCGCATATATGTCGAGGACCTTAGTCCGCTCCACCTCTTATGATATGCTCAAGGGTGACCATATGGCCCTGCGGCATCTCGTAAGTAATATAGGCGAGGGTCAGGATGTCGAGCATGTACGGATCTTTGACAAGCAGGGAACGGTCAAGTTCTCATGTAATAATGAAGAGGTAGGCGTTACCCTGGATCTTCAGGCAGAAAGCTGCAATATCTGTCACAACGCCGCCGTGACCCTTGATAGTTCTAACAGCGAACGCTTTCGTTACTTCAGAAATTCCACTGGCCAGGAAGTATTGGGGATGACCATTCCCATACCGAATCAGCCCAGTTGCGTAACAGCACAATGCCATCCTGGGGCTGAAAATATTGCCTTGTTGGGTACAGTAGACGTAGGTGTCTCTATGGAGGGGCTACATCGATCTTTGGGCAAGGTGCTCAAGGGGCTGCTTGGAGTGTGGCTGTTGGTTGTGGTCTTGGCGATAGGTTTGCTCTCCGTCGTTATACAGCGTAATGTGCTTCTCCCGGTGAACAGGCTTATTGAATATGCCAAGCAGGTGGATAATGGGGTGATGGAAAACGAATACGGATCTGAAGACTGTCTGGAGTTTCGCTATCTTTCAAGCCTTATTAAAAGGCTAGGGGTTCATTTGCTCGATGCTAAAAAAAAATAAATCACCGCAGCACGTAGAGGCGGACAGGGATTTTGCGGATGTCGAGTTCTGCTCCATTAAACGACAATGTTGAATTGCGCCAACCGGAACAGCGCTTGGAGAGGATTCAGGCGCACATAGAAGAACTGCGCCGCCTGTCTCACACGGGTTTGCTAGGACTTGCGGTGTTTGGCGCAATTAGTTTAACGGCGGTTTACTTTCAGGACAGCAATATCATGCTGTACCTGTCGCCGCATACGCGCGACCTGTTGGGTAGGCCACCATCTGCCGTGATGATAAATATTGCTTTGGCTGTGTATAGCTTTTCGGCCCTGATCCTGGGAATTGGCAGGCTGACGGATCAGGAAGAACGCTACCGCGGTTGGAGTCATATCGGCTATCTTACTGTGTTTTACATGTTCTATGCCTTTGCCTATGCTCTGCGGGTCAATGTTGTGGCGGTAATAATCTCCGGTTGCACCATCTTAGGGCTGGAGTACTACAGCACTTGGAACAGTGCGAGGAGTGCCATAGCGCGTGAGAAACATATAATGCAACGTTTGCGCCGCCAAGTAGAGAAATGATTTAGAGGCGCATCAAAGTTTCAAACTGCAGTGACGACAGCGTCGTCCCCAGGAAGTGTTGACCCCGCGCATATGAAACAGTTGATTGCAACGCGGGCAGCGACTGAAGCTTACCATTACCCCACCAACCCCGGCCCCAATAAGCCATAAGATCGCTACTATAGTTGCCGTTGGGGGTCCATTGCCTGCGGTAAATGCCAGTATAATCGCGGGGATGTAGGAAGCAAAAACAAACCAGAGAAATAAGCGTTTTTTTCGAATGCTCGACAGCTGTTGAGTGTATTCGGGTTCCTGTTGTTTTTCCATGTCAGGTCTCCTGTTTCAGGGGAGATTCGGGCAATAATGAACGCTACATACGTAGTAGCTTAAATGGTGCTTTGTGCGTTTTTTGCATGTTTATTCAATTTAACATGAGTTTAACGTGGAGTAGAAGAATTATACCGAGATGCACGGGTACGTTCAGTATGATTTGGAGTGTGTGTTACGCGTTACTTAAGGAGAAAATATGTTTCGTATATGTGCAATGGTGATAATCATGGTGCTGTTAGGCTCATCTGTGAGCCTAGCTGCATTGAATCTTAAAGCCGACGGAGCAGGTATTTTGGCGTGGGCGTTTGTGGGGTTTATTGCCCTGTTTGTAATCTCCCATCTAATTCCAGCCTCCATCCAGTGTGTAGGTCTATTTCGCTGTGCATTGCAACCGCAAATTCAAAGTAAAAATCGCTGAATTCCTTGGGTGCTTATAGTTATTTCAGGAGCATATAAGGCCGGATAGTTCCGGCTTTTTTGTTGCAATTCCGCCATCTTCCTTTCCGTGCCCTTAATTCCAATCTCGGTTATTAACCCACATATGGTGTCTTGTTGAGTGCGTAGCACCTATATGTTGTGTTGTTGTGCTTTACTTATAGATCTACCTTTGTTACATTTCATCCGTCTTCAGTGGGCATAGCGTCTACGTGACATCTTACAAAAACACCACAACAGTACAATCAGTAGGGCATAAGGTAGGGGAGGCATACAGTGTTACAGTATATACGTAAGCGGGATGGCAGACTGGTTGAATTTGAAGTCGATAAAATCAGTGCTGCGATCAAAAAAGCGGTTCGTGCAGTGGGTGGGCATGACATGGATAAGGCGCAGAGTATTGCGCTTCAGGTGGTGAACACCCTGACGGTTATCTTCAAGGCTACACATATCCCCACAGTGGAAAACGTTCAGGATCTGGTTGAGAAGGAACTGATAGAGGCCGGCCATGCACGTACCGCCAAAGCTTATATCCTTTACCGACAGCAGCGTGAACAGTTGCGTGCCACCCACTCTTTTATGCAGGAGTCCATCGAGGCCATCGATTCCTACCTGACCCAGGAGGACTGGCGCGTAAAAGAGAATGCCAACATGGGTTATTCTCTACAGGGGCTCAATAATCATATTGCGTCTAATATTACCAGCAACTATTGGCTCAACAAGATCTATCCCGTGGGGGTGTCCGAAGCGCATAAAAATGGTGACTATCATATCCACGACCTTGGTATGCTTTCGGTGTACTGTTGCGGCTGGGACCTGAAAGATTTGCTCTTACATGGATTTACCGGAGCATATGGCAAAGTTCAGAGTGCTCCTGCCAAACATTTTCGTACCGCTCTTGGGCAAATGGTCAACTTTTTTTATACCCTGCAAGGGGAGGCTGCTGGTGCCCAGGCATTTGCCAGTGTTGATACCCTTCTGGCCCCTTTTATCCGCTATGATGGTTTAGAATATGCGGATGTAAAACAGGCAATGCAGGAATTTATCTTCAATATGAATGTGCCGACGCGGGTCGGATTCCAGACGCCGTTTACCAATATCACTCTGGATATGACGGTGCCGCGCAACATGGCTCATGAAGGAGTAATAATCGGTGGCGTGGTGCAAGGCGAAGCATATGCTGATTTTCAGGCGGAAATGGACATGTTTAACCGGGCATTCTGCGAAATTATGATGAGTGGAGATGCTTCGGGACGCATATTCACCTTCCCGATCCCCACATATAATATAACTTCTGAGTTGGACTGGGAGAGTGACCGCTTCAGGTCAGTCTGGGAGATGACAGCGAAATATGGAACGCCGTATTTTAGCAATTTTATCAATTCGGACATGGATCCTGAAGATGCTCGCTCCATGTGCTGTCGTTTGCGACTGGACAATCGTGAGCTGCGTCGTCGGGGAGGGGGGCTGTTTGGCTCTAACCCGCTAACGGGCTCAACCGGTGTAGTAACCTTGAACTTGCCCAGGGCTGCTTATCTGGCTCACAGCAAAGAAGAATTTTTTGCTCGGCTGGGTGAATTGATGGATCTGGCAGCAGATTCGCTTGAAATTAAGCGCAAGCAGCTTGAGCGCTTTACCGAAGACGGCTTATATCCCTATAGCAAGTTTTATCTCGAAGGTATTCATGCACGTCAGGGGCGTTACTGGGATAATCACTTCTCCACCATTGGGCTTATCGGTATGCACGAAGCGGCCTTTAATCTTATCGGTGCTGGGATAGATACCCCAGAAGGCCATGCGTTAGCACTGGAGACCTTGGATTACATGCGCACGCGTCTCGAAGAGTTGCAGAACCAAACCGGTCATCTTTACAATTTAGAAGCTACTCCGGCCGAAGGGACCAGTTTTCGCCTGGCGCAGCGTGACCGGGAGGAGTTCCCAGACATATATACCTCCGGGGCTGAGCAGCCATACTACACCAATTCTACCCAGCTACCTGTAGGCGGCACGGACGATATTTTTCAGGCTCTGCAACATCAGGATGCTTTGCAGATAAAATATACTGGGGGCACCGTATTTCACGGGTTTCTGGGAGAACGTTTAGAGGATTGGCGGAGTGCGCGCCTGCTGGTGCGCCGTATAGCGGAAAATTTCAAGTTGCCATACTTTACCATCAGCCCAACATTTACTATCTGTCCGGTGCACGGATACATTGCCGGAGAACATTTCGACTGCCCTCATATGGCATCAACCGATGACGCAGGTAAAGCTGCGTAGTGATGAAAGGAAAATAACTATGGAACAAAAATGTAAGCATAAAACAGAGGTTTATTCAAGGGTTGTCGGTTTCTTCCGCCCGGTGCAGCAGTGGAATAAAGGCAAGCAGGAGGAATTTGACCAGCGCCGTGAATATGTAGTAGAGAAAACTGAGCGGCCGTAGGGCTTTCTATGTCGATTAAGGGATTTCAGGGCACAAGCCTGCTCGATTATCCAGCTAGAATCGCATCGCTGGTGTTTTATTCCGGGTGCAATATGCGCTGTGCGTATTGCCACAATGCTGCGCTGGTAGAGACACCGGAGGTGTACCCGGATATCTGCGCCGATGATCTATTCGACCTAGTGGCCGCGCGGCGTGGGTTTATCGATGCAGTTGTGATTTCCGGTGGAGAACCAACTCTAGATGGAGCGATGCCGCAGTTGGTTGAGCGCTTGAAGTCTCTTGATCTGCGCATAAAACTCGACACCAACGGCCTGCGCCCGCAGGTTGTCGAGGCTCTATTGCAGAAGAATTTGCTGGATTTCGTCAGTCTCGACCTCAAAACCGCCCCAGAACGCTATCTTGAGCTAGGAGCGCCAGCCGATGCGGCTGCGGCTCTGCGCACAAGTGTTTCAATTCTTTGCGCAGCGAATATTGATATCGAATTTCGTACTACATGTATGCCCGGATACGTCGAAACTGAAGATATTCATGCTGTGGGTGCGTTGATTGGGCATGCCGGGCCGTGGGTGCTGCAACAGTTTGTGCCAGAATATGCCCAAGATGAAAGAGCCCGCGCAGTAGTGCCCCATTCAAGAGCTGTTATGCAGGGGTTTCTTGCTATCGCAAGCCAGTACGCGGATACGGTAACTCTGCGCGGTATGGCATAGGTTTTGTGGCGTGGATTACGGGGAATGAGTTCCGAAAGGGTGCGCAAATAGAAATATGAAGAAGAAAATGAATTATGCCAGTCAGATGCGTACTTTACGCCGTCGCCGCTTGTTCCTGTGGGCTATGATAGCAATCTATATCCCGATGATGTGGTTGGTTTTGCACCTCGGGCAGTCAGACCGCGTAGCTGGGATGTTCTTCGGGGTTTGGGTTATAGCTGTAGCTGTGGCGGCTAATCTGACTGCTTTTTGCCGTTGTCCCGCCTGTGGCAATTTCTTTCATATGAATGGCCCCATACCCATGTATCTGCGTCATTGCCTCCATTGCGGTATGCACATTAGCGGCGATGAACGACGTAATCATTTCCATAAACAACATTGACAGTGGCGGATTGCGCTTCGCACAACATGAAGCGCCATCCGCAGCCCGCCTGAAATTATTTCCCCTGCCATGCCGGAGTGCGTTTTTCTAGAAAGGCGCTGACTCCTTCCACCGCGTCTTCCGTCGCACACAGCGTGGCGAACAGATCATCCATGGCGTCAAGCTGATCATGATACGGTATGTCAGCCATGCGATTAAAGCCCTCTTTGCCAATTCGCAGGGCCAACGGACTTTTTTGTAACAGTCTTTGCGCCAGAAGCTGGACTTCTTCTTCTAGTGCGTCTTCAGGCACTACCTTGGTTATCAGTCCAAGATCCAGTGCATGTTGAGCGCTAAAAGGCTGACCGGTTAGAACCATCTCCATGGCACGTTTTTTACCTAGGATGCGCATCATGGGTACGGCGGGGCCTAGACAGATGAGGCCGACATTGATGGCCGTGGTGCCGAATTTTGCGGTTTCTGCAGCTATAGTAAAATCAGTCGCAAAGGCGAGTCCTGCACCGTTGGCCATGGCACTACCTCTGACTTCGGAAATTGTCACAGTTTTGAGTTTGGCCAGGGTGTGATAAAAGGCGTCAATTCGATAGAGGAAATTGCGGTACTCTTGCTGCGGCTTCTTATCGAACTGATCCAGAGAGATGCCGGCAGAAAAGTTTTTCCCTTCCGCACGAATTATTATGACGCGGATAGCCGTATCATGCTCCATGTCCCAGAGAGCTGCATCCAGCTGCTGGGCAAATGGAATGGTGAAGGTGTTGAATGCCTGCGGGCGATTAAGGGTAATGATGCCAGTGGCTCCATCTTTGAGGGATAAAATTTCGGTGTTCTCAGTTTCCATACAAACCTCCTGTGTAAATTATAGAACAGTGTTTAATTTACGTTATAATATATCATGCATAAGCTTGATGCAACTAGGAGATATGCTTCTTTGCTCTTGAAATATAGGAAAGTGTTGCTGTTAGAGCAAAGAGGATATTGTTTTGGACTCTAAGCGTTTACGTTCGGGCTTATAGCAAAAGTATGTTTTATGCCTGAAGCATATAGCCAAAATAGTGACAAGAGCAATATGGGCTAAGAGGGGACAAAAATGGTGAACCAGTCAAGGAAGTCCAACTCTTGCGCGTTCGCATAATGCGCAGACAAAAAAAGCCCTGTACGGAGTACAGGGCTTTTTTGAATGTAAAGCAAGTACCTTTAAAGTACTCTCTTTTTAGATTTTGCTGACGTTAGCGGCTTGAGGACCTTTTTGCCCGTCGGTAATTTCAAACTCGACGCGGTCGCCTTCTGCCAGAGACTTAAAGCCGTCACCGCTGATTGCAGAGAAATGTACAAATACATCGGGGCCACCATCTTGCTCAATGAAACCAAAACCTTTTGCGTCATTGAACCACTTTACTGAACCTTGTGCCATTGTTTCGAACTCCTTTTGTTGCCGATCTGTATCGGTCTGTAACTTCATTTTCAGCCGGATTTCTGTGGAACGTTGTGTACCAAAAGTCAAAAGATCTCCGCACTAAACTGAAAATATAAGGCAACCTAACATGGGTGGAACCGTCACTGCAAGCAAAATTTAACTACCTATGAGGGTTTTTATAATTATTTTGCAGTGCCACAAGGTATAAAATGATTATTCATGGGTCGAAATCAGTACTTCGCGCCCTTTGCTGGTTCCATCCGAGGGCCCTACGATTCCTTCTTTCTCCATTTGTTCAATTATGCGTGCCGCGCGGTTATATCCAATGCGCAGACGGCGCTGAACCATAGAGATCGAAGCTTGCTGCGCCTGTGCTACCAAGGCGATGGCTTCATCCCAGCGTTCATCATATTCTGCATCGCCACTGTCCGCGTCGATTTCCGGTGGCGGGGTGAGGATGGCGATGTCGTATTCCGGCTTGGCTTGCTTAGCAAGAAATTCCACCACGCGTTGAACCTCCAGTTCAGAAACAAATGCACCATGGACGCGTTGCAAACTCCCGGTTCCCGGTGGGAGAAACAGCATGTCGCCCATCCCTAAGAGCGTCTCTGCCCCCATGGAGTCAAGGATGGTTCTGGAATCAATGCGCGAAAAAACTTTGAAAGATATGCGCGTAGGGAAGTTGGCCTTGATGAGTCCAGTGATGACATCCACACTTGGGCGTTGGGTTGCAAGGATCAGGTGAATTCCCGCGGCGCGCGCCATTTGTGCCAGGCGGGCAATATGCTCTTCGATTTCACGCCCGGCAACCATCATGAGATCTGCAAGCTCGTCTACTATCACCACCAGATATGGCAGGTGTTCGTGTTCGAGTTCTTCAGCGGTGGTGGATGCTGGGTTTAGTTGCGCATCAAAGATAGCAGCGGCAGGATCCATTCCCATGGCATCGAGTGAATCCACCTCATCATCTTGCGTAGCAGTTGCCGCTTCCAGCCTGGCCAGGCGCTCTTTGTCTTTCTGCTCTCTGGCCAGTTTCTTGTTGTAGCCGTCAATGTTGCGCACCCCTTTATCCGCCATGAGCTTATAGCGTCGCTCCATTTCACGCACTGCCCACCCAAGTGCCAGAGACGCTTTTTTCGGATCGGTGACCACTGGAAGCAACAGGTGTGGAACCCCTTCGTATATTGAAAGTTCCAGCATCTTGGGATCAACTAGTATGAGGCGTACATCTTCGGGGTCGGCCTTGTAGAGTAACGAGAGGATCATGGTATTGATGGATACCGACTTGCCGCTGCCGGTAGAGCCTGCTACTAGCAGGTGTGGCATTTTAGTCAGATCTGTGACGACAGGCTGACCAAATATGTCTTTGCCAAGCGCCAGGGGTAATCTGCCCCCGTGCCTACGGAATTGCTCCGAATCTATTATATCCTTGAGATACAAGGTCTCTCGGGCATTGTTGGGGATTTCAATCCCCACCACGCCCCGTCCTGGAATAGGGGCGACAATGCGGATGGAGGTAGCACGTAGCGCCATAGACAGGTCGTCTGATAGACCGGCTATTTTGTTGACCTTTATGCCCGGCGCTGGAGCGAATTCGAACATGGTAACCACCGGACCGGGCTTGACTTCTACCACCTCGCCGCTGACGTTGAAATCCTTGAGCTTGTTTTCGAGGATGCTCGCCATAGCCATCAATGCGTCTCGATCCACTGGCGGTGGGGCTTCACCATCGTGATCCAGCAGCGACAGTGGGGGCATTCGGTAGGTGCCAGAGCTTTCAATGAAATCAAACGAGGCCTGAATTTCCGGTTCTGTTGAGGGTTTTTTAGTTTTGCTTATTTTCTTTTCAGGTTTTTTTCCCCTAGGTACGGGGGTGTTTATAACTAGCTCTGCACTTTTGGTTTTTTCTTTTTCTGCACGGAGCAATGTTTTTTTGTTTTGGCGTTGCTCCAGCTTGTGCGCCATTTGTTCACTGATGCCGGCAAAAAACAGGGTAAGGGAGAATCGAGTCATAATCATGGCAGAGACGATGCAGCCCGCGAGTAGAATTAGGGCAGACCCGGCAGTGTTGAGATATCCAGATAGGAAATTGTGCAGCAAGCGACCGGCAGCACCGCCAGCTTCGGCGATCTTTTCTCCACTCAGATGGATGCTGTGCAGGCGGATGGCCAGCAATCCATCGAAGCACAGCATAAAAACCGCAAAGGATATGATTTTATAGAGGCGTAGCTTTATCGGGTGTGCTCGCAGGAGGCGCCATCCCAAAAAAAAGCATAGCAATGGAAGGAGCAGCGCAGGGGCGCCGATGAGTTGATAAAAAATATCAGCGAGATGGGCTCCAACAATACCGCCGTAGTTATGGATACGCTCCGGATTTAGATTATTGTTAAAAGAAGGGTCGGCGTTGCTGAATGAAACTAGGCACAACAGTAGATAAATGCCTACAGTCAGCCAGGCTAGAGCGGCGATTTCACGCCGCAGACGTTGTAGTCGAGTGGTGTCAGGAGCTTTTTCCATGGGTATGTAACTCAAAAAAAAGGGATGATGCGCTGCTGAATCTGGGCGCTACGATAGCATAAATACTGCACCTGCAACAGCCCAACAATACAGGGCAAATACCCGTAGACGCTGACGTGCCAGAATGCCCAGCAGCATGCGAATGGCGATCATTCCACTTAAAAACGCCATGGCCCCACCAGCCAGATAGGCCGGAAGTTGCTCCAAGGGGAGGCTCTGCATGTCTCCCAGAGATATCAGTGCGGCCCCAAGTATGGCAGGCAGCGACAACAGGAAGGAAAAACGTGCGGCAGTGACGGCATCAACGCCGCGAAACAACAGAACTGCAATGGTTGATCCTGAACGCGAGATCCCTGGAATGATAGCCAATCCCTGCACCAGACCGGTAATAAATGCATCAGTGAAGGTGAGATTATCTATTGCGCGCTTGCCGTTGCGCCAGTGTTGTGCGGCAAACAAAAAGGCCCCGGTTATCAACAGCATCAATGCCACCAGTAGTATGTTGTGAAACATTGCAGCAATCGAATCTTTAAACGTCAGGCCGATAATAGCCGTGGGGATAGAGCCAAAAACGATAAGGAGGAGCAGTTTGCGGTATTCGCCGCCGTGAGGTTCCGTGCTCCAGGGAGCACGGAGTAGGTTTTTAATATCGTTGTTGAAATAAAGTATTACCGCAACAAGGGTACCGAGGTGGAGAATAACGTCAAAAAGAAGACCAGGCTGTTCAAAGTCGGGGATAAAATGCTGCGCAATCGCCAGATGGCCAGAGGAGGAAACCGGGAGAAATTCAGTCAGGCCCTGCACCAGGCCAAGAAAAATTGCGTGTATCATATTCATGGTGAAAAACGTCCTTTGTCTGCTTAGTGGTAAAGTATTGTTGGAACAATTTGGGGACGATACCCAAGGGTCTGTTTACATACTCTAGCACTTGCATCCTGAATAGCTGTTTCTAGTGCTATATGTTTATTCTCTGTTGGTAAAGGGGGTGTGCCTGCCATCACTTCTATCTGTATCTGTGCGAGTATCTCTTTTATGCGAGTATTTATTTCCGCACTGAGAAGGGAGTGCACTGTATCATTATTGATGCCGAAAAAGTGTATTATCGGTTCTGCCCCCAATTGGTTTAACTTGCTGTTCACGCAAAGGCTCACCAGTACGCAGCCTCCCGTCCCCATGCGTTTGCGCTCCTGAAGCTGAGCTGGACTGATTGAAGTTAAGGTGTGCATCTCAATTGCCTTGGGGTTGCAGGGTATAGACTGTTCGCGCTTGACTCCGTTGTACGACAGTATTGCTCCCGTCCCGTTCTGAAGGATCAGGGTGTTTTCCGCCTTGATGCCACATTCCTGTGCCAGTTTAGCATGTTGAACTAGATGGCGGGTTTCACCGTGAAGTGGGATAAAGAACCGCGGCCTGACTAGGGAAATTATCTGGCGAAGTTCTTCGGCACAAGCATGCCCGCTGACATGCACGTGCGCATCAGCACCGCTGTAGATCTGTGCGCCAAGGTGACCAAGTTGATTCATGAGGTTGTTGAGTTGAACCTCATTGCCGGGGATGGTGCGTGCTGAGATGATTACAGCGTCATCGGGGCAGATATCAAAATTGGGATGTGTACCCATAGCGATTCTTAGCAGGGCACTACCTGGTTCACCCTGGCATCCGGATGCGATTATGCACAGCCTGTTTCTATCCAGATGTTCCGCTTCGTGGAGGTCAACGATAATGTCAGAACTGACACGTAGATGTCCGGTTCTGCGGGCAGTATTGACATTATTAATTAAGCCGCGCCCGAGCAGGACAATCTTACGCCCCGCCTGTTGTGCTACCTCGATCGCCAACTGAAGTCGGTGGATGCTTGAGGAAAAAGTGGAGAGGTATACAGCGGCGCGACATGTATGCATGATGCGCTCAAACATGGGGCGCAGGGAGTGCTCCGAGCCACTGAATCCGGGCTGTGCGGCGTTGGTGGAATCAGCTAAAAGGGCAAGCACACCAGTGTTGGCATAGCGTGCCAGGGTGGCAATATCTGTGGGAACTCCATCAATGGGAGCGCTATCCAATTTAAAATCGCCGCTGTGGATGATGCATCCAGCCGCGGTTGTTATTGCCAAACCCACCCCTGCGGGGATTGAATGAGCTGCGCTGAAGGGCTCAATCTGAAAAGAACCACAGGTAAACAGCTGGCAAGGGTGAATCGCCTGCAGCCGACATGCGCCGGAAAATCCACGTTCATCCAGGCGAGTGCGGATCAGTTCAAGGGTAAAGGGAGTAGCGAAGATGGGCGGGTTGCCTAAGTCGTCGAGGACGAAGGGCAAGGCGCCGATGTGATCTTCGTGGCCATGGGTGATAACTATGCCACATATCCTGCTATGCTGCTGTTGTAGCCAGGTGATGTCTGGCACGGTAAAATCTACCCCCCAAGCGTCTACCCCGCAAAACTTCAGGCCACAGTCTACGATCAAGATGCTGTCGTTGTATTCTATCACCAGCAGATTCATTCCGATTTCACCCGCACCGCCGAGGGGGAGAATGCGGATAAGATCGTCTCTTTTGCTAATATCGCTCTGGCTATGGGTGTACATATGGAGTTTGCCTATGAAGTATCTGTGGTTTCAGCGCCGTTATGGATCTGGTATCAATGGGAGTATTTGCTTATTCTCGCCGCAGTTTTTGTGTTGCAATACGCGAAACACTACACTTTTAGGGGCAATTTTACAATATTTCAATCCGGTAGCAAAAAGCTGTAATAGCTGAAAAAATACCGCCTGACAGCGCTGTTTTAGTTGACAGCTTGTGCGGGCTCCGGTAACTTACCCAACCCGCGCTGTAAGAAAAAAGCGGAGTATGACGGAAGCGAGGTGAAGAGTATTGGAAATACAGGTAATGGACAACAACGTGGAAAAAGCTATCCGCGTGCTGAAGCGTAAGCTGCAGCAGGAGGGACTTTTTCGCGAAATGAAACGACGTAAATTTTACGAGAAGCCGAGCGTCAAGCGCAAGCGTAAAGAAAAAGAAGCTCAGCGTCGTCTGCGGAAGAAGATGCGTCAGATGCAGAGTTACTGATGTAGACTTACTGTGCCAATATATCTGGCAGCGTAAAAGCAGGCCCATAAATGTGTGGCTTGTTTAGCTTCAACAAAAAAAGGGAGGTCATTTTGACCTCCCTTTTTTTGTTGTCAAACACCCGATTGTTGATACTGTAGGGCACATGTAACTGGTCTAGTTCAAGATTAAGCGAGAAAATCAGGGAGTTTACGTGACTTTAACGCTGTTTTTCATCAGTTGTATCGGTGGGTTTGTCTCCGGTCTGCTGGGGGTAGGGGGTGCAGTGGTTCTTATCCCTCTACTTCTCTCTGTTCCCCCTTTGCTGGGGGTTGGTACCTTGGATATCCACAGCGTAAGTGCGATTACTATGATCCAGGTACTGGTAACTTCTGCGCTGGGAACATTTATTCACCGTCGCGCCGGGAATATTCATGCGCCGAGTATCATGCTAATCGGCATACCGATGGGATTGAGCGCCTTGCTGGGGGCCGTATTTTCCAGGTATGTAACTGCAGATGTTTTGCTGATTACGTTCGGGGTTCTAGTCCTGATTCCGTTTTTCATCTTTCCACCGAAGGGAAAGACCACCTCACTTGACACAGATGATCCCTTCCATCCGCAAATGGGCGGTGGGGTGGCTGTGGGCGCAGCAGTTGGACTTGTCTCTGGACTGGTTGGCGCAGGGGGGGGCTTTGTTTTGGTACCGCTGCTAGTCACAGTGCTTAAGTTCCCACTTAAAATGGCAGTGGGCTCGAGTCTTGGGATCGTGCTTATCGGAGCTTTGTTGGGTTCTGCGGGGAAAATTGCCACGCTTCAGGTGCAGTGGAGTTACGCTGTGCCAGTTCTCCTTGGCTCTGTGCCCATGGTTCATCTCGGTTCGAGCTTGTGTCGGCACCTTTCCGCCCGTTATATCCGCTTTATGTTCTTAGCACTGCTGGTCCTTGTTGCGCTGGATACCTGGGCAAATATTTTATTGCGTTCAGGCTGAATGCAGCTATCTTTGGCATGCTGGATTCTGTTGGGCTCTTATGGCTTTTAAGTTCAGTATTTATTCTATGTGGTTTTAAGCATAGGGAATACCAGACTCAGGAGAAATCCGGTTATGGAAGCACTCAGCTCTGATCAGGTAACGGTTATGTTTTTATCCCTGGCTGTGCTTTTGTGCGTGGCCAAGGGACTGGGTGAACTTGCTCAGCGCCTGCATCAACCTTCCGTATTGGGAGAACTTCTGGCCGGAGTTATTCTTGGCCCCACCATACTTGGACGCGTAGCGCCGAATGTCAACGCAGCTTTGTTCCCGCTCCATGGGGTCAATGCCATTGCGCTTGAGAGCATATCTACTTTAGCCATCGGCCTGTTTCTTCTGGTTGCGGGGATGGAAGTGGATTTGTCTACAGCTTGGAAACAGGGGAAAACCGGCGGGAAAATAGGATTGACCAGCATCGTCTTCCCCTTTTCGGTTGCCGTTGTGGCGGCGTTTCTCTTCCCCGAAGTTCTGGGGCGCAAACCAGATTCAGATCCTCTGGTGTTTGCCCTGTTCTTTGCCATTGCAATCTCCATTTCCGCTCTGCCTATTATTGCCCGGACCTTGATCGATATGGGATTATACCGCAGTGATCTTGGGATGGTGGTGATCAGCGCAGCTATTCTTAACGACATTATCGGCTGGATCGTATTTGCGGTTATCCTTGGCTTCTTAAGTGGGTCGAGTGGTGCAGGGGCGGATATTGCCGTAACTCTGGCGATGACCTTAATCTTTATAGTAGGAATGCTCACGTTTGGACGGTATTTGATTCATCGAGTGCTCCCTTTTGTGCAGGCTTATACACGCTGGCCCAGTGGTGAGCTTAGTTTCGCTCTGATCTTGGGGTTGTTGGGGGCGGCTTTTACCGAGTTGATCGGGATTCACGCTATTTTAGGCGCGTTTATTGTTGGGATTGCCATTGGCGATTCATCCCATTTGCGCGAACGCAGTCGCGTAATTATTGGCGATTTTGTCTCCTTTATTTTTGCTCCTGTATTTTTCGCCAGTATTGGTCTTAAAGTGGACTTTTTTGCCCATTTTGACCCAGTGTTGGTGCTGGTGGTGCTTCTACTGGCTTGTACCTGCAAGCTTATCGGCGGGACTCTAGGAGCTCGCTGGGGCGGAATGGGGCGCGATGAGTCTCTGGCAGTGGGATTTGCTATGGTTTCTGTTGGGGCCATGGGGATTATCGTGGGTATAATTGCGCTCAATGCCGGAATTATTGACGAACGGTTGTTTATCGCCCTGGTTGTTATGGCTATGGTCACTTCCATGATCAGTGGTCCCTTCATGCGCCTAGTGTTGCACAAAGAAAAAAAGTGCATGCTGCATGAGGTGCTATCGTCGAAGTTGTTTTTACAAGATTTGACCGCAGTAACGAGACGCCAGTTGATTCGTGAGTTGGCCACAGCGGTAAGTGAAGTGGCTGATATTGATGCTGCGGAGTTGGAGGCAGCCGTATGGGGACGAGAAGAGTTGATGAGTACTGGGGTCGGCAATAGAGTGGCGCTGCCACATGCACGGATTGCCGGACTTAAACAGGTGTGGGTGGTTGTGGGAATGTCCTGCCGTGGGATTGACTTTGACGCCCCCGACGGCAAGCTGGCCAACCTTATTTTTCTAGTGTTAACTCCTGCAGAGGATCCTGGCATCCAACTGGATATCGTCGCGCAGATAGCTCGACTTTTTTGCACTCAAAGATGCGTTGATGCAGCGTTGCGTACTGAAAATTTTACCGATTTTCTGGCTTTGCTACATACAGAGGCATAGCTTCAGCTCATAAAAAAAGTGCGGTATCCTTAGCTGGATACCGCACCCTTGTTTCAGAAAACGGCAAGGTTTATCAGGGTAGGATGGGAAGCTTTAACCCTGCCAGTTCTTCCAACAAGCCAACCACTTGACAACTGTAGCCATATTCGTTGTCGTACCATACATACAACACGCAACGATCTTCCTCCACAATGGTTGCCAGAGAATCAAACACACCGGCATAACTGGAACCTACAAAGTCGCTCGACACCACTTCTGGCGAATTGGTGTAGTCGATCTGATCCTGCAACTCCGAATTCAGGGAGACATCCCGCAAGTGCGCATTCATCTGCTCAACGGTGGTTTTCTTTTTAAGGCTGAGATTCAAAATTGCCATGGAAACATTCGGTGTTGGGACCCGGATTGCGTTGCCGGTAAGCTTACCCTGTAGCTCCGGCAGGGCTTTTGCCACCGCTTTAGCCGCACCGGTTTCGGTCAGAACCATATTTAGTGGCGCACTGCGCCCGCGCCGCGGCTTAGGATGGTAGTTGTCGATCAGGTTCTGGTCATTGGTGTATGAGTGGCACGTCTCCACATGCCCGTTAATAATGCCGAAACGGTCATGGACTGCTTTCAATACCGGCACTATGGCGTTGGTGGTGCAACTGGCAGCGGAGTAGATATTTTCACCTGTGCGGATCAGTTCATTGTTTACGCCGTAAACGATATTGGGGATATCACCCTTGCCCGGAGCGGTGAGAATAACCTTTGCCACCCCTTTGGCCTGCAGGTGACGTCCTAACCCGGCGCGGTCACGCCACTTGCCGGTGTTGTCGATAACGATGGCATCCTCGATGCCGTATGCGGTGTAATCGATACTCTCCGGTGCATCTGAATAAATAATCTTGATCATATTGCCATTGGCGATAATGGCATTTTCTTCTACATCAACCTGAATTACGCCGTTAAAGCGTCCGTGCACCGAGTCACGGCGCAGGAGACTCGCGCGTTTCACCAGATCATCTTCACTCCCTTTGCGCACCACTGCAGCGCGCAGGCGCAGTTTATCTCCACCGCCGGTCTGTTCTATAAGGATGCGGGCGAGTAGACGCCCGATGCGGCCGAAGCCATACAGAACTACGTCACGTGGCTTACTTAACACCGGGGCTGAACCGGTATTCATCGAATCCAGCTGCTCTTTTACAAAGGTATCGACTTCTGTTTTTCCCTCATCCTGCTTGAAGGTGAGGGTCAACTTGCCTAGATCGATCTTGCACGCAGCCAGATCCAGTTTGCTCAGAGCTTTAAGCACTGGAAAACTGTCGCGCACAGAAATTTCACTTTGGACAATCTGACGCGCAAAGCGATGGGCGCGCAAAATACCTATGGGCTGGCGGTTGTTCAGTCTGTGACCGTAGATGGTGATGATAACCCCACGGTTACGGTACAAATCACCGATGATGGGCACCATCGCCTCGGCAATTTCCGCCCGTTGTGACCAGTCTGAAAAGTACTCTTGCGCTTTTGTTTTCATGTGTGAAACCCTTTTTTGTAGAGGTAGATTAATCAGGTTTTTTGAATAATAACCACCGCTGGTGGCAGCCTGCGGGAGAGAAGCCAGCGTATCCTAATGCAGAGGCAGAATATTTTCAACCCCCAGCGGTGCTCATTGTTATTGAGGGTAGAAATCAGTCACCTTTTCGGCGGGTGTTGAGGTGTAGAGACTCCTGTAAGTGGGGGTGGGCGAAGTGGAACCCGCTATCGAGAAGTTTTTGCGGGACTGCGCGAGCACTAGAGAGCAGCAATGCATCGGCCATTTCGCCCAAAAGGAGACGCAGCGCCAAGGCTGGTACTGGGAGTACTGCAGGGCGGTGTATTGCTTTTCCCAGAGCCTGGCTGAACTCTTTATTGCGCACCGGATGCGGTGACACCAGGTTAACCGGACCGTGCAGAGAGGTGTTGTTTATGATGTGGGCCATTGCGTCGCACAGGTCTTCGATGTCGATCCAGCTCATAAATTGACGTCCGCTGCCTGCAGGACCTCCCAGCCCCAAGCGGAAAGGGAGCAGCATCTTTTGTAGAGCACCGCCGTTGGGGCTCAGAACCATGCCGAAACGTGTATTGACGGTCCTTATGCCGGCTTCGGCGGCTGGAGAGCAGGCTGCTTCCCATTCCTGACACACCTGAGGTAAAAATCCGGTGCCGGGCGGGCTCTGTTCCGTGAGCTCTTCATCTCCTCTGTCTCCGTAAAAACCGACGGCTGAACAGCAGATAAATAACCCTGGTTTTACTTCTTTCTCGGCCAAACTCTGCGCCAGCAGGGTGGTGCCACTGACGCGGCTCATGCGAATTCGCTCCTTTTTAGCCGCGTTCCAGCGCCCGGACACAATGTTTTCCCCCGCAAGGTGGATTACTGCATCGAAGTGTGGATCTACACCCCAATCGATCTTCCCCGCACCTATATCCCACCAAGGCTGATCATGGTGTGCGGTGCGTGCCAATGGAACCACGCTGTGTCCACATTTTTGCAGATGTGCCGATAAGGAGGTTCCGACCAGCCCGGACGCTCCGGTAATAAGAATACGCATAGTTATCTCCTTCTTTGATAGGTCTTTGCCCCACCTTGCACCACTTTTTTGAAGTTATTGAGGAGATGCTTGGGGGCATGTGCCAGTACTTGAGGGTGCGACATTGCAGTAGTTGCACAAGTTCCTTGTATACATTAGACTCTTGTAGTACACAAAATTTGGTATAAGTGTGTATGGAAGCTGCAGTGAGTGAGAATACAAAAAAACTGTAACTGCGTTTTTATTATCAGCATGCGGAGGTACATAGAACTATGGCAGAACCTATCCACTACAGCAAGCTTGGCCTGGTAAATACCAGAGAGATGTTTGCGCACGCTTTTAAGGGCGGCTATGCTATCCCGGCGTATAATTTCAATAATATGGAGCAGCTGCAGGCCATCGTGACGGCATGCGTTGAGGGACGCTCGCCGGTGATTATCCAAGTCAGCAAGGGAGCGCGTGAGTATGCCAACGCGACTATGCTGCGCCACATGGCTATGGGGGCCGTAGAGATGAGCCGCCAGATGGGAGTAGATTTACCCATATGCCTCCATCTAGATCATGGTGATTCGTTTGAGTTGTGCAAGTCCTGCATTGATTCGGGCTTTTCCTCCGTCATGATTGATGGTTCCCAGCTGGAATATGCCGATAACGTGGCGCTGACGCGCAAAGTAGTCGAATATGCCCACCAGTTTGAGGTTACGGTCGAAGGCGAGCTCGGAGTTTTGGCCGGCATAGAGGATGATGTCGTAGCGGAAGAGTCAACCTACACCCAGCCGGAAGAGGTAGAGGATTTTGTGGCCAAAACCGGAGTTGATTCCCTGGCTATATCCATAGGGACCAGTCACGGTGCATACAAGTTCAAACTCGAAGAAGGTCAGGAGGTGCCGCCCTTGCGCTTCGATATTCTGGCTGAAGTGGAAAGGCGCATTCCTGGCTTTCCTATTGTGCTACATGGGGCTTCAAGTGTGGTGCAGGAGTATGTGCGCCTGATCAACCAGTATGGAGGCAACCTAGACGGTGCGGTAGGTGTGCCGGAAGAACAGCTGCGTAAAGCAGCCAAAAGCGCGGTGTGTAAAATTAATATTGATTCCGATGGGCGTTTGGCGATGACTGCCAAGGTCAGAGAGTTTATGGCTAACAACCCTGCGGAGTTTGATCCGCGAAAATACCTGGGAGCCGCACGCGCCGAACTCATTGAGTTGATGAAACACAAGAATGCAGCGGTACTTGGCAGCGCTGGGCGTATTTAGTGTTTTGCGCTCACAACCTTAGTTTTAATAAGGCTTTAAAATAACAGCAGGGCGCCCATTTGGGGTGCCCTGTTTTATACTCATGGATATGAATGCGGATATGAGTGCTGTGCCATCAGATCTGCGACGCAAATGGGTGGATTGTGGCGCGTCAGCTTACGGGGTGGCTGAGATCAAAAGATATTTTTGGCGTAAAAAATTTCCGTCATCTCTCGGCGTAACAGTTCTTTGACCCGTTTTTTCTCGGTGGCCGTAAATACCTGCATGGCAGTGCCAAACAAATAGTTTTCCAGATCGAGCTCCTTGAGGAGCATTTTGGTGTGAAACAGGTTCTCTTGGTAGATATTGATATCTACACATTCGTATTGCTCCAAGGTGGATTTATTGATGTACTGCTGAATCGAGTGGATACGGTGGTCTATGTAGTGTTTTTTCCCTTTGACGTCGCGGGTAAACCCACGCACCTTGTAGTCCATCAGTACAATATCGGACTCAAATGACTTAATTAGATGGTTCAGCGCCTTTAGCGGGCTTATGCGTCCACAGGTGGAGATGTCGACATCGACCCTGAAGGTGGAAATGCCGAGTTTGGAGTCAGTTTCTGGATAGGTGTGGATACACAGGTGGCTTTTGTCCAGATGGGCCAGAACTTGGTCCGGCTTGGCTTCCACCGGTTCCTCCGCGATCAGTATAGTTACACTGGCCCCCATGGGGTCGTAGTCCTGACTGGAGATATTCAGGATGTTAGCCCCAATGATGTCGGAAACCTCTTGCAGAATGGTTACCAGGCGTTGGGCGTTGTATTCCTCGTCAATATATTCCAGATATTCTTTACGGTTGGCAGGGGCCTTGGCGTAGCAGATATCGTAAATATTGAAGGAGAGGGTTTTGGTGAGGTTATTGAATCCGCGCAGTTTAATGCGGCGCGGGCGTTTGGCGGAGTGGTTTTTTTTGACGCGCATATACGGCCTCCTTCAGGTGCGGTGAGGGGCAGCGTTTTTAGATGATGGATCCTAACATTGCCCGCATGTTGAGTTGCCGCATCAGCATAGAGCTACGGGCGGAACTGCGAAATTAAGCACAAATATGTATGTTTAGACAAGCTAAATAAACGTATTCGGTGTTTTTAATAAAAAATGGTCTCAATGTCACCGTAGCTGTTGGACGGTTCGGCTAGGCAAAGATGGGTTCATTTAGTTGGTCTGCATGGTTTTTTTGCGCACGATTCGGCGTAGACGCAAACCGAGTAATAGCGCGGCGCTGCTCAACCCACATATTAGCCCTATCCAGAAGCCACGTGCAGCCATTCCCAGATAAAGGCCCAGGAAACATCCACAGGGCATCCCGACGCCCCAGTAGGAAATGATCTGGAGTAGCATTGGCGCACGGGTGTCCTTGAAGCCGCGCAGGGCTCCTGCACAACTGACTTGGATGGCGTCAGGTATCTGAAACAGGGCGGCGAGGAACAGCAGTGTCGTGGCAGCTACGGCAAGCTCACTGTCTGTGGTGTACATAGACGTAATATAGGGAGCGCCCGCTGCCATCATGACGCAGCTCAGCACCGCTAAGGCTGCAGTGGTAATCAGGCCGATACCAATGCTGCGTCTTGTGTTCAGCGGGTTGTTGCGTCCGTTATTGTAGCTGACTCGCACCGAAATAGCCGTAGAAATACTTAAGGGGACCATGAAAACCATACCGGTAAAACTCATGGCGATCTGATGCGCTGCTACGGTTTGAGCTCCGAAACGCGATAGTAGCAGCGCGATGACGGCAAAAATGCTGCACTCAATGAACATCCCGGTACCTATGGGAACGCCAAGACGTAGTATGCCAGCAAGTATTCCACGGTTAGGTTTGGCAAAAGATGAGAGCAGTTGCAGGTGACGGAAAAACTGCGCGCGCCAAAAAATAAGCACCATTCCTACCATCATGATCCACATGGTTAAAGCAGTAGCAACGCCACAGCCGACGCCGCCCATTGCGGGGAACCCGAGTTTGCCAAACACCAGGATGTAGTTTGCTACGATATTGATTACCAGCCCAGCAAAGCTTACCAGCATGCTCGGGCGCGTAAGGGACAGACCTTCACTGCAGTAGCGCAGCGCAAAACACACCCCAATGGCGGGGAATCCCCACGAAACAGCCTTCAGGTAGGCTGTTATCAGTGGTACAATAGACTCGTCCACTTCGAGAAAATTTAGAAGAGGAGTGCTCTGGTATAATATAACGGCGCCAGCGCAACCCAGGGTGAAGCCTAGGTACACCCCTTGCGGAACCAGAGCGCGTATAGAGGCGTGGTCTTTTTGGCCGTACGCATGTGAAACGCTCGGAGTTAAGGCGTTTAAGGTTCCGAGCAAAAAGATGAAAACCGGGAACCAGATGCTTGAGCCCACAGCAACTCCAGCTAGATCAGTAGCCCCAACCCTTCCCGCCATAAGGGTGTCGACAAACCCCATGCTGGACTGTGCCAGCTGCGCAAAGATGAGGGGTAGGCTTAAGCGCATGAGGATTTTAAACTCTACCCACTTAAGGTGGAGTTCGCGTTGGTGCCGGAACATACGATGGTCTTTCGGCGCGTTTGAGCGCGGCAGTGGTTAAGGCCAACAGTGGTGGTTAAGGCCAAGAGGGGAGAGGTCGCTGCGCTTATTAGCAGATCGCCCCTTATTTGTACAGGGGCATGCGTAGCACACAAACGACGGAGCTAAGCAGGAGCGTTGATGCAGAAGATTCTCATTGCCAGCGGGGTTGTTCTGATTGTTGTAGGGGTGCTGTGGCCCTGGGTGGGGAAAATTCCCCTTGGGCAGCTCCCCGGTGATATTATAATAGACAGACCGGGGTTGAAAATATATTTCCCCATTGTGACTATGCTTATCGTCAGCGTAGTGCTGTCACTGCTATTTCGCTTATTTAAATAGACGTAAAGCAAATTTAGGGCACATTTTACTTTTTGAATCACACATGGAGAACACAAAGCTGATGCACACCTATACGGTAAAAGAGCACGAAGCAGGCTGGCCATTGCTGCAGTTTCTGCAGGAGCAAATACCTGCCGCTGGGCGAGGGTATGTACGCCAATTGATAAAGAAGGGACGCATTAGTAGTGCAGGACAGATTTGTACGGAGAGTACGGTGTTGACTTCCGGACAGCAGATTCAACTACGCGACAGCGCACGGTTGCGGGAGCTGTGTGCAGAAGTGTTCGTCCCTGCTGCCGCAATAAACATCTTGTACGAAAGCGCGCAGATGCTGGTGGTGGATAAGCCTGCCGGGCTTGCGGTCCACACCGGCAGTGGCCATGAATGTGATAACCTCAATGCCAGAGTGCAGGCGTATCTGCATGGCAAGCCGTTCCAAGTTGCCCCCATTCACCGCCTTGATGTGGGTACGTCCGGGCCGGTGCTATTCGGCAAAGGGAAAAAGAGCTGTGCGGCGCTGGGGGCTCTGTTTATGCGCCACGAAGCAGAAAAAGTCTATGTAGCCCTGGTGCAGGGCAATATGCACGGAAGTGGCGTTCTGGCCCATGAGTTGTCCGCCAAAGGTAAGCTCAAGCCGTGCTTTACCAGCTTCGTAACCCGCCAGCGCTGCGCAAAAGCAAGCTTGGTGGATTTGACCCTCGTGACGGGGCGCCAGCACCAGATCCGACGTCAACTGGCAGAGACTGGCCATCCCATCTTTGGTGATAGTCGCTATGGTGGAGAATCGCTGCCTGGGTTGCAGTATCCGTTTTTGCACTGCCGAAGCATCGCCTTCGATGATCCGTTCAGCGGGGCACCACTCAAAATTGAAAGCGCCCTGCCGCCCGCATTGCAGGAGGTTGCTGCTATATATTTTTAACTGGTGTATGCTCATTGTCATATGTTCGTGGTTTGTTGAGCACGGTATCTCCTCGCGACCGTACTTTATTGGCTTACGCTTGTGTTTCCAGTGGGAACCGCAACAGAAAGGGTATTGAGATGGAGCAGTGGAAGGATTTTACCGACACTTCAAGGATAGCCTACTTTTCTATGGAGATTGGGCTGTCGCAGGAGATTCCAACCTATAGTGGCGGTTTAGGGGTACTCGCCGGAGATACTATCAAGAGTTCGGCTGATCTCAATATCCCCTTGGTGGCAGTTACTCTTGCCAGTCGCAAGGGTTACTTCAAGCAGAGTCTGGATGAATCCGGGTCCCAGCACGAGTCGCCGGTAGAGTGGGATATCTCCGCGCGCATGGAGCAGCTCCCGGCACGAATTACCGTTCCAATTGAGGGACGAGCAGTAACCGTAACGGCATGGTTATACCAAACCAAAAGTCCCGCAGGTGGGGTAGTACCCGTTGTGTTTCTCGACACCTCTCTGAGAGAAAATACTCCTGAAGACCAGAGCATCACCGATTCGCTCTACGGTGGCGATGAGCGCTATCGCTTAAAGCAGGAAATTGTCCTTGGGATTGGGGGCGTGCGCATTTTGCAGGCTCTTGGCTTCCGAGTGTTTCAGTATCATATGAACGAGGGGCACGCGGCCCTTTTGACCCTTGAACTGCTCAATCAGACCCGTAATATAAACTCCGGCAGTTGGATGAATACCCTGGAGATGAACCGCAAGGCGGTAGCGCAGCGCTGCGTGTTTACTACACATACGCCGGTATCGGCTGGGCACGACCGTTTTAGTTATGAATTGGTGCACCAAGTGCTGGGAGACGACATTATCCCGCCGCAGCAATTACGCGAGTTAGGGGGAGATAATGAGCTGAACATGACCACCTTAGCCCTGCAGCTCAGCCGCTTTGTAAACGGCGTGGCCAAAAAACACGGGCAGGTATCGCAGCGGATGTTTCCCGGTTACGAGATTCATGCCATTACCAACGGAATCCATCCGCTGACTTGGGCATCGGCGTATATGGTGTCGTTGTTCAACCGCTACATCAAGGGATGGGCGCTCCAGCCAGAGTTACTGGTGCGGGTGGATATCATCCCTGATGAAGAGATTTGGGATGCGCATCAGGGCGCCAAGGCCTTCCTTGCCCAGTACATTAAAGAGGTAACTGGGCAGCAGCTGTTTCTGGATGTGTTTACCATCGGTTTCGCACGTCGGGTCGCGGCATATAAGCGTAACGACCTCATCTTTCACGATATAGAACGCCTTCTCGCCATGGGCAAAGGACGTATCCAGCTGGTGTTTGCAGGCAAGGCGCACCCGCATGATAATGACGGTAAAGCGCTGATCCGGAACATCTACGCAGCGGCCCGTCGTCTTAACGGCGAAATTACCATCATATATCTGCCCAACTATTCTATTGATGTCGCCTACCACCTGATCCCCGGCGTTGATGTGTGGCTCAACACACCGACTAGACCGCTCGAGGCCTCCGGCACCAGCGGGATGAAGGCTGCCCTGAATGGGGTGCCTAACTTCAGTGTATTAGATGGCTGGTGGATCGAAGGACATATAGAGGATGTCACCGGTTGGTCCATCGGGGAAGAAACCAAGGAAGGTAGCAGTGTTGGCGCCACCAATGCCGCCGATGCTGCCGATATGTACTCCAAGCTGGAGGAGAAAATTCTGCCTCTGTACTATGACGACAGAGCCGGCTGGGTAAAGGTGATGAAAGGTGCCATAGGTAAAAATGCCTCCTACTTCAATACCCACGTAATGATGCGGCGTTATGTCACCGAGGCGTATCTGCAGCGTTAACCAGAGGTACACTGCAGCGAGGTAATGCGAAGGAGAGGTTTGAGGATGGAGTTTCGTAACCTGGATCAGCACCCTGTTTTTTGCCAGTTGAAGGACAGGGCGGTGCCACCTGACATGCGTACTTTGCTCGATGCCAGGCGCGTAGCAGAATATGCGTGCAGTATGGAGCACGACATGTTCTTCAACTATGCTGCAACTCCGATGACGGATGCCACCTTGGACTTGTTACAGGATTTGGCGCAACAGGCTGGGGTATTGGAGCAGTATCACGCCGTGCTGAATGGCGCAATTATGAACGCCAGCGAAAATCGGATGGTTCTGCATCACCTTACTCGCGGCCAATGCGGTGCGCCGGTGGTGTATCAGGGTGTTGATCTGGGAGAGTTCTACCGTCATGAACATCAGCGTATCGCTGAGTTTTCCCACCGGGTGCATAGCGGTGAAGTGCGCTCGAGCGCCGGACATGCCTTCAAATATTTGTGTCAGATAGGGATAGGGGGTTCCGATTTGGGACCCCGGGCGTTGTATCTGGCACTAGAGCAAGAGACACGACGTTGCAAAGAACAGAAAATGGAGGCGGAATTTATCTCCAACGTGGACCCGGATGATGCTGCGCGAGTGCTGAGACGTCTAGATCTGGCGCGGACGCTGTTCATTCTGGTATCAAAGTCAGGCACCACCCAAGAAACGCTTACCAATGCCGCCCTAGTGCGTGAAGCGCTTAATGATGCGGGATTGTCCCCTACTCAGCACATGGTCGTGGTGACTGCGCAGGGCAGCCCATTGGCGCAGGATACGCAACTGCTTGAACGTTTCTACATTGATGATTTTGTCGGTGGGCGTTTCTCCTCCACCAGTGCGGTGGGGGGCGTTCTGTTAACCCTTTGTTTCGGAGCACAGGTATTTGCCCAGCTACTTGAAGGGGCACATCATCAGGACAAGCTCGCCCTACAGGAAAACATCCGCGCCAATCCGGCGCTGCTTGATGCATTGATCGGGGTGTATCTGCGTAATTGCCTTGGATATTCTGCAACGGCGATGCTGCCATACAGCCAAGCGCTGCAACGCTTTCCGGCTCACCTGCAGCAGCTGGATATGGAATCGAACGGCAAACATGTTAACCGCAGCGGCCAGATCCTTGACTATGCCACCGGTCCTGTCATATTTGGAGAGCCAGGTACCAATGGGCAGCACTCCTTTTACCAACTGCTGCACCAGGGTACAGAGATTATTCCGGTGCAGTTTGTCGGCTTTGTCTGCTCCCAAAGTGACGCCGATCGGGTCTTTGAGGGGTCTACCAGCCAGCAGAAGCTCAATGCCAATCTGGCAGCGCAGATAGTTGCTTTCGCCAAAGGCAAAGATGCCGTAGACCCAAATAATTCTTTTGATGGTGGACGTCCGGCCAGCCTTATCCATGCACCGCGCCTGACTCCTCGTTGTCTTGGAGCTCTTTTGGCCCACTATGAAAATAAGGTGATGTTTCAGGGGTTCCTGTGGAATCTCAATTCCTTTGATCAACCGGGGGTTCAGCTGGGTAAGCTTTTAGCCGGACAGGTTTTACGTGGTACCTCTGAAGATGGAGCTTTGCGTGCCTATGCCGACTGCCTTGGGATCGGTTCTGTTTCCTGAAGCTACAAACCTGCATCGGGGCTGAACTAGACATAAAGTTTAGCATGTCACGATAACAGGAGTATTTTCGGGAGACGATGGATCAAACGCTGGTACAGCGCTCCCCGCTTGGCATAATAATCCGCTGGTCAAACCTTTATTGATTTTTACGTAAACTTGATTTGCGTAGAAGAATGGATGTGTGGAGCTATGCTGCTGCTTGCCGGAGATATTGGCGGAACTACTGCACGTTTTCAAATTTTAGATACAGAAGATCAAAGTCACGGCGGGGAAGTGATTTCCTACCCGAGCGGAGATTTTCCTAGTTTCAATACCCTGTTACACCATCTGTTCCGCGATAAGAACATCCCCGATTTTGATGCAGCCTGTTTTGGATTGCCTGGCCCGGTTACCGATCAGCAAGTGAAGTTGACCAATTTACCTTGGGATATTTCTGCTCAAGAACTCAAGCGCCAGATACCCGCGAAACAGATCAGGCTCGTCAACGATTTCTACGCAGCGGCTCTCGGCATAGATCTGCTAGCAGAGCAGGATCGATGTTGCCTGTATGCTGGACAATTTGATCCTACTGGGAATCGCTTGGTTGTCGGGGCCGGGACCGGTCTGGGGGTTGCGCCGGTTTATCAGCTAGGCGGACGTTTTTATCCACAGGCTTCCGAAGGGGGACATATAGACTTTGCCCCTCTGAACCAAGAACAGGAGGGATTGCTGAAATGGCTCCATTCACGTTGGGATCACGTGTCCTACGAAAATATTCTCTCTGGATCGGGGTTGGCAACTCTGTACAGATTTGGTCTGGAGCGAAATAACCCCACCGCATCTATGACTGAAGTCTCAGCCCGCGTTCTGGCGCCGGAGATCCACCGTCTAGCCCGAGCAGGAGATGAAGTTGCGGTTGACGCCATCCGTTTGTTTGTCAATATTTATGGACAATTTGTCGGCAATGCGGCGCTTATGTGGCCGGCGCGCGCGGGGATCTATATTGCCGGAGGTATCGGGGCTAAAATAGCCGCCTGGATGAAAAGTCACGAGTTTGTCAGTTATTTTTTAAATAAGGGCACCATGCGCCCACTGGTGGAGACAATGCCGGTATACCTTGTTATGGATGAGATGATAGGGCTCAAGGGCGCTATGTTGATGGCCAAGAGACTTGTTTTTGAGGAGGAGCAATGAAGAATTATCCACGCAACGTCAGGTTGACTCAAAACACCCTTGCTCTGGTTCTTGCTGGTGGGCAAGGCAGTCGATTGCACGACCTTACTCAGTGGCGCGCTAAGCCAGCAGTTCCTTTCGGTGCCAAATACCGGATTATCGATTTTGTGCTCTCCAACTGTGTAAACTCCGACATACGCCACATCGGTATTTTGGTGCAGTACAAATCCCATTCACTTATTCGCCATGTGCAGCGCGCTTGGAACTTTATGCGCTATGAGGTCGGTGAGTTTGTCGAACTCCTGCCGGCGCAGCAGCGACTGGACAAGGAATGGTATCAGGGGACAGCCAATGCGCTGTACCAGAACCTGGATATCATCCGGCGCCATAATCCACGCTATGTGTTAGTGCTGGGTGGCGATCATGTGTATGCCATGGATTACCGAGACATGATCGATACCCATGCCGAGTCTGGCGCAGATGTGACAGTGGGATGTGTCGAAGTGCCACGTGAAGAAGCCAGCGGATACGGAGTGATGTCTGTAGATCAGCATATGAAGATCACGCGCTTCACCGAGAAGCCAGCCGAACCGGAAGCTATGCCGGGTAAACCAGATAAAGCCATGGCTTCTATGGGGATCTACATTTTTTCTCCAGATTTTTTGTTTGAAAAGCTCATAGAAGACCACGATGATCCCAAATCATCGAAGGACTTTGGCAAAGATATCATCCCCTCCATTATCGGGCATGCGGATGTAATGGCATATCCATTTGTGGGGAAAGATGGCAAGCCAGGATACTGGCGCGATGTCGGCACGGTCGAGTCATATTGGAGCGCCAATATGGACTTGTGTCACATTACACCAGAGCTCAATCTGTATAACCCAGATTGGCCCATCTGGACCTATCAAGCGCAGTTGCCTCCGGCGAAGTTTGCCTTTGATGATGAAGGACGGCGCGGCGCCGCGATCGATTCCCTTATCTCTGCCGGGTGTATTTTGTCCGGTGCCAGAGTCAAACGCTCCATAATCTCCAACGACACCTTTCTCCACAGTTATGCATTTGTCAAAGATAGCGTGGTTCTGCCCTCGGTCGACATCGGGCGTAAGAGTCGCATCAGTAGAGCAATAATCGACAAATCGTGCATCATCCCTCCAGGTACGGTTATTGGCGAGGATCTGGAGGAGGATAGGAAACGTTTTTATGTAGATGAACACGGCATCGTTCTGGTTACTCCAGACATGCTCGGACAACATCTGCACACAGTGCGATAAGGCAGAGGACTTATGACAGATAAAATAAACGTAGTTTTGTGTTGGCACATGCACCAGCCCCATTATCGAGACGCACTTGATGGCACCTATCATTTGCCTTGGGTCTATTTGCATGCAATTAAAGATTATTCCGACATGGCATATCATTTGGAGACCTGCCCGGATGCGCGGGTAGTGGTGAATTTTGCCCCAGTGCTGTTGGAGCAGCTCGATGATTACGCCGCGCAGATGCGCAAGTGGCTACGCGGTGGTGAAGTCACCTGCGATCCCTTGCTTAATATGGCCGCTGGTGCCACGGGAATCCCCGTAGTGCCTGATGGGCGCGCAGATATAATCGCCGCGTGTCAGCGTGCCTATGCACCGACCATGATTGAACCATATCCGGCATTTCGAACTCTAGTTAATATAATCAAGGGGTTATACGTCAATGGAGATCTTGACGTGGTACGAGTCGGTTATCTGAGCAGCCAGTTTTTTACCGACCTGTTGGTATGGTATCACCTGGCCTGGTTGGGAAGCAGCATCAAGAAAAAAGATTTCCGGGTTACACGCCTGATGGCGCGTAAGAGTAATTTCACTCCGGTGGATCAGGTGTTGTTGATAGAGGTGCTGGCCGAAATCGTTGAGTCGATTATTCCACGCTACCGGATTTTGATGGAGGAAGGTCGAATTGAGCTCTCCATGTCCCCGTACGGTCATCCAATCGTGCCGCTGCTGCTGGACTTTTCCAGCATGCACGAAGCCCAGCCAGACGCGCCCATGCCACTGCATCGTCAATACCCTGGGGGGCAGGAGCGGGTAGACTGGCATATGGAGCGCGGGTTTGCGCTATTTGAAGAATATTTCGGCATTCGTCCCGCTGGAGTATGGCTGTCGGAAGGTGCGATCAGCAGTGCCGCAATAGATACCCTAGATAAATGGAACGTGGGCTGGACCGCTTCAGGTGAAGGGGTGTGGCGCAACTCTTGTAATGCTTCAACAGGGGGGAAAAAGCTACTTGACCACAAGAACGGACTCTACGCGCCAGTACAGCATACGGGCAATAATTGCGCTGTATTTTTTCGTGATGACGGTCTTTCAGATCTGATCGGCTTCGAGTACAAAAGCTGGCATCCTGAAGATGCTGTGACGGACTTTTGCGGACACTTGCACAATATCGCCAAGTATTTCGGTACCAAAGCCTCCGAGCGGGTGATCAGTATAGTACTCGATGGGGAAAATGCATGGGAATACTATCCCGATAATGGCTATGCCTTTCTTCAGACGCTGTATCAAAAACTCAGTGCCGACCCGAAACTGAACATGACTACCTTCAATGCAGTACTTAACAGTGATAAACCGGTTGCCAAAGTGGAAATGGATACCATCACGGCGGGCAGCTGGGTCTTCGGCACCTTTTCAACCTGGATTGGGGAGGGGGATAAGAATGCTGCGTGGGACATGCTGGTGGAAGCCAAAAATTGCTTTGACCGCTCGGTCCAGGCTGCCGAGCTTTCCGGGGAGAAATTGCATGAAGCCAAGGACCAACTGGCAGTGTGCGAAGGCTCTGATTGGTTCTGGTGGTTTGGTGGCTTAAATCCGGCAGGGAGCGTCCGCGATTTTGATCAATTGTTTCGCCGTCATCTTATCCGCCTGTATCAGTTGCTGGAAAAGGTTCCGCCCAACACGCTTAAAAATCCGATATCTCGCGGGGGCGGTAAGGCCGAGAACAGCGGTACGATGCGGCGTAATTAAAGTTGTCTACCTGCGGTGATTCAATGCGTTCATTCTGTAGTATGAAGTGGTTGCATATGGCCTAGGGCGAGTTGTGCCTCCTGAAGCCAATAGTTGAGAAATTGAGGTATTTATATGCGCAGAGCCGGGGTATTACTTCACCCAACCTCACTCCCCTCGGGAGTGCTTGATGATCAGGTGGAGCGTTTTTTGGACTGGATGGAGAAAACTGGGTTGTCCGTGTGGCAGATGCTCCCTTTAGCGCCGCCTCACGCCGATCGTTCTCCATATCAGGCCTATTCTTCCCACGGCATTAATCCGGCACTGCTCCCTCCTGAGTTAACGTTTCGCAGGGAAGACGAAGAGGAGTTTGATGCGTTCAAACGCACGCATACCAAATGGCTGACCCAATATTCTCTGTTTGTTGCGCTGCGCAACCATTATGGAGATAGGCCTTGGTACGAGTGGCCCACAGCGTTCAAGCACCATGAACAGGCAGCACTGGATCGGTTTGCGGCGGAGCATTTTTCAGCCATAGAACTCCTGCAACAGAAGCAGTTTTTGTTGTGGCGTCGCTGGAAAGAGATCCATCGCGATGCCAATCGGCGCGGCATTCAGCTTTTGGGCGATGTCCCCATAGCAGTGGCCTACGATAGTGCCAATGTGTGGGCTAATTTGGGTTTGTTCAAGCTCGACGATGAATTGCGCCCCACGGTTGTGGCTGGAGTTCCTCCTGATTACTTCAGCGCAACAGGACAGCGCTGGGGCAATCCTCATTACAACTGGGAGGCGATGCAGCGCAATGGTTTTGCCTGGTGGCGCCGCCGCATGGCAACAGCTCTGTACCTGTTCGACATAGTGCGTATAGACCATTTTCGCGGGCTTGTGGCCTTGTGGGAGATCCCTGCAGATTCTCCGGATGGCAGGACAGGCCAGTGGGTTCCCACTCCCGGACGCGAGTTGCTTGAAGTGTTGCGGGAAGACTTTCCGACTATGCCATTTGTGGCGGAAGATCTTGGACTAATCACCCCTGAGGTGACGGCATTGCGCGATGAATTCAATCTGCCAGGTCTGTCAGTGCTTCAGTTCGGATTTGATGGCACTGCGGATAATCCCCATAGTATCTATAACCAGAAATGTAACACCATTGTGTACACTGGTACCCACGACAACGATACCTCACTAGGGTGGTTCGAGTCTCTCGATTCAGATACTCAGTCGAAAGTTTTGCACCAACTGCCAGCCCATGTTGGCCACATGCCCTGGCCGCTTATTACCGCGGCTCTTGAATCGTGTGCCCATACAGCAATAATCCCCATGCAAGACTGGTTGGAGTTGGATTCGCGTAGCCGCACCAATGTTCCCGGAACTACTGAGGGGAACTGGTGCTGGCGTTTTGAGTGGGAACAATTGGGGCAAGGGCTGGAGGAGAGGATATCCTCCCTGGTGCAGTTGAGCGGCAGAACGCAGAATCGATAAGAATAAAAACAAAGGTGATAAGCAGATGAAGCAGCTTGAACAATATACCAGTGCTACCGAAGAATTTAAGCGCCTGTGTCTGGGGCGACTTCATGATCCTTTCAGTTTTCTTGGTATCCATGCGATAAACGCCGAAACCTGGATAATACGCGCGTGGATGCCCACGGCTGTTTCGGTACGCATTGAGTCCGGCCCTGAGCTTGAACCCATAGGTGAAGGGTTGTTCGCTCTGCTGGTGGACAAAGCCACAAAAGAGAAAATCCCGCCACATTATGCCCTACAGTGGAGCGAAGCAGATGGAAACACCCACCAGACAATATCTCCCTACACCTTTGCGCCTCAGATTGGTGATGTCGATTTGTATCTGCTCGGAGAGGGACGCCACTGGCACATGTATGACGTCCTGGGAGCCAACCCCTGCAGCGTGGATGGGGTCGAAGGGGTGTTATTTGGGGTCTGGGCCCCGTCGGCAGAGCGGGTATCCGTGGTGGGTAATTTTAATGTTTGGAACGGAAAACGCCATCTCATGCGCTGTCGCGGTAGTTCAGGCGTGTGGGAACTGTTCATCCCGGGGATCTGCCATACAGAACGCTATAAATTTGAGATTCGCAACAAGGATACTGGAGATTGTTTTGTAAAGGCCGATCCTTGCGCCCGCGCCATGGAGATGCGTCCGCGCACTGCTTCCATCGTGCATGTAAGTAAACATGAATGGCAAGATGCGGAGTGGATGCAGACGCGGCGGACGTTTGATTGGCAGCATAAGCCCATCAGTATTTACGAAGTACATCTGGGGTCCTGGCAGCGGGGAGAAGATGACCGTTTTCTCAACTACCGTGAGATAGCCCACCGTCTGGTGGAGTACGCCCTGTGGATGGGGTTCACCCACCTTAATCTCATGCCGGTAAGTGAACACGCACTGGATGAATCATGGGGCTATCAAGTCACCGCATATTTCGCCCCAACCCGCCGCTTTGGTGATCCCGACGATTTTCGCTATTTTGTGGATTACTGCCACCAGCATGGGCTGGGGGTTTTTCTCGATTGGGTACCGGCGCACTTCCCTAAGGACCGCTTTGCTCTGGCACGTTTTGACGGAACCGCTCTGTACGAGTACGAGGATCCACGTATAGGCGAACACCAGGAATGGGGCACCCTTGTATTCAATTACGGGCGGAATGAAGTGCGCAACTTCCTCATTGCTAATGCCCTGTATTGGCTGCATGAATTTCACATTGATGGTCTGCGCGTAGATGCAGTAGCATCTATGTTATATCTGGACTATTCCCGCAACGCAGGGGAGTGGCTCACCAATGCATACGGGGGCAACGAGAATATTGAAGCTATAGAGTTTCTGCGTACTTTGAATATTGAAATCCACGCCAGGTATCCGGGGGCGGTGCTTATGGCAGAGGATTCCACTTCGTGGCCCATGGTGTCGAGACCGGTGTGGATGGGTGGTTTGGGCTTTTCTATGAAATGGAATATGGGCTGGATGAATGACACCCTAAGCTATTTTGCCGAAGACCCCATCCATCGCTCCTACTACCATTCCCGTCTGACCTTCAGCCAACTATATGCTTACCAAGAAAACTTTATTTTGCCGCTCTCGCACGATGAGGTGGTACATCAGAAGCGCTCGTTGCTGGATAAAATGCCCGGCGATCGCTGGCAGAAATTTGCCAATCTGCGCTTGTTGTTTGGCTACCAGATGCTGCACCCGGGGAAGAAACTTCTGTTTATGGGGGGTGAATTTGGCCAGTGGAGAGAGTGGAGTGAAAAAGGTGTGTTAGACTGGTATCTGTGTGAAGAGGGAGATCATCGTGGTGTACTCCTGCTACTGCGCGATCTGAATCGCCTCTACACCAGCAGTTCAGCGCTTTATGCCCAAGATTTTGAATCAAGCGGATTCGAATGGATTGACTGCAACGACAATAAGCAGTCGATACTGTGTTTTGTGCGTTGTGACACCCGTGCCCAGCCGGTGCGGCAACTTGTATGTTTGTTTAATTTTACCCCAGTTGTTCGCCACGGATATCGCGTTGGGATGCCCCAGTGCGGAACGTATCGCGAGATTGTCAATTCAGACGCCACTGTCTACGGGGGTTCAAACGTAGGCAATAATGGTGTGGTTAATGCCGTTCCCCAGCCCTTTATGGGACGCGGCTGTAGTGCCGTGGTTACCCTGCCACCACTGGCTTTTGTCGTCCTACAGTTTGAGGAGTAAACGATCATGCGGGTTTTGTTTGCAACTTCGGAAATATACCCTCTGGTAAAAACCGGAGGGCTAGCAGATGTTGCCGCAGGGCTAAGTGCGGCGCTGCAGCAGCTGGACCATGATGTAACTGTTATCCTGCCTGCATATCAGGAGGCGATGCGCCATCTCGATTCGGTCTGTGAGCTTGCGTGCATCCGCATCAACTGTTGTGAGATAGAATACAGCGTGCGTTTGCTAAGTGCCGAGAGTGACAGTGGTGCAACCCTATTGCTTGTGGATATCCCCGGTCTGTTCGATCGTCCGGGTAATCCGTACCTGGCAGAAGACGGTACGGACTGGTTGGATAATGGCGAGCGCTTTGGTTTGTTCAGCCGCATTGTCGCTGGAGTGGCCTTGAACCAGTTTGGGCTTAACTGGCATCCAGATGTGGTGCACTGTAATGACTGGCAAACCGGTCTGGTGCCTGCATTCATGCGCTTATTCAATACAGAAGCGGATTCAACAGGCGTATCTGATGCCTCAGAGCGTTCAACATCACCGCGGACTGTTTTTACTATCCATAACCTCTCCTATGGGGGCAAATTTTCCCATACACTCTTTGCGGGGCTCGGTTTGCCGGATTCTTGGTGGAACCCTGAAATGCTAGAATTTTATGGCGAATTATCGATGCTCAAAGCGGGGATACTGCTTGCAGATCAAGTTACTACCGTGAGCCCAGCGTATGCTGCAGAAATATGTATCCCGCCACATGGGTTTGGGTTTGAAGGGCTGCTGCTGAAGCGTGCAGCCCAGGGTGAGTTGAGCGGAATTCTGAACGGTATTGACACCAAAGTATGGAATCCAACCCTTGACCGATATATCCCCTATACCTATTCGGTACAAAAAGGGCGAGTAGCGCAGAAAGAGCGGAATAAACAACATTTGCTTCAAACCGTTGCTCCAGAAGGCACCGAGTTGAATAGGAAAGCACCCCTGCTGAGCTTCATCGGGCGCATGGTGGAGCAAAAAGGGATCGATCTGCTGATAGAAACTATCCCTACGTTGATGGACGAAACCAATGCCAATGTGGTGATACTCGGCTCCGGGCAGAAAATCTATGAACAGGAGATTCTCAATTTAGCACTCCAGTTTCCGCACAGAGTTTTCGTCCATATCGGCTACTCCGAAGAACTTGCACATCTTATCGAGGCGAGCGCGGATATATTCCTTATGCCCTCGCGTTTTGAGCCTTGTGGCTTGAACCAAATGTACAGCCTCGTCTACGGAACCCTTCCCATAGTGCACGCCACTGGCGGACTCAAAGATACCGTTGTCGATGCCAGCACCGAAAACATTACGGCTGGCACCGCCACTGGGTTTGTGATGCAAAATGCATCGGTGGATGAATTACGACGCTGCATCTTAAGTGCGCTTGAGTTGTACTGCAAGCCGCGCACTTGGCAGAAACTGCAGAAGACTGCCATGTTACAGAATTTTGACTGGCAGCGTAGCGCGACATCCTATCTGAACATCTATCAGGCTTAGTAGGATAATATGACTTTTACCCAAGATGAACGCGATGTCGAGGCTACGCGCAAAGCACTGCGCTGCCTTGGCTGTGACGAAGAGAGTATGGAGACCAGTTTTCTGCATTATCTGTACAACGCCTTCGGTCGCCATTTGAGTTCACAACGCTACTATTTGTATAAAGCTCTGGCATATGCTGTGCGCGACCGCCTTGTGGCGCGCTGGAAGCAGACCTGGCTGACACACTATCAGACAGAAACGCGGCAGGCGTTTTACCTCTCCATGGAATATCTTATCGGACGTTCGCTGAGCAACAATATGTTTAATCTCGGCATAGATCGCAATACAAATGCAGCCCTGCATGGAATTGGTTTGGCTCTCGAAGAGGTTGAAAATGCCGAACATGACGCGGGATTAGGCAATGGGGGGTTGGGGCGGTTGGCTGCCTGCTTTATGGACAGTTGCGCTACCTTGCAACTGCCGGTGGTGGGGTATGGTTTGCGCTATCGTTATGGCATGCTGCGCCAGTACATTCAGGATGGTTATCAGATCGAAGAGCCGGATCCGTGGTTGGGTTATGGAGAATATCCGTGGGAGATAAAACGTTTAGACTACTCCTGTGTGGTTAAGTTTGGCGGCACTACCAGGAACTATCACGACCCCCACGATCACGGTAAGCTCATTGTTCACTGGGATCATGCGGAAGAGGTGCTGGCGGTGCCCTATGATGTGCCGGTGCCAGGATACAGAAACAACACGGTCAACACCTTACGTTTGTGGTCAGCAGCTTCGGCTAAAGATTTTAACCTCAACGCATTCAATACCGTCTCCTATCACGAAAACGTTGCAGAGAAAGAGGCAGCTGAGAGCATAACTATGGTGTTGTATCCCAACGATGCCAGCGAATCCGGGAAGGAACTGCGTCTACGGCAACAGTATTTTCTGGTTAGCGCCAGTCTTTCAGACATTGTCAAACACTGGAAACGTGCGCATGGAAGCGATTTCAAAACATTTGCGGCCAGCAATGTATTTCAACTCAATGATACCCATCCCAGTTTGGCAGTCGCTGAGCTGATGCGTATTCTGGTTGACGACGAAGCACTCCCTTGGAACCAAGCGTGGGAGATTGTCACTAATACCATGGCGTATACCAACCACACCCTGTTGCCTGAAGCTCTAGAAACTTGGCCGACGCAAATGTTTGGTAAATTGCTGCCTCGTTTATTGGAGATAATTTACGAAATAAATAGTCGCTTTCTAGCCAAGGTCTCCATGAAATGGCCGTTGGACCCCGCCCGCTACCAACGCATGTCCCTCATCAGTCCCGAGCAGCACGTGCGCATGGCCCATCTGGCTTTAGTGGGGAGCTTCTCGGTCAATGGGGTGGCTGCGCTCCATTCAGAATTACTTAAACAGGGACTGTTTCACGATTTTTATGAACTCTGGCCAGAAAAATTCAACAACAAAACCAATGGAGTTACCCCACGTCGCTGGCTTGCTGTAGCCAACCCCGGTCTACGCGCCTTGCTCAATCGCACCATCGGGGAAGAATGGATGACTGATCTGACCCAGCTTAAAAAGTTGGAGACGTTTATGCCGGATGAGACATTCATGCATGCATGGGAGGAAGTGCATCAGCAGAATAAGCAGCGCCTCGCAGATCTCATCCGGACACGCACCGGTGTAGTGGTTGATGTGGACATGCTGTTTGATGTGCAGGTCAAGCGCATCCATGAGTATAAGCGCCAGCTGCTCAATGTGATGCACCTGATTCATCTGTACGCGTGTCAAAAGCTTGATGATGCTCCACTTCGAGCCAGGCGCTGTGCGATCTTTGCGGGAAAATCTGCTCCGGGGTACGCCATGGCTAAGAAGATCATTAAGCTCATTCATAATGTCGCTAATGTGGTGAACAATGACCCCGATATCGGTGACGCCATGAAGATAGTGTTTATCCCCGACTACAATGTTTCCATCATGGAAAAGGTGTGTACCGGAGCTGACCTGTCGGAACAGATATCAACAGCCGGCAAGGAAGCTTCTGGGACTGGAAACATGAAGTTCATGATGAACGGAGCGGTGACCATCGGAACCCTGGATGGCGCCAACGTAGAGATTCTTGAAGAGGTAGGGGAGGAAAACTTCTTTTTGTTTGGATTGAAAGCGCATGAAGTTGAGCAGCGTAGGGAAAACTACGATCCCACCGCAGTGCTGGCTGCCGATCCAGGTTTGCAGCGGGTTATGCAATTGCTTGAGTCGGGGCATTTTAATCGGTTTGAGCCTGGAATCTTCGATGATATCATCGCCGAACTCAAGAGCCCGCACGACCCTTGGATGACGCTGGTTGATTTTAACAGTTACGTCCTAGCTCAAGAGCGCGCTGCTGAAGCGTTCGGAGACCGCCACCGCTGGTTGCGGATGAGCGTGATCAACAGCGCCCGGAGTGGTAAATTTTCCACCGACCGAACCATAGCTGAATATAACCGGGATATCTGGCGTCTGCAGCCGATAGAAATAGCTGCTACGCCGGAGCCAGATGAGCTACGCTGTTGAGTATTTACTGCCGAAGGTACAAAGTATACTGAACCAGTGCTTCGATCTGATCTGCGGTATAAATCGAAGAAAAGGGGGGCATCCCTCCGTTGCGTCCAGCGCTAATGGAAGTGTATATCTCTGCTGGCCCGCTGCCGTAGCGATATTCCGTGCGCTGTAGTGACGGCCCGCTGCGTGCTCCCATCCCATTGCCATGTGCGCCGTGGCAGGGTGAGCAGCTCTTGTCAAACAGCTCTTTGCCGGTGCGTAATTGCCTCTGCTCTGGGGTGAGGTCGCTGTTCTGCGCACTATTACACCCACTACAGGCTAGGGCTGCCATCATGACGAAGCCCACAATAAATATATGCACAGGCGAAGAGGTAAAGCGCAGTTCGACAAAATTACCCATGGTGTTCTCCTGTTTCTCTTCTGACAATATATAAAGACGAGCGCTCAGTGTGCCGCTATCTAGAAGATAGTGTTGCGCATTATCGGGGGATTGTACATACGTATATAAGAGGATTTGCGGGGAATTGCCCGCGTGGCTTTCAAGTGTACAGGTGATGCAGGAGGAAAGAAGGGATAGGTAACGGGGGCAATAGTGGTTATGGAACGGGCTGTACCGGTTTTTCGCGGTACAGCCCGTTTTTTTTCAGGACTGAGATTTTTTCTGTTGGAATTCGCGTCGATCATCCATAACCTTTACCGCGCAGAACTCTCCACACATGGTGCAGGCGCCATGTTCATCCGCAGCTTTGTTTTCACTGCGGCGGGCGCGAGCGCGCTCGGGGTCGAGGGCGAGGGAAAATTGTTTTTCCCAATCCAAGTCTTTGCGCGCTTGACCCATGGCATAGTCTTTGTCGATGGCACCGGGAACTTTTTTTACAATATCCGCGGCGTGGGCGGCTATGAGGCTGGCGATTACGCCCTCTCTCACGTCATCAATATTGGGCAGGCACAGGTGCTCACTCGGGGTGACGTAACACAGGAAATCCGCTCCGGCTGAAGCAGCAATGGCGCCGCCGATAGCGCAGGCAATATGATCATAACCTGCGGCAAGATCTGTTACCAGTGGTCCCAGGACATAGAACGGTGCCCCGCAACACAGCTGTTTCTGCAGTTTGATGTTGGTTTCGATCTGATCGAGGGGGACATGCCCAGGACCTTCAATCATCACCTGAATGCCTGCATCCCAGGCGCGTTTGGTCAGCTCACCTAAGGTGAGCAGTTCCTGCACTTGGGCGCGGTCGGTGGCATCCTGCAGACATCCAGGACGGAATCCGTCCCCAAGTGAGAGCGTGGCGTCGTAAGGACGTACCAGTTCAAGCAGGCGATCATAGTGCTCATATAGGGGATTCTCCGCATCGTTGAACGCCATCCACTTGGCGGTAAAGGAACCACCGCGTGAGACCACATCCATTGTACGCCCTTGCAGATCCATGGCCTCAAGGCTGCGCCGGTTTACACCGCAGTGAACCGTAATGAAATCGACGCCGTCATCCAAGTGCTTCTTAATGCCGTCGAAAATTTCATCTACAGTCATTTCAACCATAGCCTTCTTTTTCCGCGTTACGGTGTCAACCGCGGCTTGATACAAGGGAACGCTACCGATGCAGACGTTGGTCTGGGCGATAATGGCAGCGCGAATTTCATCTATGGGGCCACCAGTGGACAGGTCCATGATGGCGTGCGCCCCGGCAGCTATAGCCACCTTGGCTTTGGCCAGTTCATTGTCGATGTTGGTATCGTCTTTACTGGTGCCGATATTGGCATTGACCTTGGTCTTGAGCCCTTCGCCAACGGCTAGCGGGATGCCGTGGGTGTGTTTGACGTTGTGGCAGATGCATACCGTTCCGGCGGCAACGCGCTGGCGCAGGATTTCGGGATCGATGCCTTCAGCTTCCGCTGCTTGACGCAGGGTCGCGGTGATAATCCCTTTGCGGGCAGATTCCATCAGGGTCATTTTTGTGAGTCCTCTCTATGGTGGTGAAGGTGACAGCGGAGTTTTTCTGCTGCGACAATGTGATTTACCGGGCCATGACCGTGGCCAAGTCCCGGAGCGGTAGTTATGGCGATGTGGATAAACTCCTTGGCGGTGCGTGCAGCATCCGGTAACGCAAACCCCTGGGCTAACAGGGCAGCCAGCGCGGCAGCCATGGTGCAGCCGGTGCCGTGGGTGTGGACTGAATCGACACGTTCCCCTTCCAGGCGGAGCATGTCAGATCCGCAACGAAGTATGTCAATGGGGGCTCCATCCATATGTCCACCCTTTACCAGCACGTGTGTTGCGCCCATGTTTTGCAGGGCGCAGGCGGCTTTTACCATCCCGGCAATATCTGTTATTTTAATGCCGGTTAAGGTTTCGGCTTCGGGAATATTCGGGGTTAGTAGGTAAGTCTGCGGGAGAATTTCCTCTCTGAATGCGATAACTGCTTCAGGTTGAAGCAGGTGGGCACCCCCCTTGGCGATCATGACGGGATCAACCACATTCAGCGTCGGTGCTTGACGCAGAACTTGTGCCACCGCGCGGATGGTTTCAGCACTGAACAACATGCCGGTTTTAATAACGTCGACATCGATGTCATCAAGGACAGATTGCGCTTGCTGCACCACAAATTCGGCCGCTACGGGATAAATTCCCTGGACTCCGGTGGTGTTTTGGGCGGTAAGAGCGGTAATCGCGCTGCTGGCGTAGCTGCCCAGTAAAGTGATGGTTTTTAAGTCAGCCTGGATACCAGCGCCGCCGCTGGAGTCGGAACCGGCGATGGTGAGAACACTCCCTCTGGGCAGGGCCGCTTTTTTGTTGTCACCCATTTGGCGAAACATCAGACTCAATTCACGGGCGGCCACATCCGGGCGCGGTGCGTTCATCACTGCGGATACAACGGCGGCACTACAGGCACCGTGGCGAATAACTTCAGGAAGGTTCGCCGCACAGATGCCACCTATGGCGACTACAGGGACGTCAACGGCGGCACATACACGGGCCAGCTCTGAAGCGCCAATGTGGATGGCGTCACCTTTAGTGACTGTGGGGTAGACACTGCCGCAGCCGATATAGTCAGCACCTTGTTCCTGTGCGCGTAAGGCATGGTCAACATTTTGGGTGGAAATGCCGATAATTTTATCTGGCCCTAATTGCGCCCGCGCTTGAGCCACATCGCCATCATCCTGACCGAGATGTACCCCGTCAGCGTTGGCTTGCAGCGCCAGTTCGACACTGTCGTTGATAATAAAGCAAGCTGCGTAGGTGTGGCACAGTTCCCTGAGCTTTATCGCGATGTTGAGCTGGCTTGCAAACGGTGAGTGTTTATCGCGCAGCTGTACGATGGTTGCACCACCTTTGAGGGCCAGATGTGTTGCAGTGAGGATGTCCTCCTCGGGGGCATCTGGGGTGATGACGTACAGGCCATGAATTTTATGTTTCTTGGGGGAGCATTGGGTAGGGTTTTTTTTGAGATTTTTTTCTGTGGGGTGCATGGTGTAGGAGCCTCCAATAAAAAAACCGCATCTGCTAGGGATGCGGTGTAAACACAAGAGGATATGTGTGCTTGATGTCGCTTCCCTACGCCGGCATAACCCGGATCAGGTTCCAAGGGTCGCTCTGTATGAGCTCTCAGTGGCATTATCCACTCCCCCAGCTTCAGTTTTGCATGCAACCCTAAGCCATTAGCATGGGGCTGTCAACTCCAAGTGTAGAATACTTTACACCTGTTATGGCTTTACACCTGTTACAGCCTCATGGTACAAAAAACGTCGTTCATCGCAAGGATGTTCACACCCATCTGCGTGTGGCTCCTTTTCTTATATGTTTAGTTACTTAAACCCTCTTTGTGTGTTTCATATTCCTGACCATGCACTATTCACATCGTCCAACCAGGGTTGAAATTGATCTAGGCGCTCTGCGCCACAATTATGCGCTACTGCGCCGCAGGCTTAACTCTGGATTCAGTTTTGTCAGAGGGGCCGAGGCTGCCAAGGCTAACGTAGAGATTCTAGCTGTAGTAAAAGCTGATGCATACGGACACGGTGCGGTGTTTGTAGCACAAGCTCTGCAGGATGCTGGTGTTTCTATGTTTGGAGTAGCCATCGCTGAAGAGGGGCTAGAATTACGCCGCGCTGGAATTATAAAGCCGATCCTGATGTTGGGAGGAGCTTGGCCTGGTCAGGAAGATGTGGTGCTCTCGGAACAGATGCATACCGCCGTGTTTGAGCGCGATCAACTTGAACGCCTCAACAGTGCGGCCGCGCGTCAGGGGCGGCGTTGCAGCTGTCATGTCAAACTGGATACTGGCATGGGGCGCTTGGGGCTCCAGCCTGAAGATCTGCCCCTCTTTCTGGCTGAGTTGAAGCATTACCCTCACGTTGATATTGTCGGAGTTATGAGCCACCTTGCTTTGGCGGATGAACCAGAAAGCCCTCATAATGCCAAGCAGATGGAGGTTTTTGCCCGAGGTGTGGAACAGGTTCGTGCGGCGGGTCATGAGCCGCGCTATATCCATGCTTTCAACAGCGCCGCGAGCTTTTCTCCCCCGTGCCCAATATGTAACCTGGTGCGGCCGGGGCTCGCTCTATATGGGGGTCAACCCCTAACTGATACGCGCCTGGACTTGCGTCCGGTTATGAATTTCAGAAGTAAAATTGCCCATCTTAAGTGGATTCCGGTCGGACGTGGCGTCTCATATGGACAACACTTTATTGCCACTCGGCCAACTTTGATAGCGGCTGTGCCCGTGGGCTACGCTGACGGTTACAATCGCCTGCTTTCCAATGGATTTGCGGCTATTGTGGGTAAGCTGAAGGTGCCGGTTGCGGGCAATGTTTGTATGGACTGGATTATGCTCGATGTCACCGATGTGCCCGATGTCGCGGTGCATGACGATGTCACCCTGCTGGGGTGTGAAGATGAAGTATGTGTATATGCCGAAGATTGGGCTGAACGTATCGGTTCCATCGCTTACGAGGTGTTCTGTCAGGTGAGTAAACGGGTGCCGCGGGTGTATCTTGCTGATACCGTTTTTGACAGCGCGACTTCGGATGCTGCAGATCCAGCCACGCTTGAATCTCGGGGAAGCCATGCCTGATTGGCTCCAGCATGGACAAAAAGTGATGCTCGCTCTTGATCTGGGCACCACCACCCTTACCGGGCAACTGGTGGATGCAACAGGGCAGATTGTGGCACATGCCTCGATCTTCAACCCGCAGCATACCTTCGGCCATGATATCATCCGCCGCTTGGAACATGCAGTGCAGCCGGAAGGTAGGCGGGAGCTGCAACATGCCCTGCTGCACGGAATTACGGAACTGCTGGCGGTGTTGCTTAAGGATAGTGGGGTTGAGGTACTGTCTATTTCGCGCGCGGTGGCGGCAGGCAATTCCGGTATAACCCTCATAGCACAAGGGGCCGATCCCGCTGGTCTCTTACGCCCTCCATACCGTCCAGACAGCTGTACTGGTGTTACAATAACAGTAGAGATGCTGCCGGTACCGCTGCATCTATTCCCTCTGGCGGGGGGCTATGTCGGGGGCGATCTGCTCGCAGTGTTGTATGGTCTGGGTAATCCTGGCGCAGGTTCTCTTGTCGTGGATGTGGGAACCAATGCAGAGATGGCTCTATTTGATGGAGCACGTTGGCTTGTAACCTCGGTGGCGGCTGGTCCCGCTTTTGAGGGCGGAAATATCAGTTGTGGCATGCCGGCACGCAGTGGTGCCATCAGTGGTGTATATCTTGAGCACGAACGTTTCAGCTTTGAGGTTATATCTGCTCCGGAGGATTCAGGCGCGCAAGTGTCGCCGCGTGGACTGTGCGGCAGTGCCGTGGTTGAAGCCCTGGTAGCTGGGCTGAGGTCAGGTTTGGTGGGGCGCGATGGCACCCTCGCGGATCCCGCTGATGTGGAGACAAGCCTTGCGCGCTACTTGGGAGTAGAAGGTAGCGCACAGGGGCAGCAGGCGTATCTGCGCCTATATCGCGACGCTAATGTTGATTTGCGTCTGAGTCAGGAAGATATTCGCCAGTTTCAGCTTGCTAAAGGAGCGGTGCATGCCGGAGCTCAGTGTTTGGTGGAGCGCGCGGGAGTTGCCCCCGCATCTATTACACACGTGTATATAACCGGGGCCCTGGGGACGGCGATACGTCCAGAGATATTGAAAGAAATTGCGCTGCTGCCGAAATATATGATAGAAAGAGTTATATTTGTCTCCGATGGAGTGCTTAAGGGTCTGGTTCAATTTCTCCAAGATAAGCACGGAGATATTGCCCTGGAAAAACTGCGCGAAAGCATCACTCTGTACCCCCTTTCGGGTACTCCGGCGTTCGAGCGCGCTTTTGTCGGGGCCCTGAATTTTTGAATATTTAGCCTCTCTTTGCATGAAATCTTTAGGCGTCAGCCGCAGAGGCAGCGCCGCTGAGGGGGAATTTCCTTGTCTGTTACCGAAGAAACACGTAAATATAAGTGCCTTAGTCTGAATAGGTGGATACGGACAAATTTTAAGCAAAATCTTTAATATAACGGGAGAAGGTTCGACATGGCTGTTATCAAACGTGCACTGATAAGTGTTTCCGATAAAGATGGAATCGTGGATTTTGCCCGCGTCCTGTCCGATTTTGGTATAGAGATTCTCTCCACCGGAGGGACTGCGACCTTACTGCGCAACGAGGGACTGACGGTAAAAGATGTTTCCGATTATACCGGTTTTCCCGAAATGCTCGATGGTCGGGTGAAAACGTTGCATCCAAAGGTGCATGGCGCTCTGCTGGGTGTGCGCGATAATCCTGCCCATACTGCTAGAATGGCCGAGCACGGCATCGAGCCCATCGATATGGTCGTAGTCAATCTGTATCCCTTTGAAGCCACTGTGGCCAAAGAGGGCTGTACCCTGGAAGACGCGATAGAGAATATCGACATCGGTGGCCCCACCATGCTGCGCAGCGCAGCTAAAAACAACCGTTTTGTCACTGTTGTAGTAGACAGCGCCGATTATGCTGCAGTGATTGAAGAGATGCGCGCCAATGATGGTGCGGTGTCGGAACAGAGTAATTTTCGTTTGGCGGTAAAGGTATATCAACATACCGCAGCATATGATGGGGCTATTTCCAACTGGCTTGGCTGCCGTGTTGGAGAAGAGCAGACTCGCTTCCCCGCGACCCTGTCGTTGCAGTTTCAGCAAAAACAAGTTATGCGCTATGGCGAAAACCCGCATCAGGATGCCGCATTCTATGTGGAAAAAGGTAATACCCAGGCAAATATAGCTACGGCAAAGCAATTGCAAGGTAAGGAGTTGTCGTACAATAATATTGCCGACACCGACGCGGCGCTGGAATGCATCAAACAGTTTGGCGAGTCACCCGCCTGTGTCATTGTCAAGCATGCCAATCCCTGCGGCGTCGCCATGGCAGAAGATTTGTTTACCGCTTATGAGCGCGCATTCAGCACAGACAGCGAATCTGCCTTTGGCGGCATTATCGCATTCAACCGCATCCTTGATGAAGCTACGGCCAAGGCGATTGTGGAGCGTCAGTTTGTAGAGGTGATTATTGCTCCCAAGATTAGTGCCGAAGCTCTTGAAGTGATTAAGGCCAAGAAAAATGTGCGCCTACTCGAATGTGGTTCCTGGGCTGGACAGAATCAGACCCGACTCGAATTCAAGCGCGTCAATGGCGGTCTACTGGTACAGGATGTAGACGCAGATCTCACTGCGGAAATGCAGGTGGTTACCAAACGTCAGCCCACCGAAAAAGAGATGGAAGATATGTTGTTCAGCTGGCGAGTGGCAAAGTTCGTGAAATCAAATGCTATCGTCTACGCTCGTGATGGTATGACCATTGGGGTGGGTGCCGGCCAGATGAGTCGGGTGAATTCAGCGCGGATTGCTGCTATTAAGGCAGAGCACGCTGGTCTGGCAGTTAAGGGCTCATCCATGGCGTCGGATGCCTTTTTCCCGTTCCGCGACGGTCTGGATAATGCCGCTAAAGAAGGGGTGACTGCAGTTATCCAGCCTGGCGGTTCGATCCGCGATCAAGAGGTTATTGACGCCGCGAACGAACATGGCATCGCCATGGTGTTTACGGGTATGCGCCATTTCCGTCACTGATACAGATATAAATTTTTTGGCCACAGCTGTTTTTTAAGCAGGCCACATTTTATAAAAAATATACAAAGATTATTCAACCTATCAGTAAAAATAAGATAGGTGAAGTCAGGGCAATACATGGAGCGTTCAATGAATATTCTGGTCGTAGGTGGTGGAGGGCGCGAACATGCCCTGATATGGAAGATGGCGCAGTCACCGCTGGTGAAAAAAATCTATTGCGCGCCGGGCAATCCAGGAATCGGAGAGTTGGCTCAGCTGGTACCCTTGGCGGTAGACGATATTGACGGGCTATACAACTTTGCGCGTGAAAACGCCATAGATCTGACCGTGGTTGGTCCAGAACTTCCCCTCACTTTGGGGATAGCCGATCGCTTCCGTGCCGGTGGTCTCGATCTGTTCGGGCCTAGTAAGGCGGCAGCACAACTGGAAGGAAGTAAGAGCTTTTCCAAAGATCTGATGCTTAAATATTCCATCCCCACTGCGGCCTATGCAGCATTTACCGACCGCGATGCCGCTGTGGCATATATAAAAGAGCATGGCGCTCCCATCGTAGTAAAAGCCGATGGTTTGGCGGCGGGCAAGGGGGTTATCCTCGCTCAGACCGAGGCAGAGGCCATCGCAGCGATAGATGAAATTCTGCTGCAGGGTAAATTTGGCGCTGCAGGAGACTCGGTGGTTATTGAAGAGTTCCTCTACGGTGAGGAAGCCTCCTTTTTCGCTTTTACCGACGGCAAAAATATTCTCCCTCTGGCATCTGCGCAGGATCACAAACAAATCTTTGATGCAGATCAAGGCCCCAATACTGGGGGTATGGGAGCCTACTCTCCCGCCCCGGTGGTGACTGACGCCCTGTACGAGCGCATTGTCGCCGAAGTAGTTCAACCCACCATCGATGGCATGGCGGCAGAAGGGACCCCGTATCAAGGGATACTGTTTGTCGGACTGATGATTGAAGCGGACGACTTTAAGGTGCTCGAATATAATGCGCGCTTCGGCGACCCCGAGGCTCAGCCTCTATTGTGCCGCATGAAATCGGATCTGGTTCCGGTGCTGCGTGCTTGCGCACGTGGGGAGCTCACGGTTTCAGAGTTGGAGTGGCACGACCGTGCTGCCGTGTGCGTGGTTCTGGCTGCGTCTGGTTATCCTGACGCGTATCCCAAAGGGGATGAGATCCACGGAATCGACGCGGCCAACGCTCTCGATGGAGTGCAGGTGTTCCAAGCGGGAACCGCTTTGCACAATGGTAAGATTGTAACTGCTGGCGGACGTGTGCTCGGGGTAACCGGGTGGGCTGAGACTATCGAGGCCGCTATCCAAAAGGCATATGCCGGAGCGGATATGGTAAGCTGGGACGGCATGCAAATGCGGCGTGATATAGGGCAAAAGGCCCTGCGCTATCGATAATTTTATACATAATTCAAGCAGGTTTGGAAGAAAAACTTGTACATTAAGCTCTGCCACGCAACCATAAACATATCGCCTCAGATGGAGGCTACAGATTAAGGATGTATCCCATGGGAAAACCGCTGATTGGAATACTGATGGGGAGTGATTCTGACTATGAGGTGATGCGTGAAGCTGCGCAGGCGCTTCAGGAATTCGATGTGCCATTTGAGATGCTCGTCACCAGCGCACATCGTTCCCCGCAGCGGACCTCTGAGTATGTTATTTCCGCGCGCGCGCGTGGAATCTGTGCCCTGATAGTTGGTGCCGGTGCAGCAGCGCATCTGGCAGGGGTAGTAGCCGCTGAAACAACCCTGCCGGTTATTGCAGTTCCCATCGACAGCACAGCGCTAAAAGGGCTCGATGCGTTGCTGGCCACGGTGCAGATGCCGGGAGGAGTTCCGGTAGCGACCATGGCCATTGGCAAGGCAGGAGCTAGGAACGCCGGGTTGTTTGCGGTACAGCAACTGGCAGTTACTGATCGGACTCTGACTGAACGTATGGACAGAGCGCGTACCCTTATGGCGGAAGCAGTCGCCGAAAAAAGCGAGAGACTGCAGCAGCGTCTGAGTGCAGACGGACTGCTGTAATTATCATAAATGCTGGCGCGACGGAGGCGGCGCCTGCACCAGCAAAGGAGAATCAGGACCTTGACTCAAAAGAAGCGTGGCTTTTTGATGGCCTTGTGGGATTTTTTCTGTTCCCTGAAATTGTCGATTTTTACCCTGATAATGTTGGCAGTGACATCCATTATTGGAACAGTTCTCCAGCAGAATCAGACCAAAGAACAGTATCTTCATGTCTTTAGTCCAAAGACATACGCAATTCTAGATAAATTGCAGATGTTTGATATGTACCACTCAACGTGGTTTATCGGGCTGTTAGTGTTGTTCTGCATCAACCTCATCTGCTGTTCGATCAAGCGCCTGCCCAGGGTGTGGAAAATCGTAACCAAGCCGACGCTCGTACCGAGCAAGGCAGTTCTGGAGGCGTTCCCAAATACGGTGGAGCGTACTGTGCGAGGTAGTTTGAGTGAAATTCGCCCAAGGATGGAGACGTTTGCCAAAGATAATTTTGCTGCTACCCGCTGCACTGAAACGGAAGAGGGGATATATCTCTACGCTGAAAAGAACAAATATGCGCGCTTTGGAGTGTATGTAACCCACCTGTCTATCCTGATTATCTTTACTGGGGCCATAATTGGAAATATTTTTGGCTACAAGGCATATGTAAATATTCCCGAGGGGGGTTCTATCGACAGAGTATGGTTGCGCAGCGGTGAACCCGTAGATCTGGGATTTAAAGTGACATGTGATGCTTTCTCTGTAAGTTATTACCCTAATTCTCAGCGTCCTAAAGAGTACAAGAGTATCCTTACGATCGAAGAAAATGGCGAAGTGGTGGTGGATAAACGCCCAATTATTGTGAATGACCCGCTCACGCACAATGGTATAACTTTCTATCAGTCGAACTTTGGCCCCGCCGGTTCAGAGATAATGACCATCAAGGTCAAGTTGCGCGGCGAGGACAAGGCACAGGCATTTACTCTGCGCATAGGGGAACAAGCGCAGTTGCCCGATGGAACCAGCTTAACTGCAGCGGATTTCACTACCTCTTACCGTAATTTTGGACCTGCAGCACGCCTGAATGTTAAAAAACAAGGTGAAGCAGCTACTTCGGTTATTGTCTTTAAGAATTTCCCCGAGTTTGATCAACAACGCAAAGGAACCTACCTGCTTAGCCTGGAGGATTTCACCCAACGCTATTATACCGGGTTGCAAGCTACCAAGGACCCAGGTGTGTGGGTAGTATGGCTGGGTTGTACTATGCTGGTTGTCGGATCTCTGATTGCGTTTTTTGTCTCTCACCGACGCATGTGGATCGTTCTGCGCGAAAAGGATGGTAAGGTACAGGTTCGTCTGGTAGGGACTGCGCACCGGAATCAACCCGCGTACGAGCTTTACTTCGACAAACTCAAAGAGGCATTTAACAAACACCTGGCTTAAGCTGGTTTTGCATACACATGGAGATCTAACATGACTAGTGGATCATTTTTCAATCTCGTTACCATTGGCTACTTTGCCGCAATGGTATTGTTCATCGCATTTTTAGCCACCAAGAGCTTCGGCGTCGCGCGCTTGGCGACATGGGTAGCTTCTATAGGTTTTGTTCTGCAAACGATCGGTATCGGGCTGCGCTGGTACGAAACCTACCAGATCCCTGGAGGCGCTGGTTATGCGCCCATGTCGAACCTGTATGAATCGGTAGTGTTCTTTTCTTGGACTATCCTGCTGATCTATCTGCTCATCGAATGGAAATACAAGCAAAAGGCGGTGGGTGCTTTTGTCCTGCCATTTGCCTTTCTGGGCATGTCGTGGGCGCAATTGAGTCTGGATTCTACTATAGCTCCACTGGTGCCGGCGCTGCAGAGTAACTGGCTTACCTACCATGTAATAACCTGCTTCCTCGGGTACGCCGCATTTGCGGTAGCCTGTGGAGTATCGATCATGTATTTGATCAAGGTGGGCAGGGAAGAAAATGAGCGCGGAAGTAAAGCAGGCGGAGTACTGAGCCTGTTCCCAAGCGCCAAAATTCTGGACGACCTTAACTATAAGGCCATAATGATCGGTTTTCCTTTGTTGAGCATCGGAATTATAACCGGTGCTGCCTGGGCCAACTACGCATGGGGCACCTACTGGAGTTGGGACCCCAAGGAGACCTGGAGTTTGATTGTTTGGTTTATCTACGCAGCGTTTTTGCATGCGCGCATAACCAGGGGCTGGGCAGGGCGACGTGCCGCCATTCTTTCAATTATCGGGTTTTTAGCGACAATTTTTTGCTACCTGGGGGTCAATCTGCTTCTGTCTGGGCTACACTCATACGGTTCCTGAGCAGATATGTAGTTGATTAAACAAAAAAGCCCATCCCTGCTGTACAGGATGGGCTTTTTTGTATTTATTTTGTCGGAAGCTTTAAGCTGTTATCGAGTTTGTTTTGACAGATAGCGTTGCAACCCCATCTGTTCAATTTGATCCTGCTGCTCTTCAATCCAATCAAGGTGCGCTTCTTCATCCTTAAGGATTTCTTCCAACAGCGACTTAGTGCCGTTATCTCCCACTTCCAGAGCGAGCTTGATAGTATTGTTGTACTGTTTTATGGCGTCTACTTCAGCAAGGCTGTCGTTCTGATGCATTTCTTCTACCTGTTTGCCGATGGTTATTTTGCTGAGGTTGCTGACAATCGGACGACCTTCGAGGAAAAGAATGCGTTCAATGAGCTTCTCGGCGTGCTTCATCTCATGGATAGAGCGTTTTTTGATGGTATCCTGCAAAGCGGTGTAGCCCCAATCTTCGCACATTTCGGCATGTACAAAATACTGATTGATGGCACCAAGCTCCTCAGCAAGGCGATTATTGAGTTCGTCAATAAGTTTCGGATTTCCTTTCATGCGCAGCTCCTTTCGTAGCTATAAGTTACATTCTATGGTTTCCCCAGCCTCTCGTGAGCGCCGTTTGTGTCTTGTCAGATTGCGCACTTAAGAGCTGAAAACTATATGACATTAAATTATACCTGCTGAATTCAAATGTGCAACCTGAGAGGAAGGAATTTGGTTTTATGTAGCCATAATAAATCTATGTCATACCTGGGATCTGTCTATGTAAAACAAAGAATTACAGCACGTTTAGACGCCGGGAAAAGCGTAGCATGAAAAGCGTGACGGCGACCAGTATTTCCCGGGAAATAAAATGACTATAGCGACAACCTTCAACACTCATAAAAAATGGCCGCGTCTGGCGGTTGGCCGAGGGGTGCTTCCTTTTTCTTTAAAAATCTGGTCATGCTATATTCCTTTCACTGTGTTACCCAAAATGACGGTATATCAGGTGCTGGGATATTTTTTAATGTATGTATGCCTTTTTTATGCTCCGACCTTTATCTGCTTGAGGATAGCTTGCTAGAGATGATTTTGTATTTAGGTCAATTGGAGAAAAACTATTCAATAAAAGCGCAAATCTCAGGGAGGCGAGGTGAAAGACGAAGTAGGGGGGAATGAAATGATTGTGCTACCTGAAGCGCCTGATGAACACGGTCTTATAAATGATGACGAAACCTTGGATCAGCTGTGTTGCGGTGGTCTGCAGTTGATCCAGTCACGTTGTGGCTATCGGTTTTCCCTCGATCCGGTATTGCTAGCGCACTTTGCTACGGTAAAGCCGCGTGATTATGTGTTGGATATAGGTAGCGGGTGCGGAGTTATCGCCTTGCTCCTAGCTAAGATGTATGTCGGTGTAAAGGTGACCGGTGTGGAAATTCAGGCAGCGCAGGCGGAGCGTGCGCAACGTAGTGTACGTCTGAATGAGTTAGAAGAGCGGGTCAGGATTGAGACTGGGAATGTTTGTCAGTGGATGTCGGCGCACCAGACTGTATTCGACCGGGTGGTGTGCAATCCTCCCTTTCGTTCACCTCGGGACGGGCGCATATCTGCCGGAGATGAGCGGAGCATCGCGCGCCATGAAATTTGTGGGACCTTGGAAGATTTGGTCCGAGCTGCGGCACGGTTGATGCGCACCGGTGGCACTCTGAGTATGGTGCATCTGCCCGAACGTTTTGTGGATATTGTAAGCACCATGCGCTCCTGTGGTCTTGAACCCAGACGGGTGCGTATGGTACATAGCCGCCGAGAGGAACAGGCGCGCCTGCTTCTTATCGAAGCGCGCCGCGGAGCAGGGCAGGGTATGGTAGTCGAATCACCCTTATGTGTGTATGCGGATGGTGGCCTGAATGGAAGGCAGGAGGGCGCGGGGAACGACGCGCGTCAGCGTGAAAACCAGCGCGACCAGTATAGCGCAGAGGTCGCTGGCTATTATGACTGCTGCTGAAGTGCTCCTTCGATCTGGCGGAGTTTGTCCAGGCGCATCTGTTTGCTTAGTAGCCGGAGCATGGCGCTGCGTACGTTTTCATCTCGAATTGGTTCAACCAAGCGCTCTGCTCTGAGCATCTCCATGATGCTGAGCTCCGGAAGGATCAGCTCTGTCTGTGGCTCTTTTCGGACTAGCGGTTCTGGGGTTTTGCGGCGCAGATACATGCTGTCGATAGGGATACAATTCAGCTCGCGGTTGATCTTAGCGAGTATTTGAGGCTTCAAGAGCTGCAGTTGCTGCATCCACACGGCGTGGTCTACCCTGACTTCAAGGACATTGTTGCGGATGCTGGCGGGACGCGCGTGGGCGGCGATCTGAGCGCCAACCACCTTGTCCCAGATCATCCAGACCTGGTGCTGTTCAATTCGTGGTGCGATTCCCATATCGTCAAAGAGAGCTTTGACAATAGAGCGTGTAGTTGCACCAAATTTGGGGGTGGAGAATCTGGTGCTCATGAATTCGCCCTTCTGTACATCCAGCCGCCACCGAGTTGACCGAGAACCGCACATGCCAGGGTGAAAGGAATTATGTGCCAGCCGAAATCAAGCGATGTGCGCATCCATACGATGAATGGGATGGATGCGTGGATATAGAAAAACCAGACAAGAGACCCCTTGCGTGCGTTCTGGCGTAGATAGCCAAGCACAATGTTGCTCAATAGGGCAAAGGCTAAGAGTGTGGCCAAATGAATCCAGAAGTAATGCGTAAATGTAGACATAAATGTGGCCACTGGTTCTGGGTGTTGTCCTGCGTGTTGGTTAGCGTGACAAGATTGGCTCGGTATGGGAGCGTAAAATTACGACTTTACTTAAGTCTGACCGAAACTGGTACTTTAGTCATTTGCGGGCATACTGTCAATCGGGCGGATTGACAGGAGGAAATGTATTATGAAAATGGTTCAGGCGCACCATCGTTTGCTGGTATTTAATTCGGTCCATAGAGTGATGGTGGCCGAAATGAAACTCAAAGAGACGCTTGATGTTTTGCTGATTCCGGTTCCATCGGATATCTCGGCGGACTGTGGTATGGTGCTGCGCTTTGATAGCGTAGATGAGGACGAGATTATCCAGAGGTTGCGCCAGCTGAAACTTGAGCCGTTCAGTGTTTATGCTCCCCTGGCAGAAGGCTACGTCCAAGCTGGGGAATTTTCTTGACAACGACGGGGGCTCTAACTATAGTCGCTGTCTGCTATTTTTACACAATTTGCACAGCGCTGTAGGCGCTGATACGACGATAACGGGGTAATAAATGTTTGACGGTTTAAGTGACAAGCTTGATTCAGTATTCAGCAAGTTGCGCGGACAGGGGCGTCTGAGCGAAGCTCAGGTGCTCGAAGCCTTGCGTGAAGTGCGGCTGGTACTCCTCGAAGCCGACGTAAACTTCAAGGTTGTTAAAGATTTTATTGCTGCGGTTCAAGAACGTGCTACCGGCACGGATGTGCTCAAGAGCCTGACCCCTGATCAACAGGTCATAAAGATAGTCCGCGATGAACTCGGGCGTCTGATGGGTGAGGGTGAAGATAATCAACTCAACCTCGCAGCCAGTCCACCGGTAACCATCATGCTCTGTGGTCTGCAAGGCGCGGGTAAAACTACTACCTGCGGCAAGCTGGCCAAGAAGCTGCGGCAGGAAAAACGCAAGCCCCTTATGGTTCCTGCGGACGTGTATCGCCCAGCTGCCATTGAACAGCTCAAAACCCTGGGACGTCAGCTTGAAATAGACGTATTTGACTCAGATCCACAGCAAAGCCCGGTGGATATCTGTATTCAGGCGCGCACTTACGCAGCTAATCACGGCTACGATACCCTGATTCTGGACACTGCGGGCCGACTACATATTGACGATACCCTCATGCTGGAGTTGGAACAGATCAGTGCGGCGCTTAAACCGCAGGAGATCTTGTTCGTAGCCGACGCCATGACTGGGCAGGACGCAGTAAACGTAGTCAAAGAATTTGACACACGCCTCAATATTACCGGGGTGATCCTGACCAAACTCGATGGTGACGCCAGAGGTGGTGCGGCGCTGTCGGTACGCGCCGTGACTGGGAAACCGATCAAGTTTGTCGGAGTGGGGGAGAAACTCGATGCCCTTGAAGTGTTCCATGCCGATCGCATGGCGCAACGTATTCTGGATATGGGGGATGTCCTCTCCCTGATCGAGAAAGCTGAAGCAAGCATCGACAAGGATGAAGCTGCACGAATGGAAGAGGCCATGCGCAGCGATGGCTTCACTCTTGAGACGTTTCGCGATCAGTTGCAGATGATCAAGAAAATGGGCTCCATGAGTTCGCTGATGAAGATGATTCCCGGCATGAATAAAGCAATGAAAAAGGCCAGCGGCATGCAGGTTCCCGATAAAGAACTCAAGAAAATCGAGGCGATTATCTCCTCTATGACCGTAAATGAGCGGCGTAACCATAAACTGATTAACGGTTCGCGGCGCTTGCGGATTGCCAAAGGCAGTGGCTCCAGGATCCAGGATGTCAATCAGCTACTCAAGCGCTTTACCGAAGCCCAAAAAATGATGAAAAAAATGCACAAGATGGGTCCGAAGGGGCTCAAAAATATGCTTGGCGGCGCAGGTGGGCCGCAGTTCCCCTTCTGATTCACCAGAAATATACTAGTTTTGTGCGGGGTACAGTACCCTGTCACTACCGTGTCTGCAGAGAAGCTGCAGGCGTTTGTACCATCTTACGAGAGGAAAAAATAATGGCAGTAAAAATCAGATTAGCCCGTGGTGGCGCTAAGAAGAAACCCTTCTACCAGATTGTCGTAGCGGACGAACGTTGCCCGCGTGATGGTCGCTACATCGAAAACCTGGGGCAATACGATCCTCGGGCAGAAAAAAATCAGATTAAGCTCGACGCTGAGCGCGCTTTGTGCTGGCTCAACAAAGGGGCTCAACCTTCTCTGGCAGTTATCAAGCTGATGCGCCGGGAAGGGGTGTGGAACACCTTCAAAGGTGTAAAACAGGCGTAACCATCTGCGCCATCAAACATCAGTAATAATGGACAAAACATCTGAACCGACACAGGGAAAACACGGCACCGGACATGGACGCAGAAAAACACACAGGAGTAACGGACGGCGAGAGTTTTCTGGCCGGTCTGGTAACCTCAGCCCACGGTCTCAAAGGGGAGGTTAAAATTCGCCCCGAACAGGCTGCGGTTGCAGCTTTGTGTGATGCTTCCGAATATCAGCTACGCTTTGCCCATGATCCATGCATCACGGTTAAAGTTTGCCGTGCGTCAAGGCATAAGCAGCTGATCCTTGCTACGTTGTCAGGATATGGACACATAGACAGCGTAAAAGGACTCATCGGTGCTCAGGTTTGGATTGATCCGCAGATGCTGCCTGAAGTTACAGATGGAAACTACTACTGGCACCAGCTTAAAGGGCTGAGTGTAGTTGATCATACATTGGGTGTGGTAGGGACCTTGCACGATATCCTCCCTACCCCGGCACACGACATCTACATCGTGCATGGGTCATATGGTGAGGTGATGATTCCTGCTGTGTCGGCGTTGGTACAGGATGTGGATCGGAGTACAGGCGTTCTGCACGTAACCTTGCCGCAGGGTCTGGTTGAGCTTAACTGATGGAGTTTGCCGTGCTCAGCCTGTTCCCGGAGATGTTTTCATCCCCCTTTGGCCAGAGTATCATCGGCAAGGCGGTGGAGAAAAGACTGATCGAAATTAAGACTCACCAGCTGCGCGATTATGCACAAGGTCGCCATCAGGTTACCGATGATGCTCCATATGGAGGTGGTGATGGTATGGTGATGAAACCTGAACCAGTGTGTCGTGGCATAGAAGATATGCGCCAACGCTATCCACAAGCACAGGTGGTTTTGCTGACTCCTCAGGGGCAGATGTTTAACCAGGTCGAAGCCCAGCGCTTAGCTAAGCACAAGTCTTTGGTGTTTGTGTGTGGCCGCTATGAGGGATTCGACGAGCGCATTCGGTCTTATGTGGATGCAGAGTACTCCATCGGCGATTATGTCCTTACCGGAGGAGAACTTCCGGCCATGGTGATTATAGATGCGGTGGCCCGTCTGATTCCCGGGGTGCTGGGTAATGCAGGCAGCGCCGGGCAGGATTCCCACAGTGACGGGTTGCTTGAATTCCCGCACTACACGAGGCCGAAGGAATTTTCTGGACAGCAAGTGCCAGAGATTCTCCTTTCTGGCAACCATGCCCGCATAGAAGAGTGGCGGCGCAAGCAGCAACGCGAACGTACAAAAGAACGCCGACCTGATTTGTGGCAACAATATGTGCAGCAGCATCCGCACCAAGATGGTATAGAAGATTAAACCGGACTGAAACTGAATAAAACCAAACCGTGATGACGGTAGCAATACATAGATTTATTCATAAACCAAGTTGTTAATGTTGACATATGTAAAGGGTATTGTTCTCCGCGAGAGCAATAGCAAGGAGACCGCGATGAATATCGTAGATGAAATTGGAAATGAGCAGTTGAAACAGGATCTCCCCGTATTCAAGGGTGGGGACACCCTGCGCGTACACGTACGGATACAAGAAGGCGCAAAAGAGCGTATCCAGATATTCCAGGGGATGTGCATCAAACGGATGAACAACGGTATCGGTTCTACCTTTACCGTGCGCAAGATGTCAGGCGGGATGGGAGTAGAGCGTATTTTCTCTCTCCACTCACCCAATGTAGCTAAAATTGAAGTTCTGACCGTAGGCCGAGTGCGCCGCGCAAAAATGTACTACCTGCGCAAGCTGCAAGGCAAAGCCGCACGTATCCGCGAGCTGCGTAAGAACTGATTCAAAGCGCAAGTTTTTTTATCTAACACCAAAACCCGGAGTAGCGCAAGCTGCTCCGGGTTTTGGTGTGTTTGTCGACTAAATCCCAACAGCCTAAGACGGCACTGCTGGCGCGGCAATAAAAGCCCGATCAGCTAGTTTCTTCAGCCTAAATTAGCAGGACTATTCATGTGTAAATGTGTTTCGGTATGTGGTGTAGATGAAGCGGGTAGGGGTAGTCTGGTTGGGGAGGTTTATTGTGCCGCAGTAATTTTGCCCGCGTCTTTGATAATCCCTGGGCTCAATGATTCAAAAAAACTCTCGCCCAAAAAACGCACCATCCTTGCCCAGCAGATAAAAGAACAAGCCATAGCGTGGAGCATCGCCACCGCCACAATGGATGAAATAACCGAGTACAATATCCTTCGCGCAACCCTGCGCGCGATGGCAAGAGCGGTAGAGGGTTTGAGCATTCGCCCCGAAAAAGTTCTGGTAGATGGGAATAAAGCTCCGCAGTTGTCGATGCCGGTTGAAGCTATTATTAAAGGTGATCTACTGGTTCCTGCTATCAGCGCCGCCTCAATCCTTGCAAAAGTGGAACGCGACAAGAAAATGGTCGAGCTCCATTCTGTATATCCGCTGTACGGTTTCGATCGGCACAAAGGTTACTTGACCAAAGCCCACTTAGAAGCCCTCACCACTTACGGCCCTTGCCCAGAGCATCGGGTTACCTTCTCCCCTGTATGTAAAATGATCGCGGCAAGACGTTGACGCCATAAGTTTTATTTTTTAACCAGCTCCGTTTTGCGTGAGGGATAAAATATCCAACCTAAAAACCTGCTTGATCAATGTATGTTTTCAGCTACTTGCCTAGTTAGCAATACTCTGCCCCTGCTGTTTAGCTGTTGCTTCCTTGCCGCACTTGTACGAAACTTGCTTATGCTGGTGAAGTGCAGATAAAAAAGTGTCTTCGGTCTATAGCATATATGTTGATATAGAGTACTTGAAACAGGAGTGGTTTTGTGAGTTTTGCACGCCTGCAGTTGGGCAAGTGGGGGGAGCAATGCGCGGTGCGATATTTGCGCCGGCGCTTGTATCGCGTTGTGGCGACCAATTACTCCAACCGTTGCGGTGAAATTGACATTATTGTGCGGCGCGGTACGATGCTGGCTTTTGTAGAAGTAAAGACCCGGCGTGGCACTGCTTACGGTTGTGGTGTAGAGGCGGTCAATGTACGCAAGCAAAGGCAGATTATCCGTACTGCGCAGCTTTATCTGCAGCAACATCCAGATGCGGCCAAGTTCCAACCCCGTTTTGATGTTATAGGTATCTTGCTGCAGCGGAAATCGGCGCCTTGTTTGGAGGAAGATAGTGAAGGATGCAGGGAGAAATACACACTGGAGCACATAGTAGATGCATTTTGTCTCTGATGCGGGATTGTTTGCTCCCACGGCTAAACAAATAAGATCCGGAATGCCAATAGAGCGGGAATATAATATATGAAACAGGTGCAACAGTTAGATCTGGGCTTGTTACGCGTAGCAGCAGCCTCTCCGCAACTACGGGTGGCGGATGTGGAATTCAACCTCAAGCACATATCTGCGCTGGTGAAGCGTGCGGTGGCAGAAAAAATTCAGGTGCTAGTATTCCCGGAATTGGCTCTGTGTGGTTATACCTGTGCCGATCTTTTTTTCCAGCAGGTGCTCTTGGAGCAGGTGGAATTGGCGCTGCTCCGCCTGACGGAAATAAGTGCGGGATTTGATGTAGTTGCGCTTGTCGGCGCACCGCTGGCGCAGGGCGGTAAATTGTTTAACTGTGCTGTGGTGATTAATAATGGTTCGATCCTAGGGGTTGTACCCAAGACGGTTCTTCCCAATGTTGGGGAATTTAGTGAAGCGCGCTGGTTTTCCAGTGCCTATGCTCGAACCAGTACAACAATCTGCGTTGGAGACGCCGAGGTGCCGTTCGGTGAAGATCTGCTGTTTCAGCATCCGCACGCCGAAGAGTGTTGCCTGGGAGTGGAGATCTGCGAAGATGCTTGGAGCGCCAGCCCCGGCAGCGGTGCCATGGCGCAGGCTGGAGCCACCCTCATCTGTAACCTTGCGGCAAGTCCAGAGGTGCTCGACACCGCGAATTATCGGCGCAAATTGGTGGAGACGCAGTCAACGCGCTGCCTTGGGGCCTATGTCTATGCCTCTGCCGGAAGCGGCGAGTCAAGTACCGACATGGTATTTGCCGGCCATTGCCTCATCGCTGAAAACGGTACGCTGCTGACACAGTCCGAGCGCTTTGGCTTTGCGGATAAAATGATCAGTGCCGATATCGACCTGCAGCATCTGGCCCTGGAACGCCGCGCCACCAACACCTTTGCCGTTTCACCCCTTGCGCGTGAATTCAGGCGTGTGTCTTGTTCTGTTGGTACATGGGCGGGTACTGAGCTTCAGCGTACCGTTGCGCGCAATCCTTTCGTGCCGGCAGATAGTACGGAGCGCGCGGAGCACTGTGCGGAGGTTTTTGCGCTGCAGACTACGGCTCTGGTGCAGCGGCTCCGGCATACGGGCTCGAGCTGTGGTGTGGTGGGGGTCTCTGGTGGGTTGGATTCTACCCTAGCGCTGCTGGTAATGGTGCGCGCGTTTGAGCTGCTTGGTTTGGAACGTAGCGGTATTATCGGGGTCTCCATGCCGGGCTTTGGAACCACCGCTAGAACCCAGAATAATGCGGAGCAGCTGATTGATTATCTGGGAGTGAGTAAGCGGGTAATCAGTATCGATGCCGCGGTGCGCCAGCATTTTAGCGATATTGGCCATGATGAGGATATACGCGATATCACCTACGAAAATGCGCAGGCACGCGAACGCACTCAGATCCTGATGGATCTCGCCAATCAACAAGGCGGGCTGGTTATCGGCACCGGCGATCTGTCGGAATTGGCGCTGGGCTGGTGCACCTACAATGCGGATCATATGTCTATGTACAATGTGAACTGTGGAGTGCCTAAGACGTTGGTGCGTTATATGCTGGAGTGGTGTGCGAAGGGTCAACAAACTGGGCCTATCCGAGAAATTCTTGTGGATATCTGTGCCACCCCCATATCCCCCGAGTTGCTTCCTCCCGCTGGGGATGGGGCTATCCAGCAGCTGACGGAGGCGCATGTCGGCCCCTATGAACTGCATGATTTCTTTTTGTTTCAGATGGTGCGCAATCAGTTTGCCCCGCGCAAGATTATGTATTTAGCCCGAATAGCGTTTGCAGGGAGGTATTCGCCTGAGGAGATCAAACGTTGGCTGCATTATTTCTACACCCGTTTTTTTTCTCAGCAGTTCAAGCGCTCCTGTATACCGGACGGTCCCAAGGTGGGAAGTGTAGCCCTGTCTCCGCGTGGTGATTGGCGCATGCCTAGCGATGCCAGTGCAGCGCTATGGCTGGCCGAAGTTGAGGCTTTGGATGTTTGAGATGAATGCGAACAGGATAGAAGCGGTCGGGATGGATGCGACCGCGGAACAACGGAGCGGGGTGCTGTATATAGTGGCGACCCCGATAGGTAACCTTGAGGATATGACCTTCCGCGCGGTGCGTATTTTAAGTGAAGTGGCGGTTATCGCTGCCGAAGATACGCGCCACAGTCGTAAACTTCTTACCCACTTTGGCATTTCTACCCCCCTAACTTCATGCTTTGCCCACAACGAGATGCATAAAAGAGAACAGCTGGTCGAGCGCCTGCTTAAGGGGGATGATATCGCCCTTATCAGTGATGCCGGAACCCCCGCCATTTGTGATCCGGGCAGTATGCTGGTGCAGCTCTGTATTAAAAAGGGAGTCAGGGTTGTTCCGATTCCGGGTGCTAGCGCGGTCATTGCGGGCTTAAGTGCGGCAGGCTTGCCTACGGATATGTTTACTTTTGTGGGTTTTGTCCCTGCGAAAAAGTCGGAGCGGGTAGCGTTTCTGCAACGCTGGGGTGCGCTGGAGCACACCTTGGTGGCGTATGAAGCGCCGCATCGATTGCTGGCCACTTTGGAAGATATATCCACCCATCTGGGCTCAAAGCGCGAATTGGTGGTGGCGCGGGAGTTGACCAAGGTGCATGAGGAGCTGTTTCGCGGGGAGGCGGCCCAAGCGCACGCATACTTTAGCACTGGGCGGGTCAAAGGGGAGATTGTCCTATTGCTCCAAGCGCAGCCGGACTCTGGGGCGTGCGAAAGTGTGGAGGATACCCTTCTGCGTTTGCTCAAGGGTGGCGACCAATCTCTGCGCCAAGTGTCCAAGGAGGTTGCGCGGATTCATCCGCTATCTGGTAGCGAAGCCTACAGCCGCGCCTTGGAATTACAACGTGAACTTAACGATTAAAGCGCTTGCGTCTCTGCCGCACTCAGGTGGGGCAGGAGAGCTGGCGGATAATGTGCTGAAAATTATACCGTCAGCACGTAATCTTTGATTCAGTTGCGCGTACATCAGTAGCGGATGGTGAAGCGCTCAAATTCCGGGGTTGTGCCGACGATGTCATTGCGAGATATGTCAATGCTGATGTGTTCCACTCTTGCGCGCGGCGGACCGATGCGGCAGGAGGTAATGGCCTGTTGTACCCTGCTTTCATCCCCTTCCAGCAGGGCTTCGACCCCGCCGTCCAGCAGGTTGCGGACCCAACCGTTCAATCCCAGTCGGGCAGCGATTTCAGCGACATAGGCACGATATCCCACCCCTTGAACCAACCCTTCAACTTTTATACGAGCGCGCATGTATTCCATGAGTTACAAGTCCTTTCCAGCATGAGACCGAAATCATTTTCAGCTGCATTATACACAACATAAAAGAACGATTTTTATTGGCTTTATTTACTTTGGAGGTAGATCAGCGCGTCTTACTCAGCAATGCGCTGGAGAAATTCGGCCTCACTGAGTTGCGGAATGCCTAGCTCAGCGGCTTTTTTCTGTTTGCTCCCCGGATTTTCGCCTACCACCACGAAACTGGTGTTTTTGCTCACACTACTGTTGACTCGGCCACCATGCTCTTCAATAAGATTTTTGGCTTCAGTGCGGCTCAAAGTGGGCAGGGTTCCAGTTATAACCACGTGCATCCCCTCTAGCTTTCCCTGATGTCGAATTGCAACCTGAGTTTCTGGGTGCACTCCAAGTTGGTGCAGACGTTTAAATATCTGCTGGTTGGCAAGATTAGCAAAAAAGTGAACCACGCTCGCCGCGATCTGCGGCCCGATTTCGTGGATAGCCTCCAGCTTTTGCGCGTCAGCTTGTTGCAGTGCTTCGAGACTTCCAAATTCGCGTGCCAGGATTTTGGCGGCATGTACCCCGACATGGCGGATCCCGAGGCCGGTGATAAGTTGATGCAAAGGACGTCTTTTACTCGCTTCAATGGCGCGCAAGATGTTATGTGCCTTTTTCTCCCCCATCCTCTCGAGGGTAATAAGCTCAGCTTCATTCAAGGTGTAGATGTCGGCGATGTTAGCGACCATACCTGCTTCTACCAGCTGACCGATAAGTTTTTCGCCTATCCCGTCAATATCCATGGCTTGGCGCGAGACAAAATACTTCAGGCGTCCGCTTAATTGTGCCGGGCATTCAAGCCCCTGACAGCGTGGAATCACTTCATCGGGAAGTTTTATCACCGGTGCTCCGCACACTGGACAGTTTTCGGGCATGAGGATGGGAGCTTCTCTCCCGGTGCGTTCCTCGATTAGAACCTTAACTACGTCGGGAATAACATCTCCGGCGCGCTCGACCACGACATGATCACCGATGCGAATATCGAGGCGGGCAATTTCATCCCAATTGTGCAGGCTTGCTCTGGAGATGGTCACCCCACCTACTTGCACCGGGTGCAAGGATGCCACCGGAGTGATTGCACCGGTGCGCCCCACTTGGAAATGTACTGTGTCCAGGGTTGTTTGTGCCTGCCGTGCCGCAAACTTATACGCAATGGCCCAGCGAGGTGCGCGGCTGGTAGCGCCAAGGCTCTGCTGGATAGCAAGACTGTTGACCTTGACCACCACGCCGTCGATCTCGTAGTTCAGCTGCTCCCGTTGCGTATCTAGAGTAGCACACAGCTCGCTGACCTTTTCCATACTCGTTTCTAGGTACAGGTGGGCATGGTTGATACGCAGGCCCCAGTGTTGCAGCTTGAGGAGTAATTCGTGCTGAGTCGTGGGTTTTTTCTCGGCAATGATTTCTGCCCCGTAGCAGAATATGTTGAGGGGACGTTTGGCAGTTTCGCGTGGGTCAAGTTGGCGCAGGCTGCCGGAAGTGGCATTGCGTGGATTGGCGAAAACAGTGAGACCTTCCTCTTCTCGCTGAGCGTTGAATGCCTTGAAGGCATCCCTATCCATATATACCTCCGCACGTACTTCCATAATTTCCGGATAATCATGTTGCAGTTGCAAGGGTACAGATGCAATGGTGCGGATGTTGCTGGTGATATCTTCCCCTCTGAAACCGTTGCCGCGGGTCGCGCAACGTACCAGATTGCCATGTTCGTAGGTCAGGGCAACAGCCACTCCATCCATTTTCAGTTCGCACAAGTATTCACTGTTGTCTGGCGCGCCAGCGTGGACCCGGCGGTCAAAATCACGCAGGTGTTCTACAGAAAAAGCGTTGTCGAGGGAGAGCATGGGTGCAAAATGTTCAACGGAGATGAATTTTTCTAACGGCTCTGCACCAATTCGCTGGGAGGGTGATTGAGTAGACACTAGTTCGGGGTGTTCACGTTCTAGTTTAAGAAGTTGCTGGAATAGTACATCATACTCAGCATCGCTGATCGTGGGTCTAGCGTAACTATAATACAAAATGCTGTGCTGCTGAAGTTGGCGGCATAGTTCATGATGACGCTGCTGGAGAGATTTAGTGTGCGTGGAGGGCATAAGAAAATCCGGAAGTTAGACAGAGCAAAAGGGAAAACGCTTTGGCTGCTGGCGGGATGATAAGTCCTGAGTCCACAAAGAGGCAAGACCCTCCGTCGGACAACCTACACACCGTATAACGGTGGGTAAAGGCAGGGGCTACACATAAAGTCAGGGTAGATAATAACCTGTTGTGCACATATGTGCCAATTGCTTTTTTGAAAGCTAGTGAGCTACAATATGGTATATGCAGATTCTAATATCTGCTCTAATTTATTTAAGGGGTAACGGTTTATGTCCGAACAGATGTGGTTTGATCTGGCCACAATGATTTTGTTGTTTGCGCTGTCTGCGTTTTTTTCCGGTTCCGAAACGGCATTAATGGCTCTCGACCGCAGCAGGATGAACTATCTGGTCGAGAAAAAACACCCTGGCGCGGCGGAACTTAACAAAATGCTCCAGCGTCCCGACTGGCTTCTGGGCGGGTTGTTGATAGGGAATAATATCGCCAATATCGCCTTATCGGTGTTGGCCACCACGTTTTTTGTCCGTATTTATGGTGAACGGGGAGACTTGCTCACCATTGCAATTTTAACCCCCATGGTTTTGATTATATCTGAGGTTTGCCCTAAGACGTTTGCAGCTCGCCGTGCTGAGCTGGTCGCTTTTATTGTGCGGCGGCCGATTCAGTTGATTCTGTGGCTTCTGAGCCCATTTATATGGTTGGTGACCCGGTTTTCTCTGGTGTTGACAAAACTTTTTAAAGCAGATGCTGAACAGCCGTATATGTCGTCGGATGAAATTCAGACCATGATCGCCTTAGGAGCAAGGGCAGGGTCCCTTCCCGGGGAACAACATAAAATGTTACATGGGGTGTTCGAGCTATCACAGATAAGAGTACGTGATGTGATGATCCCTCGAACCGAGGTTGACGGGGTGGAGTTCAGTGCTAGTTTTGCGGAAATCTTGGACCAAATTACGGCGGCGACCCACTCGCGCTTTCCAGTATATAAAGGTGATACCGACAATATAGTCGGATTGATTCATTCCAAGGATATCTTGCGCTATATCAACAAGCCAGAAGCATTTGATATGCTCAAAGTGATGCGCGAGCCCTATTTTGTCCCTGAAGTAAAGCAGGTGCAGGCATTGCTGCAGGCATTTCGGCGCCGCAGAGTACATTTGGCCGTAGTCCTGGATGAGTACGGTGGTGTGGAAGGAATCGTAACCTTGGAAGATGTTCTGGAAGAGATCGTGGGAGAGATTCAGGACGAATATGATATGGAGGAGCCTGGCATCACCGCCATTGGGAGTGGAGTTTATCTTATCGATGGAGGGATCTCTCTGCGGGCTTTCAATCGCCGTTTTAACCGTGAAATTAACGAAGATGAGGCAACTACAGTGGCCGGTCTTATGCTCTCACGCCTCGGAAATATCCCCGAAGAAGGGCAGAGCTGTCAGGTGGACGATATGACCCTGACTGCGCATAAGGTGGTGATGCATCGCATAGAGATGATTGAATTGCGACTACCCTCTGCCTGATTCTGCTGACCATCCTTTTAGCCATATTCCTCCCCACGCAGGCCAAATGACACCAAAAAATAACCAGCCGGCAGCGGGGGAGTATTCACACGTCTCCTGCATCAACATCTTCCACCATTCTCCCCACGATTTTCCACCTCTCTTCAACTTTTTTATCCATCAATGCCCTACTTCACGATGGCCACTTTCCGCTGTTCAATCCCCGTATAGCAAATAATCCAATATTTTCATTGTCTTGCCCAGTTGTCACCTTCTTGTTTTGTAATTTTTGCGTGTGACTATTATTTTACCCAAGCCCTAGTTTGGCCCTTCTCATATCTTGACACACATACTAGCGGAGGCTATAGTCTCTCGTATAGGTGTCAAATAGTGTCAAATGGTGTATTGAGGGGAGAGAGCAGTGGGGTTGTCGGGCGAATTTTTCAACAATATAGATGCCAAGGGGCGTTTGAGCATTCCAGCCAAAATGCGCACCTTGTTGCAGGAAGAATTTGGCGATACCCAACTTGTGGTCACGCGTACCAGCGAAGCTCTAGTGGCATACCCCCTTTCACGCTGGGAAAAAATCAAGGCTGATGTCGAGGCCATGCCGAATGGCGCGGACAAGGATGTGATCTATCGCAGCCGCATCAGCCCTGCAGCGCAGAGTGGTTTTGATTCTCAGGGACGGATCGCTATCCCCGCATCGCTACGCTCTATAGCGCGTCTCGAGAAAGAGGTCGTCATCGTGGGGCTTTCTGACAAGCTTGAGCTCTGGAGTCATATGCGTTTTGTAGAGCAGATGGAGCGTTCTGAAGAGCGGTTACGCTCGATGTCTGATCAACTCGGTTCCTTAGGATTCTGATGATGGGGGATGCGGATTTTAGACATGAGCCGGTATTACTGCATGAGGTGCTCGATTTGCTTCACCTTTTCCCCGGCGCGATAGTTGTAGACGGGACGGTCGGAGGGGGCGGACATAGCCAACACATCCTCGCGGCAACTGGACCTGACGGGCGGTTGTTCGGTTTGGATCGAGACCAGCAGGCGCTGACGGCCGCATCAAAGCGGCTAGCCTCCTTTGGCAAGCGGGTGACTTTACGTCAGGCGAATTATGCGGCGCTGGCTGATGTCCTCAGGGCAGAAGGGATTGACGAGTGTGACGCTATCTTGCTTGATTTGGGGGTGTCTTCGCACCAGCTGGATTGTCAGGAACGTGGATTCTCGTTTCAACACGATGCTCCCTTGGATATGCGCATGGATCAGACCGAAGGGATTACCGCTGAACAGGTGGTGAATGAACTTACAGCCGCTGAGCTTGGCACCATATTTAAAGAATATGGAGAAGAGCGCTGGGCAAAGAGGATTGCACGCCGGATTGAGCGGGAGCGCGCTGTTGCCCCAGTAAGAACCACACTGCAATTGGCCGAACTGGTGAAGAGTGCAGTCCCCGCAGGGAAACAACCACAGCGCATTCACCCAGCTACACGGGTGTTTCAGGCCTTACGTATATATGTAAACGACGAACTCGGTTATCTGAAAAAGGGATTAGAAAGCAGCCTGGAGATGTTGCGTCCGGGTGGAGTTCTAGTGGTCATAAGTTTTCATTCCCTTGAAGATCGTATTGTTAAGCAGTTTTTTCGTGCTCAGACCCAAACCTGTGAATGTCCTCCACGCCTACCGGTGTGTATGTGTACCAGGCAGGCGCGGGTGAAACTGCTTACCCGAGGGGGAATACGGGCAGGAAGTGTCGAGATAGAACATAATCCGCGTGCGCGTAGCGCGATTTTACGGGGGGCAGAGAAATTGCCTCAACAAGAACAGGGAGTAAGTGATGCTTGATATGGTCTGGTCCCCACCGGGGATAGTGCAGGCGCGGGTACGGGTAACCACCGTTATTACCGCAATTCTGCTCCTGTTATGTATCGGAGTGTTTCATGTGTGGCTCAGAACCGAGGTAAACCGCCATGAATATGAAATATCTCAGCTGGAAAGTCAGATTCGCAAACAGACCTATACCAACAAACAGCTGCAGGTCGCAGTAGCTCGATATAGTAGTGCAGAATATATAGAGGGCGTGGCAACACGTCGTCTGGGTTTGCAACAGCCGGATCCTGATCAGGTAATAACCGTGGCAGCTCAGGGAGGGAAGAGGCTATGAACAGTAGAGATGTTGCCGAAAAGAAAGATTTGTGGAACGAATTGAATGACCTTTGGATGCAGCGGCAGCTGCGGCGGCGTAAGGGGCGGTTGAGTCTGCTCATTGCAGTGTCGGCAGTGGTAATGATCGGCGCACTGATGTGTGTGACCAATATTCCGGTTCCACAACAGGCGTTGTTCATGCAGATCAAAGGACAGAAGCTCGATGGCAAAATAATGGAGCGCAGCGCATCAGAGCAGAGCACATATCGGGCAGAAGGTAGCGTTGAAATCGCAGAGACCATCACGATCTAAGGGTATAAGGCCGCGGCGGGAACACGCGGACAGTGGGCAGGAACTCAGAGCGATCCAGTGCCGAATTATTGGCTTTGTGGTTTTGTTCGTTCTACTCGCGACGACCCTGATTGGCCGGGCTTTCTATCTGCAGGTGTTGTGTGCGGATGAGTGGCGTGAGCGTGCCGTTGGTCAGCATCAGAAAATAATCAGACTGACTCCGCAGCGTGGCGCCATATACGACAGTGATGGCGAACCTCTGGCACTATCATTAGAGGCCGATTCATTCTATCTGGATCCAACCCGGATGCGGTTGGAACTGGATATTCCTGTTACAAGTACGGCATATCGTACCTATGCAGGAGATCTGGCCCAAGTGCTGGATCTAGATCCGGCCGAGGTGCTGCATAAAATGCAGTTGGACAGACGCTTTGTTTGGCTGCGTCGCCACGTAACCAGGGAACAGGCTCGGCGTGTGGAAGCGCTGGGTATACCGGGCGTAGATGGCATAAAAGAACATAAGCGTTGGTACCCGAACGGCAGATTAGCTGGTCAGGTAGTAGGGTTTTCCGGGGTAGATAATCACGGTCTGGAAGGGCTGGAGCGATACTATAATTCCATACTGGCCGGGGGGGAGCGCTATCTGGTAACGCGTAAGGATGCAACCGGCAGAAGTTTTGGTAGTGGTCGCGATGTAGTTAAAGGCAAGGTTGGGCGGGATATATATCTGAGCATCGATAAGGTGATTCAGCATATTGCCGAGCGTGAGCTTAAGAACGCAGTTGTCAGTACCGGAGCGCGTTTCGGTACCGCCATAGTGATGGAGCCTCATAGCGGCGGCATCCTTGCAATGACCACTTATCCAGACTATGATCCCAACGATTTTGGGCGTTATACGGCTGGAGAGCGCCGCAATCGCATAATATGTGACACGTATGAACCCGGTTCGACGTTCAAGCTCTTTACCGTCGCCGCCGCTTTGGAAGAGGGGGTAATCACCCCTGATACCCCGATAGATTGTGGTCGAGGTACATACAAGGTTGGAGGTAAAACAATCCATGACTACAAGTCCATGGAGGTTTTGCCGGTAAGGGATATTTTAAAGTACAGCTCCAATATCGGGGTGGCCAAAATAGCTGAGCGGCTTGGGATAGAGCGTTTTCACCACTATCTGCGTCAATTCGGTTTTGGAGAACGGACAGGTATCGGTTTTGATGGAGAGGTCGACGGGATTCTCCATCCAACTTCGCGCTGGTTTCCCATCGACCTAGCCGCTGTCGCCTTTGGGCAGGGGGTTACCACTACGCCGCTGCAACTGGCGCAGGCGCTGTGTGCCGTGGCCAATGGGGGAGAAATCGTGGTTCCGCATTTACTGAAAAAAGTAGTGGACCACACCAACGACAAGACCACTACGGTGGCACGGAAGGTCAAACGCCGAGTAATCAGTACGCAAACAGCGGCGCAGCTGCGAGAGATGATGGTTGGCGTCACTACCGAAGGAACCGGTACTAGAGCACGGGTGTCGGGATTTGCAGTCGGCGGTAAAACGGGTACGGCCCAAAAAGTTGATACGGTAACAGGTGGATATTCTCCAGACAAATTTGTAAGTTCTTTTGCCGGTTTTGCTCCGGCGGATAAGCCGCGCTTAGTGGTGTTGATAACCCTTGATGAGCCTGTTGGAGACGCATATGGGGGGTTGCTGGCAGCGCCAGTGTTTGCCGAAATTGTAGAACAGAGCTTGCGTTATATGCATGTGCCGAATATGGATAATGTCGAGACTGTAACGCCATCGCCTGAGCCTGAAACGGCAGTCGCATCCTTCACGGCACTGGGCCCACGGTTGTTGCAGGCTGATAGTGAAGCGGGCATCATGCCTGATTTTGTTGGCATGAGTGCGCGTCAAGTGCTGCAGGTGATGGAAAAAGCAGATCTCAATATCCACATTGAAGGATATGGCCGTGTAGTAGAGCAGACACCAGCTGCAGGAAAAAATGTTGATCCCGATACCCGTTTACAGGTGTTGCTACAACCACCAGGGTAGCCATTGGAGAAACTGGAGAAATACTTATATGAGAATTTCAGCCCTGTTAGATGAATTGCGCCGCAATGGCATCGATCTGTCAATCACAGACGTGGCAGGTACGGACAGGGCAGAAATCAAGGATCTGTGCTCGGACTCGCGTATGGTTGAGCCCGGAAGTGTGTTTTTTGCCGTGCGTGGAGCCATCGCGGACGGCCACAACTATCTCCAACAGGCGGTAACTGCCGGGGCAAGCGCGGTGGTGGTAGAAGTGCAACCTTGCATAAACCTCGCCGAAATCAATCCCGAAATCTGTGTAATTCGTGTTGCCGATGTGCGTACCGCTATGGCGTATGCCGCGCGCGCCTTCTATTCTGATGCTCACCAGAAGCCCTGCCCTAAAATGTATGTCGCCGGAGTCACGGGCACCAATGGTAAAACCACCCTTACCTATATGCTCGAAGCTCTTATGCAGGCTTGCGGGCTGACTCCTGCCGTGATAGGAACTATTTCCAATCGGATGGACGGGGAGGTGATTGAGGCCAGTCATACAACCCCCGATGTCCTGAGTCTGTATAAGATGGTGGCTGTATTTAAAGCCCGTGGCGCAGATGCATTAGCTCTTGAAGTATCATCCCACGCTCTGGAGCAAAAACGGGTGATCGGACTTGATTTTGACCTGGGAGTATTCACCAATTTAACCCCCGAACATCTAGACTATCATCCGGATATGGAAGCGTACTATAGCGCAAAAGCCCGGCTTTTTTCTGCCGAGAGCGGATATGGATGTCGCAAGGCTGTTATCAATATTGCCGACCCTTATGGAGTACGGCTTGCAGCGGAAGTACCTGCTGCGCTTCTGGTTGATCCCAGACCTGGGAGCGCCTCTGCCGCGGATGTCAGGGTTGTAAGCGCAGAGTTCAGCCTAGCCGGAGTTCGAGCCAAAATTAGGACGCCCGCTGCCACTGTGGAATTGCATTCAAACCTGATTGGTGCCTTCAATCTAGAAAATTTGTGCTGCGCCATGGGTGCAGGTCTGGCAATGGGATTAAGTGCGGCTGAGGCAGTTGCGTGTCTGGCGCAACTGCAGCCCGTACCAGGTCGCCTTGAGCGGGTAGAAAATACTCTGGGCGCTCTCGTTCTGGTGGATTACGCTCACACTCCTGATGCGCTAGAAAAAGCTCTTGAGGCGGTAGTCGCACTCAAACCGAAGCGTTTGCTCAGTGTAGTTGGGTGTGGCGGAGATCGAGACAAAGGTAAGCGTCCCTTGATGGCAGCAGCAGCTGTTAACGCTTCTGCATTGGCGTTGATAACCTCGGACAATCCCCGTACTGAAAACCCGGCTGAAATTATTCGCCATATGGTGGCAGGGGCTACAAATACAGGGGCAACTTGTCTGAGCCTTGAACAGGCCAAAGCTGGGGTTAGTGGTTACTGTGTGATGCAGGACCGAGCAGAGGCGCTTAAGTTTGCCGTAACCGTACTCCAGCCTGGTGATGTTCTGCTGGTAACGGGAAAAGGGCATGAAGATTATCAGATTATAGGCACCACAAAATTTCATTTTGATGACCGCGAACACCTGCGCGCGGCGTTGAAAGAGCGCGGAACTGCGAGGTAGTCTGGCTGAATATAACCGGACCACGTAGTCGCTTCAGAATACAAAAACACCGTCCTGCAGATTATACCGCCCCTGATGTAAGGAACTCTTATGCAGTGGAATAGTGAAGAAATAGAGAAAATAGTGAGCGGTCGTCTGCTTGGTGCGCCTTATATGCCTGCAATTACTGGAATTTCAACAGATAGTAGAACGCTCCAGTCCGGTGATTTATTCGTGGCCCTGCGTGGCCCAAACTACGATGGACACAACTATTTACGCCAAGCAGTTGAATGCGGCGCCGCTGCTTGTTTGAGTGAAGAGGTTATCGGGGGGTTGCCAGTGCCGGTGATTCAAGTCGATAACACCCTTGAAGCATTGGGGGCGCTCGCTGCATCTATTCGCGCAGCATTTGCCGGGCCGGTGGCTGCAATAACCGGCACTAGTGGCAAAACCTCGACCAAGGAAATGTTGGCGTCTATTTTGACCCAGTGTTGTCCAGGGCTAAAAACAGCAGGCAACTTCAACAATCTTATCGGACTTCCTTTGACCCTTGCCGGACTAACGCAGTCGCACCGCTGGATGGTTCTGGAGATGGGGATGAGTCTCCCTGGCGAAATTCGACGCCTCAGTGCTATTGCCCGACCCAGTGTGGCGCTGATTACCAATGCCGGTGCTGGACATCTTGAAGGGCTTGGGAGTGTAGCTGCGGTCGCAAAGGCAAAAGCAGAGATCTTCGAGGGGATGATGCCTGGGGGCGTGGCGATTCTCAATGTAGATGATCCGGAGCTCATGGCGCTGCAACTGCCCGATGGAGTGCGGCGCGTAACCTATGGAATTGAACAGAAGTCTGACGTCATGGCTACTGACATCGTGCTTGGGCGTTGGGTTGATTTCAATCTGCATCTCGGCGGTGAAGTGGTCGAGGTCAGTATCCCTCTGCCCGGAAGACATCAGGTATACAATGCCTTAGCCGCCGCCGCAGTTGCCAGTTTTTTGCGTGTCGCCCCCCAACAGATAGCCGCCGGACTGCGCCAAGTAAAAATGGCGGCGGGCCGCTTAGAAGTGCGAGAACTTAATGCAGGGATAACGGTTCTGGACGACAGTTACAATGCAAACCCTCAGTCGATGCTGGCAGCGCTGGAGGTGTTAGCACATTGGCCTGTAAGCGGGCGGCGTATCGCCGTTCTGGCGGATATGCTCGAATTGGGAGATGCTGCGGCGTATTGCCACGCCGAAGTTGGAGGTCGAGCGGCGCAGGTTGCAGATCATCTGTTGAGCTACGGACAGTGGAGCTCTGAACTGGCCGGTGGGGCGCGTCAAGAGGGCCTTGAGCATGTACAGGTGGTGCAAATGAATGATCATGAAGATATCTGCGGCTGGCTTGCGCGCAATATCCAACCGTACGACTGTTTGCTTATTAAGGGTTCACGTGGAATGCGAATGGAGAAGGTTGTCGATTTTTTGTTGCATAAATTCAGAAAGGTGGCGTAGATACATCCTTTTTCAGCTCGGAAAGGATTGCCATAAAAAGGTTTGCTATGCTTTATTACCTCCTTTTTCCATTGCATACGGAATTCTCCGCCCTCTACGTCTTTCGTTTTATCACCTTTCGTACCATCTATGCCACTATAACGGCATTGCTTCTGGCTTTTATGCTGGGGCCTTGGGTTATTGAACGCCTTAGTAAGCTTCAACTTGGCCAGACTATCCGCAAAGTCGGGCCGGAGTCGCACTTCAAAAAAGAAGGGACCCCTACCATGGGGGGCACCCTTATCTTGTTATGTATTGTAGTGCCGACACTCTTGTGGGCCGACCTCACCAATGCATACATATGGATCGCACTGCTGGTTACAGTTGGGTACGGTGCCATAGGTTTCGTGGATGACTACAAAAAAATAAAACTTAAAAACAGCGATGGAATGTCGGCAAAAGGCAAACTGGTATGGCAGGCTCTGATAGCTGGAGCGGCTGGGTTTTTGCTCCTTGCATACACTGATTACACCTCTATTCTGGCGCTACCGTTTTTCAAAACCGTGACTCCTGAATTAGGTTGGTTATACATTGCCCTTGTTGCTGTGGTAGTGGTTGGAGCGGGTAACGCCGTCAATTTAACTGACGGGCTGGATGGGCTCGCCATAGGTCCGGTAATAGTGGCCTCCGGAACATATCTACTCTTGGCATATCTTGCAGGCAACGCGCGTCTGGCAGAATATCTGCAGATCAGCGGAGTTCCCGGAGCTGGTGAGCTCTCTGTTATGTGTGGCGCCATGGTGGGAGCTGGCCTTGGATTCTTGTGGTTTAATACCTATCCCGCTCAGGTTTTTATGGGAGATATGGGGAGCCTGTCTCTGGGTGGTGCCCTTGGAATCATAGCGGTTATTGTCAAGCATGAGTTGGTTTTGGTTATTGTGGGGGGGTTGTTTGTGGTGGAAGCCCTGTCGGTAATAGTTCAAGTGGCCTCATTTCGACTCTTTGGGCGGCGTGTGTTTCGCATGGCCCCCTTACATCATCACTTTGAACTTAAGGGCTGGCCTGAGCCCAAAATTATTGTGCGCTTCTGGATAGTAAGTATTATCTTGGCTCTGGTGGCGCTTTCAACCCTTAAACTGAGGTAACATGGTTAACTTGCGGGGAAAACGTGTAGTTGTCGCCGGCGCCGGCATCAGTGGGGTAGCAGCAGCTAATTTCTGCCACCGGCGCGGTGCCCATGTGGTTTTAAGCGACGTGCGCACACTCGCCGACATAGATCTTACTCAGCTTGATCCCGGCGTGACTCTTGACTGTGGCGGGCATACGACCTCACTGTTCGAGCATGCCGGCCTTGTTGTTCTTAGCCCGGGGATCCCTCTGGATGCCCCAGTGTTGCAATCTGCGGCGCGCAGTGGGGTTAAGATTGCAGGAGAGGTGGAGCTGGCGAGTTGGTTTATCCATACCCCCCTCATAGCGGTTACCGGGACCAATGGCAAATCCACGGTGATTAGCCTCATAGGGCATATCCTTGAGCACTGTGGCGAAAAAATTTTTGTGGGAGGGAATATTGGCACCCCTCTGATCGAAGCGGTAGATGGCGACTATACTGCTATAGTGGTGGAGTTGTCGTCGTTTCAGCTCGAAACAGTGGAACATTTTCATGCCCATGCAGCGGTCCTGCTCAATG
>JAVERW010000125.1:0-4684 GCA_034006915.1 Desulfuromonadaceae bacterium | reverse complement strand
ATGAGCCTAAGCAAGCTGCGGTGCCACAAACACAGACTAAACAGACTGAGACCAAACCAGTGGTAGATACGTTGCGCTGGCAACTGGCCACAGCCATCTGTGCAGGCGGCTGGATCGTAAGTCTACTATTGTGGTGGCGTTATGCATCCAAGAGGCGACGTGTCTCAAGACAAAAAACTACCGGAGGAGATTGCCCCCAGCGCAACCTCGCCAGACTGGAGCATACGCTGTTGCAAGCGGCGCAGCGGCGCGAACCCAAAGAAGCCCGACACCAGTTACAACAATGGGCAGCGTGTCTGTATCCAGCCAGTGCTACTCCTCTGGACACCTTGGCGCAGCAGGGCTCGGATGCAATGACCACAGCGTTGGCAGAGCTTAATGCCGCTCTGTACGCCGAGGCCGATAGCTCCTGGGATGGAGCAGCATTGGTACAGGCGGTGCGCGGTCACGCCAGAGCGTGGGAGGCATGGGAGCGGGAGAAAAACGGACACGAAGACCATCCAAATAAGGATGCAGAGCTGCCTCCGTTGTATCCACAGGTTTGAAGGTAGGGCCATGTTTTACATCCGCACCCAATTTCGTAGGGGCAATTCACGAATTGCCCACGTTCGCGCATCCACCACCCGTAGTGAACGGTGGTGTGACACAAACACCCCCCTGCTCACTTCGTTCGCCTTCCCCCCTATAAAATAGGGGGATTGAGGGGGGCCAATGCAACGTTGTCTCGCGTCATTCCCGCGTAGGAGGGAATGACGGATTAGACTTGCGGACAACATACAAGGGGGAATTCACGAATTGCCCTTGCATCTATTTCCCCAAAGATCAAAGCCACGCCCCCGGGATGTAATCCTGGCAGGCGTGGCTTTGTTTTTTCAGGTCCTTAAAGGTAACCTGAAAAAATCCGTTTGAGATCTTCCCTGTATAGGCTTAATTCCAACCGAGGCTCTTGTGCTGTTGAGGTGCCTCCAGCGCTGCCATAGTGTGCTGGCCGGCACCGCTCTTGGTGGTGAAGCGGCGCAGCATCTGACGCAGTTGCTGCGCCTGGCTGGAGAGTTGTTCTGCCGCCGCGGCACCTTCTTCGGCGTTGGCGGTGTTTTGCTGGGTGACATCATCAATCTGACTGATACCGATATTGACTTGGGAAATTCCAAGCGCCTGCTCTTTGCTGGCCGCAGCGATTTCGGCGATTAGGTCTGAAACCTTGGTGGAATGGGTGACGATTTCATCCAGAACCTTGGAGGTTTCTACAGCGATATCCGCACCGTTTTTGGCTTTTACCACAGATCCTTCAATGAGATCGGCGGTTTCACTTGCAGCCTTGGCGCTGCGTGCCGCCAAGTTACGCACCTCTTCGGCAACAACGGCAAAGCCCTTGCCATGCTGCCCGGCGCGCGCCGCTTCTACCGCCGCATTCAAAGCAAGGAGATTGGTCTGGAACGCAATCTCATCGATTACCTTGATAATCTTTGAAATACTTTGACTCGAATCGCTGATCTCTTCCATAGCTGATACCAAGTGCTGCATTGAATCGTTGCCGCGATTTGCGGCACCGCTTGCTTCTGCCGAGAGTTTGGCGGCTTGAGTGGCGTTAGCCGCATTGTCATCAGTCTGGGAGGCCAGTTCGTTTATAGAAGCAGAAATTTCTTCCAGCGAACTGGCGGACTCTGTCGCACCCTGCGACAGTGACTGGCTTGCATCGGCGATCTGGGACGCTCCCGCGCCTATCTGCTCGCCGCTGTTCTGCAAGCTGGTAACCATTTCATTTAGATCTTGCTCCATGGTTTTCAGTGCCCCGCGAATCACGTCGTTTTCATCGTGGGGATGAATTTCAAATGTCAGGTCACCGTGAGCTAAGCGCTGCATGGAATCGACCAGTTCATGTTCCAGGTTGTCGGCGAATTCATCCATGGTGGCAGCCATCACCCCAATCTCGTCTTGACGCTTCATATTGAGGCGTTGGCTGATGTGTCCGTTGGACATTTCCTGCAGCATATGCACAACCTGCCCAATGGGGCGCGCCAATCCACGTGCAAACCAGATCACCACCACCAGTGAAGCGAGGATGGTAAAACCGACTATTCCTACAGCTGCATACAGCAAGAGCTGGGTCTGGGCCTTAATGTCATCGGTGTAGAGTCCAGTGCCCACAATCCAGTCCCAGGCTTTGATGCGCTGCACATACGAAACCTTAGCTACCGGTTCGGTGAGTCCAGGCTTTTCCCAGCGGTAGTGGACGAAGTCCGCGTCTTTGATGCGGGTGGCGTTGACCATTTCGTTAAATAGCTTTACCCCGTCTGGATCGGCAAAGGCGCTCAAGTCCTTACCGTTTAAGGAGGGATTGAAGGGGTGCATTATCATACGTGGGTGGCTATCGTTGATCCAGAAGTAGTCGTCCCCGTCATAACGCATGACGGCTATGGTCGCAATGGCCATACGCTGAGCTTCTTCGCGGGTTAGGGCACCGCTATGCTCCTGTTCTACAAAGTGGTTAATGACTGAGGCCGCGCTTTGGGTCTGAGATTGCACTTTGGCGGAGCGTTCCTGGTATAAGCTATCGGTGGTTTTCCAGTACAGAGCCCCGAATACCACGCACATAACCGGCACCGCCAGGGCAAACAGGAAATATATTTTGTTTGCGATTTTAAGGTTATTGAATTTCATGGGCATCTCCTGCAAAAAACAACTTTGGACAATATCTGCACCATCTTTCGGGGGCAGGCCGCGTTCTTAAGCATAAACAATATTTTAATGTGTGTGAAGGTAAAACAAGTGTTTACTCCTTCCCAACATATATTGAACCAGCTTTCTTTAGCAAGAGAAAACTTGCTGGTGTCATAATCGCCGAGTTTGGCTAAATACTTTTAAACTACGGGATGTTGGCCGGATTTTTATGCAAAATAGAGATAAAGATGCGATCACTTTCTTGAAGAAAATGTTATTTAGAACACTGTTTGTTAAAAAGTGAGCGTGAGCGCACGCCTAGGAATGGGTCTGAGTGCGTACTCGCGAGCAGGTGCGGATAGGGGTTGGCATAGCTGTTGACACTGGCTTGGGGTTGTGTGTATATAGTTCAAGCGATTGAGAATCATTCGCACTGGCTGGCGAGTTTAGCGTAGAACGTTAATCCTAGGAGTATAGCGATGTCACTGGAGATGTTCGAAAATTTTCTGGAAGAGCATTGTCTGAAGGCAACCCAGCAGCGGCGCAGTGTGTATGCGGAGATTCTGGCAATGAACGAGCACTTCGATGTTGATTCTTTGCTGCTGCGGTTGAAACAAAAGGGGCAGAGTATTTCCAAAGCGACGATTTATCGCACCCTGCAGCTGCTGATGGAATTTGGATTGCTGCGCCGAGTGCAACTCGCGCCGGATGGGATGGATGCGGTGTATGCCGCCTGCCCTGAAGGGTGCGCCATTGATAATCTGGTGTGCACCGAATGCGGCAGAACCCTTCAGTTTAGTAAAGAGAGTGTGTGTGACCTGTGCGAGGACATTGCGCTTCAACATGGCTTTACCTTAAGTTCCCATTGTCTGAATATTTTTGCTATCTGTCCTGAATGTAAGAACAAACAAGGAGATGAATAATATGCAACAGCGTGATGTAGTAGTTATTGGTGGTTCGGCGGCGGGCCTTATGACGGCCACCACGATTAAGCGTCGCTACCCACAGAAAACAGTCACTGTAATCCGCAATGTGAGTAAAACTCCGGTTCCCTGTGGCATACCTTACATATACGGAACGCTGCGCGCGGTGGAAAAAAACATCATCCCTGATGAGATGATTACTAACCAGGGGATAGAGATTGTGGCCAGCCATGTGGAGGATGTGGATCGCAGCAGCAAGATCGTTTCGTGCAAGAACCACGAGGATATTAAATACGATAAGCTTGTTGTGGCCACGGGTTCTAAGCCGATTATCCCCCCGTTGCCCGGCATCGAGCTGGAAAACGTATTTGCAGTGGCGAAAGATCCGTTTTTTCTACAGCGCATATTTTCCGCCCTGCAGGCTGCACGCAACGTTGTGGTGATCGGTGGCGGGTTTATCGGGGTTGAGATGGCGGAGCAAATCGCGCGTCTGCAAACAGAGATTCAGGCCGATACCCAAGTGGCGTTGGTGGAAATGCAGGACTGTTGTCTTTCCTTGGCGTGCGAGAGGGAGTTCGGGCGCGAGGTGGAAGAGGAATTAAAAAAAGAAGGGGTAACTTTGTATCTAAGCAGTCAGGTACGCAGCCTTGAAGCCGACGAAGAAGGTAACGTGAAGTCGGTGTGCCTCAGCGACGGCACCACAATAAAAGCTGATGTGGTGATTCTGGGAATTGGTGCACGTCCGAATACGGAGCTGCCCGAGGCTATGGGGCTGAAAGTTGATCCGTACGGCGGAGTGGTGGTAGATGAATATATGCAGACCAGTGATCCGGATGTGTATTCCGCCGGAGACTGCGCCACCAAGTTTTCTTTTTTCACGGGTAAACCTTCAGGAGTACGTTTGGCTTCGATTGCAGCCTCAGAGGGGTTGATCGCGGCCAGCAACATCTTTAAGCCTAAGACACGTAAAACCATCGGCGCTCTTGGTGCTTTTGCTACAAAGGTGGGGGAGCGCAGCATCGGTGCGGCAGGCTATACTACTGCGGCGGCACAACAAGAGGGGATTGAGTTCGTTGTTGGAGAAGCGTCGTCTCCTAATC
>JAVERW010000124.1:0-4697 GCA_034006915.1 Desulfuromonadaceae bacterium | reverse complement strand
CGGATGAACCCCATAGGAGAGAGACAGGAGATTGTTCGTTTTTTCATCGCCACCATGGGACAGTATCCAGCTATCTGGTCTAAAGCGAGAAATCAGACATGGCGCGGCTCTGCCTTGCGTACGGGTCAGGATGTAACGCACATTTAAGGCATCGGCTGATTCAACTGCATTTAGCGTGACAACGTCTTCTACGCTGGCATTGCCGGAGCTTGCTTCCGCGTGGAAGTAGGCAGGCAAATCGGCCAGTGCCTGGATGGCTTTTTCCTCACGCTCGGTAGAGATGGCTATCTTGCCGATCATTTCAACCGCTTCGGCGGGATAACGCCCGATAGCAGTCTCTTCGGACAACATAACCGCGTCAGTGCCGTCTAGGATAGCGTTGGCTACATCGGACACCTCAGCGCGTGTAGGGCGAATATTTTCAGTCATGGATACCAGCATCTGAGTCGCGGTTATTACCGGTCGACCCAGAAAATTTGCCTTGCGGATCAATTTTTTCTGCACGCTCGGTACATCCTGTAAAGGGATCTGTACTCCCATATCTCCGCGTGCAATCATAATTGCATCTGCCGCGGTGAGGATCTCATCAATATTGTTAATAGCCTCGGCGCGCTCTATTTTGGCAACTACATACGCAAGATGCCCTTTTTCTCGTGCAAATTCCTTGACCTTCAATAGGTCGGCGGCTGTTTCTGCGAAGGAAACCCCGAAGGTATCTACCCCCTCCTGCAGGGCAAAATCTACGAAATCGAGGTCAGTTTGGGACACCGCTTCGGCCATGATTTTTACTCCCGGAATGCTCAGTCCTTTATGGGAAAGGAGCGGACCACCGATAACCGTCTGGCAGAAAACCTCATCACCCGACACCTTTCCCACCCGGAGCTGGATGAAGCCGTCATTGAGAAAAATCAGGTCTCCCGGGGTTACGCTTTCTGGCAGGCGTTTGTAGGCGACCGGAATTTTGTTGGGAGCATCCGCAATATCTTTGACGGTCAATATGGCCTCTTCCCCTTTTTCCAGCAGAAGTGGTTCTTCCAAGAGTTCGCCGATACGCATCTTAGGGCCAGGAAGATCCGCCATGATCAGGCAATGTCGTTGAAGCTTTGCGGCGACGGTTCGGATGCGCTGAATGTCTTCCCGATGTCCCTGATGGGTGCCATGGGCGAAATTCAGTCGTGCCACATTCATGCCCAGCCGCATCAGCTGCTCTAACATGGCCTCCGAACGAGAGGCTGGTCCTATGGTGCACACGATCTTGGTTTTGTGGGACGGTAATCTCATGGTTGTCGCTCCTCGCGGTTTATCAATGTTGTTCTTTAGACCCTGAAACCATCTCTGCATACAAGCGCTCCGTATCCTCCCTTCGACATAGCTCTGTCCCCGGGGTCATGACGGCGGCCGTACCGGCCGCCACGCCGAAAAGGACGGATTCCCTGAGTGGGTTTCCGCGCGCAAGGCTCAAAACGATACCAGCTACCATGCTGTCTCCGGCCCCAACCTTGCTGATAATCGGCACGGTGGGCGGGAGGATGTGTTCAGCGAGCTTATCCGCAATCACTAAGGCACCTGCCGCGCCGAGGGAGATTAATACTACCTCGGCGTGACCACTTTCGATGATTTTGCGGGCAGCGGTTATGATTTGAGATTTCTCTTTGACCTCCTCGCCGACCAGTTCTCTGAATTCCCGGACATTGGGCTTGATTAAAAACACCCCTTCCTGCAGCGCTAAATCCAGAGGTTCACCCGAAGAGTCGATAATTACCCTTGAGCCCCTCTTTTTACCGACCCGCGCAACGCGAGCATAAAAGTCTGGGGGCACACCTGGCGGCAAGCTGCCGCTGGCCACCACATAATCAGGGAGAGGTTCCATGGACACCAGTTCCTGAATAAACGACTCCCACTCTTTTTTTTGAAGCTGCGGACCCGGCATCCCGAAACGATACTGCTGGCCAGTTGATTCCTCCAAAATGATCAAGTTCTCTCGGTTCAGTCCTTCAATGGGGAACGGGTGGTGGCCTAAGCCTTCTTTGTTCAGAAGTTCTCGCAGCCTCGTACCAGTCAAACCACCTGTTGGATAAAGGAGCAGGGATTCTCCTCCCAGTTTTTTGACAGCACGAGAAACATTCACCCCGCCTCCTCCGGGTTCAAAGTGAGGCGGTTTGCAGTACAGTTTGCGCTCGGGCATGACATGGTCAACACTTGAGCTTTTGTCGATCGTTGGGTTCAAGGTTAAGGTCACAATAGTTTTCATGGGTAGGCCTCCTGGTTACAATCCTTTTTTTTCTAACCATCTGAAGAACAGCAAGGTACCCACGACAAATATGGGAATGATGACCCAATGGTTCACTCCCAGAACCTGAGGCACGGTGATACGGCCCAAGTTGCCCCAGGTGTACACGGTTTTTTCTAGGAAAGGGAAGGCCTTGGCAAAAAGACTGGCTCCCACGATCATGCCGAGAATCCCCCACAGCGCATCCCAGCGTCCTTCACCCAGAGCACCCATTGAGGTGCCTGGGCAATATCCTAACAGGCCCCAGCCAACCCCGAAAATCAGTGCTCCAACTACGACGGGTCCCAGGATGGTAGCCTTGATGGAAAGCTTAACCAGCCCCAGGTCGTTGAGCAGATAGATCCCCACCATGCCGACGATCACGCTGGAGAGCATAAATTTGATGATGGTCATATCTTGCAATCGCAGGGCACCGAGTTGCTTGTCGTAGCGCAGCACGCGTCCTTTTTGCAGCAGAAAACCGAATAGCAAACCCGTTACTAGTCCATAGATGAGCATCTTCATTGACTACCACCTCCATAAACTAGTCTGGCAACGATGATGCCGCCGATAAAGAAACAAATTAGAGCAATAAAACCACTAACAGCTAGTTGAAGCGAACCGCTCAACCCGTGGCCGCTCGGTCACCCATCGGCCATCCGCGCGCCGAACATGGCCACGATTCCGCCGATAAAGGCGGTGATGGCGCGCCGCGAGACACTGTGTTTCCCAAAGCGTTTCGCCCACATGTCGGGCACGGCCTGTAACTTAAACGATCCGGAGGTGAGCGCCGCGATCAATGATCCGAGAAATATCCCCACCACAAACATCCACTGCCAGTCGATATGCGGTGTGGTCTTGGCGTAATAACTCATTTGGGCTACACGTTCTGCGCCGAATAATTGTTCGATCATGCCGGCGGTGCGCACAAATGAGGTGGAAGCCCCGAAATACTGCCCGGCGAACCAGACCGAAAAGATCCCAACGAGTCCGCTAAGCGCTCCTGCCAGATAAGGGTTCCATGCGCCTTTATCTAGTTTCATGTTGTCTCCTTTAAAATAAGAGTTTGGGTTTAGTGGTTTATAGAAGGAAGTTGTCAGTGGCGCAGCACTGCTGCGACAAGAGCCTGATCTGGAACTTCATTTGGTGAGACAACAAATACCGTACCTCCCTTGATCAAGGTTTGGATGGCGGTAAAATCCAAGAGGTCTTCGTCGCCAGATTGATGGGTTTCGTGCACATCTACCTGATTTTTTTCTGGATCAAACCGACCCCACACCTGCACACCGACGGCAACAAAGAGAGTCGCAATTTGCCCGTGATGCGCCGCCAGAACCGCTTGAGCGACGTCGGTCGTGGTCTCTCCAGTGCCAGTCAGTTGTTGGTATCGCGCTAAACCTGCTTCGCGTTTCTGGTTAAACACCGGCTCGACGATGGCCCAGGCCAGCGGGAGAAGATCTTCGGGCTTCATTTCATCGGGGTTCCCGGGGATCCCTTTATCCAGCAGATACGGGTAGGTATTAATTTCTTTATACAACGGGAAGTGGGTGCCTACACCGGCCAGCACCAAGGGGGACTGGGTGTCTACAAGAATACCTGTAACTGCCTTATCAATCGTACGAAACCATTCCCGGATATGGATTTTTATGTCGTCGCTGGGATCGTGTCCATGGAACAGGGGTACTCCGGTTCCACCTCTCGATGGCCTCCCTGTGTGCGATTGGAGTTGTTTCTTTGGGAAACCGTCCGGGAATGTTTCGGCAAACGTTTCCGGTGCATCGCCCAAATCGATTTCATCCATCGTGTGCTGCGTTCCTTCCAACAATCGCAACCGATTCTGACTGATTGCAAGGATATGAAAGGTGCCATCACTGGTCAGAATTGGTAGTAACGGTTTTACATGAAAGCGGTCTGTGATGACCGTAGTCTCGGCAAACTCGACAGGTAATCTGAAAAAAAGAAAAATATCTTCAGTGAAAAAAATGGCCAAGCCATCACTTTGGTGCTGCCAGAAATTCTTGTCCTGGAGAAGGCGGTGTGGCTCTGTGAGCATTTCTTGCACCTTCGGTGAACGCATGCCCCTAGCCAGTAGCCGTTCTTCCACCGTCCGCAACAAGTTTTTAAAACGGATCGGGTCTTGCTCCATTTCCCGTCCGGCTCTATGCGTCGGCATAAACAACGAAACGCACCACTCGGAACGCCTTGCTAAAATTTCCTTCAACTGCTCCATTGTGATTAGGTCCATGAGACAATCCTCCCTTAATGGTTGTTTTATCGGCATTTTGGGGCTTCTGATCGAATGGTGCCGACATTATTCAATCAGCGGAATGGCCTTGAACGAACATGTTGATATCAAGCGAACAATTTAAGACACATCCATCCCCTTCATTCTAAGCGCTGCAAGGTTGTCGGGTATCACCAATTCAAT
>JAVERW010000123.1:0-4701 GCA_034006915.1 Desulfuromonadaceae bacterium | reverse complement strand
GCCGCAGCCGCAGCGTCATTGTTGTTTGCAGCACTGTCTACCCCTTTGGTTTGAATCTGCGCACCCGCCAGAGCCATTATTTCCGAAGCGTTCCCCCGAATTACACTTGGATTTATCTGCTCAAGTAAATGCAGCGATGTGTTGGTTCTGAAGGGTGTAGCCCCCGCCCCGACCGGATCAAACACTATTGGGACGTGGCGGTTTTTGGCGGTTTTCATCGTCAACTCCATGGCAGCAATCCATTCCGTACTCAAGGTCCCTATATTGATCACCAGGGCAGAAGCCAGTGTGGTCATATCCGCAACTTCCTCCAGCGCGTGTGCCATAACCGGCGAGGCTCCAATGGCGAGCAGGGCATTGGCGGTATTGTTCATAACCACAAAATTGGTGATGTTATGTACCAGCGGTGCATTGGTGCGTACGCGTTGTAGATCTGCGCAAATCTGTTGAACATCTGAAAGCATAGGCTGAAATCTTCAATGGGCTAAGCAAGAGAGTTACGCTTGTTTTCTTGAGTCAGTCTAACAGCATGGGCGGACTTTGTGTATACTGGAATTATATGCGAATAATGCTCATTTGGTAACCGGCAAGCGTGTGCTAGTATGCCAGCGCTAATTCTGCGTGTAGGACTATTTCTGAGATGACCAAGGAGACAACAATGCCACAGGAAGAGATCTATGTCATAGGCCACACAAATCCGGACAGTGACTCTATATGCAGCGCCATAGCGTATGCGCATTTGCGTGAACTCCAGGGACTGGGGAATGTGCGTCCGGCGCGCGCCGGCAATGTCAATCGCCAGACCCAGTTCATTCTGGATGAACTAGCGGTGCCGCAACCGGAACTGATCCTGGATATGTCACCTCGGATTGGTGATGTGATTTCACGCAAGGCGCCAGTATCTATTGCAGCAACTGAGCCACTTTCGCGCGCGATGGAGCTGTTTCATCTACACAATATCCGTATTTTACCGGTACTTGCGGAGGATAAAAAACCTCTGGGGCTGTTGTACCTGAAAAAACTGGCGGAACGCTTTCTGGTTCCGAGTCAGGAAAAAGATCTACGCCGCATCTACGCTTCTCCCCGTTCCATATGCCAGTGCCTCAAGGCGCGCTTTGTGACGGAGTTTGAGACCGAGGTGTTGGAAGATCTGGATCTGTTTGTGGCCGCCATGTCGGAGGAGTCATTTAAACAAAAGGTCTGCAAACACGATATGCGCAAGATGGTGCTCATTGTCGGGGATCGCGATGAAATTTTGCACCATGTAGTAGAGCTGGGGGTGAGGGTGCTTGTGGTAGTGGGGGGGCTGCCCATTCCTGAAGCTATCTGCGTCTTGGCGCGTCAGAATCAGGTGACCATCCTTTCCACCATCTTTGATACCTCTACCAGTGCTTGGCTCACGCGCTTGGCCACTCCGGTTGGGCACCTAGCGCAGACGGACTACGTCACCCTACATGAGGATGATAGGCTGGAACAGCTGAAGATGAGTCTGATGCACAGCTCGGTGCCGGGGGTGCTGGTGCTCAATGACCATGGTGAACTACTGGCGGTTGCGACCAAGAGCAATCTGTTTACCCCGAGCAGACGTAAACTTATCCTGGTGGATCACAATGAATTGTCTCAGGCTGTGGCCGGAGCAGACAAAGTGGAAATTATTGAAATTGTGGATCATCACCGCCTGGGCAACTTGCAGACCGACATTCCGATTCAGTTTATCAACAAACCCTTGGGGAGTACTTGCACCCTGGTGGCAACCTTGTATCAGCAAGGGGGGATCGATCCGGAACCAGCCATAGCAGGGTTGATGCTGGCGGGGCTACTTTCAGATACGATCGTTCTCAAATCCCCCACTACAACCGATATTGACCGTCAGATCGCATTCTGGCTCGGGCAGCATTCGGGTTTAGATCCGTATGAGTTTGGGCAACGTATTTTCTCATCTAGTAGCTCCATTAGCGCGTATGACACCCTGAGCGAAGTTATCACTTCGGACTTCAAGGTATTTCAGGCAGGTACATATCAATTTGGTGTGGGACAGGTGGAGGTGGTCAGTTTTCATGAGTTTATGGATCGACGCGAAGATATCGCGATAGAGCTGGAACAGGTGCGCGACCAGAAGGGATTGGCGATAGCCGGCCTGCTGGTGACCGATATCGTTGCCGGTGACAGTCTGCTGCTGGTGGCTGCTGAGGAAGGGATGGCGTTTGCCATGGGTTATCCTCAGCGCGAGGAACATCTGTATGAACTTAAAGGGGTGCTGTCGCGCAAGAAACAGCTCATTCCCCACCTATTGCGAGTGCTCTCGGTCTGAGTGAGAAAGCAAGTGGGCAAGATGTCAGCTTGACACTTGGGCGCTGCTTTATTAATGTGCTGGCGTTACATAGTATTCAGGTGCTCCGTTGTGAGCATAATATGGGAATCCTGTGCAAATCAGGAGCGGGCCCGCCGCTGTAACCGGGGACGAAGAACACGATTTAACCACTGCTGCCAGAGTGCTGACGGCGGGAAGGAGTGTTCAACGGCTGATCCGGAAGTCAGAAGACCTGCCTGAATATAAAGTTTGTCTACTTCGTGGCGAAGTAGCTGATGATTTCGTGGGAATCAGGGATGACCCCGAATCGATTGTTTTATATCGGTTCGGGGTTTTTTCATGCCCCGGGCACAACTGACCTGGAGGCAAAATGAAGAGAACAAAAACTACCGGGGTGACAGCCGGGATGGCGAAGCGCATGCTGCGTTGGGTAGTGTTGGGCTTGATGATGTTGGCACAACCCGCATGGGCTCAGGCACAGCCGGTGAAGACGCTGGATGATGTGGTGGTGACCGCAACCCGTACCGAAGCAGGGTTGAAAGAGGTCGGGGGCACCTCGGTGAGTGTGATAACCGCCGCCGACATCGAGGCACGCCAGATTCAGACCCTGGCCGAAGCATTGCGCACCGTTCCGGGGGTGCAGGTTTCGAGCGCAGGAGGGATGGGAGCTAAGACCAGCGTCATTATCCGTGGGGCAGACTCTAAAAACACCCTGCTGCTCATTGACGGAATCGAGGCCAATGATCCTTCAGACCCTAACCGTGGGGCGGACTTGGCCAACATCAGCATGGATAATGTTGAGCGCATCGAGGTGATCCGGGGCCCCATGAGTGTGTTGTATGGCAGCAATGCCGCAGCTGGGGTAATCAATGTCATAACCCGCTCTGGTACCGGAAAAATCGGTGGGTATGCCGGCGGAGAAGCTGGCACCTACAGCACCACCAAGGGATATGCGGGGCTCAATGGCGCTGTCGGCCTGATGGGGTTTTCGCTCGCTGCTTCCCATCTGGAGACAGATGGCTACTCCCTTGCCAATGCAGACAACAACAACATCCCCCATGCGGGCAACACTTCGGAGCGCGATGGGTGGCGTAACACCAGCGCCAGCGGCAAGGTTGATCTTGACCTCAGTACAACCACCAGCTTGAGCGCGGTATTGCGCTACACTGAAGCCAGTATGGACAACGATGACTGGAGCATGGCAGGCTACACAGGGGATCGCTTTGACACTGATCCTGTCACGTGGGCAGAGGTCCCAGTACCGTACGGATTGAAAAAACAGCGCGAAGAGAGTGAGCATCTGTTCGGCAAAATTGAGCTTAAAAACCAGCTGTTTGCCGGACGTTTTGAGTCACTGCTGGACTACCACTATGCACGCCAGGAGCGGGATGCCTACGCGGCGGATGGAGAGCGGGCATATGACTATACGGGTACCACTGATGCGTGGAACTGGCAGGGTAATCTTGAGGTTACACCACACAATTATGTCAGCTTCGGAGCTGGCTATCTTACTGAAAAATCCGCCTCATCTTCTGCCGGCAGTGAAGATGCTTATACGCTGAGCTATTGGGCGCAGCATCAGGTTATGCACAGTGGATTCGATGTGGTTTCTGGGGTGCGCTACGATGAGCATGAAGAATTTGGCGGTAAGGCCAGCTGGAGGATAGCCCCGGCCTATACCATTGCCGCCACAGAAACCACCCTGCGTAGTGCCTACGCCACCGGCTTTCGCGCACCGTCGCTGTACGAGCTTTACTCCGAATATGGCAACACCGATCTTGATCCCGAAAAAAGCACCTCCTTTGAAGTTGGCCTCGACCAGCCCTGGCTAGGTGGCCAGATTGAGTTTGGGGTGACATACTTCCGGATGAAGTTTGAGGATAGAATCGACTGGGACTACACTAGGGTAGTGCCTGGTCAACCATGGCCTGGTGGTTATGCGCAGATGAAAGGTAAGAGCTATACCAGCGGAGCGGAGGTGGTGCTTGCATGGCATCCTGCCACCTCTCTGGATATTCAGCTGGACTACACCTATACCGATACCGAGGAAGTGGATGGTTCACGCATGGTGCGCCGTCCTCTCAACCAGGTGCACACCTCCTTTAGGTATACACCTTGGGAAGTATGTGGGATAAATCTGGACGTGTATTGGGTCGATGAGCGCAAAGCAGTCGCCGGTGCCGCCGATATGTACGGAAGGATGGTTGAAGTGCTGGATGACTATTTCTTAGTTAATGTGGCGGTGCACTACGATATCACTGATATGTTGCGCATCTACGCTCGGGTGGATAATCTTCTCGATGAACACTACGAAGAAGCCTGGAGTTATGCTACTGCGGGGCAGTCGTTCTACGCCGGAGCCAGGCTTAATTTTTAAGAAGCTGGGGTAG
>JAVERW010000023.1:0-31628 GCA_034006915.1 Desulfuromonadaceae bacterium | reverse complement strand
GACTTCACTTTTTGGCGCTACCTCAACCTTTTTTTCGGAATCTGATTCCTTGCGCTTTTGCGCTGCAATTTCTAGCGCTTTATCAATTCTGCTCATTGGTTATCCTTTTTTGAGCGCCCGATATATTTCCTGAATTTTTCTGCATTTAAAAGTGCAATATCGTGAAACATATCCGGCATAGCTCAATCAAATTCATACTTGCTAACTGGAAAATGACATTGTGCAACCAACAACTATGGTCATATTGCAGCAACCAATCGGTCTAAAAAAGAGAACCCGAGAACATCGTGCAACAAGAGCAGGGTTATCAAACCAAGGCAAATCCCTGAATAGGTATAAACCAGCCTGTCCCATTTTTTCCGTTTTAGCGTATCTTCTTCGCTGAACATAAGAGGAATCTCAGCGATAACCGTTATCCCCTTGCTCCGCAGAACATCAGCATTTCGCACGGTATCATCTAACTGTTCCCGCACCACCACGATGCCAATTGCTACCCCTATCCCAACCAAAACACCGAAAAACATTTTATACAGGCGCTTTACCCCAACTGGAACGGTGGGCAAAATCGCAGGATCAACAATTCTGAAGGTCGTTGCTTTATCGGATATTTCCATCTGCTTTGAAACTTCCGCCATGCCCACGCGCTGGAGCAATGTTTCATATACATTTTTCACCATGGCACGCTCCCGTTCCATTTCAGCGAGGGCTTTTTTATCTTGCGGAAATTTTTCTAACATTTCTTTGTTGGTATAAATTTGTGTTTTCAACTCCTGCTCGCGGGCTTTTAAGGCATTCAGATCAGACTGCGCTGAATTCATGCGCATTTTTAGATCGACAAAGATTGGATCTTCGACGGGGTTAAATACTTCGAATACAGGCTCAGCCACCGACGGTTCATTAAGCGCTATACTATTTTCCAGTGCTTGAATTTGATACCGCAACCGGACTATGGCAGGATAGGAATCGTTATACAGCATTAGCAGTGCATCCAGTTGAGACTGCATAGCTTCCAGGCGCATCTCATCTACGGAACCGCCAAACATGTCAAATCCGGTAATGCCCGTTCTCCCGGAGGAGGCGGCATTCTGCATGGAAGTTAACTGTTCATTAATAGTCCGAGCTGTAGCCATGAGCTCATTCTTCTTACCCTGCAAAGCCCTTATCGCTTCCTCAAGTTTATCCATGTTTTCGATAATTGATGCTTCAGTTACAGTGGAAAAAATTCCGGTTTTTTTGCGATAGACATAGATTTCATCTTCCACTTTATTTAGTTTTTGCTTGTAAAATTTCACCTGTTCCGAAAGAAACCGATCGGCACCAAAAGACTCTTCACGCTTCGAGGAAATGTTCTCTTCAACATATGTATGCACAAGGGTATTGATATAATCTCTGGCAAACCTCTGATCTGAGCTGACCAGGGAGACAAAAAACAAGTCATCCCCCTTCATGTTGATATTGGTTTTTTCTTGGCACTGTCTAATAAGACCTTCAAATGCAGCCGGGGTTTGCATTTTGACATCCATGTCCATCTTTTTAAGCACCCTGGAAATAATATCCCGGCTCAACATATGATAGCGCAGGACCCGGATACGATCACTCATGGAGGGAGTTACGGTAAGACCCTGCAAGAGGCTGTTCACCACGTTCTTTTCTATAAAAACTGTACTTTTAGCCTCATACTGTTTAGCTGAAAAAAAGCTGCCAATTATAATTGCAAGACTTACACTAACGGCCACAATCAAAAACAAATAGCGTCTGTTGTAGAGTATCTGCAGGTAATTTTTAACCTGCTCATAGTATGAATTCATATAACCTCACCAAATTCTCGCATACGCCCATGCAGCTATCCATAGTTCTAAAATATTCCTTCGCGCACCAGCACATAGTCTCCACGTTGCATGGGAATATTCTCACTAAGCACCCCATCCTTCATAAGACTATCCATGTTCAGCCTTATGCGCGTGCGCCCACCCTCTTCTTTACGCAGAATCATGACCGCGTTTGTCTTGGCAAACTTGGTAAATCCACCTGATTCCAGAATCACATCTAAAATGCTCAGGCCGTCCCGAAATACTATGGCTTGAGGACTGACAACCGCCCCAACAACAAAGACTTTATTCAACTCATTGGTAGGAAGAAAGAGTATGTCCTCGGGCTTCAGGTCGATATCTAAGCTGAGATTCCCGCGGTTAAACAAGTCGTACATATCGACATCAAGCGTTTCATCTCCGCGCATCAAAAAAGCACGTTGCAAATCAGAATTTGCTATCCCTTCCAGGCCACATAACAACTTAAACAACGATGTGCTTCCGCTCATATAACGTATCTGAGCGGGAATCCCACCTCCAGAAATATACACGCGATTATTGGTTACCTTGTCTACGGTAACCGTTACGATTGGGCTCTTTACATAATCGTCCAGCACTTGAGTTAAATTTTTTCCCAGCTCCGTTGGAGTCATACCAGAAGCAGAAACATCCCCCACTGCAGGCAGGGTAATTTTACCGTCAGGCCTGACTATTGTGCTCACACTAAGTTCCGGGACGCCCCATACAGAAATACTTAAACCATCCCCGGCTCCAATCACATAGTCACTCGCTTGTGCAATTGACGAGAACAGGGCAACGGTAAAAATAACTCCAAATAAAATATTTCTCATCCTCATCTACCTCCACGTCCCAAAAGAACCACTTTGATGGTTTCCAAGACTATTAAAAGATCCAAAATTAGCGAGTTATTTTTAAGGTAATAAAGGTCGTAACGTAGTTTTTCCTTGGCATCTTCCTCAGACGCACCGTAAGGGTACAAAACCTGCGCCCACCCGGTTATTCCAGGTTTTATTGTGTGACGCGCGAAATAGTAGGGGATCTTATTGGATAAACGCTCAACAAACTCAGGACGTTCTGGGCGTGGACCAACAAAACTCATCTCGCCCATGAACACATTACACAGCTGCGGCAGTTCGTCGATGCGGCTTTTCCTTAAAAAAGCTCCCATCTTTGTTATTCTGGGATCGTTTTCCGTGGCCCAAACAGCTCCGGTTTCTTTTTCTGCATCGGTGTGCATGGTGCGAAACTTGTACAAGGCAAAGTTCTTCCCCCCTTCTCCAACCCGTCCTTGACGATAAAAGATTGGTCCCGCAGAGTCATAGCGCACTAAAAAAGCCACTAAGGGCCAAAATGGAAGCGTCAGAATCAGTCCCAACATTGATAGGAGAATATCGAAAACCCGCTTTACGAATCTCTTGAACAGGGTGATTCGAAACCCATCCGAGTAAATAAAAGAGCTGGGTTGAAAATTTTCAAGCAGAAGCTTGCGCGTCATTTCTTCGTAAAAACTCTGTACGTCCATAATTTCCATGCCGGCGAGTTTGCAATTGAGCAACTCGCGCACCGGCAGACTGCCGCGCCGTTCCGAAACAGCAACAACCAGCCTGTCCGTGCAGGTAGTGTCCACGAGCTTCTCTATCTCTTCAACCGTACCGAGTATTTTGCTCTCGTCTACGCAACAGATATCTGTTTCGGGCTTTACGAATCCAACAAATTTCTGGCGGCCGGGATTTTCCAGTAACAGTTCCTGCACCTGTTGCGCCAGTGGACCACACCCCACTACAAGAACGCGCACCGACATTATTGACGTTTCAATAATCGACAATAAAAACTGGTGGATAAAGAAGCGTAAAAAACAGAATACAATCAGCGAGAAAACCAACACGCCTCGACCAGGCATGGCGGATGGAACCATATAAGAAAGGGAAGAAAACATAAAAAATGCCAGCAGGATTGCTACGCCGTTGCGGGCGACAAGATCGAGACGCCCAAAAGCATTTTCCCACCGGTATATCTCGCAAAAGTAGCTGGAAAAAACCACCAGTGCGGCAAACAAGACAACTGCTAATGCACCATGACTGGTTAGCGCTTCAAAAGCGCACTTCTCACCCAGGTATAAAGCTTGGCCCAGCATGAGAGATAAAGCCGCTACTACGATATCAATTACAACTAAAGCTGTAGGAAAATTGTGCTTCATATGATGCCCCCAACATATGTATTTCTAATTATTAACGTGCTCAAGCAGCTGTCGATTAAGTTTATCAAGTAACTGCCGGGCCTGATTCACCTCTGAAGTTGAGATCGAACTAGAGTCCTTGTTGGTACCGGCCTCAATTACTTGTTGTAGAATCCGTTTGGCTTCATCCATCTTTTCAGCTCCTATAAGAGCCTGTGCCAGATGTATATGAAGAATCGCAGTGTCTGGCGTAAGGTTGGTGGCTTTTTCCAGAACAGAGATTGCCTCTGTGAAGCGTCCGTTTTTTAATAAAACCAGCCCTAAGGTATCTAGTACTGACGGATTTGAAGGTTCATTTCGAAATGCACGCATGGACAACTCCAGCGCTTCTTGAAGCGCACTGTTGTTTTCTGCATAAATGTAGGCCAAGTTGTTCATGGCACCAGTGTGATTTTCAGCAATATCCAGCACTTCGCGATACAACTTTTCGGCCTTTTTCTTATTGCCGCGCTGATCGGAGAGCATCCCCAAGGCAAATATGCCCGGCGCAAAGTCGGGATAAGCGCGGCTCAACTCTGAGAATTTTTTCTCAGCCTCTGCAATGCGTCCGGTATTTACGTACAATGCCCCCAGCTGCATAATCAGAAAAGTCGGCTCTGCTACCCGCTCTATCCCCTGTTGTAGAGTTTCCTCTGCCAGATCAGCCTTTGATTCAAGCTGCTGCAGTGCTGCCAGTAAAATATATCCCAGGGAATTATCAGGTTGTGTAGCGATCTTTGTGCGAGCCAGACTTTGAGCCTTCTTCTTTTCTCCGTTGGCTAGCAAAGATTCCATCAGCGCTGGTGCACCCTCTTCTGGATTAATCTTTTCGAGCGCTGTGAATGCCTTAATCGCGGCCGAGTAATCTTTACGCTCCAACATAAGGCGCCCGTACAACCTCAGGATAGGGGCATTGTCGTGGTGAGCAGAATATGCCTCTTCTATAACTCCAGCTGACTTTTGCGGCAAAGCGGCGCGCCTATAATAGCCCGCTAAAGCCAAGTACCCTTCAGGGCTCTCTGTCTTGCGTGCGTCTTGATATCGTTTCTTTGCCGCCTCATTATTTCCACGTAGTTCCTCAAGGGTAGCGATGGCTATCAGAACCTTTACGTTCTCCGGCGCGAATTCAAGAATAGCCAGGTATTCATTCAATGCCTGCTCGTATTGACGTTGCCCGAGATAGTAATTAGCCAGATTCAAATATGGAGATTGATAGTCTGCTTTGATCTTCTTTGCCTGTTTAAATTTGTCGAGTCCCTGTTCAATCTTATTTTGGGCTATATAGGCCACCGCCATATAGTTGTAGATCAACGCATCTTGCTCTGTTGCACGCACTCCTTTTGCGAGAAGATCTATAACTCCCTGATAATTGTGCTGTTTCAGGTACAAAGAAGCTAACAGAAAGCGCGTATCCAGAGACTCCGGCGCCACAGCTAGCGCCTTTACCAACTCCAACTCGGCCATCTCAGGATTTTGACGAGTGAGATTCAAAAGGCCTTTTTTTACATGCGCATCCGCCAGAGACGGATCAAGCGCAATCGCTCGATCAAAATGGCTGGAAGCCAAATCAAAGTCAGACTTTTGCAGATAAGCAGTCCCGATAACGTTGTGCGCAATGGCGATATTGTCGTGCTTCAGAAGGACCTGACTTATCTGGTAAATGCAATCGTCTATACGGCCCTGCTGCAACAGTACGATACCAAGCATTATTCGAGATTGAACATGCTCAGGCAGCAGATCAAGCACTTGTTGAAATTGGTTTAAAGCCAGTTCATAGTTCTTAAGACGAAACTCAGACATTCCAAGCAAGTAATGCCCGGTCAAGTCCCTCATTTTTGTGAGTGATTCCCGCAGTGCCAAAGCCGCACCTGCGTAATCTTCCTTCGCGTACAAAATCATCCCCCTCAGGCGTGTACCCGAAGGTTGGTCGGGATGTCGCTTAAGTAGATAATCGGCAAACTGCTGAGCTTCATCGGTCTTATTCAACTCCAAGGCCAGCACTCCGGCCCAGTAACGTGCCTGGACGTCTGTTGGGTCGAGGTTAATTATCTTTTGGTAGGTAGCGTAGGCGACATCTAATTCACCAGATCCAGCTTTCAATGCAGCATAGAGCTGATACAACTGCTTTTCCTTCGGAAACCTGATAAGAGACGCCTTGAGCAAGGCATCGGCATCTTCTTTGCGATTTTGCATCAACCCCAAACGAATCTTCATCAACAACGCGCCGATGTTATCTGGATCCAGCTCTACTGCTTCATCAAACAAAGGGACGGCCTGCTTTATTTCGCCCTGATTAAGAAGTATAAGACCTAGATATTCTTGCGAACGAGAATTTTTGGGATGACCGCTTAAAAACTGTTCAAGCATATCCTCAGCTGCAGCCACCTGACCCAGCATGAGATGGACATACACCAATTCGAGCACTACATCGCCGTTGGAAGGGTTCTGCAAATGTACCTTACTTAATTCTTTTTCAGCCTGATCAAACTTTTGCGCTTCAATATAAGCCATACCCAATTGGTGTCGGGCTTCCACATGATTGGGATCCTGCTCCAACACATTTTTAAAATATACTGCTGCACCAAGCGGGTTATCATGTTGCATGGCATTTTTACCCTGCTGCAACAGGTCTTCTTTAGTTTGAGTTTGACATCCCACGACAAGCATAAGCAGGGCAAGTAAGCAGACTATTTGTGTTAAAAACTTCATTTAGAATCCTCAGTAAATAGTTGAATCAGCAGTTAAAATGAGTTTTTAGGCTATAATGTGAGCTGTAATTTCATGCTATAATCCCTGAGGCAAAGCCCCTGGTTGAGTCCGAAAACGAACTCAATACAGATCAAAAGAGCGCTGAAGTAATTGGGGATTGTCTGAAATAATACTTTTTTCTACGGCTGCAATTTCGGCAAGATATGGGGTGCGCAAGCCATGGTAGTCAACTTCGTTTCCTACCTGTGTCCAGCACAAACCCCAACGACGCAAAAGATTACATAGACTTTCAACCATAACCGCATACCAATGGGTCAGGCCCAGCTCTAAACTTTGGTGATATATACATCTGTATAAGCCTGCTACAATATACTCCTCCATTTCCCGTCTGAGCTCCTGCACCTCCTTAAAACTCTTCATATCCATTCCGGGCAGAGTACTAAGTAGACGGGTTATTTCAGCACGGCGCAGATCTCTGCTGACAGCCAGGCGCGAGATCTCCCCTATTTTGCTCGGATCTCCACTATATTTTAGTTTTTTATCCAGACTAAAGAAATGTTCCACAGGAAGCCCCAGTGAAGAATGAAGAATGATACGCACCGTCCCGATAATAATTTTACTCTTAGCTGCGATAACATAAAAATGGGCTGAATGTTTGTCGTATCGATCGGTTTCCATGTCCTGCGGATAATCAGTTGCGCACTCAAAGCCACGCTCGATGCAGTAGATCTGATATCGAAGACGATAAATCTCATCCATCACAAGGCTATCTCGATCCGCTCTGCAAAAGCGGAAATTTTGCAGCATGAATTTTGCTAATTCCGGAGATAGACTCACCAGTTATTTCCATTCAGTCATTATTTTTTAACAAAGCCCTGCTTTGGCCAGCGCCCGCTCCTGTGCGGCTTTTTCTTCGCAACTGCGTACCAAGTCATGCCCTTAATTACTAAACATAATTTGCTGTGCTGTTGAGTTATAATTAATGACATACATCTGTACTATTGCAACTAGCAGTAGGACGAAAATTTACGCTCTTTCAACCTCAATTCTGCTCATAAATTCAACCGAACGCAACAAAACCCATGTCGGGATAGTTTACATTTAGACTTTATCTTGTTCTATATCCAATAAAAACAGCTATATACACGTTGGCACAGGCTATGCATTCCTTCTCTATGCAGGCAAGACAGTACGGATGAAAAGTCATCCGATTTAACCCAATAAAGAGGAGGAAAAAATGAAGACAAAGATTTTTTTACTAGGATTGACTGTATTGGCATTTACTGCAATGCAGGCATCAGCGATTTCGCTGATGTGGGATGTTGGTGCGGCAGGTGCACCGCCTTACGGGGATGCGGATAGCCTCACTGGGCTATTTAATCAAATCGGCTTTGATTCACAAACCAGCACCATTCAGTATGATACCGATGGTAGTGGTGACGTCAGTGTGGGCGATAAGTTTATCGACAGTGGAAACCTGCGTGTAAATGGCTTGCTCGCAAATACTATTATTGATACTGAAGGGTTGAACCAAACTGGCGGGTATGAAGTTACCGCTGCATGGAACAACCTGGAAGGGAGCGTAACTGGGGTTAGCACAGCAGCTAGTGGCGCCACCCAGATCGACGTCAAATACACCAGTGGCAGCATTGGTTTTTATCTTGATACCAGTCTGGATTCCGCTTTCGCCAATCCGGCGGGTACAGCTCCCCCGGCAGGCGCTGGTGGTACTGGATTCGACAATGGTACAATGATTGCTGAAATGACTCTCATGAGTGGTATTGGTTATACCTTTGTAGACTTCACCGGTAACGATCTGCAAAATCAGGGATCCGTGAAACTTCTATTCAAATTCACCGATTATCTTTCCGGCTTCTGGATTACCGAAGATGGGGAAGATCTGTTTGAAACCCTTAGATATGTGGATTGGGCCCTTACTACAACGGACATGAACATCGATACACCGACTCAGTTTCCTGGTGAGCCTGATGGCGCTCTGTACACAGCCTACTCAAATCAAAATGGCTCAGCAAAAGTAAACGTTGTGCCTGAGCCTTCTACTTTCATTCTTCTGGGCGCTGGTCTGGCAGGTCTCGGTTTCTACACCCGCCGCAGAAAATGCTAGCTTTAACGTCCCTCAGTTGACGCTCTTTTAACTTAAGCGTCTGGAATTTAATAGGCGGGCCTTTTGGGGCCCGCCTTTTTTATGCTTTTCCATATACCGCGCACGCACGTTAGGACGTATAGCTCTTCTAGTCGCCACCTTCTTTTCTCAATCCATTACCGGCGCATGTCGGACTTTTTTACACCTTCACCACTTCCGCCATACACTCAATTTACAGTCTCACCGCGACGATGTGCGGCTACAGAAAGTATAGCCGGCAACACAATCAAATCGCCCACCAGGGCTGTGAGCATAATAATTGAGCACAATAGCCCAAACTGAATGGTGGGGACAAAACTTGAGAAGCACAATACCGCAAATCCGCACGTCAAGATAACTGAGGTTGTTATAATAGCACCCCCTTTTTTCCTGATACTGCTTATAAGAGCGTCATTGACTGAAAAGCCTGCCTTCCTAGCTTCCTGATAATGATCAAGATAGTGGATAGTGTCATCAACGGCGATCCCTATAGCAAGTGCCGAGATTATTGCGGTGGCGGTATTCAGCGGAATATTAAATAGCCCCATGATGCCAAAATTGACAATGATAGGAAACAGGTTGGGAACAATAGACAGCAATCCGATGCGGATGGATTTAAACACCCAGAATAGCACGATTGAAATGGTAAGCAGCGCAAAGGTCAGGCTTTCGATCTGGCCGTAGATGATGCTGTTTACCAATTTGGTGACTAGATAAGTCTTGCCAGTGAGGTTGAATTCAACCTCTTCCTGCTGAAAACTCTGGGCCAAGTATTGCTTTAGCATCACTATCTTTTCTTCCAAAATGCTGGAGCTGTGTTCATTTACCCTGAAAGACAGACGCGCCCAGTTATAGTCATCATTGACAAAATAAGCCAGCTCATCTCCGTCGTACAACAGTAGATACTGCGCTATAAGGTTCCGCTCTTGTGGGGTACGGTAAAATTCAACGTTATTGTTATGAAAGGCAGCGTTCATTTGCTGTAAAAAGGAGGTAATGTTGGTTGATTTGGTGACAAAAGGCCAGTTGTTGACATATTTTTCTATGGCTTCAATCATCTCCAAGGCTTCAGGGCGCTTGAAATAATCAAGCTCAGCTGCCTTTATGGACACCTCCAAGGTCGTGGCACCACCAAGATTGCGGTCAAAAAAGTTGGCGTCGGTGCGTACTTCAGTGCCCTGCTTGAAATAGTCGATTAAATTGGTTTCTACTTGAACTTGGGTCAAAGAATACAGCGAAAAGCCGGTCACCAGCAGGGCACACACGATAATGATTTTACGGTAATCCCCTACCTTCAGGCTCCACCAGTACAAAACCCTGTCTAAAGAGTGGAATATCGATGAAGAAGCTCCCGGTGCTCCCGGTTCCTTCCTTAGCCACAGCCCAGGCTTGTTGCGCAAAGCGTACACACACAGCGGGATTAAGGTAATGACCAGCATAAATTCAAAAATCATCCCCCCCGCAGCCGCTAGGCCCAAGTGCCTGATTGGAGGAATATCGCTGAGGGTCAGGGAAGCAAAACCCAGCGCTGTAGTAAGGCTGGTGAGAAAACAGGGGATGCTCAAATGTTTAAAGGTATCCTGTATTCTGGCGACTGGGCTGCTGGAGGCATCAGTTGAGGTAAAAAAATATTGAAAGATATGGACCGCATCTGCCACAACTAACGCCATGATCAGCGGAGCCAGAATTGTGGTCATAGGGCCCATGGCCCCACCGATAAGATTGAGCAGGGCCATCGCCCATATCAGCGAAACAAGCACGGTCAGCAGGGAAATGGCCACTGCGTATATGTTGCGCAGAAACACCCACAGGAATAGCGCAATAATGCCAAAGGTCAGCGGCATGAAGAACATCATATCCCGAGCCATGTATTCACTCATGCTTACATCAGTAACGAGCCAGCCCGCAATATGGTAAGAGATATTGTTCGCCCCTCCCTCTGCGGAAAAAACATCTCTTACCTTGGCAACCAGCCGCGCATTATAGCTTTCGTCATCTGGATGTGATTTCGTCCTGATCAAAAACAACGAGGAGCTGGTTTCGGTGGAAAACAGATTGTCGAGAATCAGTGGATTAGCCGTCGCTTGCTGCTGAATTAAGTTACTTTCTGCGCTGTTCCGGGGTAGCTCGTCAACCAAGGGTTCCACAATGAAATCTAAATCTGTGCCGATAATGTTTTCTACATTGCTCAGCGATACAACTTCTTTAACCTCTTCAATCTGTTCTAGCCTGTCCGTCTGCTGCTTAATCAGGGTCAGGATTTCAGGGCTGAACAGGTTTTCATGCTGAAACCCTACAACCAGAAACTCATCTTCGCCAAACTGTTCCTTGAAACCCTCATAAAAACGTCGATCTGGGTCACCTTCTATAATAAGAGATTCTACCGAGGTTTCAGTCTGCAAGGTGGCATAAAAATAGCCAAAAAACAGCGTCAACAGCAGCAAGGAAATGAGGTAAATTCGAGGATGCCTGAAGATGGCTTGGACATTTTTATCAACAGCATTACGGATCATAGTATGCTCCCTTTGACATCAGTTACTGCAACTTCGATATATTCACTCTCATCACCAGTGTACAATAATCTGCGCGTACGCTTGGTCTGCGTGGTCATGGGAGCCAAATATCGTGTCCCCTGCACCACCGAAAATATTCAAACCTACTTCACATTCAATATTGGTAAAGTAACTTAAGGTCACATTGGGCTGGACATAATAACTTGCGTCGGTAAGCGTATAGTTGAATCTAGTGGCGAACTCCAGGTTCCCCCGCCAAACCGGCTTGCTGATTTCCCCCAAAATGGAGACATTGTCGCGCTCGAAATACAGGATATTCCCATCATAGTCAAAAATATGGTACCAGGATGCCTGTAGATTGATGTACCACTCACTGGCAGAGACGTGGTCGATACCTGTCACTAGATGCCCAGCAGCACGGCGACTTGAGGTCAGGTCAGTAGTTAAAAATGAGACGTTGTCGATGTAAGCCAGCTCCCCGCGAAATCCAACGGGGTCAAAGACCGTCTCCCATTCGAACCCAGTAATATTTTGGCGTTTGAACTCTGCTTCAACCGCTGTACCCGTCAATTCTGCTGTACCCATCAATGCTGCAGGGTCAGTACTTGGATCACCGTCGAACGCGATGTTCTTAACCGGAAAACTGGTTATATAGGGCAGGGTCTCCCAGCCATAGTGATGACTCAAAGCGAAGTCGGCTTGCTCACCCTGCCACAGTAAACGCAGGGCTCCAGACATGTTTTCTAGTGAATCTGAGGGTTTTGTTTCATGGACGCGTAGTGCAGAGGTATAGTCTTTAGCCGCCTGAGGCAGGCCGGGATGATTCAGAATAGACTGGCGTAGGTTACGATACAGAGCCCAGTTCGAATCGAAATAATCAATCTGTGATTCTTCAAACCAAGGGCTCACTATCGCTTCAACAGAAAAACGCTGGCCGTGGGTGCGCCAACGTGCCAGCCATGAAGGGTCCTTGCGCTCTTCTAAGTCAACGGTGATAAACTGGCGCATATCCTCCGGGTTGATGCTATCAAGAGGGGATAGCTGATCACTTTTGCCCCAGCGCACCCGCTGCTTCCCGAAGGAGAAATCCCAGCGTGGGCCGCTTAACATCATGTAGGTTTCATGCAGAGTAATATCCGTATCTTTGTCGGCTTCATCCGCTGAGTAAAAGAGCCGATCTGCCTCCACCGATATCCTAGTACTAAGCTTTTGGTGCGACAGACGTTTATCCAGATCAATCCCGAGCCGAGCCTGAAGCCTACTCAGGTCATCATCCTCATCCAGCTGCCTGTTTAAATCTTTCGCCGTGTAGCCATAAAGCCTCCCCCAGCTGGATATATCTGCAGACAAAAGAGACTCTGGCAAGTAGGACGAGCGAGAACTTTCTGTGGCTGGAGACACCGAAGTATCTTCGGTGTAGGATTGGGGTTGGGATTGGACTTGGGTATGGGGTGCCTCTGCGAAAACTTCGCCTGCACCCCCTAAAATTAACAGCGGGGCACAGTACAAAAATAGCCAAATGTACCTGTGCGCAGCGCATCTCTTCATCGCTTCAAAACTCCGAGAGTGGTTTAGGTGCAGATCTTAGGCAAGCGCGGTTTTACCTCAATACTTACCTTCCAGCGCTCTTTTGGTGAAAAGATAGTCGGGCAACCCGCTATTGTACTCGATGGTGAGAGTTTTCAACCGGGTTTTATGCTGATCTCGATAATTCTCCATCAGAGTTTCAAGCTCGGTTGCTATGCCGTCAATAATTTCAAACTTCTGCACCGTATAGGTTTTATACTGCTCCCCTTTCAGGCCCCAAAATTTTATTTTCAGGGGGGTAAACGTAGCCATATCGATCCAAGAGACAACTTTTTCATACTGGGTATCTGTCCCTGGCCTCGGGATGCTGTGCAACTCATAACACTCACGTCCCAGAACAAGTTGGGGCTCCTCCAAGTGGTAGATCCATTCTTCCACAGGATGACGTTGCATATCTTCGTAGGTGAAATCCGAATTTACAAAACTGCGCCCCTGTTGGGCCGCTACTATGCGACGCGTACGCTTAAGCGCTGGGAGATACAGCTGCTGACGCGTGGTACTGTCTGCAGTATCTTCTATAACCCAAAAAGCCGTTCCATCAATATCCGCTGGAGCTGTAAAACGGATCAACACCTGTCGCTCAGCTGGGGTGTCTTTTCGGTACGTAGTTAATTCGCGCTTGCGAATATGCCCGCTCTTGCTGACAAGCTCCATGGTCCCGGTCATCCGCATATCCTGACCTATATCCCGACTATACACGTTGCGTGCTACCTCTTCCGGGGTCAGAGGTGTACTTTCCTGCGGTGAAGTCAAAATCGCCACAGCAAGAGCAGGCAGCAATAATATTAAGCTCAGTATTGGGAAAATAAATCTTCGCATAGCTGTTTAAACCATCCTTTTTTTAAACTCTCGATAGATCAACCAAGCCTTAAGACGCTGGAGCGGATTTTTCCCACCCAACCAAAGATAACCTTTTCTCAGTTTACGGCGATAAAGGTCAATCTGGATGTAATGTGGAACTGCGCGCACCGGACAGCTGCCAGTGAGAATTTTGACAACCTCGGTAGCCAGTAACGAGGCTGCCAGAGTACATGCCGGCGCCACCGCAGGTCCCTTTTTACGCTGAACATCCACCTTGCTCAGATCCATATATTTTATATGATACGGCCTTGGAGCCAGACCCGCAGCGAAACATGCCAGATTTTTCTCCAAGGGAAAATCAACCGAGGTCCCGAAATAGGTATCGAAATCCATGCCGTCAGGGGCAAACACCTGCAAGGTCCCCCCAAATCCTAGAGGGGCGCTGGTTATGGCATACAACCCACGCGCTCTAGCCGCATAAAAAAGCATACGTCTGGTCTCAAATTCAAAAAAATCAATCCCATCGACCAGAACTTCAGCCCCAGCAAAAAAGACTGCAACGTTTTCACTGGTGACCCTTTCACTTAAAACCGTAACTTTGGCTTCTGGGTTAATTTCTTGCACCATCTGGGCAAGAACCTCCGCCTTGTTGCGCCCGTAGCTCTGTTGCGAAGCACCAAACTGGCGGCTTACATTGGCGGATTCAAAAACATCTGGGTCGGCGATGGTAAAGCTGCCTACTCCAAGACGAGCCAAGGTCAGGATATGCAATCCCCCCACGCCTCCTGCCCCAACCACCGCAACATGCGACTTAAGGAGCTTGGTTTGTTCAACTTCACTCAGGAGCCCGATATTTCTAGAGAATTCTTCTGCGATTAAAGACGAGATCATATAAGACCTGCTCTGGCGCGCTTAAATATCGCGCATAATTAGGTGGCAATTGGTATTGATTGCAATAACTGCAATATGGGAAAGGAACATCTGAAAATATTTCCGACCTTTTTTCTACCCCTCCAAGGAGCAAATCAGCCCTTGTGCTGACTTACGTGCCAGGAAACAGTGTGCCCGATACCCTCCTGGACGCGCCAGTCAGGAGCATAATACAATAAGCGCTTAGCTTTAGCGATATCAGCTTGAGAATGACGTACATCACCAGCGCGAAAATCAACATAAGCCGGATCGCGCACATAAGAAATGCCGTTTTGTTTCAGTGCCTCTTTTATGCCAGAAAAAAGCTCGTTCAGTGTTGTCCGATCCCCTAAGGCAATATTATAAACCTGATCTTTCGCCCCTGTTCCTGCGCACGCAGCGAGCAGGTTGGCCTGAACAACATTATCGATAAAACAAAAATCTCGGCTGGTTTCCCCGTCCCCGTTTATATACGCAGGTTCATCGTTAAGCATGGCCGCTATCCAGCGGGGGATGACCGCCGCATATGAGCCATGCGGATCCTGGCGTGGACCAAACACGTTGAAATAGCGCAGTCCAATCGTGTTAAACCCATAATTAAGCGCAAAAACTCCCGCATACAGCTCATCCACATACTTGGTGACCGCGTATGGCGACAAAGGCTGACCTATTGCCTCTTCGATTTTAGGTAAGGCTGTATGGTCACCATAAACAGCACTAGAAGAAGCGTAGGTAAAACTTTCAACCTCTGAGCACTGTGCGGCTGAGAGCATATTGAGAAATCCGTCAACGTTATTCCGGTTAGTAGCGAGAGGGTCCTTGATGGAACGTGGGACAGAACCCAATGCCGCCTGATGGAGCACATAGTTCACCTGGCAACAGAGGCGCTCACATAGTGAACGATCGCAGATATCTCCTTCCACAAAAGTGAAGTGCTGCCACTGTTGGCTAGAAACATTGCGTTCCACTGCGATTAGATTATGGCGGTATCCCGTGGAGAAATTGTCCACCCCAATAACGCGCTGATTCAATTTCAGCAGCGCTTCTAGCAAATTTGAGCCGATAAAACCGGCGCAGCCGGTGATCAGCCAACCTTTCTGCTTCTGCTGCAATTCACTTTTCAATGCTTCGTATGTTGGTGGCATAAACCATGCTTTCCCTGCAAGAATACCGTCCTGTCAATCTACATCAAGCCGTATCATAAAGTACAGGCTCCTTAGTAGGAGCCTGTACTTTATGACGCTACAATGCCCTGTTACAGCAACCCGCTACAACGACCAATACACAAAACCGGCCTCTCTGGCCTTTTGTGCATCAACACTACCCTTAACGTCAATTAGAACTGGCTGAGCGGTCACAGATCTGCACATCTTTTTGAGCTCGCGTAGCGAAAACGCCTTAAAGGCAGCGTGGGCCACCGCCAATATGATTGCATCAACCTGGTCGACTTTGTCCATGGGGGTGAGTTCGATACCGTACTCTCTGAAAGCCTCATGAGGATCTGCCACGGGATCACTGACAATCACATCTATGTCGTATTCTTCTAACTCCTTAACCACGTCAATTACCCTGGTGTTGCGAATATCCGGCACATTCTCCTTAAAAGTAAGCCCCAGCACCAGGATACGGGTGCCCTTGATGGTTTTACCCGCACGAATCATGTTTTTCACCGTATTTTCCGCGACATACTTGCCCATGCCATCATTAATTCGACGGCCGGCAAGAATTACCTGCGGGTTATAGCCAATCTCTTCGGCTTTATGGGTTAGATAGTAAGGATCAACACCGATACAGTGACCTCCCACCAAACCAGGGGTAAAAGGGAGAAAATTCCACTTCGTTCCTGCTGCCGCCAGAACATCGCGAGTGGAAATACCCAACATGCCAAAGATAATAGACAATTCATTCATCAGAGCAATATTCAGATCTCTCTGGGTATTTTCAATAACCTTTGCCGCTTCTGCTACCTTGATGGAACTGGCTCGGTGCACGCCGGCACTGATGACCATCTCATAAACCCCCGCCACCGTATCCAGGGTAGCCGCATCTTGGCCGGAGACTACTTTGACAATTTTATCTACAGTGTGAACCTTATCTCCAGGATTGATCCTTTCGGGTGAATAGCCGACCGTAAAGTCCTTGCCGCAAGTAAGACCTGAATGCTCTTCGAGCAAAGGGATACATATCTCTTCTGTGACCCCAGGGTACACAGTAGACTCATAGACCACAATTGCACCGGTCTGCAAATACTTGCCCACTGTTATAGAAGCTGAGCGAACGGGGCCAAGGTCAGGGTTCTTGTTAATATCGATCGGCGTAGGGACAGTGACAATGATGAACGATGCCTGTTTAAGATCTGAAGCATCGGCGGTAAACTCAACTGGACTAGCGCTTAAATCCACTGAAGTGACCTCACCGGTCGCATCATGTCCACTTTTCAGCTGTTCAATCTTTCGCGCGTCGATATCAAAGCCAACCACACCACAACATTTGCCAAACGCCACCGCCAAAGGCAAGCCAACGTATCCCATCCCTACCACTGCAATCTTACTTTTACCGGAGCGGATCTTATCTACTGTCGTCATAGTCATGGAATCATCCTTTTTTTTGCATCCCGGTAAGTTCCAGGATAAGCGAAATTGGTTAAACTTCTAACTGAAGTATCATCTTGTTAACACGCTAAGATTAAACCATAGAATGAACCTTTCAAGTATTTAGCCCGACTTTTATTGATGTCTTTAAATTGAACAGCACTTTATTGTTCCGCAAAACCTTCTCCAACTGGGCTGGATTGTGCCCATCGCTACCATAATATGCATACATGCCCCTGTTTTGCAGCAGCAGAGCAAGCTTTTCTATGTGCTTGCCATACACCCCAGTAAAACTACCTAGATCCGCTTGCAGTTGACACCCCCTATCCAAAGCCTTCAGCAGAAAAGGGGGCAAAGAAACTTCACGCTCAAATCCCAGCTCGCGGCGGAGACTCTGGGCCAAACCGACAGATTCCTTATTCTGATTAGACGCAAAATAACGCTCAGGATGGGCCAAAACCGGGGTCAAACCATGGATTAATATCCTGTCAACAGCTTCCGGCAACAATCTGACATCTCCAGAGGACGGAAGTTCGAATAATAAGAGGTTTGTATCTCCAAGGGGTAGGGGATTGCGCAGACGGTCAAAGAAGAAATCATCCAGATAATATTCCATCCCCGCCTTAAGCAACAACGGAATACCTGCATCTGCAACGGCATGCTGCAGTTGAGCAATTGAATCATGAATTTGCTTCAATGGATGATCATATAGTCCTGTAATACAGTGAGGGGTACAGCAAACACGCTTAAAGCCGGCAGAAAACAACTGGCGCGCCATATTTAAAGAATCTTCCAGGGTTTTGCTCCCATCGTCGATTCCTGGAAGAATATGACAATGATAATCAATCATTATTCCCTCCAGAAGCTCAGATGAAAGAAAAACTGCCTTGCAATGTTGAGTACTTTCAAGCCCATGTCGCATCCACGTCGAGTAGTAAAGTTTTCCGACATTCCTGACGAATATGTTTACACACCAATCTTTCACTGCCCTGCATAACTACTGAGCCTTAAAGATAAACAGCTTAAATTCACATACTTAAGAAACAAGCAGCCATTATTGATATAATCGGCACCACTTCTGCATATGTTTCTACTCACATACATTAAGAACAATCTTCAATGGAAAATAGGAGTGTAAATATGTTAGTACGCGTACAGTATTCAAGTGGCAATTTCGACTATGTGTCACCGACCATTTTGGACAATAAACTCCATACAGGTAAGGTGAAAAAGTTTCTCCGCGCGACAGGCTGGGCCATTGTAGGCCGAGACCCGATCCGGCGCCCGAACGATGGAAAGCGTTTTTATTTCGGCCCTGAGAAACGTCAGTATGCAGAAGGCTGAAGATTCCCTCTAAAAGCTAAACTCAAAACCGAGCATGCCATTACCAGAAATGCCAATTTCCACTATTGAGCACATAGAGACCTAATGCTAAATTGGCTATGGCATGACTTAAAACGCATTGAAAAATGCTCTGCGATCTATACAAAACAAGATTGAACAATACTCCCGCACAGATACCAGCAAGATAAAGGTTGTGCTCTAAGCCAAACAGAATTGCGGTCGCCAAAAATGAAAACCAGGTAAATTTCCCTATGGAGACTTGTGTGAACTCCTTTTTAACCAGATAGCGGATTAAAAATGACCGCCAAAAAAGTTCTTCCATAAGTGGCACCACCAGAACAGCCCCACTAAGGCGAACTCCTATCATCAAATTGCGTACAAAACCTTCCTTGTACGCCTCTATTTTGAACCCCGCAGACTCCCCAATGGTTGCAAATTCTGCAGTCATTTGAATCCACAGCCAAAAAATCAAAAGTCCAACCAGCACACTGAATAGAGTATTCTGCCACTGCAAGACATCGCTAAAACGTAATTCTCGATAATTTGGCCATAACACTATAAGCAGTAAAGCAACAATTCCTGCCTTCACTGGATATAGATAAAGAAACAGTTGATCTGGAACCACAAAACCTTTACTGGAGCTGAACCTAAAGAGGTCTTCCGCCCCGATAAACAGCATAAATACCAAAAAAGGAAAAACCCTCGCCCGTACACTACTACTCAAAGCAACCTCCGAAATATGTTGAATTCCATCTGCGGGGTGTAACATCTGTCCAGAATTCTTTTAGGCATTAAGCATAGCTTGTCCGCGCTACATTTCCAGTCTTGCCAAATTTTAAATTAAACACAGGGTGTCGGTTAAAAAAGGAGGAATACACCCTCCTGGTTGAAAATCCCTGCTGTACGTCTGTCTGTTCGATGACCGCATCAACTGTATTACACCTCATCTGATCCACGATCTCCCCATTCCTTGCTTCCTGTTTTCAATCCCTGCGCAACCTCCATGTTAACGTTGTTCCTTGCATATACGTCAAATAGCTCGTTCGCGGATTTCGAAAAAGAAATAACAAATCCTTGACATCTGCAAATACCTAGGTATTGTTCCTATCAAGTAATTATTATCGGCAACTAAATACACCCGTGGCCATCACGAGCCTTGTGGATCGATCATCTATCCAGTAAAGGCTCGCTTCATCTGCGAATCACACCAACAGCGGCCTTCGGGCCTGCACCAGACCATCTAAAGGAGAATGAATGTCGAAAAAAAAACTGACCACCAATGCCGGAGCTCCTATCGTCGATAACCAGAACATTATGACCGCCGGACCACGCGGACCTGCCCTGTTGCAGGATGTTTGGTTCCTAGAAAAACTCGCCCAATTCGACCGCGAGGTGATTCCAGAGAGGCGCATGCACGCCAAGGGTTCGGGCGCTTATGGCACCTTCACCGTCACCCACGACATCAGCCGCTACACTAAAGCCAAGATATTTTCCGAGGTTGGCAAGCAGACCGAGCTTTTCATCCGTTTTTCTACCGTTGCTGGTGAGCGTGGTGCTGCCGATGCAGAGCGCGATATCCGTGGCTTCGCGATGAAGTTCTATACAGAGGAGGGCAACTGGGACTTGGTCGGCAACAATACTCCGGTTTTCTTTCTCAAGGACCCGAAGAAGTTCCCCGACCTCAACCACGTGGTAAAGCGCGATCCACGTACCAACCTGCGCAGCGCTAAAAACAACTGGGACTTCTGGACCCTGCTCCCCGAAGCGTTGCATCAGGTCACCATCACCATGAGTGAACGCGGCATCCCCCGCTCTTATCGGCATATGCACGGTTTCGGTAGCCACACCTACAGCCTGATTAACGCCGAAAATGAACGCATCTGGGTCAAATTCCACTTCAAGACCCAACAGGGAATCCATAACCTGACCGACACGGAAGCCGAGGCGATTATCGGCAAATGCCGTGAAAGTAATCAGCGCGACCTGTACGAAAGCCTTGAAAAGGGTGATTTCCCTCGCTGGAATATGCAGATTCAAGTGATGACCGACGACCAAGCGAAAAATTGCCCTTTTAATCCCTTTGATTTGACCAAGGTCTGGCCCCATGGGGACTATCCGGTGATTGAGGTCGGAGTACTGGAACTCAACCGTAACCCCGATAACTACTTCGCCGAGGTAGAGCAGGCAGCCTTTAACCCAGCCAACATCGTCCCCGGTGTCGGCTTTTCTCCAGACAAGATGCTGCAAGGGCGGCTTTTTTCCTACGGTGATGCTCAACGCTATCGGCTGGGTGTCAACCATCACCTGATTCCGGTCAACAAGGCGCGCTGCCCCTTCCACAGCTATCATCGCGATGGAGCTATGCGGGTGGATGACAATCACGGCAGTAGCCTCGGCTACGAACCAAACAGTTACGGCGAATGGCAGGAGCAGCCGGAGTTCGCCGAGCCACCGCTGGAACTTTCAGGTGCCGCGAACCACTGGAACCACCGCGAGGACGACTCTGATTACTACAGTCAGCCCGGCACTCTCTTCCGTCTGATGAACCCTGCGCAACAAGAAGCCCTGTTCGGCAATACTGCACGTGCGTTAGGTGACGCCCCCCAACAGATCAAGGTTAGACACATTGGCAATTGCTTTAAAGCCGATCCAGCCTACGGTAAAGGGGTGGCGGATGCTCTTGGTATCTCCATGAGTTAACTACCTAGAAACTGATCCATAAATTGCTTAAATAACAAATAAGAAAGGCGCTCCCGTTTGGAGGCGTCTTTCTTGTTTGTCCTATGAAGGACGTTACCCTGCCGCTAGTTCTACGGTGGAGTGTTCTTTACCAGAGGGAATCGGTAGATGCCGATATATAGAGTCAGGCTGGAATATTGCAATGCAAGACCAGCCCCCGATCTTCCGGTGAAATATGCTACAACATAGCGTAAGCTTAAATCCTCATCCGCTAAAATTACCCTTTGAAAGGATACCGCCTTGGTGAAACGTTTCTGCATCTTGCTGCTGCTGCTAATACCTGCAATCTCTAGCGCATACGACGCTACTTCATCCTGCGTCCGCTGTCACGGTGACCACAACAAAATGATAGAACTCGGTGCACCAGCGCTGCACCTTGACCCGCAGAAGGTGGACGAGGAAGTCATATGCCAACCTGTATAGATTGCCACCAAGGTGACAACATCACCATGGAGAAAGAATCGGCACACCAAGGGGTGCTCAAACCGTTTCTGATGGCCGTTAGTAGTGCGTACAAGGGCCAGGCCACGGCACGGACGGAAATTGGAACCATGCCGCTGGAGCCGAGCGGACAACACGTCAACGATGCCTTTATTGTCACAGGCACCCGCGACGACCTGCCGCAAAACAACAAAGCCCTGCTGTGGATTCAGATGGACAAGATGAGCCATGCGCTGGGCGAAGCGCGCTCATGTGCCAGTTGCCACACCAGCCATGCGCAGGTTGCAGAATCTAACTTCACCTTCGCAAACAACAAGGATGTGCAGCAACCTTTCACCGGCAGCTATACCATCATTGCCGACGCAGAAGGGATGCGCTTTGAAAACCTGAAAACCAGCCCCATCATCCCGACGGCCCAGCGCCACATCGCCGACTTTGCGCCGTTCACCTACTTCCCGGATGGCTGGAATGTCGCTGGAATTGATTTTTCCATTCCGTTCCGAGTGCAAGAAGTGGCAAAGGCAACGACGGAACTTGAGCAATTTATTACGGAGTTGAATGAGGTGAAAAACCTGGATATGAAAACAATTCGTGCTGTGGCTTATCACAATTTGGAGATGGCCAGAAAAATGCTGGCTAACAAAAAGAAGTAAACTTAAGGGGTAAGAAGATAGTGGTCACTTTTCTAACACAGAGTTTAGTCAAAAAGGCGGTTAGCACTTGGCCAAACAACTGCCCAGCAACTCGCGAGGGAGGGGACAGAACCGTAATATATGGCTTGGCCAACCCTTTAAATAACTTATCCGCCAAACAACTTAGGTCTGCAACCCGCCCAGCTGTTCCTGCAGTCGGGCGTTAACTTTCTGCAGCTCGGCGGGGTCGATTTTTGTCTCTTCTGCGCACAGGGTGTGTAGCTGTTCCAGCGCCTGCTGCGATTTGTCGATCCGCTGGCGCAGATCATTCAAAAGAATATTGACCTGTGCCGCCAGCAGGGTTGCCTGATCTCCCTTGCGCAACTTAATCTGCACTCGCAAGTCCCCGCTGTCGATCACCGTCCTCAAGTCGGACTCGATCCGATACAAGCTCCCGGCGATCGGCTTCGGAAAAAACAGGCTGGCCACAAAACCGATCACCAGGCTGACCAGCACCGCCGCCAGAATCACCGGCAGCAGAAAATCGAGAAAATTGCGTGCTTTGATGTGAAACATCTGGAACGACGTGGTAATTGCCTGGTTGGAAAAATAGAAAAAAATCAGCCCACTGATCAGCTGACTAGCAAACAGAATCAAGCTTATTTTGCCGATCATGCGGAACTGCATGGCGCGGTTAACGGAAAAATTCAGCAACTTTCTGCGCGGGGTTTCGACGGCTTTCATAAGGGCTCCTTTAACTCACCGGAACATGGTGCTTGGTGAGCTGTTCTTGAACTTGTAATGGCAGGTGACGCAGAGCTTCGTTTTAATCACTTCCCTGACCAGCATCACGCCCGGCGCACCGTGCGGATCGTGGCAGGTCACGCAGGTCAGCATGCCGCCGACGGTCGGTAGCTCTTCGGGGATGCGCACATCGCGGCCGTTGTAGAGCCGCACCGGGTGCGAGGTACCGAGGGACGATTCTGAGTGGCACTGGTAGCAGGCGCTGATGGCCATCTCGACCGGGTCGCGCAACGGCGGATGCCCCGCCCGAGACGGTTCACCGTTGCCAGAGGGGGTCGCCTCAACTCCGTCCAATTCCTGCAGCTCCAGCCAACTAAAAAACGGCTGCTCGGTCTCCCAGGAAATCAGCAGCGTGTCAACGGCAACACTGGCGATGTTCAGCTTTGAAACAGGTAGCTCACGCCCGGTTTTTGCGTCCTCGAGCAGAATTTCTCGGCTCTCGGTCGGCAGCAGCTCGTCCGGGCGCAAGCCGAGCCAGAGACTGGCGGAGAAAGGCTGGGATTGCTCCTCGGCGACCTGCAGGCGAAAACGATAAACCGCTTCCGGCTGTAGGTTACTGATGCTGGCCTGATGCGCCTTGGTGCGGAGCTCGCCACCGAAAAGCTGCTGTTTGCGCCAGAGCGTCTGCTGGCTGACCCGGCTGCCGGTGATTTGCGCTCCGGCCGCCGTAACCGCGTCGCTCCCCCAGTCGCTGCCTGGTTGAAGGTGGCAAGTCGGACACTGCTGCTCGAAAAATGGGCTGTGGATAAAAGGCTGCTTTAATACGGAATCATATACTTCGACATGACACTGGATGCACTGCGCACCAGCCCTTTCTTCGGCCTGCGTCGCGGATCCGGCAAAAACCGCTGTGAGCGTCAGACCTCCAGTCAGCAGCAGTCCGCACAGGAGCAATCTCCTCTTTACGCTGCGAGCCTTTTTAGCGCTATCAAAAACAATAATCCGCATAAGTCTTCAATACAATCGGCTATTCACTGACATTAAACTGCTGGATGCGATGATTTTCCGTGTCGGCAATAAACAGATCGCCGTTGTCGTTAAGACTGATCTGACTAGGATAATAAATTTGGCCGTCTTTCCAACCCATCCCCAGCTTGCGCCCAATGAAGCTCCCATCAGCACCCAAAACAGCTAAGCCGCTGCCGTACTTGTCAACTAGATACAAACGCCCATGATTATCGGCTACAAGGCTGGTAGGGAAGTTCATGCGCTCCTTCATGCCCTCTGTCAGCGGACTAAACTCACCGACCGTCTTGCCAACTGAATAGACAATCGCCTTGACGCTGTCGAGCAGATAAATGGTGCCCTGCTTGTCGCTGCATAAATCCGAAAAAGCACCGTACTGGGCAGGAAATGAGATCTGGCGCTTAAAATTTCCGTCTCGATCGAAAACCAGGACCCGTTCAGAAAAAATATCCAGCACCAGCAGGGAGCCATCCGCTTGCAGTTTGATACTGCGCGGTACCATACGTTTGCTATCCGGCATCCCCTTGGGGGCAAATTTCCCTTTGATATTTCCACTTGCGCCGAGCACATAAATCTGCTGCGAGCGCCCATCGAGAACATAAAGATCGCCGTTATCCGCCTGCTGAACCATCAGCGGAAACATCTCCGGAACCGGAAAAATCTTACCCGGTTTGGCGACGCCATCTTGATAACTGTAGGTCAGCAGCCTTCTGCCGCCGCTGTCGGCGACCAGAAGCTGCGTATCCTTAATGGTCACGCCGGCGGGATGCCGCAGAGCGATTCCGGACGCGTCAGTATAGATGCTGCCGATATATTTCAGCTTCACCTGGGAGGCGGCGGTAGCATGCGGCGGCAACGCAAAGAACACTAGGACGAGACTTGTCAGCACGAATCGTTTCATCTGCATTACCTCCGGAACCGGGTGTGACACTGGACACATAGGTCATTGATCGTTTCGTAATAGATGAAATGCTGGAATTCCGTACCGTGGGAACGATGACAGCTCAAACAGTCCAAGGTCAGATTCGGATTCCGCGGATCGACAATTTCGGCGCCGATCGGGTGCGTCGAGTGGGTCTGCCAGTCGTGACACTGCCCACAGAGGTTGATATTAGACGCATCAGTCATGAGGAACGGATTGTTCGAGCTGTGCGGGGAGTGGCAGATGCTGCACTGGCCGTCGGCAATCGGTTGATGTTTGGTGATCGAGCGTTCCTGGCGCGCGATGGTGTCACTGTGACAGCCGTTGCAGACCTGCTTCTCCGGCGCCCTCATCAACTTCGGCTGCGCCGCGGCATGCGGCGAGTGACAGTTCAGACATCCGACCTTATCGACAACCGGCCAGTGAATGCGATCTTTGTTGAAGGTCTCATTAACCGTCTCGTAATGACAGCCTTGGCACAGCTCATAGCCGACCTTCAAGGTTGCAAACGGCTGCGCCGCAGTCGGTTCTACGTGACATTGTTTGCACATCCGGCTGCTCAACGGTGCATGCACATTATCGTACAACATCGAGGCTGTGCTCGAACCATGTGGATTATGGCAGGATGAACAATTGGCTTGCTCGACCGGATAGTTGACATGCTGGCTCTTGAAGGTTTTTTTGCTCGCATCGTGGCAGCGTAGGCAGAGTTCAGGAGCTTGCGCTTTCAGCAGATTCGGATTGTCTTTCGATGCGTGCGGCGTATGGCAGGTCATACAATCGTCGCTGACCGGGCTATGCGCGTGCTTATTCTGCGCGATTTTCTTCCCAAGTTCCGTATGACAACCGAAACAGAGCTCAGTACCGGACTTGACCAGGTTCATTTTGTTGTCCGAAGCGTGTGGATCATGACAGATCACACACTCCCCTTTACTGACCGCCAGGTGGGCGCTCTTCGCGCCAGCGGGAACTAGCCCCTCATGGCAGCTGAAGCAGATTTTCGAGGGGTCGTCCGCCAGCAGTTTGCCGTGGTCGGCGGTGTGTGGGTTGTGACAGCCGGTACACTCCCCTTGTGCCAGCGGGGTATGAACGTGCTTCTTTTTTAGCGTCGCGCTGAAGGTTTCATGACAGCTCAAGCAGAGCTTGCCCTTGGCACCCGACGCCAGATTATACGGATTCGCCGCTTGCGCAGTGGGAACCGCGACCAGGCAGAAGAGCACCCCGACAAAACACAATATCATCAGTTGAGTTATCTTTTTCATAGCTCCTCCTTATTGTCCGGTCACGTGACAAGGCACACAGGATCTGGCCGCGAATGGCGCGTGCATCACGTCTTTGAAATACTTCGGATCCTTGGAGGCGTGTGGATTATGGCACTTCACACAGCTCATCACGTCGGCCGAGATTCCGGCGTGAGCTGCCGTGAACGACCCGGTTGAGGTCTCATGACAGCCTGCGCAAAGTGGTTGCTCTGGCACGGTCAGCAACGCGGTCACCGCAGAGTAGTGCGGTTTGTGGCAGGTCAGACAATCCTGTTTGGCCGGCGCGTGGCTGCGTCCTTCATTCATTTTGCTTCTGAGATCTTTATGACAGGCCAGACAAAGGTCAATGCCGCTGGTCTGCATCAGGGTCGGCAGCGCTGACTTATGTGGATTGTGACAACTGCTGCACTGTCCATTACTGACCGGTTCGTGCTGACTGCTGGCCGCCGCGAGCGCCGTTGCCAAGTCACCATGGCAAGTCGCGCAAAGGGCTGTCTGGTTATTGTTCAGCATCCCGCCAAACGCGCTGGCATGGGGATCATGACAAACCAGACAATCCCCGTCCGCAAAGGGGCTGTGCTCGGTCTCTTTAGCGGTCGCTTTCTGCATCAGAGTCTCGTGACAGGTAGCACACAGGGCCGCGCCCTGAGTTTTAAGCAGTGCCTTACTCGGACCGCCATGTCCATTATGACAGCTGATACAGTTTCCGGACCTGACCGGCTGATGGACCACGGATTGAGCGAAATCGCCTTGCGCGCCAACATGACATTCGTAGCAGATCTGGTCGGCGCGACTGGAAAGCATGTTCTCACCGTTGGAGCCATGCGGGTTATGGCAGCTGGTACATTGATTATCGACGACCGGCTGATGCTGATGGGCCAGCTTGCTTAACTTTGATTTCACCGCCGGGTGACAGCTCAAGCAATGCTCACCTTCAGCTGGAGCGGCAAGCAATCCGGCAAATTCAGCGGCGTGCGCATTGTGGCAGGACAAACAGCCCTTGGCCGAATCGACCGGCGCATGCGGAAATTGAACTTTACGGTCCTTCTCGGCATGACACTCAAAACAGAGACTGTTCCCTTGGGCAACCATCAGCTGCGGATATTCTGACGTATGTGGGTTATGACAGGACAAACAATCACCCTCCATAAAGGGGGAATGCTGCACCGCCTTGCCGCCGGTCAAGCTGGCGTTATCATGACAGGTCAGGCAGAGCTCAGCGCCCTGCGCAATCACCGCAAAAGGCTCAGCTCCACTTGCCGCTTGATGGCAACCGTCGCAGCCGCCATCCGCCACCGGGCTGTGCACGCTGCTCTTCAGCAGTTTCGCCTGACTTGAGGAATGTGGGTCGTGGCAGGTACTGCAGTTCTTATTGGCCACCGGGTAGCCGCCATGGGCCTTGGTAAAGGCTTTCTCCTTACTGTCGTGGCAGGTCAAACAGAGCTCGAGCGGTTTTGCCGTCAGCAGGTTTTTCTCCGCCGAAGCGTGCGCTTTATGACAGGCCAGACAACCATCTTTTTTAATGACAGCGTGAACTACTTTTTTGCCAAAAGGGGTCTGATCATGACAGCTGAAACAAATATCGTTGCCACCGCTGCTGAGCAGAAACGGGTTGTCCGATGCGTGAGGGTCATGACAACTGCTGCACTTCCCTCTTTTCAGAGCGGTATGCACGTAGGGTTGGTCTAGGCCGAGCGACTCCTTGCTGTGGCAGAGCAGGCAGACTTTATCTCCCGACTCCCTCAACAACAGCTTGGGAACGATGCCGTGGGGCAAATGACATTCTTCGCATTTCTGCTCTTTGACCACCTTATGGACATTTTTCTTCGACAGATACTGCTTCGCAAAGTCGCCGTGACAATCGATGCAGCCCTTTTTCGCAAAGCTTCGCTTGGCAGCCTCGGCCGGGAAAACCTGGCCGAGCAAAAGGATGACAAGAGTTGTCAGCAGACTGATGGCAAAAGACATTCTTCGTTTTCCAGACGCGTTCAACATAAGCATTCCTCGTTTTCGACTCAGTTTTACCCAACCGCTGATTTATCCTAAATCGTGTTTCAGCGTTCTTTTACCACCAGAAAAACTTTTGTTTCGTAGGCTTCTTTTAATTTTCCCACCCAGTCTTCCAAAGTGGCAGCAACCTTTTCCTGATAAACGACTCCCAGTAGGTCCTTGCGTACCTGATCATAAGGCCGAGTCTCGGGAGGATAAACATCCTCAAAATACAGCACGTAGTAAAAATTGTCCGGTTGCGCATACACCAGCGAATCGCCCCGCTGTACCCCTGCCGCCTGAGATTGCAGGCTCTTCGGCAGCGCCGAAAGGCTCAGGATGTTGCGATCAAACTGCAGCAGATCTTTGTTCTGTACCTCAACCAATCCTTCACTATTGGCGGAAACCCATTTAAAATCACTGCCGCCACGCAATTTGGCGGCCGCTTTGTCGGCGTCGGCTTGACGATAAAACGGCAGACTTTGAAATTTGAACATCGCCGGGGTCATATAATCGGCCTGATGCTGATCATAATACCGCTGAACTTCCTCTTCCCCGTAATGCACGTCCGGCGTCACCACCCTGGCCATAAAAATGTCGAACAGCAGACGGCGCTCAAATTCGGCGGTCGCCATGCGGTACGTCTTGGTCTGATCCAGTCCCAGTTTCTGCGCTTCATAGGTTCCAACGATACGGAACAGGGTGTCATCGAGGATTTGTTGTTTTTTTGTGTCCACCTCTTTGGCATCAAATGCAACATCGACGCCGTGGAAATAATTGTCCTTGATTTTCCCGGCCAGGTCGGCAACGGTCAACACAACCGGTGTAGGCAAGTCCAGCGTGACCAAAACCCGTTGATCTTTCAACAGTGGTTCCAGCACAGCCCCAAGTTTGATCTCCGGGTTGGCCTCTTTGATCTTATGGAAATTTAAAGCTTCTTTTGCCTGTTCATTGAACACTGCGTAACGGTCGACCGTATCGGTAATATATTTATGCGCGAACTCGGCTTTCTGCCGTTCCCACACACTTATTTTGGCATATTCGAACGCCTGCGGGTCTTCGACGAACTGACGATCAAGCAGCTTAAACAGCAGGAACCCATCCGCCTGGCGGAAAATCTGGCTGACTCCACCGACCTCCATCTCAGCGGCTTCTGAAGCGATGTTCGGCAGTAGGTCTTTAAATCTCAAAAATCCCTGCTGTTCCCCCGCTATCGCCTGTTTCTTGGAGACTGCTTCCGCAATCAGAACATCAAAATCTTTGCCTGCTGCGTATCCTTCACGGACCGCAACCGCATCCTTTTCTGAAGCAAATTGATAATTTGCAAATTTCCCTTGCAGCGAAACCTGTCGGTATAGCGCGTCGACAGCCTCATCATCCAGGCTGTGCCCTTCCAATTGTTTGTTGAGCAAGGCGTATAGTAAGGTGTTTTCTTTAAACTCTTTGGCCTGTTTTATAAACGCTGAGGTCTGATCGAAGCCGATATTCCTGGCCTCTTGCTCGATCAAGCGAACCGTGATCAAGCGGTCCATCAAGCGTTGGATGTTCTCCTTAGACCCGGTGGCAGCTTCGCTGCCAGACATTTCATTATGCACCGACGTCAAATCTGCAGAAAACTCAGCAACCGTGATCGGTTCTTCGTTCACCAACGCGACGGGGACTTCTTGAAAGAAATCGGAGAACAAGGGGACTTCGACGAGCAACAGCCCACCTTCTCCAATATTTGTATCAACAAAAATCTTGACCGGCCCAGCCGTCGCCGCTCTATCAGCAAGGCGTGCGTCAAGCGCTTGTTTAAATTGCGCCGATAATTCAGGCAAATTTCTTGTCTTCTCTAACGTCGGCCATAGCTCCCTTAAAAAAATAGGCGTTTCCCCAAGGCTGGCGACCGGCAGCTCGGCAAAACCCTGATCGAACAACGGGATCGACAGCTGAACAACAAGGTCTTCGTCAAGCACTGGCGCCGGCCCGTGCGGGTGCGGGGCTTCGGCAAAAGCAAATACGCCTGTCGAAAATACCAAGCCGAGACAAAAAGCGATAAATACCCGAGGTAAATACGTCATTGATAAACCCTTTATGTTCAGTGTTGAAGTTGCTCTTGAACTTTATTTTCCGGCATCTCTGCTCGAAGCGTCTTGTGTGGGAACAGCAGACCACTGATCGCCCGCACCATCTCCTGCAGCATGACATGGGTTGAGTTATAGCGGCCGAAATCAAAGAAATAGACCCCGTCATCACCAGCAGCGTAACTTCTGGACCACCACACAATCTCCCGCTTTGGCCCGGAAAACAGGCGGGTGGCAAAATCTATTTTCGGTGTGCCAAACTTATCCTGATAGTCGAACACATACCCGGACAGAATCAAGTCGGCACCCAGCGTGGTGTCACTGGCCAACACATCGGCAATCGCCAACGATGGGCCTGCCTGCATAATCAGGCGGTATTTCAGCAGCTGCTCACGCACCAGCCCCGGTTCAACAACCTGCAGGTTTTCATAACGGCTCAACGCTTCGACGAAATGCAGCGGAACAACAAACCCGGCATTTCGGCGTGCGTAACGATTTAAAAAAGGGACTATGGCAATTTTATACTGTTCATTGGCGACAAAATCGGTTGCTAGATAATAATCATTCGGCATAATTTTATCTCGCTTCACAGCGCGGCTGCTGCGCTGCCCAGCGAGATATTCCTGCAGCGACGTAAGGAGCATTTTCAGCGCCTTTTCCTGCAGTACCTCGAAATTTTTTATCCGCTTCAGGCCCAACAGGCCTGGAGTATCTTCTCCTGAGAGGCCAACTCCTTCTATCCAAACGATTTCCGGAACCTCGCGGCAAAGCACCAGTCGCGACGTCAATGCAACCTTAGGCGGTATATCTTCTGCGTAGGACTCAAGAGAAGTGATAAAAACCGCCTCGACCCCCTCCTCTTCAAGCAACGCATGTGCCAATTCCGAGCTGACGCCACCTGTATAACGAACTCGATGGCGGAACATGAATTTATCCAGCCGCTCTTCACTCAGTAGCTGCAGCCCTTCTTTTTCAAGCAAGTCTCTGTATTTATTTGAAATTTCTGCCAGTGGTGCTTTCACACCGCTGATGTTTTCCAGCGGGAAAAAGGCAATTTTGCTGTTACGATTTATGCTTGGATCTATCCGGTAACTGATCCAGTCACTGACCGCACTGTCCCCTTTTGCGTCTTTTACCCGAACACGAATTAGGAAATTTCCCGAATT
>JAVERW010000122.1:0-4933 GCA_034006915.1 Desulfuromonadaceae bacterium | reverse complement strand
GTACGCTCAGGCACAACAAGCGGGCGAGGCTGGCGAAGGAGCAGAGCAGGCTCAAGACGAAGGTGATGATGACGTAGTAGACGCCGAATTTGAGGATGTCGAGGACGATAAAAAGAAATAAGTCTTAAGGGACTTATTCAACATTATACAAATAAAAATACTCCGGCAGTGGTTTTCACTCTACCACTGCCGGATGTTCTTTGTCTGTTTGCTGCACACAGACGCGAGGTTTTATTTTGGCCAAACAAGATTATTATGAAATTCTAGAAATACACAAGAATGCGAGCGATGCTGAAATTAAAAAGACGTATCGACGCCTTGCAGTAAAATATCATCCAGATAAAAACCCTGGTGATGAGGAAGCAGAAGCCCAATTTAAAGAACTTACTGAGGCATACAGTGTCCTGTCCGATCCGCAGAAGCGCGCGGCTTACGATCAGTTTGGTCATGCCGGGGTAGATGGCAATGGCGGCGGCGGGTTCTCCTCCGGCGGTTTCCGTGGTACTCCGTTTGAAGATATCTTCGGCGATATTTTCGGTGACATCTTCAGCTCTAGCGGCGGTAGTAGGCGTGGCAGTCGCGGCCAGCGTGGGGATGATTTACGTTACAACCTCACGGTTTCCTTTGAAGAAGCTGCGTTCGGCACTGAAAAGAAAGTCAAGATTCCGCGCCACAGCGCGTGTGAAACCTGCGATGGCAGCGGTGCCAAGCCTGGTACCCACCCGACTACATGCACCACCTGTGGCGGGGCCGGGCAGGTGCGTATGCAGCAAGGGTTTTTTCAGCTCACCCGCCCATGCCCCGATTGTAATGGCGCAGGCAGCAAGATAGAAGACCCGTGTCCGGATTGTCACGGAAGTGGCCGGATCAAGACTAAGCATGAAATGACCCTGAAGGTGCCGGCCGGAGTTGAAGATGGCACGGCGCTGAAACTTGCCGGAGCGGGGGAAAGTGGACTCAATGGTGGCGGTCCTGGAGATCTATACGTAGTTATTCAGGTGGAAGACCATCCCATCTTCCGGCGTGAAGGGCGCAACGTTATCTGCGAAATACCTATTTCCTTTACCCAGGCGGCACTGGGCGGCGAGATCGAAGTGCCAACCCTGGAAGGACGGGTGAAGATGAAAGTTGTGGCCGGAACTCAGTCTGGTAAGGTTATGAAGCTCAGTGGGAAGGGGATCCCAGATGTGCATGGGCGGCGACGTGGCGATCAGCTGGTAGTGTTACGGCTTGAGACCCCCACCAAACTCACTACACGTCAGAAGGAGTTGCTGGAAGAGTTCGCGCGGGAATCAGGCGACGATGTTCACCCCATGGGTAAGGGGTTTTTCGATAAGGTCAAGGAACTGTTTGATTGAATCGGTCCAGACTGACCTGAAAATGAGGCCACACCTTTGTGGTGCGCGATCGCACCAATATGCTACTATACAGCCGCATCCATTCTTGAGGATGCGGCTGTTTTTATATCAAGCGGAGGCAGAGGCGCTATGCCGATACAAAAAAAACTGGGAGTAGTAATTTTTTTGCTTTGGTGCATCAGCTGGAGTGGAGTCGCTTGCGCCATCGAGCTGTCCGCTGCGGCACCACAGGTTTTGCATCAAGCCACGGCATTTGAGCAGACCGGCGATACTGAGCGAGCCCTGTCGCTGCTACGCCAATATGTCCTTGAAAATCCTGATTCTGCGCATGTCCCCACGGCCTACGCCCACCTCAGTCGTATTTTGGAGCAGCAGGGGCGTTTTGAACAGGCGCACCTATATGCCCAGCGCATTCCCGTAGCTGAGCAACAAGCGGATCTGGTGCCGTTAGTGCGTGCAAGTCTGCGTAGGAATGACAACGTGGCGGCAGCCAATATCCTTGATCAGGTAGATGAAAAAACCCTCGACGCAGCACAGCTTCGGGAGTATCTGCAAGTGCAGGCCGAACTTGCTCTGCAACGGGGGGAGCTGATGCAGACCCTGATTTATTGTGCCCGGCTCATGGAGTTGGAGACCGAAGATGGAGGCGTGGCCGCGTTTGCCGGGAGTTCGGGAATGCAGGCTCTGGAGCGCATGCCGGAGACTCAGCTCGAAGAAGCGGCGTTCATGTTTGCGGATACACCCGTTGCTGCCCTGCTGACCCTGCACGAGCTGCGCAAGTACACAGGTGCGCCTGTAGAGCGTGACTCTGACATATACTACAAAGGTGAACAGCTAGTGAGTAGCGATAGCCATGCGTGGGTACGCAGGCAGGCGCTGGTATGGCTCGATCAGGTTGACGGAAAATCCTGGCAGCGACGTGCGGTGGGTGTGGTGCTCCCTTTGAGCGGGCGCTATGCACCATTTGGACGTATGGTGCAACAGGGGATCGAGCTCGCCGCGCAGCTGCGCGGTGCAGATGCGCCAGAATTGATCGTACGCGACAGCCGGGCAGACGTGATGCATACCGAACAAATTGTGCGTGAGCTGATTCAAACCCATCGGGTTATGGCCGTGATCGGGCCTATGATGGGCGAACCTGCCGCTCGTGCCGCCGAGGTGGCACAGCAGGAAAAAGTCCCCATTATTCTCCTCTCCCACTGGGAGGGGCTGCCGCAACTGGGTTCATATGTATTCCGTCATTCCCTTACGGCAAAACAGCAGGCTTATGCCCTGGCTAGTTACGCGGTCAGCGCGCTCCAGCTGCAAACCTTCGCCATGCTGCAACCGGAAAATAAACTAGGGGATGATTTTACCCGCCATTTCCGCAATGCCCTGAAATTACTTGGTGGAGAAGTATTGTACCACCGCCATTATGCACCCGGGAGTACAGACTTTCGTGCTGCACTAGCGCCCATGGTTCCTGAAGAGGTGCCAAAGAGTGGAAAAGCTGATGACAGCCTCAGTGCGGAGGAAAGTTCCGCGCAGGCAGAGCCTGAAGTGAAATTCGAGGCGCTGTTTATCCCTGATTTTGCTGATACGATTGCGCTTCTTGCACCACAACTGGCATTTTCCAGTATAGAAAACGTGCAGCTGCTTGGAATAAACGGCTGGAATTCCCCGGAACTGCTTAGCCAGGCAGGGCGCTATGTGCGCGATGCCATATTCACCGACGGCTTTGATCCGGAGTCCAGCGATATTTTCGTGCAGAGGTTTGTTACTCAATATCGCAAGCGTTATTCTGCAGTTCCCACGATTCTCGAAGCGCAAGGATATGATGTCGCGAACCTACTGCTTGATCTGTTGCTTGATGCGCGGGTGGAAAATCCGCGTCAAGTGCAAAGACTTCTGCAACAGGTTGATTATGCCGCAGGGGTAAGTGGTCTGCGTGGTTTTGATGCAGAGGGCGAAGCGCTGCGGGAAATAATGTTATTCAAATTCGGCATAAAAAATATAAGCCGACTCGATCTTGCTCCTCTACCGGTCATTGATACACTGGGAGGTGAAGATGTACATGCCGATGAACGTTCAAGAACCCTTTTTCACTCTGATTACTGATGCATTGATTTCTAGTTTTTAACTACACAGGTTTTTATGGCCAAATTTGTTCTACACAGTAACTATTCCCCCGCTGGAGATCAACCAACCGCCATAGCAGAGTTAACTGCCGGATTGCAGGAAGGGGTTTCTGACCAAGTATTGCTCGGAGTGACGGGTAGTGGCAAAACCTTCACCATGGCCAATGTTGTTGCGCAAGTGCAGCGTCCAACCCTAGTGCTGGCGCACAATAAAACTCTGGCAGCGCAGTTGTATGGTGAATTTCGCGAACTGTTTCCAGATAATGCAGTAGAATACTTTGTCTCCTACTATGATTATTACCAGCCTGAAGCTTATGTCCCCAGCAGTGACACCTTTATCGAAAAAGATTCCTCCATCAATGAAGAGATCGACAAACTGCGGCACAGCGCCACCCGCAGTCTACTGACTCGACGGGATGTGCTGATCGTGGCTTCAGTCTCCTGTATCTATGGCTTGGGTTCGCCCGAAGCCTATTACGGCATGCTGGTCGGTCTGGAGGTGGGAAACACCTTGGAGCGCAACGCCCTGCTGCAGAATTTGGTGGATGTTCAGTATGAGCGCAACGATGTGGATTTTCACCGGGGTACGTTCCGAGTGCGCGGAGACAGTGTCGAGGTGTTTCCTGCGTACGAGGAAAATTTAGCTCTGCGTATAGAGTTTTTTGGGGACGAGATTGAAGCAATAAAGGAGATTGACCCCCTTACCGGTAAAGTGATCGACAGCCTGCCACGTACCAGCATTTTTCCCGCTAGCCACTATGTAGCGACCCGCCCCACCCTAGAGCGCGCCGTGAAGCAGATTCAGGACGAGCTGCAAGAGCGTATCGCCTGGTTTCGCGAGCACAATCAGTTGGTCGAGGCGCAGCGCATAGAGCAGCGCACCATGTTCGACATCGAAGTGATGGAGGAGATGGGTTACTGTCAGGGGATCGAGAACTATTCGCGCTATCTTGACGGAAGAAAAGCCGGAGAGGCTCCGGCAACCTTGTTTGATTACTTCCCTGAAGATGCACTACTGTTTATCGATGAAAGCCATGTCAGCGTATCGCAGGTGGGGGCTATGTATCGTGGGGATCGGTCGCGGAAGGAGACATTGGTAGCGCACGGATTTCGTCTCCCCTCCGCACTGGACAACCGCCCCATGATGTTTAGCGAGTTTGAAGGTAAGAACCTACAGACTATCTATGTTTCGGCCACCCCGGCGGACTACGAGCTGAAAAAAGCCGATGGCGTGGTGGTGGAGCAGATTGTCCGCCCTACCGGACTGGTAGATCCGCCCATTGAGATACGCCCAGCGCAAGAGCAGGTGGATGACCTGCTGGAGCAGATTCATCAGACGGTGGCAAAGAAGTGGCGAGTCTTAGTGACGACTTTGACCAAACGCATGGCCGAAGATCTGACAGTGTATCTTACTGAAGCGGGGGTGCGGGTGCGCTATCTCCATTCGGATATAGATAC
>JAVERW010000022.1:0-33238 GCA_034006915.1 Desulfuromonadaceae bacterium | reverse complement strand
TGGGTTGGGATCGGGGTCGATGAATATATGTCGGTGATTGAAGGCAGCGTACAGTTTTATCTGCTCCGAAAGAAGCATGGCGTTGCCAAATACGTCACCGCTCATATCCCCAATACCTACCACGGTAAAGGGCTCGGTTTGGATATCTATGCCCATTTCACGGAAATGACGCTTTACATTGACCCAGGCTCCGCGCGCGGTGATCCCGAGTTTCTTATGATCGTAACCCTGGGAGCCGCCGCTAGCAAAGGCATCATCAAGCCAGTATCCATACTCAGCACTGATAGCGTTGGCGGTGTCAGAAAAAAGAGCAGTTCCCTTGTCTGCCGCCACCACCAAATATGGATCTTCTCCATCGTAGCAAACTAGATTTTTCGGCGTAACAATTTCTGCACCTTCGCGGTTATCGGTAAGGTCGAGCAGGGCACGAATAAAGGTCTGATATGCACGTTTTGATAGTTCAATCCCAGTGTTGCGATCCTCGAAGGGGGTTTTAACCACAAAGCCCCCTTTCGAACCCATGGGCACGATAAGGGTGTTTTTAGTCGTCTGGGTTTTTAACAAACCCAGGACTTCAGTGCGAAAATCGTCGGGCCGGTCCGACCAACGGATCCCACCGCGTGCCACTTTGCCGCCGCGCAAATGAATTCCTTCCATGCTTGCATTGTGAACATAAACCTCATACATGGGGCGCGGAGTTGGCATTTTTGCAATGCCGATAGAGCTTATTTTCAGGGAGATAAAGTAATCCTTCTGCGTGCGGCGAATAAAAAAGTTAGTGCGCACAGTGGAGTCTATGAGGTTGAACATGGTACGTAAAATACTATCATCGTTGACATTTTCAACCTCGGACAGGCTTTCAATTAACTCCTGACGCGCCGGGTGTAGTGCTTCTTCTTCACGTACCATCGGGTCAGCCCATTTCTCCTCAGGTTTAAAGCGCGCGGAAAAATAGCGATATAGTGCCATGGCGGCACGGGGGTTATTGATCAGTGCAAACGCCACGGTTCTCTTGGTAAATGCTGAACCTAGCTGGAAATAGTAGTTGTGGTAGGCGCGGAATACATCAACCTGTTGCCAGTCAAGACCAGCTCGAACCACCAGATGATTCAGATAGTCGTTTTCGGCTTGTTCAGCGCGCATGGCACGTAATGTTTCGATTAGGGCATCTTTGAGCTCAAACAGGTCGGCAGGAGCGGGAAGATGGTTCAGTACTCCAAAACTCTTGATGTATGCCTTGAATTCAGGCAACTGTACGCTGAAGTCAACTTCATCGGTGATAGTAAGATCAAGATTTACCAGCAGCGGCATCAGTTCGTTGAGGTAGTCCTGTTGAGTGTTATAAAACAGTAAGAAGCAGCGCGAATCGGAATGTTGAGGCCGCCACATGGTTATCTGCTCGCCCTTGTCAGCACGTAAGAGCTCCAGCATGTTTATGTCGTTCATACACATTCTAGGCGAGACTCGGTTGCGGTAGTTGATACAAAAGGCGCGGCGATATATCTGCCACAGCTCCATCCCTTTTGTGCTTCCGTTAAGGAGGATAAGTTCGCGCCGGAGTTTTTGTTCCCAACTGCGCATCCTTTCAGTCAGACGTTCGCTAAGCAGGGGCAGGTTTGGAGTTGAGTTGAGTTGAGCGCCATTGAGTTGAACCTGAACGATAAAGTGTTCAGCATCAAGATTCAGCACCCGCGAACTTATCACATCAGCATTGCACTGGCGTTTCAGATACGTTTCAATGGAGGGAAAATCGACGCTGGGGTTAAGGGAGTGCGGTACTATAAGAAGTAGATTCAAACGCCTGGAATCGTGATCAAGTAAAACGATTCTTACGCTTGAAGGATGAGAAAAAAGCAGTGAATTTATAATGGATTGCAATTGGTCTTGGTCTAAAAAAAACAACTCCGTGATGGGGAAAGCTGAAAGCAGGTCTTTAGTTTTAAGATAGTTGTAACTCTCAGGCGCGATGCCGAGACTTAACATAGCTTCTTTCACCTTGGCACGCAGCTCGTCAATCTCCAGAGATGAACTCCCGCGAGAATGCTTGGTATAGAGGCCGGCGATATCGTGAACTATATTTTCACCAGCACTGTTCTGACCGCGCAATGAGATGTAGGTCAGGAATTCGTTGCGCCATACCGGGCTGGACTTGGAGCTCTGGGTGACCGCCAATGCGTTGCTTTGGGTTATGCACGCCTGCGTATCCATATCGCACAGGGCGTAGTTATGGGGGAGGGTGAGGCGGTTGTGCGCTGGATCTGCGCCAATACCTAGTACGGTTTTTTCTACAGTTTGTGCTTCCGTTTGTGCGGCCGGTGCAGACTCAAGATTACTCGGGCGTAGCTGCCGGTAAGACAGGGGGACAAAGTTGTCTTTTACCAGCCAGTTCCAGAAGCTTCCATATCCGGCTTTGTCCGCCTGTGGTTGGAGTTGCTTCATGGTTTTATACAACGCATCGCGATCCGTTGCGACCTGAAGAACAGCAGCTAGTACCTGCTGGATTTTATCCAACATCCCTTCTGTGCCAGCCGCTCTTTCACTTTGCACAATCAGCAATGATTCGTTGGCACGCTCCAGTTTGGCATCCTGCAGAGTGATTATACTGGTACCACTGCGGGTAATTTTCAGACGCAGGTGGGTAATAACCTGCCAACACAAACGTTCACGGCGTAGTAACAGCAACAGGGAGTCGAGCAGAAAAGGCGCTTCATTGCAGCTACATACCAGAATCCCTTGATTCTGACTATTGATAGGGAGAAAACGGACATTGAGCTCTCCTTGACGTTGCCGGATTTGCTCCAGCATCTTCTGACACAGTGTTTTTAATTCAGTAGGCTCGAGCATGGCAAGGTCAGCCGGAACTGCATTGTCATGGAGCAGGTCGAGAAAGGCACTGAGCTGTTTAACTTCTGCGTCCGAGGATAATTCTGCGCCGAGTTGCTTTTGTGCCTGGATCAACTTATCACGAAACTGTTGCACTGCATCCTGCTGGTCTGCCGAAGTATTCACGTAATTGGCCCCTGTAATCTGATGATGTTAAATGGATTTCAGCTTTATTTTAACCCTGAATATGCGGGTGATTTTGTTTTCTGGTGCAGGTTACATGGTGCAGGGTATAATATTCGTTAAGTATGGAAAAGCAGAGCCCCAGAGTGTAAATTAGTGCGGCACTTTTTGCAAGAATGACCACAAATAAGTTGCTTAGACAGAAATAATCAGATTGAGGTGTTGCTAGGTGCTAATGGATAAACAACAAGAAAAGCAGGGGGTTCTGTGGGACGAGCAAGAACTTCAGGAGAAAAAACCAGACTTTAAAGCCTGGGTAAAAACCCATAAGTCTCCAGAGCTGTGGACGCTTACCTGGGAGCAATGTCTTGAGTTGTGCAAGTACGGTGGAACCCTGGTTTCCTGGGAAGGCCACATAATTGCTGGCAGAGATAGGCCCGTTGAGCGTGTAGGTGAAAAATATGTTAGGGATATGTACCTACATACGCTGAAATGTGCTCATGCGGCAGGTAAAGTGTTTGTGCCTGAGGTGCTGATAGCTGAGGCTAAAGCCCTAGGATTGGAGCCAGAGCATGGTACGAACATGGACTGAAGAGGTGTTGTAAAAGGGTATGGACTTGGTGGAGCGCGGCGGATTAGCGGTTGCGTTTTCGACGTGAATACGATATACAAAGCTCCGCACGCGCAATTAGCTCAGCTGGATAGAGCGCTAGCCTCCGGAGCTAGAGGTCGCAGGTTCGAATCCTGCATTGCGCACCAATAAAAAATCAGGCACTTGGCTTAATTAGCCAGTGCCTTTTTTGTTGATTGCGGGTCTTCTTTCTGGATCTCTTTATGCCTTTCAATGCGGGATATTTATTTGCTCGGACTTTTGTTGAGCTGCTTCTTCTTGATTTTCTCCAACAGGGTTGTGCGTTTTAAATTTAGCAGCTCTGCGGCTTCTTTCTTATTGCCGCCGGTCTTCATCAGAGCTTGCAAGATAAGGCGATCTTCAAATTCACTCACCTGAGTGTTGAAGTCCGTGTACCCACCGCTGTTGTCAGGAATTGGCGCCATATTGCTGGACGAGAGCAAATATTTTTCCGGCAGATCATCGGGGAACACGATTTTGCCGGTGTGCAGAATAGACAGGCGCTGTACCAGGTTTTCAAGTTCTCTGACGTTGCCCGGCCAAGGATATTGTTGTAAGCATTCAATTGTGCTTTGGGCAAAGCTAAACAAGGGACGTTTTTTGCTGCGGCAAAATCGTTGTGCAAAGGTATCGAGTAAAAGAGGAATATCATCGCGGCGCTGGTGCAGTGCCGGTATAAGCAACGGAACAACGTTGAGGCGGTAGTAGAGGTCCTCGCGGAACGTTCCCTCTTCTATAGCTACTTCGAGGTTGCGGTGGGTGGCCGCGACAATCCTGACATCTATCTTGACACTCTTTACACTTCCTACGGGTTCAAATTCTTTTTCTTGGATTACGCGGAGTATCTTGGCTTGGAGTAGCGGCTTCATGTCTCCAATTTCATCCAGAAACAAAGTTCCTCCCTCCGCATGGTGTAGGCGTCCTTTTTTATGTGCGGTAGCGCCGGTGAATGAACCTTTTATATGTCCGAATAGCTCACTTTCGAGGAGATCTTCAGGGATTGCAGCACAGTTGATGGGGACAAAATTATTGTGTCTTCTTGGACTGTTGTTGTGCACTGCTTTCGCAACTAACTCTTTGCCGGTGCCACTTTCGCCATGAATCAGAATTGTGCTGTCACTATCATTGGCTAGGAGTCGAATCATGTCAAAGAGTTGTTGCATCTTCGCGGTCTGGCCGATTATTTCCGGAAAATCGGGGACAATGTCCTGATGTTCAGAACTGTCCATGCTAAGGATTCTGTAATGTTGTTCTGCCCGTTGGATAATTTCAGCAGCTTCTGCACTATTGCTTGGAACATGCAGATAAAAATGTGCCCCGATCTGCAGTATTTCATTGATGGGCGCTTTGGTGTCCTGCGGAATTATAAGGATGATAACTGTATCAGGGGAGATTGTTTTTATCGATTTAAGCAGAGCTGCGAATTCGATGGTGTCTGCCCCTAAAGAACACAGGAACAGCTTTACTGCACCGCGACGTATAATGTCGCGAGCCTGCTCGGCAGTCTGCACCAGATGTAATCCGGCACCAAGCTGTTGGGTTAAAAACTCCAGCAACTGCGCCTCAACTGCATTATCGATATTCAGCAGAACGGATTCAGCCAATGATTTTTCACTCTACAAAGGGGTCTAGAATTTATTGCGGACTGCTTGAACTGACGACGTATTGTGGCGGTTTACAGGATTATTAGCAAGAATTTTTCAGATTCTGCTGCACCTTAGCCCGGATCTCGTCGGCAGTGGCAGGGGTAGGGATGATATCGTTGACCCCGTATTTGATCGCTTTTAAGACGGAGCTTCTAGTCCAAGTGGATCCGGCGACGATAAGGGGCTGGCTTGCCGGAGTCTCAGAGCGGATTTTTATGATCAAGGCAAAGGCGTCGTCATCAACTTTGTCAAGTATCAGCAGGGAGCCACATACTTCGTTTTGCCGCAGGGAGTTGAAACTCTCGTTAGCGGCTAGTGGCACTGGTTTGTGCCCACATTCCCCCAGAACCAAGGCATATGGCTCTGCGGAGGAGCTGTTTTGGTAGACAACGGCTACTACTGTTTCTTTGGGTGTTATCTCTTTTCCTGGGCTTTCAGGAGCTAGCGCTTGCGCGGTAGCGGTCTTCTCTGGGGCTATGGCGCTGCTCTGTGGTTTACTTAGCGGCGCTTTTGGTGCTTGCGATTTCTGGGTTATCTCTTCACTTGTAGCCTCTCCCCAGCTGGTTTGTACTGGTCTAGGGGGGATATGTAGCAAATCGATCGGGATCAGGTAGGTTAAATGCCCTAGATCGCGGGTGTCGCACTCCATGCTGCCACTGATACTGTAATATTCTGCGTCTGGGAACGGTTTGGGATTTTCAACCATTACCTTGGTGGGGGTAAACACCTCGACGTTACCTTTTTTTACATGGAATTTATGGGGGAACATTTCGGAAAAACTTTGTACGATTCCGCCGCTGATTATGTTTGCAACTTCGCCAAAGGCATCCTCAATTTCACCATCGAGTTCTCCGGATGTCATTCTGCTTGAGAGCTCATCTTCAGGCAACATTACTAGAGTGCCGCCAAAAAAGATGGAATCCTTAAGGTCTGCGATGAAGTAGGAGGTGCCTTCACGATCACCATTTACCACCATTTCGGTTACGGTGGATTTTGGTCCGGGCTTGGCAAAGTACTCTTCCTTGGAAATATAACCGGTGTTCAGACTACTCAGTTCTATCTCGATGTCGAGCATGGTGCCTATTTCTTCGGCGCACTGGGTAATTGCGGCCTTGAGAACCCGATCGACTATGGATAGTTCGACATATTTTATAACCTCGGGGGGAGCTTCTGTATCTGTATCAACCTCGGGTTCGAGGGCGCCTTCTTCGATGATAGGGGCCGCCTCTTCATTTGAAGCAGTGCTACTGAAAGTATCTGTGCTGAGCTTTTCTGTTGTAGCTGCGCCATCCTGCTGGTCTGCTTTTGTTTCAAGTGGTGGAGCTAGCCCAAAAACCTGTGCTGGAATAATCACCTCCAGCTTTTCCATGCTCTGGTCTTCGAGTTTTATCGAACAGCAGGAGTAGTAATATTCCCCAGGTGGGAAAGGAAGGTCAGCATTCGGATCAAGCTTGGTTGGGATGAATTCGTTTACGACCGTACGTTTGAAATGAAGTTTTTCCGGATACATCTCCTGAAATACAGAGGTATATACCCCCGCAATAATGTTGGCCACTTCGCCGAATGCGTCTGCGGCTTCACCTTCAAACGTGCGCTGTTTACAGTTTTCTTCAATTTGATCAGGAGGCAACATGATTAGCGTGCCCCCAAGGGTGATGGAGTCTTTCTGGTCGGTTATTATAAAGGCGCGCCCCTCCTGGTCTCCACTGATCTCCATGGTGCTGATAATGGAGCGGCTGCGCTTTAACTCAAAGATCTGGTTCTTGTTTAGCAGCTTGGTTTGATGCTCTTCGAGGGCAATAGTAGCGTCAAGCAGGTCGCTGACCTCTTCAGATGTTTGTTCGATAATGGCGTTGAAAACGCGATCAACGACTGCTCTATCTGCCACAATAGTACCTGCTAATCCAAGGTTTTAAGTTTTAATTCAACAAGAAGTTCGCCACCGTCAAGATGGAAAGGGACGGTAATCCACGAGGCGTAATCCACGGTTTTAACTCGATATGAACGTCCAGCCATGACCGTGGGGATTGCCAGACTGATATCTATCCCCCGTTCCAGAAAAGCATCTTTGATACCGCCCAGAATCATGTTGGCCATCTCACCTATAGTGTCCTTAACATCCTCATCCATGCTTTCGACTTCAATCCCAAGGAGTTGGCCAGTGATGTCGAAGGCGACAGCTTGCGGACAGTGGATAGTTAGCATCCCTTGGACATCTCCAGAAAAACCCAGCATCCCGGAGATACTGTCATTGAAGTGGTATACTTTATCCGCCAATGTCTCTCCGGGCGTTACGGTCAACATCAACATGGTATCGAATACCGACTGGGTGGCATCGATAATCTGCTGCTGCAGGTTGTTTTCCAATATGAACTCCTGTATTAAACGGTGCCGAATCTGCTGAGGCACCCCATTTGCCTGTCTGTAGTGGTCTTTTTGCCTCTTAATTAGTTTTTGACTTGGAGTTCCACTAGAAACTGACCGCTTTCAATATTAAATGGGATGACAACCCGCTCGCAGTCTGCGGCTGTGTCTAGGGTGTATTCATCCCCATAGACACAGGAGGGGATGGAGAGGGTTACGTTTTTTCCCGCTTCATCCAATATCATCTTGATGTTACCCGCCACCATGTTGGCTAGTTCACCGATTGCATCGGTTACGTCATCATCTACTTCGGTTACTTCCATGCCAAGGAAGCTGCCGGTAATGGACATGGCAACCTTATCAGGTAGGTGGATAGCAAGTATCCCTTTGCAGGTGCCTGCAAGTCCGATGACGCCAGAAACTGAACATTTAAAGTTGTTTATCTTTTCAAGCACGGGGTCGCCAGCGGTGATATTTAGCATTATCATAGTTTCAAAAATTTCAGTTGTTGCATCAGTAATATGTTTTTGTAGTTCCACGGACGGTCTCCTGCAGGCATAAAAACAGATCTGCTTGTGTTCGAGAAAGTGGCATCGTTGTGTACTGTGCCAACTCTGGATTGCAGTCAGACTGGCAAGATTGAGCAGACTAAATTAATGCACCAACAACTTCATTGATGGTTTCGGGCTTAAACGGTTTCTTCACGCTTCCGGCTGCACCGAGCTCTTTTGCCTCGCCAATGATGTCAGCACCACCTTCGGTGGTAATCATCACTACAGGGATATCTTTGATGGCGTCGATCTCTCTTTTTTGGCGTAAAAACTCTATCCCATCCATATTGGGCATATTAATATCACTGAGGATGAGATCGACTTTTTCAGTTTTCAAGAGGTCAAGGGCCTCCAGACCATCAGCTGCTTCAAGTATTTCGTCAAACTCTAACCCGGCTTGACGCAGTGAGCGTGATACGATTTTTCGCATAGTGCTGGAATCATCTATAACTAATACACGTTTTCCCATGGAATTTCTCCTTGTGTTTGTAGGATTAATGCGATGTGCTGCTCAGAGTTTAAGTATTGTTTTGAGTTCTTCTGTGGCCGCAGCGCTGATTTTGATACTTATTGGCAAGCCGTTGGCCATGTATCTTGTTGCAAAGATAGTGTTGTCGTCTGCAGAGTTCAGGACATCAGCTACCGTTTCCGGCAGGCTTAGGGAAAAAGTCTGGTCTGTTGGGAGCAACTCAGTCATAAGGCGTCCAGCCAAGGTATTAAGGGTTTCTGCCAGGACATCAACAATTTGCTCGGGTGTGATATCTTCTGCGTTAATGGTGTACATGGTTTCCACTATTATGCGCAACAGGTCTTCTGCTATACCTAGGCGAAGTTCCATCACTACGGGCGTGGTGACTAACAGGCACACGGCGCGCATGTTTTCAGTGCTAGGGAATTCTAGTTCGGTATCAACCTCTTCTGTGCTGATAAAAGCCATGTTTTCCAGAGTCTCGTCGATAACTTTTGCGAGTGTTGCGGCCAGCATTTTTTGAAGTTCAGCCATTGTTGCAGCCTTTCTATTCCGGTAAGAACGGGGCAAGGGCTTCGTTGAGCATCGCTGGATTTATCGGCTTACCGATAACTGCAAAGGCGCCCTTTTTTTTAAGTTCGGCGGTTTTAGCTGGGTTGGTGACACTGGATATGATAAGGACTGGAATATTGACCAGTTTGGGGCTGGCTTTAATCCACTGCAGCAGGGTTTCACCATCCATACTCGGCATGTTGAGGTCGCTGACCAGAAGGTCGGGCGGATTTTTCTTCATCAGTGCCAGGGCTTCTCGCCCGTCCTTTGCCTCTTCAAATATAGTTTCGTTAAAGCCTACTATTTCAAGACAACGTCTGATCATCATGCGCGCTGTGCTTGAGTCATCAGCTATTATGATACGCTTCATTCTGCTAGCTCCTTGCCTTCAGAAAGTGCAGCTTGGATCGTTTCTACGCTTTCATTCACTTCAAGTAATATCATGGCAATGTGTTCATTGGTGATATTGAAATAAACGGTATAGTTTTTGTCTAGATGGTATTGCAGAGCATCTGAAGACTGACTGCCTGACATCATGGCAAGGATGCATCCAAGATGGACTGCGTACACCAAGGGGCGATATTGCTCTGGAGCCTGTTGCGGCGCGTGGTGATAGCGGATAGCCATCTGCAGTGACTCGGGCAGCTTCCAGACTTTTGCTAGTTCGAAGCCGGCTTCGGCGTGATCCATCCCCAGGATATTCCGCTCGCCCTCAAGGTAATCTCTAACATCGTGACTGTCTATATTGGTCAGTAGGTCTGTGGCAGATCCATGCAGAAAGTCACTGAGCACCGCTTTGCCGATAGCGTGCAGAATGCCTGCAGTAAAAGCTAGGTCTTTGCTGAGGTCGGCGTGGCAATGGCGGGCTATTTCACGCGCTGCTATGGCGGTGCGCAAATCGTGTTCCCACAACTCACCAACGGGGCTTTCGTAGCCTACAAGTTTTTTGTAAAAAATAGTTTTGGCGCTATCTCCGAGGGCAATGCCGGCTACAAGACGTTCGCCCAAGTAGCTGATAGCACGTTCTATGCTGGTGACCTGATGCACTAAACCATATGCTACTGAATTGACCGTCTTGAGCAAGCGAGCGGTAAGGGCCGAATCGCATTTTACCACCTCAATTATTTCATCGATATTGTAGTCTTCTCTGGAAGCTATCTGGAGAAGACGCGAGGCGCTGGGGGAGAGCAGGGGGATCTCTTTTATTGCCGCGAGAATGTCAGCGCGCGTAGCACGTTGTTCCATGGTCTTCTCCATTAGTTTAAATCTTCCAGTCCTTGCGTCCCGGCGAGGTTATCAGGGTCTCGCCTGATGCCACACAGACGGTAACAGTTCGGCTATATGTTTCCCCTAGATCTTCTGCAACGGCACCGAGGGAGAACTTCCACAGAGTTTTTTTAACCGCCAGGGCGTTGCGTTTCCCAATATTAAAGGTGTTGTTCGGGTCCATAATTCTAGCGCCGCCAGCCAACTTAACAATAAAGCCTTTACCGTGGGGGTCGCACCCGAAGGTGGTCATTTTTTTAAGTAGAGCGGGAATCCCAGTGTCAGCAAAGTAGCCTGGTCTGGTTTTAACTTTTTCCGGGTTAATTCTGGATTCTGGCAAGGCGATATGAACCATTCCTACGGTGCGGGTTTTAGGGCACATGAGTATCACCGCCACGCATGATCCGAGCGCAAAGGTTTTTACACAGTCGGCGGAGTTGTTGGTGGCGCCAAGGTCACCCACACCGAGGATAATATTGCCCATGGTCTTTTATTTCTCCGTTAACTTGGAAATGACTTTTGCGGCGATTTTATCCAGAGGAACCAATTTTTCCGCTCCTCCTCTCTCGTAGGCTACTTTGGGCATGCCAAATACCACACAGCTGGCCTCATCCTGGGCCATAGTGCGTGCTCCAGCGTTTTTCATAGCCAACATCCCATCTGCACCATCAGATCCCATTCCGGTAAGCATTACTCCGATCGCATTGGCCCCAACGTGTTTAGCCACCGAGTGCATCATAACATCTACCGACGGGCAGTGACCACTAACCTTCTCTCCCGGTTCGCAGCGTACATGGTACACTCCACCCGAACGCACAACCTCAAGCTGTTTTGCTCCCGGAGCCACCAATATTCTGCCGCTGCGGATGCGGTCTCCAGTTTCGGCTTCCTTTACTTCCATGGCGCAAAGTTGATTGAGGCGTTCGGAAAACATTTTGGTGAAACCTGGGGGCATGTGCTGAACGATCACTACTCCCGGCATGGTGGCGGGGAATTGACACACCACCTTTTTTAGCGCCTCGGTTCCACCCGTGGAGGCACCGATAGCTATTACTTTATCGGTGGATTCGGCCAAGGCTCTTGATGTCAGGACGGTTTGTACACTTGGCTGTAGCGGGGTTTTGTTTTTCCAGTGTGATACATTGGCTCCGGCTGCAGTTTTAACTTTTTTGCGCAGCTCACTGAGCATGCTGTTCATCCCCTGAGCGACATTGCTGGTTGGCTTGGATACAAAATCAACCGCTCCTGCCTCCAAAGCTTCCATGGTGATCTGCTTGCCGCGCTGGGTCAGAGAGCTGACCATAACCACGGGAAGGGGGTACTGCGGCATCAGCTTGCGCAGAAACTCGACCCCATCCATGCGTGGCATTTCTACATCCAGAGTGAGAACATCGGGACGCAGCTGGATGATTTTATCGCGTGCGATATACGGATCAATGGCAGAGCCTACCACCTCAATTTCAGGATCTAGCGAAAGACCTTTTGTAAGGATCTGGCGAATGAGGGCAGAGTCGTCAATTACCAGGACACGGATTTTTCTGGGCATAGATGGTCAGCTCCCTTTTTGATACACCGCAGGTATGATGTAGTTGTACAGCTTGCTGTCACGTCCAAGCGTTTCGGAATGTCCGATAAAGAAATATCCTTTGGGCTCCATAAATTGATGGAATCTTTGCACCAACGCATTGCGGGTGGTCAGGTCGAAGTAGATCATTACATTCCGACAGAAAATTATATGAAACGGACACTTGAAAGGGAATCTGGTATTCATAAGATTAAAGCGTCTGAACGTAATTTCGGAGCGAATTTTATTGCTTACTTGCATCTGCCCAGAGTTGAGCCGGGTGAAATACTTGCGTTGCAGATTGTCCGGCAGGGATGCAACCTTATCTGCCGGATAAATTCCTTCGCGAGCGGTATCCAGAACCTTCTGTGAAATATCCGTAGCAAGTAGACCGGCATCCCAGCGGTTATATTCAGTGCCTAGGTACTCATGCATGAGCATCAGCAGGGTGTATGCCTCTTCACCGCTGGAACAGCCTGCACACCAAACGCGCAGGTTCTTTTCCCCCCGCTTTTTTATTTCTTCGCATACATGAGGCAATGCTGTGTTCAAAAAGTAATCGAAGTGATCCTTCTCGCGGTTGAAATAGGTGTAGTTGGTCGAGATAAGGTTTATCAGATCGCTTACCGCTTTGCCGCTGGTGTCTTTCTCGAGGTAGCGGTAGTAATCCTCAAAGGTTTCGATCTTGTGGGTGCGCAGCATTTTTTGCAAACGTCCCACCAGCAGGGAACGTTTCTGTTCTGTCAGGTTGATGCCAAAGCGGGTATATATCATCTCGCGTAAAGAGTCGAATTCACTGTCGCTGATGCTCATCATGCTGCCGCTGACTACATTGGAGCCGCGAAATTCAGCCTTCATGTTTGGACACTCCGAAGTTACTGTCTTTCAACGAGACTGCCGACATCAAGGATTAGACAGATATCGCCGTTGCCGAGGATTGTGCAGCCGGAGCAGCCGTTGACATTGCCTATATATTCCGACAGGCCTTTAATAACTGTTTGTTGCTGACCCATGATTTCATCTACCTGCAGACAGACAAAGCGATCTTGGTGTTCAAGTACAATCAGAATTCCCTCTTCTAGCTCGCGATTGTCTGGCTCTACGCTAAGGAGTTCGTGGAGTTTTACCACCGGCAGAAATGCTTCACGTACACGTACAAGTTCTTGGTTGTCTGGGGTGACAGTGATACTTTCAGCCTGGGGCCGGAACGCCTCTCGTATCGCCAGAACCGGAACAATACAGTGTACGTCACCGACTCGAACCAGCATCCCGTCGATTATTGCCAGGGTCAGAGGAATCCGCAGTTTCATTATGGTTCCCTTGCCGGGGACGCTGCTGACATCGATCTTGCCTTTAATCTTTTCTAGATTCTGTTTGACTACGTCCATTCCAACGCCACGGCCAGAAATATCGGTGATTTTTTCGGCAGTAGAAAATCCAGGTTGGAATATTAGATTGTACACATACCTATCAGGAAGATCGGAGCCATCACCCTCAACCAGCCCATTCTGGACTGCCTTCGCCAGAATTTTTTCTCGATTGAGTCCGCGTCCGTCATCTTCGATAGTTATCCACACTTCACCTTCTTCATGGCACGCGGAGAGCTTGACGGTTCCGGTTTCGTTTTTGCCTGCCGCTACACGCTCTTTAGGCGGTTCGAGTCCATGATCCATGGAGTTCCGCAGCAGGTGCACCAGAGGATCAGTGATGGTTTCAATTACGGTTTTATCTACCTCGGTACCTTCGCCAAAGAGCTTCAAGTCCACTTTTTTGCCTGCTTTGGCCGATATGTCGTGCACCAGGCGGATCATGCGCCGGAACAGGCCCGAAACCGGGATCATGCGGATGACCATGGCCATTTCCTGAAGTTCGCGTACCAGCTTGGTCATCTGTTGGGCGGCTTTGTTGAAGTTTTCTAGCTCCATCCCCTCCAGATCGGGGTTGTGGATCAGCATATTTTCAGCGATCACCATTTCACCGATGAGGTTGATCAGACTGTCGAGCTTTGTAAGTTCAACCCGGATATCTTGGCGTTTGGCCGGGGCAGTAGTTTTGGTTGGTTTGCGCTCAGGCAGTTTAATGCTTTTTTTCTCGGATTTTTGGATCTTCACACTTTGAGCAACCTGCTCCTGTGACACCTTGCCCATCTGTATAAGGTGTTCGCCTAAGGACTTCTTCTGAATCGAGAGGACAGACCTAACATCCTCTTCGTTGATAATACCTTGTTTCACTAGAAGTTCGCCCAGGCGGGGGGTTGGAAGATCCTGCAGGGCTTCTATGTGGTGCTCCAGCTCTTCGATGTAATCTTTACCACCATGGCTAGCCAGGTTGCTTACGCAGTCCTTGAGGGCATCAGTGGCGCTAAGGAGAACCTCGAAAGGGTTGTCGACCCGGAAAGAACCACCATTTTTGATATTGTCGAGGACATTTTCAATGTTATGGCTGAGCTGCTCCAGATTGGCGTAGCCGAAAAACCCACTGTTACCCTTGAAGCTATGGATGTTGCGGAAAACAAGGCTTAAACTGTCGGTGTTGCTGGGATTCTTCTCCCATTCAAGCAAACCTTCCTCGGCGCTTTCAAGGAGCTCTTCCGCCTCCTGAATATAGCGTTCAACCATTTCATCAGTGATATCGAGAGTATACTCATCCGTGTCATCATCAGCTTTTTTTATGATTGTGTTGCTATCATAGTCCGACTCCGGTTCTGCCGTACCAGAAGATTCCTGTGCGGATTCGGCAACAACCCCATATTCCTGCTCCATGATGTCTTTGAGTTTTTCAACCATCTCAGCAGCCTTGTGAGCCATTGCTGCGTCAGAATAGGTCTCTGATACGTGTTCCAATGCTTCTTTTGAAAAATCGCAGGATTCGCACAACAGGTTTACGTGCTCTGGTTGAAGTTTCAGCTTACCTGAGCGCACATTGTCGAGTAGGTTTTCTGCAGAGTGAGCTACATTGGTGATATGGTTAAATTCAAGGAATCCGGCACTCCCCTTCATGGAGTGGAATAGACGGAAAACAGCATTGATAGTGTCTGGGTCAGCATCCTGACCGAGTTCGATGATGGTAGGTTCGAGTTGTTCGATCATGTCCTGACTTTCTTGTACGAAGTCAACAATGATCTCTATCTGATCGCTGCCTAAATTGTCGGTCATGAGTTAGCTCTCTTCATGGGTTTGCGTAATAAAGCTCTGTTGCTATGAAACATTTACAACTGTGCACCTGTTTGCCTTGATTAATGCTTAGAAATCTGAGCAACACTCGAAGGTGTTCAAGCTTTAACTGCAATGTTATCGATCTGAGCAAAAAACAACTGGTCAAGATTAGTGAGAAAGGCTTTAATTCTCAGCAAAGTAACTCTCTTAGAGGCCGTATTCGAAGGCCATACAAAAAGGCGATATAGGAAGTTACCTGAACTATGTTATGTTTGTATGTTTTTAAGAGTCTTTAAAGTTTTCATTATACAGTCTTTTGCCGCAACACTCAGCCTATATATAAGTTAACTCTGTGCCAAATTTTTTTATGCAAGGTACAATTGAAAAACATTGAGGCTGGCTGTAAGTAGGCGCTGGCTGCCGTACAGAAAGGGCCAACGACTAAATTTGCCGCGCACGTTTACTTAAGTTGCTTAAGTTAAAGTCAGAGCGTAAAGGGTTTTTTGGTACGTAAAGAATGTGTCTCAGGCTACACAACCCCCCAAGTTTACGTTCATGTTTTGCTTTCGGCACTTTAAATGATGCATGTCGGTATTACAAGCCATATGTTTTTCTGGATCAACTTCCAAAGTCAAAATAATGACTGCTCCAAAGCGCTCTTGACTTTATTGAGCCCATGTTCCAAGCGCAGGCGCGAAAGTAAAAGCAAATAAGTTGAGAATTGTGCAACAGCATTCAGCTTTCCGGCAGTGATCCAGCAGTTTTGCATTTACTGTTGACGAACAGCTCTTGAGCGGATAATGGTCCCAATTTTGCATACACATGGGTTTGTTACATTCTACTGCACAAAGAACGTAGGCCTTTACTTCCCATGTACCGATATTAAGTTTTGGCAAAAGGCATATGTGATCTGACAAGGTATTGTGCTGCCTTATTTAATTAAATACTGGTTTGAATATTGGGGGTCTGCGTCAATTAAGGTTATCGCGTTGAATTGCTTTTCAATTTTGCATAAAAGAATAGCTGGAAAAAGGATTGTCGATCTGATTGGGTCAATGGGAGCGGTGTTTCTTTTCTTTGTCCTAATTGTGCTTCAGGGCCAAGATGTGTATGCCGCCGCTCGGGCTGAGTTGCAAAAGATGCAGGTCGAGCAGGACGTGAATATGGTCAGAATTATATTCAGTTTCGATCGTATTCCCCTACATACCCTGACAACGTCGGGCCAAAAGGTAGAGTTAACCCTACTGGACACCTCCGCGAAGGGGGAAATGCCCATTCCCGGGGATAGTGACTCAATTGCCAGGGTTCTGCTAGGCGAAGCGACAGACAGGTTGTTGCTCTCTTTTTTATTGCGCCGCCCCCCACGCTTCGTGAACGCAATTAAGCGTAACGATGAAAAGCAGATTGTCTTGGACATGTATTGGCGCGAGCAAGACAGCGGTTCACGTCCTGCAATTTCCAGATCGTTGCCGGGTGGACTGCATGTGAGCACAGCGGGGGGAGTGAGTCGCAAGGCTATAGCTTCAAAATATCGTGGAAACTGGGAACAGTTCTTTCGCGATTACGAGCGCCCGGTCGAGTTTGATGCTCCCTTGGGATATACTCTGCCGCCTTTCCCGCTGATTGGGTTGTGTCTTCCTGTCAATGAATCCATTCCCTTAGAAGTGCTGGGTGCTGGTGAAGCAAAACGCTGGGATGTTGCCCGCAGTGCTTACACTGGCATTGGGTTCAGTGTGCTCTCACTGCGCGAAAAAATCACCAGGGATATGCTTCTGGCTGAGATAGATGTGCGCGAAGGAAATTGCGCCGGCGCATATAGTTTCCTAGAGCGGACAGAACTTGCCGTCTCAAGTGTAACAGAACCGAGTGGGGTTGAGGATCAGAGCTTTCCCGAACTTGAACACTGTAGGGCATTGCTGGAACTCTACCTGCGTACTTGCCGGACCGGACAGTCCTATATTGAACAATCCCTTGTCTTGCTGACTGAACTGGAGCTGGCTGTTGCAGCACACGCTGAGTTGGCGCAGCAACCGTACATAACGCTACTGCAGGCAGAAGCGGAGTTAGCCGTCGGACGCAGTGGGGTTGCGCTGCACCTGCTGGACAGCTTGGAAGGAGCAGCGCTAGAGCCGGACAGCGTCATAACAAGGCGCCAGGCCGATGCGCGCTTCAGGCGTGGTGATATTGAAGCAGCATTGAAGATATACACCGAACTTGATGAAGCTGGAGTACTGGGCGATTTTGCTTACTCCCTTGGTTCGTATGCCAGCTCTTTGTATGCGCATAAAAATTACCTAAAAGCGCAAGAGGTTTTTTCGCGCCTGCATGATCTCCTTGAAGACCATGAACAGCGCGATATGGCACGGTATTTTGTTGCCATGAGTATGTTGCATGTCGGAAATACTGACTCAGCTCTTGATCTACTCGGTAAAATCATGCCTGGCAGTTGTGCATCCAAGCTAGCAGGACTCAAACTGGCCGACTTGAGTGCTGTAGGCTCCAGCATTAAGAGCCGCGAACAGGCTTTGGCCGATTACACCGCATTGCTAAGCGAGATGCCCGCGCGTGCAGACAAGGCAGAAATAGAGTTTAAACAGGCACTCACATATCACTTGCTGCACCGAACAAAAGAAGCTGTAGCCACCTTAAGACATCTTCTGCACATGGACCGAATTTCGCCGCTGCGCACCTATGCACAGGCGCTGTTGGCGGAAATTTTACCTCCTTATATTGAGGAACTCATAGCGGGACAGCAACATTTTGATGCTATGCTTCTGGTGGAACAGAATCGTGATATTCTAGTGGCGACCCAGCGCGATTATGCGTTTCTGCTCAATTTGGGAAAAGTTTTCAGTGAACTGGAATTTTATGCGCGCGCAGTGAAACTCTATGAATATGTGGTGGATGCAACAGCACAGGGAGATAAACTCGAGCCTGTATATGCCCATTTGATTGAGGCTCTGTACGAGCAAGGTGATTACTCCAGCGTTGAAGCGTATGCGCAACGCTACCTAAGTCAATTTAGGAATGACGATACTTGGCAAGATGAAGCTCATGCATCGGCTGTGTATCTCAATTATGTTAGGGCGCTGCTTAAGCTGGGGCGAGAAACAGAGGCCGATGCTTTGTTGCACACGCCTGGCCATCCACGCGGCACCGCGCTCGACAGGTTCTTTGCCAGGCGTCTGTGGCAGCAAAATGAAATTATTGCAGCAGGGCAGCAACTTCAGCGTATAGTGACAGAGAATACCCTGGTACAGGGTGGTGTTATGGGAGGGGATGGCGGTGCTCTGGCGGAAGATTTCTATATTTATGCCGAATCTCTTTATGCGCAGAAGCAGTTGACTTCCGCGCTGGAATATTATCAGCGCTTGGTTGATACGCCTGAATACGGTCTGGCGGCTATGTATCGCATGGGCAGCATACTTATTGAACAAGGTGAGCGCGGGCGTGGGCTGATATTTCTAACCCAAGTAGCCGAGTCTGCCGAAACAGATATAAGCTCACGTTGGAAACGCCTGGCGCAGCAGAGCTTGTTGATCGAGCAGTTCGATTAAAGAATTGCGACAGAGCTCGCTGGGCTCTTTGAACAGAGGATTGGCTATGAGTAGTAACGGAATATTTGACTCAACAACAGCGGTGCTTAAAAAGAGCCTTGATTTACGTATGCAGAATCAGCAGGTTATCGCGGCCAATGTTGCTAACGCTGAAACTCCGGGTTACGCAGTCAAGCGTTTCGAGTTTGAAGACCAACTTCGGGCTGCGGTGGCGGTTAACGATTCCAACATACGCCGTACACACCCGCAGCATATGCCCAGACAGGGAGTAGCCATAGAGCAGGTCAATGGCCAGATTGTAGAATATCCGGACACGAGTGGTCTAGGGGATCGTAACAGCGTGGATATGGATAGTGAGATGTTAGCGATGGCCAAAAACCAGCTGTACTATGAAGCTGCCACCCAGCTGATCAATAAAAAAATGGGAATATTGAAGTACACCATTCAGGGTCAGTAAAATAAACAGTAAGCTTAGATAAGTGTTTTCCATAAGCCGGGGAAAATTTCTATACGGAGGTCTTAATGGATGTGTTCAACTCGTTCAATATAGCTTCATCAGCACTGAAAGCGCAGCGAATACGCCTTGATACCATTAGCTCTAATATGGCCAATATCGAAACAACCAGAACCCCACAGGGGGGCCCTTATCAACGGAAGATGGTTGTATTCGAGACCCAGCAGCCTGGCTTCAAACAGCAACTGAACAGTGCAATGCAGGCGCAACCACAGGGAGTGCAAGTGAGTCAGATTGTGGCAGATACGACTGATCCCCGCTTGGTATTTGATCCCGGCCACCCCGATGCGAATGAAAACGGCTACGTGGCTATGCCCAATATCAATCTGCTTGAAGAAACTGCAGATATGATGATGGCCACCCGCGCCTATGAGGCGAATGTAACCAGCATAAAGGCGAGCAAGCGCATGGCCTTGAAAGCTCTGGAGATCGGGAGATAACCTATGATAAAAGACATTTCTATTGATACTCATCTTAAAAGCCTGTTCGCAGAAAACACGACGCGAAATAGCGTCAACAATACCGGTTTTTCAGACATGCTTGCCGATGCTGTGTCGCAGACCAATAAAGCCCAGCTTGATGCAGATAAGGCCGCCGTCGCACTCCAGACTGGAAAAGCGGAGAATCTCCACGAAGTTATGCTGAGTATGGAGGAGGCGGATATCTCCATGCGTCTGCTGGTCCAAATGCGGAATAAAGCTCTGGATGCATATCAAGAAATTATGCGCATGCAGGTATAATGAGTTATGTAGTGTTTATTGGTGTACCGATCAGCCTTGGGTGCTAACGCGCCAGGGCCAAGAAGATCACATGCGTGAATGGTGGAATTATGGCAGATGAAGTAAAATGGAACTTGTTCAGCGTTATTAGTGACTGGCCGCTGTCGCGCAAGATAAGCTTGGCAGCAGTGGTTCTGTTTTCTCTGACGCTGTTTGCCATTTTGATTCTACAGGCCAGGCAGGTGAACCATCAGATGCTGTTTGCCAATCTGTCGGAGTCTGATGCTTCGGCAATAGTTGTTTGGCTCAAGGATAATAAAATCCCCTATGAACTACGCGGTAATGGCAATAGCATCTACATTCCTGCGGAAATGGTACATGAAACGCGCTTGCAACTGACCAGTTCTGGCTTGCCTCAGGGCGGTGGTGTGGGTTTTGAAATATTTGATAAGCAGAGTCTGGGGATTACCGATTTTGTGCAGAAGGTAAATTACCAACGTGCACTACAGGGGGAGCTGGCCAGAACCGTAGCGTCTCTGGCTCCGGTTGAGGCAGCGCGGGTACATCTGGCCCTGACAGAAAAACGTCTGTTTAAGAATCAGCAGCAGAAATCGACGGCTTCCATCGTGTTGCGGATGGTACCAGGGCAACGTCTTAAAGATGATCAGGTGCAGGGGATTGTCAATCTGGTAGCAGGTAGCGTGGAAGGTCTTGATTCGGCCTACGTCAGTGTGATGGACACAACAGGGAAGGAGTTGTCCAAGCGTCCCGAAGAGGGGCTAGATGGCCCAATGACTCCGGGAATGTTGGAATACCAGCGCGCAGTGGAACGTCACCTGGAAAAGCGTGCTCAGGAGCTGCTTGACCGCGCGCTGGGTCCGGCTAATTCTCTGGTAAAAGTGACAGCCACCCTGGATTTTGCGCAGAAGGAAAAGATAGAAGAGCTCTACGATCCCAAAACAGTAGTGCCGCGCAGTGAGCAGATCAGCGAACAAAAAAACCAGAGCTCAGGTGGGGTAGGTGGGGTTCCAGGGGTTGAAGCCAACCTTGGTGACCCTCAAATTGCCTATTCTGCAAGTGGCGGAAGTGGTTCAAGTAGTGCAGAAACCACCAACTACGAAATAAGCAAAGTAATTAATCGCATGAAATCCCCAGTGGGGATTGTCAGCTCTCTGTCTGTTTCAGTTTTGGTGGGTGAGCAACTGTCTGCAGATCTTGGGAGCGAGGCGCAGCGCGATGGAGTTTCTGCCACTGCCAGAACAGACAGAGAGATCGAAGAGATCAGGAAGATGGTTCAGAGTGCCATTGGTATTGATCCCAGCAGAGGCGATCAGATCACCGTTACCTCCATGGCGTTGGCTAATCAATTTTACACCAGTCCTGAAATCCCAGCCCTTACTTGGAACGATCGCATTGTCCCTTTTGCCCCGCTGCTAAAGTATGCCGCCATGGGATTGGGAGTCATGTTGCTGTACCTTCTGGTGTTGCGCCCAGCCCTGAAGACATTGCAGGGAGAGTCAACTACGCAGCATATGAAAACGGTTAAAGAGCTCGAAGCAGAGATGGCGGCAGGGCGGAGCAATAAGACTCAACTCGACCCGGCTGAACAAATTAGACAGGATATTCTGAAAGCAGAAAATTCACCGGCGCAGGCGATTCGATCATGGATTTCTGACAATGAATAAGATTGCCCTCTTTATTATATACAGGAGTAGATGAGTGGAACGCATGCAACTGGGGCGTATGACCGGAATAGAAAAGGCCGCAGTTCTGCTGCTGTGTCTCGGAGAGTCGGTTGCCGCTTCGATATTTAAGGATTTACCGCCAGGACAGGTGCGAGCCATCAGTAAGGCTATGATAAATATAGAGCATATCCCGGCTGAACTGGCAGCAGATGTGATGGAAGAGTTTCGCGCGGTACAGAAAAGAAATCCCGGTAAATATGTAAAAAGTAGAGACTTTATCCGCAATGCTCTGAGCGAGAGCGGCGATGAGAATGCCAGTCAAATCTACCAGGAAGTAATAAGTGGGGTAGAGACTCGCCCACTTGAGACGATTGCCACGATGCAGCCGAGAATGGTGGCTAGTCTCCTTGAAAACGAGCATCCCCAGACCATAGCGCTTATTTTATCCACCCAGAAGTCAGATCATGCAAGCAAGGTTATGAAGTATTTAACTGATGATCTGACTGCGGAGATCGCGCTGAGAATTGCCAAGATTGATCGCGTAGCGCCTGAGGTTCTGAGACAGATCGAAGAGGCGCTTATGCGCGAAATAGGTGGCGTGGTCAGCAAAGAGCAGCATGAAGTGGGTGGTGTTGATAAGGTGGTAGATATCCTCGGGAGGATGGAAAAGGGTGCGGATAGAAAAGTACTTGATGGCATAGATGCCGCTGACGCGGAGTTAGCTGAAGCGATTCGTAAGAAGATGTTTACTTTTAGTGACATGCTCAATATCGATAATCGCGCCATGCAGATGATTCTGCGCGAAGTTAATAACGATACCCTCACCATGGCGCTTAAAACCGCTCCTGACGACCTGAAAAACAAAATATATTCTTGCATATCCAATCGTGCTGCCGAGATGATTCAAGAAGACCTCGAGGCGATGGGTCCAGTACGCCTGACCGATGTCGAGGCGATGCAGCAGAGTATCGTAAAGCTGGCACTGAAACTCGAAGAGGAAGGTCAGATAGTTATCCCGGGGCGCGGATCGGGAGATGCTCTTGTCTAAAATATGGCGCGAATTGGATCCAGATGCTTATGTGTGTGTCAGCATGCGTAATCTCGAAGAACTTAGTGCTGAAGAGCCAGGGATATTTGTGCCGACAGCTTCGATTGAGCCTGTGCCACCTGGGGCTGCCTCTGGTGTAAAAGAGAATAAAAAAGCTGGGAGAGATGGCAAGGGCAAGTCTCAACTTGCCCAGCCTACAGTGGCCCAGGGCGTACCTGTCGATATGGCTGCAATTGAAGAGCAGGCGTACCAAAAAGGGGTAGCCGCAGGGATAAGGCAAGTGGAAGATAAACTTGCGCAAACCACCACGGCCCTGGCGCAGGCGGCTCAAAAACTCAGTACTCAGAGCGAGAGTATTATGCAGCGCAGCGCTGAGGATATGCTGCACTTGGTTATGGCCATTGCCCGGCGCATTATCCAGGTGGAAATAAATGAACACAAAGAGACAATCGTACGAATTGTGCAACAGACTATAAATGCGGCAGTACAGGCAGAAGAATTTCATATAAGGGTCAATCCGGAGGATATGCAGGTGCTGAATGAGCACAAGCCCTTGTTTGTTGCCAGCCTCAGCGGTTTAAGCAATATCGAATTTGTCAGCGACAGCACTATCACCAGAGGTGGCTGTGTCCTGGAATCCCCTTCGGGGCGGGTTGATGCAACCCTGGAAACCCAACTTGACGAGATTTTTGCCCATCTGAAAGAAACCATGGTGCACTCGGAGTGAGAACGTTGCCGTCAAATCTCGGAGAGGTTCAGACCATGAAGGTCTGGGGTAAGGTCACCAAGATTGTCGGTTTGGTAGTTGAGGGCTACTGCACTTCTGCTACGGTCGGAACACTGTGCGAAATTCTCCCCTTGAATTTCGGTGAATCTGTAGCTGCTGAAGTGGTCGGGTTTCGCGATGGTTATACCCTGCTTATGCCTCTAGGAGAACTTAGAGGACTGGGTCCTGGTAGTTTGATCCGGGTGTTACGCAGCAGCGCAACCATGGGCTGCGGTGATGCCCTGCTGGGCCGGATAATCGATGCCATGGGGCAACCCATCGACGGCGGTAAGCCGCCTCGAATTGACAAGCATATGCCTCTGTATGCTCTACCGCCCGATCCCATGGCGCGCAAGCAGATCAATGAACCGCTTGACCTTGGCGTACGCTCAATTAATGCCATGCTCACTTGTGGTAAAGGGCAACGGCTAGGGATTATGGCGGGTTCAGGAGTGGGCAAAAGTGTGCTGCTTGGTACAATGGCCAAACACGCACGTGCAGATGTCAATATTATAGCCCTTATTGGCGAGCGTGGGCGTGAGGTGCGCGAGTTCGTCGAGCGCGACCTGGGTACGGAGGGCTTAGCACGCTCCGTGGTTCTCGCTGCCACATCGGATCGTTCTCCACTGCTGCGTATGCGGGGCGCATTTGTTGCCACCACCCTGGCGGAATACTTCTGCAATAAGGGAAAAAACGTTTTGCTCATGATGGACTCGGTCACCCGTTTTGCTATGGCCATGCGTGAAGTAGGGCTCGCTATCGGTGAGCCACCCACTACCAAGGGGTATACCCCCTCGGTTTTTGCTACCCTGCCGAAATTACTTGAACGTGCCGGCAGTTTTAAACAGGCCGGTACCATAACCGGGCTCTATACTGTTCTAGTTGAAGGCGATGACATGAACGAGCCCATCGCCGACAGCGTGCGTTCCATTCTTGACGGGCATATTGTACTTTCGCGCGCTCTCGCGGCTAAGAACCATTACCCTTGCATCGATATCCTCAACTCGTCCAGCCGTGTCATGCGCGACATTGTTGATGAAGAACATATAAAAAGCAGTAGCAGTATTCGAGAAATTCTGGCTACCTATAAAGAGGCCGAAGATCTAATTAATATTGGAGCTTATGTAGCCGGAAGTAATCCAAAAATCGACTATGCCATTTCGCGAATCGATGCTGTCAATCAATTCCTGCGCCAAGGGATGCATGAACAGGATCGGCTTGAAGATTCTGTCGTCAGTATGAAAAAACTGGTGCTCGATCGACGCAGCGAAGAGCGAGCCTGATCCAAAACCCTACCTTATTGCCCATCCTTCCCGTCTTTGAAATACTATTTAAGATTAAAGTATTAATTGTCCGTGGCAGCTGTTTTTCTACAGTTGCATACCATTTCCAGAGGAAAAGTACATGAAACCCTTTAAATTACAGGCCGTGCTGGACCATCGACAACGTCTGGAAGATATGGCCCAGCAAAAATTATCGCAAGCACGCATGGTAGAAGAAGCACTGGATGAAGAACATACCACCGCGCAAAAGCAACTGAATGATCTATGCATTGAATATGAACAACGCCAGTCCAAAGGAATGCATAGCCATGAATTTATGCTGTATGAAAATCGCATTGAACATCAGCGTAATCACATTACACAATTAGTATGGGCGCGGAAAAAAGCTCAAGATTTTGTCCATGAGTGCCGAGAAGAACTTACAGGTGCAAGTCGGAATAAACACCTGCTGGCGAAACTTAAAGAGAAAAACTTTGCCGAGCAGGAACAAGAACTCAAGCATAAAGAGATGATTGAGCTCGATGAAATGACCATCCTGCGTCAATTCGAGGAAGATTTATGAGCCTGCGTATTTTTGCTTTTGCCTGCAGCGTCACTTTGGTTCTAATGGGAAATACGCCAGGCGGTTTTGCCCTGGATGATCTGGCCGATATTGAATCAGTAGAGGAGCGCAGACTGCTGGTCGAACTCAAGCAAAACCGACGTTTGCTGGATGAAAAAGAGCGAGAATTGCAAAACCGTGAGTTGGAGCTAAATATCCTGCAGGCCGAGGTCGATAAGAAGCTCGAACAGCTGGAACGCTTACGCGAGCAGGTTGAACAGATGCTGGTACAAAAGAACGAACGAGAGCTAGAACGTATCAATCAGCTCAGTCAGATGTACAACCGTATAGACCCTGGTGAAGCTGCACAGATTATGCTTGAACTCGATATGCAGCTCGCCGTGGCGATTCTGGGTGGAATGAAAGCGCGCAGCGCAGGTGCCGTGCTGGAAAATATGCAAGGGGAAAAAGCAGCACGCATAAGCACGGCTTATTCTACGTTGAAAAAGAATTAACAGAAAAAATCTATACGTACTTGTCCAGATTCGGCCAGTTCAGTTAGAAAGTAAGATCCTTGGGGTCTTTTTTATGTACCGTGCTCTAAAATTAAATAAGTGGATTTGGTTAAAATTAATAGAAGAGGTGTTTATGCAGACCTTGGCATTCATGCAGCACATGCAGGGGGCAAATTTAGCGGATAGAGCACGCCTTGACGCAGATATGGGGATGGTCAAAAGCAAGTCTCCATCTGCCTTTGAACCGGCGATGCGTAAGGCCGAAATCCGAAACAAGCCAAACGCCCCAGCAAAAGAAAATAAACAGAGAACTCGGGCTGAAGATTTAGCTGGAGCAGCAGTTGCGACCCCCAGTAGAGGGAATGCTGGGGAAAATGTAACGTCTGGTAGCAGCGCTTCATCATCTTCTTCTTCAGCGCCCATTCAGGATGTAGCTCATGCAGCAGGTTCAGCACAGGAACAGCCAGTTAACAGTACGCAGCTCGAAAAATCTCTTAATGCAGCACTGCAGGCTGTAGAGCAAGGTGCACAGAATAGTGAAGCTGGAAAAGAGCTGCAGGCGTTGCTGCGCAATACCCTGCAAATGCTAGAACAGGGAAGCTCTGCACAAAATGAAACCCTTGCTACCCAGTTGCAGAACAGTTTAGGGACTGAAGGGCTACAAAAGCTGCAGGATATGCTGATAGCACATACTGTTGCGACAGCCTCGGATACGACTTCCATGCAGCTAAGCCAAGAAGGCAAAGCTGCCATGGCGCAGATTCAGGCTCTTCTTGAGCAGGCCCTGCGTCAAGGAGAGCACAGTGCAAACTTAGAGTCTGAATGGGGAACGAAGGTCGGCCAGCCAGAAGTAGTTGAAGGCTTTGTACTGCACTCCGATGATGCAAAAAACGCTAAAACCACTGGCAAAGTGGACGACCCACGCTTCGCAGAATTGCTGAATAAACCCGCCGATTTATCCAGTCTACGTGAGCAGCAAAAACAGCAAGCGGGTAGGGGAGTTAGCCTGAGTACGGATACTCCTGCTTCTGAGTTTTCAGCACTGGAGCGGACGCAAGGTCAAAGTGGGGTTGCTGTTGCTGTCGAAACCACAGAAACGCAGACCACCTCTGCCAATTTTACTGCAGTAGCAGCTGGAACTTCAACAGGCAATGGGTCCGGTGGATTGGTCGAAGTTATGAATTCTGGTTTTTCAGCGGGTACTAAGGCTGACGGGATACAAGGCAATAACACCGCCCCTGGTACCGATCCCAGCATAATAACCCTGAAAAGTGGGGCAACTATGCCCATGGCTCGGGTCGTAGATCAGACCATCCAGCACTTGAACCTGCATGCGCGCGGAGATAGCAGCATAGTTACGGTCAGGCTCCATCCGGAAGAACTGGGTGAGCTTAATATCCGTATGGTGATGGAGGGCGATCAGCTCAAATTGCAAATTCAGGCGCAGAATCAGCAGGTGCGCGAAATTCTTGAGCAGAATTTTCCACGCTTGAGAAGCGCAATGGAAGAGCAGGGAGTAACGGTGGAAGACTTTCACGTAAGCCTGGGGAACAGCGATGCCGAAGATCAAGCGCGCAGTCATTCGGGCGATGATTTTTCACAACGCAACAGAGCTGTGGCCGCAGGATTGCAAGCGGATCGTGATGCGGATACTCTGGATTTAGCTCAACCTAATCGCACAGTTGCAGCTGGCGCAGGTGGTTTGAGCGTGCACGTTTAACGCCAAAGAAACGAGGTTATTATGGCCGATATCTCAGGTGTAACATCAGGTGGTTCCAACAGCGCTATCAGTAGCGCGTCCAAGCATAATGAATTGGGCAAAGATGATTTTCTAGCCCTGATGGTGGCGCAACTTAAAAACCAGGATCCTATGGATCCCGTCGATAGCACTGAGTTTACCGCACAGCTGGCGCAGTTCAGCTCGCTGGAACAACTGCTTAACATAAATGCCAACATGGAGAATATGGGGGATACTACTGCAGAAGTGCAGCGTCTGTCAGCGTTGTCTATGATTGGCACTGAAGTGGTGACCAAAGGTTCTAAGTTTACTTATAACGGCGAGCCGGTAAAACTTGGGTACAACATGACCGAGTCTGCCGAGTTTGGCGTGCTCTACATTCGCGACGCCTCTGGCGACACTGTCGCCACTAAACCGTTGCTTAGCATGAGTGCTGGTCAGCATATGCTTGAATGGGATGGTACTGGAGATAGTGGCAATCAGCTGCCGCAGGGTAAATATAGTGTGTCCATTTCCGCCTTTAATGGTGAAGACCCAGTGGCGGCACATCCCCTGATTCGCAGCCGAGTTATAGGGGTCGATATGATTGACGGGAAGGATGTCCTGGTTACTGAATCGGGCGAGTACAAGCTTGCAGAAGTTGAGAGTGTCAGGGCTGGTTGATTTTCAATCTAATAACGGTGCCGTTTTTCTGTCCAGCTCGGGCACAAACGGTATGCGCAGATATGAAATGTCAAAAATATAGCAATGGGCGCAAGCAGGGGTAAGCCCAGAGCGCAAAAAATCTACATAGTCACGGGAAGCCTGCCGTGCTTTTACAGGAGGTTTACATGGGAATTCAGAGTGCGTTATACAGCGGAGTCAGTGGCCTGAATGCCAACGGCAATGCCTTGACAGTAATCGGCAATAACATTGCCAACAGCAATACCATCGGCTTCAAGTCCGGACGTACCGTGTTTTCCGATCTTATGTCCGCCTCCATTGGGAGTTCAGGCGGAAATTCCCAGGTAGGTCGCGGGGTGGGTTTATCAACGGTAGATAATATTTTCAGCCAGGGTACCTTTGAGAATACTGAATCCAATACCGATCTAGCCATTGAGGGCCCCGGGTTTTTTATGGTGAGTGACGCTGTAACGGGTTCAACCTATTACACCCGCGCTGGGGCATTTAATTTTAATCAAGATGGAACCCTCATAAATCCTGAAGGTTATGCGGTGCAGGGCTATTATCTTGATGAAGATACTGGGGATACTGTTGGGGATATTAGAGACTTGCAGATCGAAACCAAATCGTTCTCTCCTGCAAGAGGAACCAGCCAGATCAGCCTCATGACAAACCTCAATGCCAATTCACCATATTTGGGACAAGCTGGCGATGTAGCCTCTCCATTTGATATCAACGATCCATCCGAAACCAGCAACTATGCCTCTTCCGTGCGGGTTTTTGACTCCCTCGGGCGCGAACATCTGGTTACTACTTACTTCAATAAGCTCAACCCGGAGGGAAATCCGGATGGGTATATGCAGTGGGAAGCTCACACCGTGGTGGCTGGGGCTGGGGTTACTCTTGCTGATGGCTCTGAGTGGCCCATGGAGTGGGCTGAGGTTGGACGCAGTATGCTCACCTTCGATACCGGGGGACGTCTGGTTAATACCAAAGATTTGAGTGAAACCATATATGGGGGCACGGCTTTTAACCTAATAACTGACCCAACTCCTTATGATCCCGTCAATAATCCTAGTGGTCAATGGGCCGTAACGCTTGATGCAGACAGAGAATACGATTTTACGGGAAATCTTTATGAAACCACTAATCCTGGCACGCCATCTAATAATGGTTCTACTGTTGCTGATGGATACCCACAAACTAGCGATGTGGAAAAGAGCAAAACAGGAGTACCTGTTGTTTCTACTCTTCCTGGCTCTATGGCCTGGAACAACGAAGCAGACTCAGCGCAATCCATAGATTTCGCTTTTGCCGCCACTCAGTATTCAAGTGAGTCGGACGTTATTTCTCAAAGCCAAAATGGGTTTGCTACCGGTACCCTGGTGAGCTTATCCATCGACAGCGATGGCAACGTGCTGGGCAACTACTCTAACGGTGAACCACGTAAGTTGGCGCGGATCGCCTTGGCTAAGTTCTCCAACCCGCTGGGTTTGACCAAGGTGGGTAACAATATGTATGGCGCCAGTGAGGAATCCGGTACGCCAGTGATAGGGACAGTCGGTTCCGGGGTGGGGAAGATATTTACCAACTCCCTTGAAATGTCCAACGTCGACCTCGCGCAGGAGTTCGTTAAGATGATCACCACCCAGCGTGGTTTTCAGGCCAACTCCAAGATTATAACCACCACCGATGAGCTTCTGGGTGAACTGATCAATCTGAAACGTTAATCTTCACTTAAGTAGCTGGGACATCCCCGCGTTTAAAGCCAAGGGATGATTAAACCGTAAGGCAATTGGTGTAAAACCATTGGAGCGGGCAGAACATGCACAAACGGCGTCGGGTAATTTACATCCGGCGCCTTTTGTGGTTTTTCAGGTGTGTTTTTAGGTGTTTAATCTTCTGCGCCATCGTAGTAAAGTAGTGAAGATTTTGTTAGTATGCCGAGTCTGCAGAATATTTTATTCTTTATCATGAAACTGTGTTCCAGGGTGTAATACATGGATCTTTCCACAATTTTCGGAGTTGTAGCCGCTTTTGGTCTGATGATAGCGGCAATCATGACCGGCGGATCTATATTGTTATTTATAGATCCGGCCTCGATGATGATCGTCGGTGGGGGGACTCTTGGCTCAACCCTAGTACATTATCCCTTCAAAGAATTGGTCCGCGCCATCGGTGTCGCTAAAAAGACCTTGTTTGTAAAAGAGCAAAATCCAGCGGATATTATATCCCAGTTGATTGAATTTGCCACCAAGGCGCGTAAAGAGGGGATTCTCTCCCTTCAGTCGGTGATGGCACAGATAGACGATCCATTTTTTCTTAAGGGTTTGCAGATGGCGGTGGACGGACAAGAGCCGGAATCGCTAAAGCAGATGCTTGAACACGAACTCGATTTTATTCAGGAACGACATGAGAGCGGAGCCGCGATTTTTGACACTATGGCCGCGTATGCTCCAGCGCTAGGGATGATAGGAACGCTGATAGGTTTAGTGCAGATGCTTCAGACTATGGACGATCCTTCCACTATTGGACCCGCTATGGCAGTTGCGTTGTTGACTACCTTCTACGGGGCTGTGTCTGCCAATCTTTTGTTCTCCCCTATGGCTGGAAAACTTAAGTACCGCTCCGCTTCAGAAATGTTGTGTAAGACCATCGTTGCTGAGGGGATGAATTCCATTCTGGCCGGGGAAAATCCCCGGGTTATGGAGCAGCGCCTGCATGCCTTTGTGTCTCCAAATCAGCGCCAGAGCAATTTCAACAAAAGATAAGAGTTGTTGTGTTGTTCATCAGCAGCGTGGACAGATTGTGCTGCCGGAGTAGATATTAAGTGGCAAAGAGAGAGAAAAAAAGAAAAGCCGGTGCTCCGGAATGGATGGTCACCTACAGTGACATGGTTACGCTGTTGCTGACGTTTTTTGTGTTGCTCCTCTCTATGGCGAGCATGGATCAAGTCAAGTTCGACAAGGCAGCTGGATCGTTGCGAGGAGCATTCGGCGTCTTTGGTGGCCAGGACGAACAAAAAGTTACCCAGGCGACAATTGTTGAAATTGCTCCGATTCAGGATGATCTGGTGCAGCGCACCTACACCCGGATTAGAACGCAAATGAACCGCATGCGCCTCGATCGTTCTATCGAATTAGTCAAAGATCGCGGTGCGGTAATATTGCGTATCAACGATGCTGTTCTATTTGGCCCGGGTTCGGATCGCTTGAAAGAAGAAGCTTACCCCGTGCTGCGTAAAGTCGCTGGGTTGATCGAACCACTGCCACTCCAAGCCAGAATAGAGGGGCACACCGATAGCACCCCCTTTGTAAGTAGCGATATGAGTAACTGGGAACTTTCAGTCATGCGTTCCATTGCGGTGCTGCGATTTTTTCAGCAACAGAATTTATTGCCTCTCGATCGTATGTCAGCGGTAGGTTATGGAGATCAGCATCCGATAGCGCCGAACGATACTTCGGAGAATCGAGCCATAAATCGGCGGGTGGAGTTCGTCCTTGAGAATACCGGCGATTACCGCGAACAACTTCCATATCTTATAGATGCAAATGAGCAGTTGCCGTTTTAGTTCAGCCAGCCCAGCTTAATAGGTCCTGACGCGTTATAGGGTAAAAACGTAAGTGCTCCCTGGGTGATCTATATAAATTTTTTGTCAGCAGGTTTTACGCAGGAGAGAAAACAAATGGCTGAGGAAGAAAACCAGAACAAAAGCAGTGGGAAGCTAAAGCTTATTCTACTTGTGCTCGGAGTAGTAGTTCTGCTTCTCGCGGTTGGGGTCGCAGCATATCTGCTTGGAACCACCAAGTCTGCGAAGCAGGCCGAAGAAGGTAGCTCTGAAAGCCTGGCTCAGAGTCGAGAGCGCGCTGCCATAGGGCCAATGGTGAATATCAATGATTTTATTATCAATATCTTGGATAAAAACGAGACCCGCTACTTGAAAGCAGCCATAACTATTGAGTTGCACAATCCAGAAACTGCAGCTGAAGTTGTAGAGCGGATGGCGCAGATTCGTGATGCCATTTTGTTGCTCATAGGGAATAAGACCTTTGCGGAACTAAGCGATCTGCAGGGGAAGCTGCAACTGCGTGCCGAAATTATCGCCCGTCTCAATAAGATATTGGTTAAGGGCAAGGTGAAGGGGATTTACTTCACCGAATTTGTGGTGCAATAGGGGTTCGCGTTGGAACGCATTTTATCCAAGGAAGAGATAGCGGAACTGCTTTCGGCAGTTCGCGAGGGCACGCTCGATGTTGAGCTGGAAACCCATGATGCGGACTATACGGTTAAGCCGAAAAGGGTAAGCAGTTTCAGCTTGGTGCAAACACGCAGCCAGAGTGGTGTGCGCCTGCCCAATTTTGATATTTTGCTGGATTCCTTCGCACGTAGTCTGGCTTTTTCTATTTCGAGTCGGGTGCAGCGTACTGTTTCCGTGGTGCGTGACAGTATTCAAGATGCAGAGTTCGGTACCCTGATTGAGGAGTGCATGAATCATGAACTCTTCGGGGTTATCGGTATTGACCCGCTGAAGAAAAACGGTTTGCTTATCTTTGATTCCAATCTGGCTTTTTCTCAGATTGAGATCCTCCTCGGTGGTGGAGCAGGGCTACATGCGCAGGCGCCGAAGCGCAGCCTGACCGCTATAGAGCTGAACCTGTCTAAGGATATTTTTTCTGAGACGTGTGCAGAACTCAACAAAGCATTCAGTGTTATAGAGCAACTTAACTCATCCCTCATCCATGTAGAAACCAATCCTCGTCTGGTTAATATTGTCACCTCGGATACAGACATGATGGTAGCAACCTTCAAAACCAGAATTGAGGACGTTGAAGGGAATATACGCCTGGTGATCCCGTACAGTTCGCTGGATCCAGTGCGCGAGAAACTTAAGACCGAATTGGGCATGGCACGGCCGTCCGGGCAGTGGCGGGACTATATGGCCCAAGAGCTCAGCCAAATGGAGGTTACGGTCACAGCAGAGCTGGCGCGGGTGAAGCTGAACGTG
>JAVERW010000021.1:0-33367 GCA_034006915.1 Desulfuromonadaceae bacterium | reverse complement strand
ACGATAAACTCATACACCAGAACCGCGAGGGAAGCACCGATGGGGTCAATGACGATCCCTTCCCAGCGCAGGATGTTGGACACCGCCTGGGTCGGGCGTACGGTGCGCAACATGGGTGCGATGACGGTCGGCCCGGTGACCACCGAAATAGCTCCGAACAGCAGACTCAACTCCCAACTTAAACCAAGGATATAGCGGGTGAGCAGCGTGGTGATGACCCAGGTAGTGAGCATTCCGATGGAAACCAGATTGCGCACAACCCTCTGCAACCCACCTATTTCACGGTAGTTAAGGGTCAGACTACCTTCAAACAGAATAACCGCGACCGACAGCGCCACAAACGGAAACAGCAGATCTCCTAAAATCTCGTCGGGCGATACCAGTTGGAAAACAGGTCCGGCGATAATTCCGGCCAGAAGCAAAAACACAATAGCTGGCAGTTTGACGCGCCACGCAAGCCACTGGCACAGACTACTAACCACGAATACAGCGGCAAACATTGCCGCCATCATATCAACCGAACTGTGCTCCATTACATGAATCTCCAACCAGGCCAGCATTCAGATAGATGCTGAAAATGTGGTTTATCGTTAAACCCACTAACTAATTTCAGCGCAGTTTCTTGCTCGCATTGATAAGGGCGTCCTTCATCACCTCTTCCAGACAGGGGTGATAAAAAGGCATCTCCAGCATTCCAGCTACGTCAGCCTTAAATTCAATAGCCAGCGCAAGGGTATGTGCCATATGTTCGGCACCGCGCCCAAAAATTTCGGCCCCGAGGATGCGTCCATCTGCTTTAGACGCATAAATCTGCAGCATACCGCGCACATCGTTGTAGATGGCATGCCGCGATCCGCTACTCATACGTGCGGTTCCAATCACAATCTCCTCGATGTTGAGTTCTTTGTAGGGTGCGCCCACACTCGCCATCTGCGGGTCAGTATAATAGATTCCCAGGGGGACTGCACGTTTACCCTCTTTGGCACCCGCTGCAGTCAAGGCGCTCTTTGCGGCGATGCGCCCTTCAATATAGGCTTCATGCCACAGCGACAGGTCTTCGGTGACATCGCCGGCCACGTAAATATGGCTCTCTCCACAGCGCATAGTCAGAGGGTCATATTGGGGCAGACCGCGTTTGTCTAGACTTAGGCCGCTGTTTGGCAGATTCATGCTGCGTAGGTTGGATTCGCGCCCGCTCGCCACCAGTACCCTCGCGCTGGTATGGGTGATCACTTCACCGGTATCGCGTTGAAACTTGAGTTCAAAACCCTCCGCAGTTTGCCTGGCGCCGATAAATTCACCCCGGGGCACGATGTCGAGTTCATTAGCCAGCACCGCCATGGTTTCCGCTTGCATCTCCGGATGGGTGAAACCGCCGATGCGTCCGCTGTGCCCGAACATGGTGGTTTTGACCCCGAGGCGGTGAAATGCCTGCCCGAGTTCAAGGGCAATTACCCCAAGCCCTACCACCGCAATGGACGGAGGCAGATCGTCGCGTTCAAAGATAGTGTCGCTACTATCCAACACTTCTTTTAAGTCTGCAAAGGGACCATGAAACGCTGGGGTGGAACCACACGCGAGGATAATCTTCTGCGCCTTTATCTGCAAATCGTCCCCAACTTGCAGGGTATGTGGATCGACAAACACCGCCTTGCCTTCGAGTTTGTACTTCGCGGGGATTTTATCCACCGCTTTCATTACCCCACCGACAAACCGTTCGCTACGATCCTTTTTCAGGCGTTCAAACACCCGCTTGCCATCAACTGTGTAACTTCCATTGATACCATAGAAATCGCCCTCATCAATCGTGTGCGCAATATCTGCGGCAGCAATAAGCATTTTACTTGGCATACAACCTACTCGCGCACAGGTGGTGCCATAGGGGCCATGCTGGATCAGCACCAGATTATCGGTTTTACGCCGAATCCGACTGTAAGCCCCAAGGCCAGCAGTCCCAACACCAACAATGGCATACTCAACTTCACGTACCTGCATGTTTTCCCTCCTGATATTCACGCTTAAGTTGATACGTCAGCTAAATTAACCGGCGTAACGCATCTACAACATTTCTCTCATTCTTTTTTTATTCGATCATTCTTCCTCTTGCTCCGCCGTCTTTGGTTGCATACGCCCAAAGCGCTCCAGAACGGAAAGAATAAATCATCCTCCAAGGTGATGCCCAGAGCCTTAATCCGTGTTTTCTTACAGATTGGAAAGGCCTTGTGCTTTTTCCTCTTGGTCTGTTACCTTCATATGCGCATCTGAGAGGTAATCTCTTCTCACATCGTATGCAAAACAGGAAGTTACCCGTTTGCCGAGGCAATAAATTCTTACCCGAGATCTGCTGTGACCCCAATCACTCGTTTTAACATTATTGCAACAACCCTGGCCGGCATTATCCTCGCTGTCAGCATCAGCTATTTCTTTATATTTCTACCCCACCAAGAATACTCGAGCCGCGCCGCCGACCTCAAGCAGTACTATATGGAAGAAGAAAAACAAATCATCCGCCACCTCGTCGAGAGCGCACAAAAGGGTGAAGGTCATGTTGAATACATGTTCGAAAATTCAGCCAACACTAATGCACTGGAAAATAAAACCACCTATGTCTCTGGGCCGCAGCGTTGGGGTGGGGTTGTAGGGACGGGGGCCTATACCAGTACTCTGGATAAACGCATTCAGATCCACGAACATGAACTCCTCAGCGAAGCCCACAAGCGCGCACAAATCGGCATCATAATTGTTCTTATCAATCTGTTCCTGGGCTTAACGATAGCCTATGTCACCCATCGGCACGTGCGCAGAATTGAGGCAGCACGCGAAGAACATCTGAAGCGTCTAGAGCAATACAGCAACCTACTTGATGAACTCTGTCTGGTATCTAAAGGGGATTTGGCAGGGAATATAACCTACGTCAATGATAAATTCTGCCAAGTTTCCGGCTACACCCGCGCACAGATGCTGGGCCAGCCCCACAATATCGTGCGCCATCCCAGTGTACCAAAAATGGTGTTCAAACGCATGTGGCAGCGGATTCAGGCGGGTAATATCTGGCGCGGGATCAGTCGTAATAAAACCAGTGACGGCAATTCATACTACGCAGATAGCGTCATCATGCCTTTGACCGACCAGAAGGGTAATGTCGTTGAATATATCGCGGCGCGCTACGAAATTACCGAACTGCTGGAAAAGCGCGACGAGGTGCGCCTAGCTTTTGCTACCGATAAACTTACCTCGCTGGGAAGTCGCCACAAGTTGCTTGAGGATATGCGTACAAGCTCTAGCGACAGTTGTCTTTTATTGTTCGATGTGGTCGATTTCGGCGGCATCAATCGTAATTTGGGGATCGAAACCGCAGATCAGATTCTTCTACATCTGAGCAATCAGATGGTTGAGTTCTTTGCAGCAGAGAAATACTCGCTGTATCGTCTCCACAGCGACATATTCGCGGTGCTGACCATCGCCACGCCACAACCAGATTTGTACGCCGCGGCAGAACAATTCAGCCAGACCTTAAGACAAAACACCTTTGTCCATACAGACTCAGGGACTATGAATCTGAATCTTGTCAGTGGAATCGCCTGCAACGAAGAAGATCTGCTCACCTGCGCCGACGCCGCCGTGCAGCATGCCAAGCAAAACAAAATCAGCATCGTCATATACAGCCCGGAAATAGCGGCCTGCCAGGGACGTATGCGGGCGTACTGGATCAACGAAGTACAGCAAGCCCTGCTGGATCAGCGCCTTATTCCCTACTATCAGCCCATTGTGCATATTTCCAGCGGAGAAACCCGCAGGTACGAGGCCTTGATGCGCATGGTTAACACCCACGGGGAAATTATCCCCCCGGGAGTGTTTCTTCCCATCATGGAACAGACCAGCCACTACCCTGAGATGACGCGGGCGATCTTCAAACAGGCGTGCATGTTCTTTCGCTATCGCAAGGAAAGCTTTTCCGTCAATCTCGCAGTGGATGACCTGTTGCACCGCGGCACCACCGATTTTATCGCAACCACAGCTGCAAATTACGCCGTCACCGGACGTCTGGTTCTGGAACTGGTGGAAACAGAGAACATCCACAACTATGACGCCGCCTTAAAGGCGCTGCTGGAGTTAAAGGCCTTGGGGATAAAAATCGCCATTGATGATTTCGGCTCCGGGTTTGCGAACTTCTCTTACCTGTCCGCGTTCCCGGCAGACTTTGTCAAGATTGATGGATCACTGATCAGCAAGGTTAATGAAGATGAGAAAACGCACAACCTGGTCAAGATGCTGGTCGACTACGCCCACTCCGAAGGGATAGAGGTAATCGCAGAATTTGTAAGCTCTGCTGCGATCCTCGCCACCATCGAGGCGATGGGGTGTGACTACGCTCAGGGTTACCACTTTGGTGCCCCCGCCGCTGGAGAAAAAATCCAGAGATAGGAACTCCTTGCGGCAATGAACCTAAATATATATAGCAGTTTCTGCCTTCTCCGGGCTCTGCGCCGCCATCTCATGCAGGCGGGTGTCCATGATAGTGCCAGGATAGGCAAATGCCTGCTGCGGGCAGTGACGCGTACACTGGTGGCAGCGCACACAGCTTCCCCCCACCATCGGGTATCCATCCTCCCAGGTAAAGGCTCCGGTCGGGCAGATTTCCACGCAGGTTCCACACGCGTTACATTTGCTTCTGTCTGGCTGATGTTTTCCCAGCATGGCCTTCGTCAGATTCAGGCTCTTGCCCCAGGCCTCTGCAGCGTAGGTGGCCGGAAGATAATCCAGCAGCTCCGTGTCCAGAGGGGCGACAGGAGTGGTGCCCAATTTATGCAGCACCGCCTCTACCAGAGTGCCCATTTTGCCTGCATCGTCTGCATCTGGATGCCCTGCCCCCAAAGGCTTTGCACTTTCCCACAGCGAGGAGTGCTGCGCCAGCACCTTGGCTGCACCCACCGTTGCCCAACCTCTTTTTTTCAGCAGCTGCGCCATCTCCAACAAGGTCACACCACTGCACACCGCACCCCAGGTTGCGAATGGGACCACCGTCGCCCCTTCGGATCCCTGCGGCAGCGCCGCAATAAAATCCAGGACCTGTGGCACTGCATGATCGACATACACTGGCGTGCCCAGCCACAGACACGCGTCCGTCTCTACTCCAGCAGCCAGCGCTGCCATATCAGCACCACCGTGCGGTGCCAGATCGAGCACAACGGCTTTTATTCCGTGTTTGTGCAGCGCTGCTTCGATCATTTGCGCTACGCTGCGGGTTGTCCCGGCGGGGGAAAAATAAGCAATATAGTGAGTGCGCATACGGTGTTCTCCTTTTGGTATTCACTGTGTAGCGGTTATCTATTAATTCTCAGTCAGCTATGGGGCAATTATCTGACGAATGGGTTCCACCTTCATCGCAGTCGCACATAGCTGGTAAGACAACGTGCGTCGGTGCGAGCTTGGAGATTTTAGCATATTTATTGCCCCCATATTGTCCCCAACTTACCCGTTCTGGTTTTTATCTGCGCTGTAGTCCTTAGTGAACCCAGTGTTGCGCCCAGGGTGTCAGGGGCAAACACCTTGGGTGAAAACACTTGGACTCGCAGTGTTTGGGGGAAGGGGGGGAGATATTTGGCGAAAATACTGTACTATATTACAAGGATAATGCTCAAACTTGGAATCCGCTGGAGGATGAAACTATGGGAATTGAAATTGAACGAAAGTTTTTACTTAAAACAGATTCATGGCGCGACTGCGCGCAGAGCAGGTCACGAATTATTCAGGGCTATATCAGTGTTAACCCTGCAGCGACGGTGCGCGTTCGCCTTACTGCGTCTGGCGCATTTCTAACCCTCAAAGGGAAACGCCGCAACTACAGCGCCACGGAATTTGAGTACCCGGTTCCCGCGCAAGATGCCGCTACCATGCTAGAGCAGATGAGCCTACACCCCCCCATTGACAAATGGCGCTACCTCGTCAGTTACGCAGACAACTTATGGGAGATCGATGAATTCACCGGGCCCAACGCTGGGCTGATAATTGCCGAAATTGAGCTAAAATCTGTTACCGCAGAGTTTGAGCACCCACCTTGGCTCGGGGAAGAAGTCTCGGATGACCCGCGCTATTTCAACGCCAGCCTAGTGCAACAACCATACTCCACTTGGGACAGCCAGGTTCGGATGGATAAAACGGGGTGTTAATTCCTTCCCCCGCAGGGTTAAAAACCGAGCACGCGCCGGGTAGACAAGGATGCAGAATATTGCGGCGTGCAGACGGATCTATGATTTTTCTTTAAAAGCAGCCAAAGCTCCGAAAGGAGAATGATTGAGTGTGGGTTTGCTGCCCTCGGAGCCACCAACAGCAACGCGTTGCTGTTCTATAGCGCGGACATGCTCCTGTTCATGACAGTATATGCACAGCAACTCCCAGTTACTGCCATCGGGCGGATTATTATCGTGGTTGTGATCAAGATGATGCACCGTAAGCTCACGTAGCTTTTTGCCTTCAAATTCACGGCAACAGCGCCCGCATACGTGGGGAAACAGCTTCAAAGCCCGTTCCCGATAACCGCCCTGGCGCTCCATAGCCGCGCGCTTCGCCTCGGCAAGAATCGCCGCCGATTTTTCTTGCTTGTCCATAGATTAAACTCCGCTTGAACAGCTCCTGTATATTTATACGCCCCTGCATGAGCTCAATAAACTGTTGTGCAACTACCTGTCAGCAGGGAGAAAGACGCACACAATACCGGTTTAAATATCTGCACTCTGCGCATCTTTGCAAAGCTTTTAATTTTTGTCCACTCCAGATATGAGTTATGTGGTTATAATTAACCTCTAAGCTGTGGCGACGTTTTCCATAACCACGGTAGAACTGAATCTGCTAGACTGATCTACTAGCGTTCTAAACTCACCGCTACCTTGAATTCTCCCCTAAGTTCGCAGGAAGTTTTTTTGCTATGCTGAAGGCTCCTACTTTTTTGAGTCGACTGGTACCTCAGTCCTGGCTTAACGTATTTTCACCCCAGCGCCTGTTTATATTTCTATCCCCCCCATTTTCCCTAATTCTGCTCTCGGCTCTGATCCTGAGCGGGTGCGCCCCTCAATCAGGATATTTACCCCACGATCTCACCTCAATGCCCCAGCACCCGCTGAGCTACTTGCAACCTGAGAGCGCCTATGTTGAGTTATTATCTGAGCAAGAACATCAGGCCCTAACGCAAAATTTTCTTGCACACCACTTTTCTCCTTGGAAGGCGCAGGGGCCATTGCCGGAAACAGGGAGCCCATTCTGGGCGGTGGAGTGGATTCAGTCCAAACCTGTATTCGGCCTGAGCCTGCTTGCTCTTGAAACAGATGAAATACAACAGCTGGTACAGCAGGCGGCTCCGCAAGACTATCCCTCATGTGCTCTGCACGCTATCACCCTCACCCATGTAGATGTGCGTGCGCTGCCTACAGCGGCCCCAATATTTAACGATCCGCGCAAAGTGGGGGAAGGCTTTCCATTCGACTACTTGCAACATGGAGTCCTGCCTTGCGGTACTCCGGTTGTCGTCACCCATATGAGCCCGGAGCGCAACTGGGTTTTTATCGAAACCACGCTATTGTACGGTTGGGTTCCGGCACCAGATATTGCGTGGACAGATGCCGCGTTTGAGGACACTTTCAACACGCAAGACTATGTGGTTGCATTAGAAGACAATCACCCCGTACGTAGCACTGGCGAATACTCCAAAGACAGTCGCGACACACACCTCATTGGATGCCCTGATGCGCCCCCAAGCGAACGTACATATCCGGCCACCCGCATCGGCACCATCTTCCCCCTGCTCCAGCGCAGCGATGGTACCTACACGGTCGCGGTCCCTACTGTGGATGCATATGGCAACGCCGTTGCGCACAGCGCCGTTGTGAGCACAGAAGCAGCCCACCTCTTTCCGCTTCCGTTTACTCCAGAACGCGTTGCCGCCCTTAGTACGCGCTTCATGGGACAGCCCTATTCCTGGGGAGATCGATTCAGCGGACGTGATTGCTCTGGCACCATGCGCGATCTTTTCACGCCATTCGGCATCTGGCTCCCGCGCAATTCAAGCGCGCAAACTACGGTAGGAACCGTCATTCCACTAGAAAATATCCCCCTCAATCAACGCAGCGCCCTGATTCATACTGCCGGAATTCCTTTCGCAACGCTGGTACACCTCCCTGGCCACATCATGCTGTACCTAGGTGAATATCAGGGCAAAATCATAGTATTGCACACTCTATGGGGGATTCGACATCACTCTTTTTCAGGGAAAGAATCACGCATTCACGTCGGTAGAACGGTCGTCACTTCACTGGAACCGGGAGCAGAATTAGATACCTGGTTTTCAGGAACAAACAGTCTGCTTAAACGCTTGGATCAGATCAACATCCCACACATGCAGCAGCTTCCGGTACCAGAATCAGCATCCGACCGAACTTCACCCCCAAGGGGAAACAAACTATAGCCATAATTAAATTTTGCCCTTGACAGCCCAGCAATTAAGCTGTAATTTATCCGACATAGTAATTATTCTTATATTTTCTACTTCAACAGGTGGGTATATGTACGAGAATGACCACACTCCGATACGCAATGAAGCCCCGGAAGAATACATGCAGATATTTGAAGACGTGTGCCGCCAGAAAAAACTGCGCATAACCCCACAGCGCCTGGAGATATATAGGGAACTGGCACGGGCGACGGACCATCCTACCGCAGAGATGCTGTATCAGCGCCTGAGCACTAAGATGCCATCCCTCTCGCTGGACACCGTATATCGCACCCTCGGGACCCTTATCAGTCACGACTTGGTGCACAAGGTAGAGTCAACCCAGAACCAGGCACGCTTTGAGGTTCAGCACATTCATCACCACCACGTTATCTGCCGCAAATGCAATGCAATCGCAGATCTAACCTGGAATCTGGTTGACCACACCAACTTACAAGATGAACTACACGCTTGGGGCAAGGTGGAGCGGGCGCACATGGTGGTATACGGCACATGCGTGGCTTGCCGCGTCAGCAAAGAATAACCCAGACTTTTCGAGTACGTAGCGCATAGAGAACCTGATATTCGGTCAGGCTGCGCATTTAATTTATTATTTACTGGAGGATACAAACCAATGAGCAAGTGTGTAAAAGGGACAGAAACGGAAAAAAATCTCCTTAAATCTTTCGCCGGCGAGAGCCAGGCACGGAATCGCTATACCTACTTTGCCAGCATTGCGAAGAAGGAAGGCTATGTCCAGATTGCAAATATCTTTGAAGAGACCGCCAATCAGGAAAAAGAGCACGCCAAGCGCTTCTTTAAGTTCCTCGACAGTGGTGAAGCCCTAGAAATCACAGCGAGCTACCCGGCAGGCAAGCTTGGTACCACCGCTGAGAACCTGCTCGAAGCTGCCAACGGTGAGCAGGAAGAGCACTCCGAGTTGTATCCTGGGTTTGCTGCAGTGGCCCGTAAGGAAGGCTTTAACACCATCGCCGCAGCTTGGGATGCCATCAGCGTATCAGAAAAGCAGCACGAAAAACGCTATCGTGACCTGCTCAGTAATATAGAAAACTGCAGGGTGTTCAAACGTGAAGAACCGATGACTTGGCGCTGCCTCAACTGTGGCTATATCCACACCGGCACTCAAGCGGTTGATCTCTGCCCGGCTTGTATCCATCCACAGGCTCATTTCGAACTGTTGGGTGAGAACTGGTAAGCACCGCTGCAAACAACACCAAGCTATACACAAAAAGCCCCTGCCATTTGGCAGGGGCTTTTTCATTGTGGGGGGTTTTCAGGGCACTGATTCTTGCTTTGCATCCCTCTAACCCTACGCCTCTATTTTAAACCCCGCGCTAGTCTTCTTTCTGTATAAAACACATAACATCCAGATCCAAAGATTACTCCAGTCCCCACCCAGGTAAGTACATCGGGAAAATCTCCAAACAGAAGGTACCCGAGGATGGTGGCGCTGAAGATTTCAAGATACTGAAACGGGGCCAGAATCGAAGCGGGGGTGTGTTTAAACGCCACGGTCAACATCAGATGGCTCACCGCCGACATAATCCCCATGGCTGCAAATAACCACCATGCCCGTGCATCGGGCGCGCTCCAGTTAAACAAGGTGCTGCCGCTGAGGTCTCCTCCCCAAAGCAGAAGCCCAAGGAGCACAAACGCCACCGCGCTACTTAAAGCCTGCACCATCAATCCGCTAAGTGCGGCAGTTATTGAACGGATGGTGGCCAAATGTCCGGCATAAAACAGCGCCGCCAGCGCAGGCAAAACTGCCACAGGACCGAACATCGCCCAATTAGGCCGGATAACGATCATGGCACCACCTAGGCCAACCACAACAGCGACATAGCGGCGCAACCCGACATGTTCTTTCAATACTAGCGCCGAAATCAGAGTGAGCAGCAGTGGTTCCACGAAAAATATCGCAATTGCATTGGCCAGCGGCATATTGGCCTGCGCCAAGTACAGACACACAATAGCAGCTGCGACCAGAACCCCGGCTGTCACCAGTTTCAAAATTGCCTTGCATGACAGTTCCAGCACTTGGCGCCACCCCGAATGCAGCAACAGCGCCGCAGGGCACAGCAGCAACGTCTGCAGTAAAAAACGCACAAACGAAATTTGCCCTACCGCCATCTGGGCTGAAAGCAACTTGGCCACGGCATCCATCGCGGGCAGCAACAGCGCAGAACCTAGCATCAGCAACATGCCGCGCTCGTGCCTATTTTCTGTAGTGCTCCTTTCGCGCGCTTTTCCTTCCATAACCCATAACCTTTCCAAACTTTTTTGTTGGGGCTCCCTCACGTCATTAACGCTTAAACCATAAAATTTTGGTATACTTGCAAATTCAAGGTATTTTCCCTAACGATCGACTCAAAGTGGAGCCGGTTTTAGCTCATATATACGTCAACAGGTACAGCAGAGAGGATTTGGCGTAATTTCAACTGAAGCATGTTTTACTATAAAATTTATTCCATGCCCTACAGGAGGTTTCAATGATACCCAGACGGTTAATCCGGAGAGTAATGGCCATGCTGACGCTTGGCGTATGCCTCATGCCATTCTATGCAGAAGCCGCAGATGACACTCTCTGGACCTTACGCGTAGCTAACGACTTTTTTTTCAATCAGGATCGTGGCTACACCAGTGGGATACATGTTGAAAGAAGCGGAGCATACAGCCCTTGGAGCTTCTGGGTTGGACAAGACATCTTCACTCCAGACAAAAATAAAGCGCGGCAACCCCCAGAAGGGGAACACCCTTACGGAGCGTGGCTGTACGGAGGGGGAGAATACCGGGTCAAGTTGAAGCAAAACACGTTGTTGACTACCGGGCTCACCCTGGGAACAACAGGGGAACGGGCGCTGGGAGAAGAAGTTCAGGATTTAACGCACACCTTTCTAGGGATCAACAAATACCACGGCTGGGATACCCAGATATCCAAGCGCTGGGGCTGGATTTTCGACCTAACCCTCGAAGAACGCCTGCCCGTATGGCACACGCGTGGCGGTATGGGAGCCGACATCATTGGCCGGATTGAAGGACGCGGGGGCAATATTTATGTAGATGCCAACGTTGGTGCGACTGCGCGACTGGGGCATAACCTACCCGAGTTGGAAGCGCACTACAAATCCGACCCTGAGAGTAGCCTGTACGTAAGCGCCGGTTATGATTTTCACGTGGTGGATAAAAACGTGTTTCTCGAAGGGGTGAAAAGCAGCGACTATTCTGTAAAACCCAAGCGCACGTACGAAAGTTTTCAGGCTGGGATTCACTGGCGCTACGATCGCTACAGGATTGACCTAGAGCTTTATTTTCCGCAGAAATACTTTAAAGACCAGAAACTCGACTGTCGCTACGGTGTGTTAAGCCTCGGGTATTGGTTTTAAGTCCTGCTACTACGCTGCCCTGCCAGCCTTGAAAGCGTCTGGCAGGGCAGCGTCTTGATTCAGGCTTTAGAACCTATCTTCTTTCCGCTACCTCTCAGCAGATCATCCCTTATTCTGTACCGCGCTGAAGGTCGCCATGGCCTGTGCCACCATCCCTGCCACATCACCGGTATTACTCGGGATAATCAGGGTGTTACTCTCTTGCGCCAATTTGCCGAATTGAGCTACATATTGTTCGGCCACGCGCAGACTAGCGGCATCCTTCCCTCCCTGCCCAGACATTTCTTGTGCGACCATACGTAAACCAGCAGCCGTGGCTTCAGCCACGGCCAGAATCTGCTGCGCCTGCCCTTGAGCCTCATTGATCATGCGCTGCTTCTCTCCTTCAGAACGCAGAATAGCATTCTGCCGATCCCCCTCTGCCCGGTTAATCGTGGCCTGGCGTTCCCCTTCAGACTTGGCTATCTCTGCACGCTTGGCGCGCTCAGCGGTCATTTGTGCTTCCATGGCCTGTTTGACGCTGTGGGGCGGGTTGATGTCTGACACTTCATAGCGATGCAGCTTAATCCCCCACGATGTGGCCGCTTCATCTATCGCTTCTACCACAATGGCGTTGATCTTTTCGCGCTCTTCAAAGGTTTTATCCAGATCAATACGGCCGATGCAGGAACGCAACGTGGTCTGTGCGAGTTGAGCTGCAGCGGTTCGGTAATCAGAGATACCATAGGCAGCAAGTTTACTGTCTTGCACCTGCAGATAGATTACCCCATCGACCTCCACCGTCACGTTATCGCGGGTGATGCAGGTCTGGACTGGAATGTTAATTACCTCTTCCTTGAGCATAAGCCGGTACGCCACTTTGTCGATGAAAGGGATCAGGATGTGAAACCCAGCGCTCAAGGTACGGCTGTACTTGCCCAAGCGTTCAACAATATACTCATTTTTCTGCGGTACGATGGTAGCAGTCCTAGCCAACACAACCAGCACCAATACAGCTACAACTATCGCGGCAAACAATGCAGGATTCATGCACTTTCTCCTTGGTCGGGTTTTACGACCTTTAAAATGGTTTTGATTTCGCCGGCGTACCCAACCACCAGAACGGTATCACCTTCGTTAAAATGCTGCTCCGCCCGTGCCGGCCAGAACGAGCCGCGAAACGATACGCGTCCGTCTATTCCTGGCACTATCTCTCTTACCACCACAGCCGTGCCGGAAGGGGTTTCGTCCAGTTTATCTACTTCTTCGCGCCCATGAAATATTCCCACCAGGGTTTTACGCAATATCACCAGAGAGACTATGGCGATGAGGAGAAAGGTCCACACCTGCGCAGTCAGGCTGATATCAAAAACCAGCAGCAGAATGCTCACCACCAAGGCACCGACGCCAAAAAACAGGAAGAAAAAACCTGGCGTGAGCAGTTCAACAACTACAAACGCTACTGCGCCCAGCAACCACAACAGCCAGGGTTCCGTAAGCCAATCCATCAGCTGAGCCTCCTTGGATAAAAAGTATGCGCTACTAACTCTTGCACGCGTGTCGCCTGATGAGGCAAGCAGAAAAGCAGCATAAGCGTAAAAATTTCTGTGTGGGCTACGCTACCACACTTTGCTTTTTGTAGCAGAGCAAATAGGTACACGGCCCATATGAATCCTTCCCTGCTAGCGCGGAACATTTTTACAAAACTTATTTTTTTAAAACCTACCTTTCAAACCGCTTCTAAAACCACCTTCCTGAAAATAACTCTTTGAATAAGTGACTCTGGTCACAAAAAAATATATAACATCCCTGTATCTTCTTGAAAATGATTATCAGAACCACTTGAGTTTTCGCAAAACCCCCGGTGCTTGAGTGTGCTGGATAAATATTATGTCATGTCCGCCGTACCAGATACGGTTGTTTTTTACAATATCTTGGATATAAAAGGAGAAACGCGTGAAAAAAATGCTTACAACTCTAGTGTGTGCTCTGGCATTAAGCCCCACTTTTGCCCCGTGTGCGCAGGAGGAGTTGTCCAACCATGACTTGTTCGAGCGCATCAAACATTTGGAATCTCGACTGAAAACAACCACCATGTCCAAGATTAGTGGCGCTGAGGTTACGTCTGAACCACATGCGGGTGATAGAATGGAGGCGCTGTTCTCCAACTGGTCCGAGCGGATCACCTTGCGCGGCTTAGTGGAGATAGAAGCCGCCTACGAGAACATCAATTTTAACAAAGGGGGCAAAGACGCTTCCAGTGACTTGACTCTAGCCACGGTGGAACTTGAGATCGATGCTGAACTGTCGGACATTGTCAGTTCGCATGTTCTGTTGCTGTGGGAAGAAGACGAGACTGAACCCATCGAGATTGATGAAGCATTTATCTTGCTCGACGGCATCGCGGACGCCCCTGTATGGATCAAAGCAGGGAGGATGTACCTCCCTTTTGGCAACCTTACCTCCTACATGATCACCGACCCTCTCACCCTGGAGATAGGTGAAACCCGCGCAAGCGCGGTTGCGGTAGGTTTTAACCTCGGTGGCGCATATGCTCAGGCGTATGCATTCAATGGGGATATCGATAAAGCCGGGAAGGACAGTCACATTGACAACTTTGGGGCGCAGATCGGCTACATTGTGGTGCATGAAGGTTTCAACCTCGATGCAGGTATAAGTTATATCAACAACCTGGCCGAATCCGATGCCTGGGGCGATGAATTTGAAGATTATGGCGGCTATGAGATGAAAGATTACATCGACGGATTTGGTGCTCACGCCGTGGTTGAAGTGGGTGCTTTCAACGTTATCGCTGAATTTATCTGCGCACTAGATAAGCCTAAGTATATTGACGAAGAGACCGGCGCAATTGAGAAACGCGCTGCGGTGAAGGTGTGGAACCTGGAAGCAGGCTACAGCTTTGGGCTGCTGGGCAAAGATACCATTGTCGCCCTCGCCTATCAGGGAACCCGTGATGCAGATTCCATGCTCCCACAAGGGTACGGCGCTGAAGATGATGAACTGGCTTTTCTCCCCGAACAGCGTTACATGGCAGTGATAGGGGCAGAGGTTTTTCCTTACACCTCTCTGGCGCTGGAATATGCTCACGATGAGTACAAGAACAATGATCGCGCCGACATAATCACCATGCAATTGGCCCTGGAATTTTGACCTGACGTATTCTTCTACAGATTAAATCAACAATTCTAAGAACATTACTCCACAGCCCGGAAGAGTATACACTTTTTCGGGCTGCGTTTTTGGGTAACCTATGGAGTCTTTTTCAGAGTGTCGCTACGCGCCAACAGCCCCCACGCCAAGAGCATCACAGCCCCACCCCCGGCGGCGAGCAGCCCTATTACCTGCACTTTATCTGCCCATGCGAGGGAGATAAACCACATGGAGCAGGCTCCAAGGGTGAAGAAGATAAAAATAAGCAGGGAAGATGCAGAGCCAGCATATTTATCTGCCTGCTCCAACACCAAATTATTGCTTGGAGGACGGCTAAGCCCGATGGAGAACGTCACCACCGCCATGGGTAGTGCCAAGCTCCAAGGTCCAGGAAACAGGCGCAACAGCATGAGGATCCCCCCGCTCAGAAGGCCAACAAATCCTAGCGTCATTACGGTTCCCGCTCGGATGCGCTTCAACAGACGCGTGCACAACAACGACCCGGACATGAAGGCGATGGCATTAATCGCAAAAAAATAGCCAAAGTGCTGAGCACTCACGCCGAAGTGATTGATGTATATATCGGCTGAACCCGCAATAAAGGCAAAATGGGGCAACACCACCAGCGACACCAGCACTGCATATGCAATGTAACGCCGATTGCGAAATAATTCTAAATAGATAAGCGCCGTTTGCAGGGCACCGGCCTGAACCCGATCGGTGTTGGTTTCTCCCATGCGATACACCCCTATCCAGGCAATAACCCCGATTCCTGCCTGAAGGATAAAAATCCAGCGCCACGACAGCCACAGCAAAATCCAGCCCCCCATAATGGGCGCAACTGCTGGAGCCAACGGCATTATCACCCCAATCCAGGCCAGAATTCGGGTGCGTTCGTTATTGGTGTAGATATCCTTGGTAATCGCCATTGAGAGTGCAGTGGCAGCGGCAGCGCCAGCAGCTTGTAGAATCCGCGCTAGAATCAGCACTGTAACGTTATCAGCCAAGCCGCAGAGCAGCGAGGCTCCTACGAACAGGGCGATGCCTCCCAAGAGGGGAGGACGCCGACCGAAACGATCCGACAGTGGCCCATAGATAAGCAAAAAAAGACAGTAGCTGAAAAAGAACGCGATCAGGGTGAAATTAATCACCATCAGGGGTTGTCCCCAGCACTGCTGCAACATGGGAATGGCAGGCAGATACATATCCGTCGCCAGCGGCGGAAAAGCTGTCAGCAGGACAAGGAGAAGAAATATTTGCGCCTTACTCATAGTCTTTTACTCAATGTACTTCACCGTGAGGTTAATATGTTCAAAATATAGTCAGGATGTTAAATTGAACAGTTCTACAAAATCAGCATGTTCCCAATTAATGTAAATTCCATCTATTGGGTCTCAAGGGCGACGCTTCACCCCTCGCTGGGGCGGAGCAGTCGTTGGGTCTTCTGGCCAGGGGTGCTTGGGGTAGCGTCCTTTGAGTTCTTTTTTAACCTCGGTATAGGTGGTGGCCCAAAAGTTTTCCAGGTCGGTGGTGGTCTGGATTGGCCGCCGCGCCGGGGAAAGCAATTCGATGAGCAGTGGTACCTGTCCGTTGCCGACGGTTGGAGTGCTTCTGAGGCCAAACATCTCCTGCAGTTTTACCGCCAGACGCGGCTGGGTAACCACATTGCAGTCAAGATCGCCACAATCCATCCGCCCATAGTTAATCCGTACATTGGAACCACTCGGCACCCGAAGTCGTTCCGGTGCCATTAAATCAAGCTGTTGCTGCTGTTTCCAGCTCAGCATACTTTGCAGCGCCGCGACCATATTCACTTGTTTGAGCGCAGCCATACTGGTGACGCCGCTCAGAAACGGGGCAAGCCAACCTTCCAATTGCGCTAACATCTCGGCTTTTTCCACTCGTGGCCAATCTAGCGCCAAAGAGTATTGGGCGACAAAGCGCATACGTGCATATAACTGGGTACTTGCAGGAGTCCACGGCAGAATATCGAACCCGCGTATGCGGATCTGTGCGAGCATGAGCTGCAGAGCGCGGTCGGCATTAAGTTTAGCAGGCTCCTGTTGCAGCACCAGACTCCCGAGTCGTCTACTGCGCCGCGCCGTCACCCGCGCACCGATGCTGTCCCAAAAGGTTTCCGATTCTACCCTGATGTCGGCTGCAAAAACCTGGATTATCTGCTCCAACTCCAGCGCAAACCCCATGCGGATTAGTGCTTCCGCCTCTTGAGCGTGTTCGAGTTCCGCTACCACCAGCCAATCCGCCGCCGGAATGCGGGTGCGGGGTGCGAGGCGTGCCCCTTTGCCATTACGCAGTAGATAGCGCTCCTGGCTCCCTACGCGCCGGTGGGCGATACGATCCGGATATGCGTACAGCAGCAGTCGGCCTATTTGCTCCGTGGTGGCGGTATCAAGTGTGGGTACAGCAGTTGCGCCTGCATTGAGGGGCGATTTCAACCCGACACGCTGTTTCAGCATATGCAGGTTGCGATCCGCTTGCCACCAGGGTCCGCGCCTATCTTGCGCCTCTGAAGCCGACATGCGTGCGGGGCGCCAATGTTCAAGAATGTCATGCAAATCCAAGGAGTTGCTGTCTTCTGAACGTGCCCTCTCCACATGATTAAACCCGTGCCGAAAAAGATACGGCGCATCCAAAATGGTGGCGACGCGGCATGCAAGTTCCTGTTCGGACGGATCTGACGCTGACACAATCATACGCGCTAAACGAGGATGCAGAGGCAGAGTCACCATTTTGCGCCCTATTGGGGTCAAACGCCGCGTGCGGTCCAATGCTCCAAGTTCGTGTAACAACGCGAAGGCCGCTCCCATATGCGCCGGGGGTGGGGTATCTATCCAACGCAGGGTTTCAGGCTCCTGCATCCCCCAAGCTGCGAGTTCCAGTGCCATGGCGCTCAAATCGGTGCGGATGATTTCAGGAACTTGGTGCAATGCGAGGCCGTGCTGAAGAGTTTCACTCCAGAGTCGGTAACAAAAACCTGGCCCCTGGCGCCCAGCACGTCCGGCACGTTGGGTCGCACTGGATTGCGCTATGCGGCGCGTGGGCAGCCGCTCCATGCCACGCGCCGAGTCAAACTCCAGCTGGCGTTCAAGACCGCTGTCCACCACGACCCCGACCCCATCGATGGTGAGGCTGGTTTCCGCAATATTGGTCGCCAGCACCACCTTGCGCCCTTGCCCCGGCACAAGCGCCTTACGTTGCTGCGCGAACGGTAACGCACCGTACAAGGGCATAATTTGGAGTTCCTTCGCCCATCCCTGCTGTCCTAATGCGGACGCACACCGGTTTATTTCCCCCGCACCGGGGAGGAACACGAGAATATCCCCAGAATGCTGCATCCCCTCGCGCACGGCGTGACACACCTGCTGGGACAGGGGCGCAGAATCTGATTCGCGGTAAAACACACTGACCGGATAGCTACGCCCGGCGCTGTGCAATACCGGACATTGCCCCAGACGCTGCACTAGTCGCTCCGTATCCAGGGTGGCAGACATCAGCAGTAAGCGCAACTCGGGACGCAGACCCTGCTGCACATCCAAGCTCAATGCCAGCCCCAGATCGCTGTGAATGTTGCGCTCGTGGAACTCATCGAAGATAATCAGCCCGACCTCTCCTAGCTCAGGGTCCTGCTGCAGCCTCCTGGTCAACACCCCTTCGGTAACAACCTCGATGCGTGTTGCACTACTCACCGCACGCTCATGGCGGATGGTATAGCCTACGGTCTGGCCTGGCTTTTCTCCCAAGGTTTCACTCATATAACGTGCTGCATGAACAGCTGCAAGCCGCCTGGGCTCCAGCATGAGTATCTTTTTCCCCGCAAGCCAGTCTTCATCTAGCAACGCCAGGGGTACCCGCGTGGTCTTCCCTGCGTCCGGCTCTGCCTGGAGAACTACGCATAAATTATGCATCAGGGCATAGCGCAGCGGCTGAATTATTTCATCAATTGGGAGAGATTTCACCTCAGCTAATCACCTCTTATAAATTACACACATAACGCCTGCAGTATAACGGACTATATTTAAATTTGTGAGAGACAGCGGAAGAGATGCTACCAAAAAATGTAATGGATAGTACGCTAGAAATGAGGTATCAGGCGAAAAAACGGCATGAACGCCATCTAGATTACGCCATGGCTAACAATACAAAAGGCGGACCCTGCGCTTATTTCCGCGTAGAGCCCGCCTTGTAAGCGAGTTTTTGCCGTGGTGGCTCACCGGCTAGATTTTTTGCAGGAACTCCAGCAAGCGTGCATTGAAAACCTCCGGATTTTCCAGATGGCTCATGTGCGCGGCTTGCGGTATCAGGTGCAATTCCGAGCCCTTAATCTGCGCGTGCATAGCACGGGCAGTGTCCGGAGTGGTGAGGTTATCTTCCTCCCCTACCAGAATCAACGTGGGAATGGAAATATTCTGCAAGGAATCCGTGGTGTCGGTGCGTCCAGCCATGGCGATCAGATTGCCGGCTATCGCCAATGGATTGGTTGCGCTTATCAAGTCCTTGATAAACCCCACAGCAGGCACATTACTCTCCAGCGATGTCTGCGTAAAAACAGCCCCAACAAAACCTTCGGCAAATGCCGCAGCTCCGTCCTGTTTGACCGCTTTCGCCCCGGCCGCGCGTTTCAATTTGGCGGTGTTATCATCCGCTTTGCTCTGCGTATCGCACAGTACCACCCCGAGAAAACGCTCTGGGTTGCGTTCCAATGCACGCAGGGCGATATACCCACCCATCGAAAGCCCTACAACTATCGCTTGCTCGATCTCCAGATAATCGAGCATGGCGATCAAATCATCCACATGCCCCTCTAACGTGTACTGTCCATCCCCTAAAGCGCTGTTGCCCATGCCGCGAAAATCATACGCTACTGAATGGTAGTTGTTGCCCAGCGCTTTGAGTTGATCTTTCCAGATGGCGCTACTGAAGGGAAATCCATGGATAAAAACAACGGAAGCCGCTGCCGGATTGCCGCCCTCTGTATAATAAATTTTTGACCCGTTTATTTTAACCTGCATAAATTCCTCCGTTCGGCAAATTCTCTTGGCGGCTCGTTTAATATATTAATACTTATACCATAGAATTAATATATTCGTGCAATAAAATTGCCAAATCTACTGTAGCGTTATTAATATATGCAAATATGTCTATTCGACCATAGAACTACAGGTCAGCAAGGTCGAACTGCATATTTTATAAGGGTTGTTCATTTTCCTGCCTTGCGCCTAAGGGTAATACTTTCCCCCCCTACACCCCAATTATCCGTTTCTACCTCATCAATAATCACAACCGTGGTTGCGGGATTTTTACCCAACACATCCACCAATAACTGAGTCGCGCCTGCAATTAGGCGCGCTTTCTGCTCTGGCGTAGCGCCCTCTTTGGTGATCTTAATGTTTACAAATGGCATGCACATTCTCCCCCAGTAATCTTTCTGAATAGTTTTCTAAGTACGATTTTGCTTCTTTGCATATCTTACCAGATAGATTGGCAAGCGCACGAAGCGAATGTTGCCTTATTAAGCTTCCACTTATGCGCCATGTCTCAGGCATGGCAGATAAAAACGGGATAACTGAACAAATCCCCATGGTGTAAATGAAGTGTTGGAGACCCTGCAGGACTGCAACACTATGCGGTGCGGCGCGATAACGAATTGATGTGGAAGAGCCTATCTTCCAATTTTTGCACCTTTTAAGGCATTTCTGTGGACAGTAGCGTTGATTATTGCGATAGGTGTGGTGTCCTTGAAACTATGCGCACTAATGCTCGCCCCATGGTACCCGCTGTGGTTGTGCGAGATTAGGAGACCCTATGCTCGACAATCATTTCCCGTCACCTTTCAGCTGGATATCCTTAGCAGCACGGATTTCAGCACTGGCGTTGATGCTGTTGATATCCAGCATGCTGCCAGGGTGCGCCTCGCCTCAATCCCAGGTTACCCCTTCGTCTTTTGCTGCGGCTTCCAGCCCAACCCTGGATGAAAAAATCGGCCAAATGCTGATGATCGGCTTTCGAGGGATGGAGGTCGATGATGACCACTTTATCGTGCAGGATATTAAACATCGCAATCTTGGTGGCGTCATACTGTTTGACTACGATGCGATCAGCGCAAAGCACAAGCGCAACGTTGAATTGCGCGCTCAAGTTAAAACGCTGATATATCGCTTACAGCGGGCAGCCACCATCCCGTTGTTCGTTGCTGTTGATCAGGAAGGGGGTAGAGTCGCGCGTTTGCACGTGCGCTACGGTTTCCCCCCTACGCGCTCGCATATGGATCTAGGCAAGCAGGACGATTTACGCCTTACCCTAACCGAGACGACTGCACTCGCCACCACTTTGGCCGAGGTTGGATTCAATCTCAATATGGCACCAGTGGTTGACCTGTGCAGCAACCCCGACAACCCCGTCATTGCTGCATATGAACGGTGTTTTTCCTCCGAGCCACAAAAGGTGACCGAGCACGCCTTGAGCTATATCGCTGCACATCACCAACATGGGGTTTTGACCACACTGAAACATTTCCCCGGACACGGCAGCTCGGAAGATGATTCCCACCTCGGCCTCACCGACGTCACCCACAGTTGGTCGGAAAGTGAGCTGCTGCCCTATCAAAGGATTATCGCAGCTGGCCAAGCCGATCTGGTGATGACGGCGCACGTTTTTAACGCCCAGCTCGACCCCGAATATCCCGCGACCCTCTCCCGTTCAATCATCGATGGCCTGTTGCGTCAGCAGCTTGGCTACGATGGAGTGGTGATTTCCGATGATATGCAGATGGGAGCGATTGTTGATTATTACGGGTTTGAAACCGCCCTCGGCCTAGCGATTACTGCGGGGGTTGATATCCTGATTTTTGGCAACAACCTGCAATACGACGAGCACATTGTCCCGCATACCATTGCCACCATCAAAAAACTGATCCACGCCGGCACGCTGAGCGAAGCGCGCATCGATCAAGCGTATCGGCACATTATGCAGTTAAAAAGTCGCCTTAACTGACACTAGTATGAGAGCACTCAGCGCCCAAACACCTTCTGCAGCAAATCTGTGGTACGTGCGACCGGATTAGCCCGAATCTCCTGCTCTTCGTGCCCCAACACGGTAAACAATCCGTCCAACCCCTGCTCCACCACATAGTCCTCCAGATTAAGCGCTGGCTTTTGCGCTAGCGGCAGGGCGGTGTAGGATTGCAACAGCCTGTTGTATTGCTGATATACCCCAACCTGATTCAGCTTATCCTGGACAATGGGCTTAAACTTCTCGCGCAGGGTATCCGAGGTGGTAGCGCGGAAATAGTCAGTGGCGGCGGTATCATTGCCACGCAGGATGGCCATAGCGTCCGGCAACGTCATCTGCTTAACTGCGTCCACCAACACCGGCTTCGCCTCAGCGCTTGCCTGCTCAGCAGCGCGATTCATACCAACTTCCAGAGCGTCTACCTGACTACTCATGCCAACTGCGCGCAGAGCGCGTGTCATGGCGTCAAGCTTCCCTGGCAGCGGAATGTGAATCTGCGGATTATCCAGGTAACCACCATTGGCCGAGGTTTTGGCCACGGCGCGCTCTGCACCAAGCTGGAGAGCTTCTTTCAGGCCAGCGGCTACCGTAGCGGTATCTTCCGTCGGGTTAACCGAAGTAGCATTCTGCGAGCCAATACCGCCAACCAGGGAAGAAAGCCCCCCCCAAAACCCGCCCCCCTTCTTCTCAGCACTCATGCCTGGGGTCACATTCAACATTAGGATTGCCAGCAGCAACGGTGCGATGATTCTGCGCTTGGGCATCTGTTTCATGGTGTTTCTCCTGTCAGGGATGTTGTAGATATCCACTCTGGTGTTTTACATGTATCTGCATGCCAGAAACGTAAAGTCGACAAAATAAGCCTTGTTCCATGGGGTTACTTTATCCAAAGAAAGTCTCCATGTATACACCCCACAGGCCATGTATTGCTCCTTTTTCCATTACCCATGCCCCCTCCAATTTGAGGGGGGATAACCACTGCCACCACATATAAAAAGCAGGCAATATTTATTCCTGTCCTCGGATATGATATATGTTTCGCCTGAAGATATTCGCAAATAAATAATATGCGTACATCCGCAAAAGGGCGTGTAGAGATGGGAAAAACATATATTGTCGTGGTTCAATGCCACCTGGTGCACCAGCGCTGCAGCGGATTTCACTGTGAGAAGGCATTTCACGACCGCACCGGCGGCTTTGCGCGCTATGCTCTCGAAAATATTTCCAATAATGCTTCCGAACGGCCGCTGCGCTTCCTCACCCTAACCTGCGGTGGTTGCTGTGGCCGCGCACTGCTGCGCAAGCTCTCCCACCTGTGCAAACTAGCCAACAGACGTGACGGAATCGAAAAAGCACAGATTGCGGTGCATTTCGCCTCCTGCATCAGTAAAGACAACCATCACGCGCCGCCTTGCCCCCATCTGGACTATCTCAAAACTCTGGTGGAGCGCCTGCAGCTCGACTGGGTTGAAGACAGTTGGATCAGTCGAACGGCTGAAACACGCCGTCAACAGGGGATTTACACCTCCAACACCGGCACTGAAGCGGTGGTGATCAGCAGCCCACCAAGAACCTGAATTTGCACATGCGCGTAGTTTGCGTGGAGACCTTCAATGAAGCAGAACGTGGACTCAATCCAATTACAGGAACTATTACGCGAACCTGGTCATCTGTGCACCCTCAGCACGGTGACGCCGGATGGAACTCCCAACAGCGCGGTGTTTGGCTCTGTCCGCCTGCTGAACAATCAAATCATCTTGGGGTTAGGACATAACCAGACCCTACGCAACCTGCATCACAATCCCCACGCCATGCTGATGGTGGTCCTGCCGGGGGCGTCTGTGTTTCAATTTCGCGGCATGCGGCTGTACCTGCACTGCAGCGCAATTGAAACCAACGGTCCGCTACTGGATGAAATCCGAGCCGAAGCGCAGGTTATGGCGGGTAGAACGGCGGCAAAAATGCTCCAAGTGGCATTGAAATTTGAGATCATCTCCAGCCGCCCTTTGTTAGATATGGGATCTAGTTAGGCATAGCCAACACTGAACCCAAAACTTTCACCAGCCGTTCGTTAAGAACACGACACGAAGAGCTCCAGTCCCGGCTGGAGCCGACACCGTCAGTAGCTGAAACCAAGGTGCTCCCCGTTTCGTCAATAATACTATAGGAGATATACAGGCCCGTGGACCCAGCACCAAAACCTACTGTCATCTGTGCCGACTTGCTCCCGGGCCTGTAGTGTTCAATTTTAACCGCAAGTAGACTCTGACCCCGTCCTGAAACAAAGTCACCGCGCTGCTCAAAACTATCCACCTCGTACCCCAAGTGGCGCAGACGTGAGATCAGATCCCTGCGCATAAAGTCAGCCACCAACTGACGCTGGGACATCTCAGCGTTGTCCATATCCGCGGTCAGGCCCAGGTCAACTACTACGCCAACGAGTTCTCCATCTCCACGACTGGCCATATTCCCGTGATGCCCACATCCCGCTACCAACAAAACCAACATGATCAGTACAAATCTGAACATTCCCCCCATGCCCCCTCTTATTTTAGATATGAGCCTACCTCAACACACTAATTTAGCCTTAAAACACCTGACGTGTATGCAAAAACAATTCTAAACCGCTTTGCTCTTATGATTTTTTGACAACCCATGAGAAAAAGAGTAAAGTTACCGCCGAAAAAGCAGGCAGCGGTGCGCTCTAATTTATCGCACAATATTGTTCGCCCTTAGCGAACATATCGCACCTTCCTACCGCTAAACATTTGAGTTATGCACCCAACCCATGCGCATCCTTTTAATCAATCCACCCAACTGCGGCAAGAGCATCCCAGAAGAACGCTTTGGCATTAATTCGCTCAAGCAGATCTTTCGTGGTGAGCCGCTGGCGTTACAAACCTTGGCCGGCAATCTACCCGGACATGAAGTTCGTATCGTGGACCTGAAAGCCGCGCCGAACTCCCTGGATGCGACATTGAGCGCTTTCACCCCGGAACTGGTGGGTTTCACCTCCATGACCTGTGAGGTGAATACGGTCCTGGCTCTGGCGCGACAGATACACAGTCAATATGATGCCGCCATTGTGGTCGGCGGGTGTCATGCTTCGTGCGCACCAGAAGATTTCAATCAACCCGCCATTGACTGGATCGCTATCGGCCAGAGCAGTATCTCCTTCCGCGAACTGGTAGAAGCGCTGGAACGGGATGAAGAGCCGAACATAGCCGGAATCGCCGCTACTAACCCCGGCACCAAGCTGCACTGGCAGGCTCGCGCCTACACCAGTGCCGACGCCGGTGGTGCAAGTGCTCCACGCTACGAGTTGGTGGAGCAATATCGCGCTGAATATTATCTGGCATCGTTGGGAATTCAGATGGGGCTAGTATCCAGCGCCATCGGCTGCCCGTACACGTGCAATTTCTGTTGTATCCCGCCGCTCAGCGGGGGGAAATATCTGCCGCGCTCCATCTCTGCGGTTATCGCCGACATCCGCACCCTGGAGAGTACCCCGGTTATCCGGCTGGTGGACGCCAACAGCTTTGGCAACCCGAAACTAGCACTGGAACTGGCCGAAGCCCTGGGAGCCAGTGGGGTTAAGCGCCAGTACCTCGTCGACGTGCGCTCAGATACGGTGGTGCGGCACCCAGAACTGCTGCAACGCTGGAAAGAAGTAGGCCTGCGCGCGGTGGTAATTGGCTTTGAGGCTATTGACACTCAAACCCTTGTCGGTATGAACAAGAAAAATAACGCGGATGTTAACCGTGCTGCTATAGAGATTTTACACCACCTCGGCATCACCATCGTAGGTGATTTTATCATCAATCCAAATTATACCGAGGCGCAGTTTGACCTTCTGGGCGATTTTGTGCGCGAACAACGCATTGATCTGCCCATGTATTCCGTACTGACGCCGCTGCCAGGGACAGAGCTACACCGACAGCTCCACGCACAAATTCGCATTCACGACCTCGACTACTACACCCTGACCAACGCCGTACTTCCAACCCACCTGGAAGAAGAAATTTTCTACCAGCGCTACGCCGCATTGCTCAGGGAAGGGCACCGCACCGCAAAGGTATAGAAATATCATGGCCGTATACATTACAGAATTGGCGAGTTTTTTACCTAATGTTCCCGTGACCAACAGCGAAATGGAGGCACTGCTGGGCAAAATACACCAGTTGCCTTCACGCACCAGACGCATCATTCTGCGCAACAACCGCATCCTAACTCGCTACTACGCCATTGACCCCGCCACGGGCGCACAAACCCACACCAACGCACAGATGACCGCAGCAGCGATTCGGGCCTTGGATGCGCACGCCGAGTTCAAGCCCGAAAGCATCGAATGCCTATGTTGCGGCACCTCCACTCCAGATCAGATTCTCCCCGGGCACGCCCCCATGGTGCACGGTGAACTGGGGGGGAGCGCATGCGAGGTGTTTAGCGCTGCCGGAATCTGCGCCGCAGGTATGAGCGCGATGAAATTCGCTTGGCTCAATATCGCTAGTGGCCAGAGTCGCTCCGCTATAGCCACCGGTTCAGAATTGGCTTCAACCTTCCTGCGCGCGCGTCTGTGCGAAACCGTGGCACCCGCAAAGGTAGCCGCTCTGGAAAAGCAGCCAGCACTATCCTTTGATGCCGATTTTTTACGTTGGATGCTCTCCGATGGTGCCGGGGCTGCACGCCTGAGCAACGCGCCGAACTCCGACAGACTGTCGCTGCGGATAGAATGGATAGACCTACTCTCGTTTGCGCACGAGTTGGAACCTTGCATGTACGCTGGTGCCAACAAACAAGCAGATGGTACCCTGCAGGGCTGGCGCGAATTCGATTCTTTGCAGATCGCTGTTGATAGCGGCTGCTTTACCCTCAAGCAGGATGTGAAGCTGCTCAACAAAGAGATCATCAATACTGCGGTAGAACGCACCCTGCCACTGCTCATACAAAAGCACGGCCTCACGGCGGAGGGAATTGACTGGTTCCTGCCCCACTATTCTTCCGATTACTTTCGCAACGACCTGTATCAGCATATGCGAGATATCGGCTTTGAGATTCCGTTCGAGCGCTGGTTTACCAACCTGGCGCACAAGGGCAACACCGGGTCTGCTTCCATCTACATCATTCTGGAGGAACTGTTTCACTCCGGACGCATAAAAAAAGGGGAGAAACTTTTATGTTTCATCCCCGAGAGTGGACGTTTTTCCATGTGCTACATGCTGCTTACCGCCGTATAAATCTCTGTTCCCAGGGAATACGGCTTTTAAGGTGCAGGCTTCACAACACCCTAACTTTTTGCTATGTACTCAGCCAGGGTCTTTACCGACTGCAGCACCTCGCGGCTGCTATCCTCACCGCCGATGCGTACTCCATAAGCCTTTTGCACCGCAACCACCACCTCCACCGCGTCCAGCGAATCGAGCTCTAGAGGCGATTCTGGCCCGATCAAAGGCGCGTTGCTGGAAAAATCTTCCGGTGCGTCAGGAATGTTGCATGTGTCAATAATAAGCTTCTTCAGCTGTTGTTCCAGATCCTGTGTGTCCATTCGTCCCTATCCTTTTTTCAGATAAATTTCCCGCTTACCCCCCGTGGCGGCTATGGTACTTAAACGCCCCCAGAGCAATCAGCACAGTTATGCCAAAAAACCCCAGCAACGCCGCTACATTCCCACCAATATCGTGTAGATTGCCGCCACGCACGAATAATTCCACAAAACCGTTTAACCCCCAAGCCAGAGGGGAGATATGGCTGAGCATCTGCATGGCCTCGGGCATCACGTATACAGGCACCATCACCCCACCCAGCGCCGCACCGATGACAACCGACACCGCTCCAAACATGGAAGCCTGCTCATAGCTGCGCGCCAAAGTGCCGAGCATGAGACCGTAGCCGCATGCAGCAAGTGCCACACATAAGACCAGTACAACCACCGCCAGAGGATGCGCCCCCACCTCCAACACCGGGGTACCGAAGCGGGGCAGCACATAGCGCCCGGCCAGCAGCATCAGGCCGAACTGCAGCAGACACACACTCACGTAGGCGCTCAACTTCCCTGCGAGTAGAACCCAGTAGGAAACCGGCAAAATCAAGAGACGTCGCAGGGTGCCCTCTTGGCGTTCGCGTAACAACGCTCCCGCTAAAGGTACAGCAATAAAAAACATGCCGAACAGGGCCCAAGCTGGGACATTTTGCTGCACCGCATCGGGGCGCAACGCCCGGGCTGGATCGCCAGCCGCCTCAGCGTTGATGCGCAACAGCTGCGCGGGCGCCTGCGCCTGCGCAGCGTCTGGTGGAGGGATCCCACCAAGGTTCTGGGTACTCAGCGCTTGCTGTAACAACTTCCCCTTTTGCGCGGTCTCCAGCCCAAGCAAGGCATATTGGAGTGAACTTGTAACTGCGGTGCGGAACACCCCCTGCACTGCTGGATCAAACAACAGCTGGATCTGGGCCTCAACCGCAACGCTGTCCACCTGAACGGAACCAAAACCAAACAGTGCCCCCACTTGCCGACGCGTATCCCGCTCGAACTGCGCACTGATTCCCGGCGGCAACACAATGCCGAACTGATAGGTACCACTTGCAACCAGCGCCTGCGCTGTTTCCGCACCAAGGATGTTGCCCGCATGGGAAGTCAGCAGTTGTAGCCCTTGGCTCGCTTCCATAATTTCAAGCACCTGCCGTCCCAGTTCGCCCTGATCTTCATCCACGAACAGCACCTCAATCCGGCTCTGCCCCGTGGCTTGAAGCACGTTGTTCTGCACCAGAGATACGACCAACACCAGCACCAACGGCATCAGAAATAGCACCAGCAGCCCGATACGGTCGCGCCACAGCAGGAGCAGGTCTTTTTTAAAGGTAGCAAGTAGCTTCAACATCTGTTTAATCCCGCAAGCTGCGCCCGGTCAGGTGCAGAAACAACTCCTGCAAGTCGGAACATCCCTGCACTGCCATCAGATGCTCAGGTTCTCCCTGCGCGATCATCTGCCCTTGATCCATAATAGCTATGCGTGCGCACAGTTGCTGCGCCTCTTCCATATAATGGGTGGTGTAGATCATGGTCATCCCCGAGCGTTTGAGCTCCTGCAGGTTACACAGAATCATATGCCGCGATTGGGCGTCGATGCCAACTGTGGGTTCATCCAAAAACAGCAACTCCGGGCGATGCACAATGCCTGCCGCCAGATTTGCGCGCCGCTTGATACCACCGGAGCAGGTCTGAATCCGCCGCCGCGCATGTTGCTCCAACCCAGTCAGGGCTAGGCACTCATCTACACGCTGGCGCAGACTTTCACCTTTCAGACCATGCAGGGTGCCAAAATAGCTAAGATTCTCACGTATGGTTAAACTCGGGTACAGAGCGATATCCTGGGGCACCAATCCGATAAGAGAACGCACCTTTTTCTTCTGGGTACGCAGATTCAACGCGCGAATCTCCACCTCTCCGGTATCCGCTGTCAGCAGGGTGCACAGCACCCCGATGGCGGTGCTCTTTCCCGCCCCGTTGGGGCCGAGCAGGCCAAATATTTCCCCCCGATTTACTTCAAGGCTGAGTCCGGCCAATGCAGGCTTGGAGGCTCCGGGATAGCGCAGAGTGAGATCGCGTGCCCACAGCTGGGGCATTTTCTCTGGATCACAGCCATTCGCTCTCATTTTTTGACCACGCTGAGCAACTCACAAAACAGCTTCTCCTCGCGGATGGAACACGCGCGTAGCAGTGCTGCCAGCGCCGGGAAGGTGTTGTCTGCACTATTGTGCCCTTTACAACGTCGCGCCCCGAGCAGAGCAAAGCGCCGCCACATATCTCCTGTTGTAGTCATCTCCTGTGCCAGAATTTCAAGGCGAGGTTGCTCCAAAACCGCTGCGGCTTCCTGCAAAAATGCGGCATAAATAAAGCGAAAACCGCCACCGCCGGTGCCGATCTCCTCCTGCATACGGATAAGGTGCCCTAGGTGAATTAAGCTCTGTTTGTCCCCGAGCTTCTCGGGCCAATGCTGCATATGCCTTGCTAGTAGCTGCATCCCGCGCACCCCAATCAGGGGAATCGGCACCTTTACCATGCGGGTGGCTACCTCTGCTATCCCTTTGCGTATCGCGGTCGCAAGGGGAATTTCTTCCGGCATCTGTGCGATGGAGTACATGCGTCCCTTGGGTGCCAATGCCCCCTTGGCGTAGCGCGCCCGTTCCAGATCTGCCTTGGCACAACGGACTGGCTTATCTATTACGGGATCACTTATGAGATATTCATCACCTGTGCGTCCGTACACTATGAGATTGTGGGCATTGAAGTGGAAGCGCAGCGCCGCAGGAAAGTATGGCAACCAGTACACTCCGGTCTGCACTCCAGTGGGAATTCCGGCGGCAACATTGGCATCAAGAGCCATCATGCCGCGCTGCGAATTGCGGAACTGTCGGCAAGAAACCTGCACTTCAAGCCGCTCTGCACATTTTTTGAAGATGGAACCCGGTGCGCCTCGAAAAGTGATCAAAGGCAAATGGTTGATCTTGATAAAAGGGAAATAACCGAAAAACAGCCCTCCCCCGATACCGAAAACCATGGCTTCAGACATCGAATATCCATAATGGCTTATGAGATTGGCGGTGACCCCACTTTCACAATGAGCAGACTGGCGGTGGGTAAATGCAATAGTCACAGATCTTCTTCCTTGCTGGTGCTCGCAAGCGGTAATTCCACCCGCGCTGGAACCTTATCGAGGTGTTCAACCGGGATCTGAAACACCGCAGCGTAACGCGCGCGTAACTCGGGCTTCAGAGCTGCGTATCCCTTGGGCTTCAGGTGACGCTTTACTCGCCAGCGCGTCAGCCCGACATAGCTCGCCAACAACCCAACATCCATCTGGTTGCATTCCATATGATAAAGTAGAGGGCTGGCTGCGGCGTTATTGATCTGCTCGAGTGCGTGTTTAATCTGCGCGCCCACAACTTCCCATGCCTGCATATTTACTAGATTTACCGACTCCCAACCAGCACTGGGCACCAGCACGTAGGTGCCGTTTTCGTCAACGGCGTAGGCAATCTCATGACATTGCTCAAGAATGGCTGCATCTTGCGGCACTTCTTCAAGGCGCATCGCTTCTCCCTCCAATTTTCAATCTTATATACCCTGCAACCGGACCCTACACCCAGATGCCTCCAGATATATTATTCCCCCTGGCACCGCGAAGATGCTGCAAGGGATATGACGCTATACTCCCCGCCTACACTGAAATCAACACAGGTCAAATGTTTCACTGCGGTAGCGGTATTAATCATACGCCAGGGTGTGTCCCCCTCCAGCGCAGAAGTGGCCTGTGGATACACATATCCGCGCTCTAGGGACAGAGCCGCAACGGCGACATCAAACCCTGTCGCCACCGGAGATGCTCCATACAGCGGGGTGTAACATGCCACCTGCGCAGTTGCAGGCAGGTGTGAACGGTACATGGCTCCAGTGGGGGGATAGCCCTCACCCCCGAGCACCAGTACCGCACTATCTGGTTCCGGCCAGTCGGCACGTACGTTACCTGTCTGCATGTATTCCAGAAATGCATAGCTGCGAGCGGAACCATTGGCGGGCTGGAGCACAAAAAATGCCGCTCCCTCCCCCGGCACAGCGGTGTTGCTGGTAGTAGCAAAAGGTTGCATCCTGGTGGAGGCATTGGTGCCAAGAAAACGCTCCCAGCAGTAACCCAGCACGCTGGAATATTCATCCACTATCCCCAGCAACACGGCGTCCACGCGATTTTCCTCCAGCCATTGCTGCGCCTGCAACAATCCAGCGGCGAAAGAGTGATCAAACTGACTCAAGGTAAGCCCCGGCCCGCTGATGCCCAGCTGCATGGAGATATGCGCCGCCGCCGCATTGTGAACTGAATTGGAAAACGCAGTGGGAGACGCGAAAGGATCCCCGTCATCAATAACTGAATCGAGAAATTTGAACGTGGTGTTTAGTGCACCAAAACCGGAACACAACACCACCCCCAGGCGGCTCCTGTCGAGCGTAACCTGCTGGCGCGCTTGCACATCTTCCAGCGCCTGAAATGCTCCAAGCAGCGCCATACGGGAGAAATGATCGATGCGACGCAACACCCGCTTGTTGAGATAGTGCTCCAAGGAGGAAGTGTCCGCCCGATACACGGGAAGCGCGCCCGTGAAAGTAGCGCTACGCGCTGTGCCCAAGCTCGCCTGCACAGGCTCCGCTTCCACAGCACTCGGCTCCACTTGGCCCCGCTCCAGCGCGGCCTGCAGCTGACTGACACCACAGCCAAAACCACCCACCAGCCCGAGTCCATCTATCTGTAGCGCGCTCATACCGTCTCCTCCAGCCCGAGTACCACGGCTGCGTTGTTGCCCCCAAACGCGAGGGATTCAGACAGTGCTGCACTTCCCCACACCGAGGTTACGGTGGTTACCGGTTCGAACCCGAGTTCCGGATCAATTGCGCTAAAACCGGCATTCGCCGGAATTCGTCCCTGTTCCAGAGCCTGCAACGTAAAAGCGGCCTCAATAGCTCCAGCAGCACCAAGGGTATGTCCGGTGTAGCACTTGGTTGAGGCGAACGGAACCTGAGGAAACAGCGCCCCCAATGCCTGCGCCTCAACCCTGTCATTATCCGGAGTACCGGTGCCATGGGCGTTAATAAATGCCAGCTCCTGCGGCGCGACTCCCGCTTCGGCTACTGCGCAATTCAGCGCCGCGTGCAAACCTCGCCCCTGCGGATGCGGGGCGGTCAGGTGGTGTGCATCCATGGCGTTGCCGTATCCCAGTACATAGCCGCGAGCCCGCTGGCCACGCTGTTTTAGACGCGCAGCACTTTCCAGCACCAACAATCCCGCACCTTCACCCAAATTAAGCCCCCGGCGCGACACGTCGAAGGGTCGACACGCCTTAGTGTCGGTAATCATCAGGGAAGCAAAACCATTATAAGTGGTACGACACAACTCATCCGCACCGCCAGCCAACACCACATCACACACTCCGGAGCGAATCCACTGCGCCCCCACACCGATGGCATCGGTACCGGATGAGCAGGCGTTGACCACCACCTGACATGGGCCGTCAAGTTCATAGTGGCGTGCCAGCGCGGCGGCGGGGTTGCTCCGCAAGTAACGCTCGATGGGTGACATATCCGGAGCCTTGCCGTTGCGAAAATCGCGGTAAAACTCTTCGTTGTTCATAGCGCTGCCGACGGTGGTGCCAATACACACCCCAACCTTCAAACCACGCAGCTGCTCGCGCCCAAGGTGCGCATTAGCCAGCGCTTCCATAGCCGCGCTCAGCGCCAAACGCGTGGTGCGGAGTAATT
>JAVERW010000121.1:0-5285 GCA_034006915.1 Desulfuromonadaceae bacterium | reverse complement strand
AAATCGAAGGGCGCATGAAAACTTTGTACTATGTCGCTGCAGTTACCAGGGTTTACCGTGCCGCCATCGACGCCATCAAAACTTGTGGCGCCGACCCTGAGCACTATCAGTGCGATCCCCTTTGGCGCGAGGAACTAGATAAAATCAGTCATCGTCCCTACACCACCTCTTTTTTGCCTCCGGATGACGCTGCAGTCCATAGTGAGGATTCGCGCTATCGGCGTAGCCATGATTTTCTCGGCATTGTACGTGAGCAGCGTTCTGACACAGAATTTTTGGTGGAAGGGCGCAATCGTTTCAAGTGCGGCGACACCATTGAGGTGATCGGGCCAAATATGCGCCAGACAGAAATGGTGCTAGAGGATGCCCGCACCCAAACCTACGAGCCCTGCCCGGTTATCCAGCCCAATGCAAAGGTGTGGCTCCATCTCCCTGCCGGTTCTCAGGTGGGAGATATGTTACGCTGTGAAAAACCCACCCATCAGCACTGGAGCATAACGCCTGCTACATCTATCAAGGAGGCACGATGAATTTTGCTCAGGCGTATGAGGACGCTCTGTTTCTCCCGTTCAATCATACCAGCGTCGCACAGCACTTCGCCCCTGCCACCCCAGACGCCGATCCCGGCGGTACTGGGGTCTGGGTGATCCTGCATAACGACCACATATATGTAGAACAGGATGCTGACGGTATCCGCTTACCGCAAAACTCACCCACCTTGCCTTCGACAGAGATAGTCACGACGGCCGCAGGGGTACAGAATTTTTACTGTGGACACTGGGACAACCTCCCCTGCCGGGTCTGCGTTATCCCTACCACTGCGACGCTCCCAGCACATCTCTCGGAGCTCACTGGGTACAGCCTGCGGCACGAAGAACCAGATCTTGATCTCGCCCTCATCTCCATTGGGGTGCTGGCAAAACATCTACATCACTGGCTGGAGAATAGTCGCTTTTGCAGCAGCTGCGGCGCCCCCATGCGCCCCATCCCTGTGACATGGGGGATGGAGTGTTGCGGTTGCGGTCAACACCATTTTCCCCACATCCATCCCTGTGCCATTGTGCTAGTTCAGCACGAGGATAAAATTCTCCTGACGCGCAAACCCACCTGGGCTCCGGGACGCTACAGCCACTCCGCCGGATTTATGGAGCCGGGAGAAAACCTGGAAGAGACCGCCTACCGCGAAGTACTCGAAGAGACCGGTATCCAGATCTGTAATATCCGTTACTGTGGTAGCCAGGCATGGCCATTTCCATCCCAGCTGATGGCAGGTTTTATGGCCGACTACGCCAGTGGCTCCATCCAAGTCGAGCAAGAAGAACTCGAAGACGCCGCCTGGTTCAGTGCCAACCACCTGCCTATTCTCCCTTCACGCCGCAGTATTTCGCGCTTTCTCATCGATAGATGGCTGAAAGAACAGGGGCTGGAGAGGTAAATTGAGAAGAGAGTTTTATTATTGTTCCTACCCTGTTCTGCCCCCTTCTACAGTAACTCGGTAAAGGTAAAGCCGATTCCAATGCGGTTTACGCTGGAGTTGTAGTCAATCAGACTTTCACCGTAGCCGTTGAAATACTGCAAGTAACCGTTGATGCAGCCGGTGATGGGGAAGATCCAGCCCAGCTCTACAGCGCCTTTATTGTCGCTGCTGCGAAGATTGTTGCGCAGCAACAGTGACAGGGTATGCTCGTTCCATTTGTACAGAGCCTTTATTTCTCCATAGCCCATATAAGCATGAATGTCGGGGTTGTCATCCCCACTCGAATCGCCCGGATTATCCTTGCTGGATTCGGGGATACGATACCAGGGCTTAAATGCCACGGTCAGATTGTCACGCTCAAAAACCATCTGCAGATACACGCGGTTCCAACTCCGCGATTCACTTCCCCCCTGACCGTTGGACTGATGTACCACCCCTATGCGGTTCATGGTGTTGGCAATACCGAGAAACTTCAGATCGTTACCCTTACTCAAAAACAATTCCGGTTCGTGATTAGAGTCGCGAAACGGGCTCGAATGGGACGAGTTATACGCTTGCCAGAAAGATAGATTGGTATAAGCTGCCCACAGATCTGCGTCACCGATAACATTGCGCCATACCGCAAATTTCAAACTGAACTGAAATTTAACCTCGACATTGTCCAGGCGGGAGTCAGAAATTCCAAATGGCTCGCCATTGCGATTATTATTGTAACTCACCGGCAAAATATAGTTCTCTCGATGTGCGATTAGACTGAAGGGGCTACAACTGAGCGCTTTTTCTTCCTTAATGCGCTGCCCCAACATTGAATCTGCTGGTGCCGATTCAGGCGGGGGGGGTTCCGCTAAGGCGGTTTCGGGAGGTACACCCGCTTCGGACGAAGGCGTGGCCGTGGTGACCAATTCCGCAGATGTGGGATCCGCTGCTAGCTTTTCTCCCAACTGTACAGTACACCTGACCCGCGCCTGTCCCAAGGTCATGCTGTCAGATTCGCCGCTGCGAATCATCTCCAACATGCATTGCTCCAGCGCAGCTGTTTCAGCGCCCGCTTTCCCTGCAGGGCTAAAAACCACTACAGCACAGAATAGGCACAAAGAGATCCGTCTAAACCTAATTTTCTTCACTTCTACACTCAATCGATTCATGTAAAAAATTCTATCCCACCGCAAAGGAGACACTACCTAAATACCGGGTCAAAGTACGCAAAACAAACATTAGCATTTGTCGTGTGTAAGTATAGTGCAAAACAACGCCGTCAGCCACGGGCAGGCATGAATAAATATGACAACTGAGTTTTAAACACACAAAAGCCGCTGCGGGGAGGCATCCGCAGCGGCTTTTGTGTGTTATCCAAGGAAGAAAGGAGATCAGAGATGAATCACCACTGCCTGCCACAACAGCGGTCAATCTGTCTCTCTGATTGGGTGTGAATGTAGCAGAGCTTTGATAGGGCAAACAGGTGAATATGCGTATTTATTTGATTCAAAAGTACCGTTATGCAGGTGCACAAATGCACAGTAAGACAGGTTCACTCCCACATGCCGCGCTTACTGCGAATAGCTTCTGCTTCCAAGTCGAGAAACTCCTGCTTGCGCGTAAAATCAAAATAGCGATACACCCGCACCCGCCCCTGACGCAGCAATTCGCGGTTGAGCATGTTTCCATTTTCGAGCCATACATAGGCGAGCATGCGCCCGTACTTATCCCACGGGGGATCTCCGAGCTCCAGCCGCACCTGTTTCCCCTTGAGGGTGCGAACCAAGTAGTGCAGGGTTTCACGTTCGCTGTGGCGTAACCGTTCGGCACTTTGCGCCCCCAAGCGAATAAACTCCTGGTCGCGGCAATTATCTTTCTTTTCGGGGCAATCCACCCCTACCAGACGCACCACGCCACAACCATCCACCTTAATGGTGTCACCGTCGTAAACCCAGCTTACCTCGCCACGTAACTGCTGTGCCCAAGCCGCTGCGCTCCACAAAGCGCACAACAACAAGGCAAGCAGCACAACACGCAGTCGCGCGCGTACATGGCCCGGAGAAATCTGCATACAAAGCTCTCCTATTAAATTCAGGCGAACAGATTGGCGGAGAGGTAGCGCTCCACCCCGTCGCAGATAGTGGTCACTACGTTGCAGCCCGCATCGAAACCAGCAGCCACTTGCTGAGCCGCCGCGACATTGGCCCCGGAAGAAATTCCGGCGCTGATTCGATGGCGATTGAGATTAATACAGGTGGAGATGGCCTCTCCATCGGTGATACACACCACTTGGTCGAGCAAGCTGCGCTCCAGCACCGCAGGAATAAAGCCAGCACCAATCCCTTGGATGGTATGGGACGCAGGGCTACCTCCTGATAATACCGCGCTAGCCGTGGGCTCAACGGCCGCCAGATGAACGTGTGGGATGTGTGCGCGTAGATAGCGTCCGCCGCCGGACTTAAGTGCTCCCGCAGCTTCGGCAGCACGGATCATGCTCAAAGCAATGCGATCCTTGACGCTACCACCAGGGTTGGCACTTTCGAGCTTAGCCCAGATTGCAGCGCGGCCTGACGTTTCAAACTTAGTCAGGCGCAGCAGCGGGGTATTCCCGACGAGATCAACAAGCGATTCACTGCGGCATGGTTGCCCCGCCGCATCATTCTGCAACCTTGGTGTCATTGGCGTTCCTCCCTTTTATCGATTTTTTCCTGCAAAACTTTGGCAAAGGGCACCACTTCATGGACCCTGTAGCCACATCCGCGCGGCAGTTGCCCCCCGCAGAAAAAAATCCCCTTGGTTGGGAAATTGCGGCAGATATCCAGCCGTTGTGCATGATCTATACAAGTATTGTCGGGCTGGAGCCAGCTGCATTTGAACAAGAGCAAACCGTGGCTGTCGCGCCCAACAATATTGAAGCGCCCATATTCTGGATGGGTGCGCACCAATTTTTCAAAGGTGCGTTTCGAGCGTAACCAGCGTCTGCCCTGCTGTATCTGAATGCGCTGGCAGCAGCTGCCACACTGGCGGCAATGTCCACTGAGCATCAGTTCGCGCCCCTGCAGACGCAGCCGCACATGTCGCAGCCACCCAGTGATATTCAGCATAAAGGATACACCCAAGCAGGCGGAGGTGAAATCATTCCCTGTTTTGCTCCATCTAATAAAGTATATAGGTGTTTAGACGGAATAAAAGGCCTTAGCATACATCGAGTTTGAAAATCGTCCTTGCTTGCGACGCGACCAAGGGTCCTTATTCCAGGCAATGGCGGATGACACATACCACCTGCTTGGTTTCTCCGTTGGCTTCTCCCTTGGTGCGCAACACAAACTCCTTCCACGCACCTTCGGCACTTTCGGCTTCAACCAGTTCTATTTCCACCTGCTTGCCCTGTTGATAGTGTACTTCAAACGTTGGCATATTCATTACCCTGGAGAAAAAAGCCCCATCTGCCAGAATTGGGGCGAGATGGGGCTGGGAGGTTAGCTTAATTAATCAGGGGGTAAACACGTCCGCCACAAAATTCTGCGTGGCAAAGTAGTCTTCCATGGTTTCCGCGCGCCGGATCAGTTCCACACTCGAATCAGTGCGGAGCAACAGCTCCTTAGGGCGTAGGCGGCCGTTATACTGAAACCCCATGGCGTGGCCGTGGGCACCGGTATCGTGGAACGCCAGCAGGTCACCCTCTTCAATCTCCGGGAGCTGACGCTGGATGGCAAACTTGTCGTTATTTTCGCACAATGACCCCACCACATCGTAGGTCTTATTCTTGGGGGCATCTTCCTTGCCCACCACATCGATATGGTGATAGGCACCGTACAGCGCTGGGCGCATC
>JAVERW010000120.1:0-5289 GCA_034006915.1 Desulfuromonadaceae bacterium | reverse complement strand
GTCAGACTATTGGGCCTTGAATCCGATCATCAAACACCCGCTTACTCTTTTTTTCTGAGCGCGGCAGGGTGCCGTAGTCGACCAGTTCAAGCTCAGCACTTACCAGCAGTTGCCTTTTAATCTGGTGTTCTGTTTCGTGGATCAACTCAGGATTGCGGCTCCTCTCTACCCCTTCGCCACGCTCTACCACCATCCGCATGTGGTCACGGCCGGAATCTTTGTCGCGCCTGAGGTGGATCTGGTATTCACTCCCCAGCCCTGGCACTGCGGAGAGGATGGTGTCGACGCTGCTCGGATAAATATTGACCCCGCGAAACTTGATGGTGTCGTCCGAACGTCCCTTTATGCGCGAATGGCGCGGCAACGGGCTCCCACAAGTACATGGGCCGGGAATTTTGCGTGTTATATCGCGGGTGCGATAGCGCAGCATGGGGGTTCCCTCCTTGCACAGGCTGGTTACCACCATTTCGCCCCATTCTCCATCTGGCACTGGTTGCAAAGTCTCAGGGTCGATAATTTCAAGGATAAAATAGTCGGCCCAGTAGTGGATGCAGTCGTGATCGGAGCATTCAATGCCGGTGCCGGGTCCATAGAGTTCGGTAAGCCCAGTGATGTCGAAAAGTTCCGCACCACCGAAGAGCTCGGATATCTTGCGGCGCATGGAGACAGAAGAACGTTCCGAACCGTAGATGATTTTTTTTACATTGATTTTGTCTGCAATGCCGCGGCGGTTAATCTCTTCCGCCATCAGCAATGCCATGGAGGCGGTGGAGCAGAACACCGTGGACTGGAAATCAAGGAGAAACTGAATCTGCAGGTCGATGTTCCCCGGTCCTACAGGCACTGCCATGGCGCCGATTTTTTCACATGCGGCCTGGAACCCGGCCCCTGCCGTCCATACTCCGTAACCCACCGCAATCTGAATGCGATCTAGCGGGGTGATCCCAGCCATCTGGTAGCAGCGCGCAAAGAAGTACTGCCAATCGTGCAGATCTTTTTGCGTGTAACACAGCACCTTGCGCAACCCCGTAGTGCCAGAGCTGGCGTGGATGCGCACAACCTGTTCAAATGGGACCGCGCGCAACGGGAACGGATAGCCAGCGCGCAGATCGTCGGCATCGGTAAACGGAAGGTGACGTATATCATCTAGAGTTTGAATGGTAGCGGGATTTACCCCTGCTGTATCAAGTTTTTCCCGATAAGCGCTGGAACCTTCGTAGGCATGGCGCACGCTCCACTGCAACCCTTTTAGTTGGTGCTGGCGCAGTTCATCTTCAGAGCTGAAAGAGGGCATAAAATTCTGATTACGCATATCTGGTTTCTCCAGGCGGATATTGGTTAGGCCTGCCGCACCGAGACGGCTGGCTTTCGGGCTATCGTTACTTGCGGCGCCCAGAAAGGCGGCGCGCAGATTGGGATCGTTGAGAAGTTCAGCGCTGCGCCCCTGCTGTACCAGCTTTCCATTGGCGAGCAGATAGGCGCGATCCGATGCGGACAGGGCGCGGGCGGCGTTTTGTTCCACCACCAGGATGGTGGTGCCGGCACGCGCGAGTTGGTGGATAAGCGCAAATATTTCGTCGGTGATTTTCGGTGCCAGCCCCAGGCTGGGTTCATCCAGCAGGAGCAGGCGTGGTTTCGCCATCAGGGCACGCCCCATGGCGAGCATCTGTTGTTCTCCGCCAGACAAGGTGCCGGCGAGCTGGGTGCGGCGTTCGCGCAGGCGCGTAAAACGCTGATAAATTTCCTCCAGGCGCTGCTGGTGTACGGCACGCTTGAGTTTTAGCGCCATAGCCCCGAGGGTGAGGTTTTCTTCCACACTCAGCTGTGCAAAAACCTCGCGCCCTTCTGGTGAGAGGGCGAGGCCGTGCCGCACCATAGCGGCGGGGGAGGCTGCGGTTACATCCTCCCCCTCTAGCAGGATGTGACCCCCACTGGGTTTCAGTAGCCCCATAATACATTTCAGCAGGGTACTCTTGCCCGCTCCATTCGCACCGATAAGGGCGATGGTCTCCCCAGTTTTGATGTGGAGATCCACTCCATATAGCGCCTGCGCTGCGCCATAGTGGGCACTGAGGTGTTCAATTTCCAGCAGTATTTGTGCGGTTTGGGTTTTCATGCGGTGGGCTCCATACTTCCGAGGTAGGCATTGAGAACGCGTGGATTGCGCTGTACCTCTGCCGGAGTGCCACACGCAATAACCTCGCCGCTGTCGAGCACCACAACCTGATCCGCAAGTTCCATTACCAGTTCCATATCGTGCTCCACCAAAAGCATGGTCTGACCCAAGCGGTGCAGACGGCGTAATTGTGCTGCCACTGCTGCTGTTTCGGTGGCGTTGAGTCCTGCCACCGGCTCATCGAGAAGGAGCAGGCGCGGATTCCCTACGCTGGCGCGTGCCAGTTCGACCCGTTTTTTGTCTCCATACGCGAGTATCTGCGCCGGATGGGAAGCGAGATGGGTCAGATCAAAGTTATCCAGTGCTTCGAGCGCGCGCAGTTTAAGGTGTCGTTCGCGATGGCGCAGATAGGGGAGGCGCAACAGCGCCATACACATACTTGAACCGGCCTCGTTGTTGAGCCCGCTCAACACATTGTCTAACACACTCAGGCGCCCGAACAGCTTCAGGTTCTGAAAAGTGCGTCCCACTCCGTGGCGTGCAATTACATGTGTTGGTGCGGAGCGGATGGAGACTTGCTCTAGCTGGATCTTCCCGCTGTCGGCACGGTGCACCCCCGTAATGCAGTTGATGAGGGTGCTTTTCCCTGCGCCGTTGGGGCCGATAAGGGCGGTAATCCCCCCGCGTGGAACATGGAAGGAGACCTCATGCAGGGCGGGTAGTCCGCCAAAATATTTAGACACGTTGTCAAGATGAAGCATGGCGACTCCGCCGTAATGCGGTGCGGGTTTTAAGTAGATCGACTATACCGCTGACAAAACCCTGGGGTAGAAACATCAACACCAGCACTAAAATTCCGCCATGGATAAAATCTTTGTAGGTTTCAAATATCTCAATCCATTCTGGCAACAGGGTTATGAGGGCAGCGCCGAACAGTGAGCCCCAGATAGAGCCCATCCCCCCGATAACCACCATGATTACCAGATCGGTGGAGACAAAGATGTCAAAGGAGCCGGGGCTTATATAGCCATAGCAGTGGGCGTAGAGGCTCCCGGCTACGGAAGCTAGTACTGCCGAGAGGACGAACACTTTGATTTTGCTCGTGCGCGTATCGACCCCAAGTGCCGCCGCCGCCGTTTCATCGCCGGAGAGGGCGGCAAGACCGCGCCCAACTCCGCTGCGTACCAGATTCAGGCATAATAAAAGTGCCACCAAGGCCACGCTCCACACCAAGTAGTGAAAGCGGATTTCGTTGTCGAGGGCGAAGGTGCCGATTTGTAGCGTCGGAATACCGTAAAACCCACTTACCCCACCAGTAACCTCGTCCCACTGCAGCAAAATCCGATGGATGACGATATTAAACCCCAAGGTTGCCATGGCGAGATAATGCCCCGATAGCCGCAGGGTGGGGATTGCCAGCCCCAGCGCAAGGAAAGCCACAAGAAGTGCCACTATGAGCATCGCGCTCCAAGGGGGGATTTCAAACGTTACTGTGCTGATGGCGGAACCATACGCGCCGAGACCAAAAAAAGCCGCGTGGCCGAGGGAGATCTGTCCGGCATAGCCAATAAACAGATTTAACCCCAACACTACGATGCCATATATCGCCACCAGATTAGAGACCCCAAGGGTGTAGGGATTATCCTGCACCAGTGGATACAGCAATAACCCCAGCCCCAACACGGTTACCCATAGTCCGGTGCGGTGCAAACGTATGAAGTACGCAATTTTATCCGAAGTACGCATGTGCATTGGTTGAAATCCGCTCAGGCCGCTCAGAAAGAGATATCCCCTTAGCCCTGCAGGCCAAGGTGAAACGCGGCGATATTTTGTTCCACAAATTTGGGCGGCGCCAACATGCGGATCGCTTCTTCGCAATCCTCGCGGGCGCAGAAGATCTTTCCTGCGCGCACTGCTGCACCGAGCAAAACCAGGTTTGTGAGCACTGCATTACCTAGATTGCGTGCCATGCTGACAGCATCCAGGCGGATGCCATCTCCATCTGTGTGGGAGTTGACTACAGCCGTACCATCGGGACGCAGGAGCCCCTGGTGAACCTCTAAGTTGGCATCCCATAAGATCAGGGCCAGATCAGCCTGCCCGGTGCGGATCAGCGGACTGGCGAAATCCCCTACTTTAATGCATGACAACACCGTACCGCCGCGTTGCGCCATGCCGTGGGTTTCAGACGTCAGTACCGGAATATTGCGGTTCACCGCAACCTGGGCAATAACTCGGGTCAGGAACAACACCCCTTGACCGCCTATTCCACTGACAATGATCTGTTGTTTCATGTTGCGCTCCATCTATATTTATTATGTGGATGTGGGTTTTGCGTAACTTTTCATCATCCGCCAACGGTATGGGGCTTGTGGCACCACTAGCCCCTGCTTATCAGGTTGCATTTTGCAGTTGTTTCAGGATGGCTTATTCCCCTTTAATCGCGTTTACTGGGCACACCGGAGTGCAGGCGCCACACCCGACGCAGCGGTCATGGTCGACTACTGCGATTCCGTTGTCGATGTCCATGCTTAGAGCGGGGCATTCAAATGCATCCACGCACCGGCGACACCCGATGCAGGCAGCGGCGATGCTGATGGTGTAGCGCGGTTGTTGCTGCAATACGCCAGGCTGCATCATGCAGCCATGGCGTGCGATGAGCACCGCTACTGAGCCCGCAGGTGCGCGGATATGTGCGTCTGCGGCACGCAGGAGTTCTTCGAAACGCTGATTATCGTAGGGATCGCAACATTCAAGAAACTCAACCCCACTGGCTTTTACCAACGGCTCAATGGGGATTGCTTTGGTCTCGGCACCGGTGGCGCTGATTCCCAAATGGGGGACCGGTTGACCGCCAGTCATGGCAGTGATGGAGTTGTCGAGGATCACCACAATGATGCGCGCTTTCTGGATCACCGCATTGATTAAGGCGGTGATGCCTGAGTGGAAAAAAGTGGAATCGCCAATGGTGACAACCACCGTGGGGAAGTTGTCTGCGTGATCCTGGGCGTAGGCGTGGTAAAAACCCGCACCCTGGCTGATACACGCACCCATGCAGTGGACGGTATCCACTGCGTTGAGGTTGATTCCCAAGGTGTAACAGCCGATATCGGACGGGAAAATCCCCTTTGGGAACACTTTTTTGATGCTGTAGAATGCGCTCCGATGTCCAC
>JAVERW010000119.1:0-5306 GCA_034006915.1 Desulfuromonadaceae bacterium | reverse complement strand
CCCGAATTCCAGCCGCTGTTGCAGCGGTGCATGTTCATCGGGAAGGTGCAAAAACGCTTCGTCAATGGAATAAACCTCCATACTCGGAACCATAGCATCAAGGATGGTCATCACCCGCGCAGAAATATCCGCATACAAGGTATAATTGGAGGAAAATACCGCTACGTTGTGACGTTCAAGAATTCCACGCACCTGAAAATGCGGCACCGCCATTCCTATCCCCAGTGCCTTGGCTTCCTGACTGCGCGCCACCACACAGCCATCATTATTCGACAGTACCACCACTGCACGCCGACGTAGGTCTGGACGGAATAGACGCTCGCAACTAACATAAAAATTGTTGCAATCTACCAGAGCAAACATTGAGAAAACCTAGCGAAATGAGTGAATGACGTTGGTAACTACCCCAGCAATAGTGGTATCGGTATCGGGATGGATAGTAATCGGCTGATACGCCTTATTCATGGGCACAAGCCTAGTTTCCGGGTGCAATTCAAGACGTTTTACGGTCAAAGAATCATCGAGGCAGGCAATTACGATATCTCCGTGACGCGGCTCCAAGGCCCCATCCACAATGAGCATATCACCATCACGGATGCCGCCCTCGATCATGGAATCCCCGCTGACTCGGACAAAAAACGTTGCCGCTGGATGGTGGATACATAATTCATTCAGATCCATCTTCTGGTCGATATAGTCCTGCGCCGGACTGGGGAAACCCGCTTCTATATGGTCAGCAAACATGGGAATGGGACAATGCGCATTATCGGTACTCAAAACAGGACTGAATACTTCAAGCGCGACTGCTTCTAGTGCGGACATAGATACTTACCTGACATCTGGATATTATTTAGTAGCTACAATTATCAGCAGGATATTGAAAAAGTACTTGGAGGAAGGTGAGACAGGGGCGATGGTATCATCAACCACCGCCCCTGTACATCATCTACTGCAGGGTGTTGCACCTGCCCCGTCCCTGCTGAGGGGTAAAATAGTGCGCTGCGTCAGGGATAAGGGAACAAACTACTCTTCAATCTTTACATCTATAGCTTTGGGCTTCACCCCCTTGGTCTTCCGCAATTTGATGCTCAAAACTCCGTCTTTAAAGCTGGCTTTTACCTTTTCCTGATCCACTGTTTCAGGCAAGGTAAAGCTGCGGTTAAAGGCGCCATAGTGACGCTCTATGCGGTGATACGTCTTGCCTTTCTCCTCTTTTTCCTGTTTGCGCTCACCGTGCAACATCAAAATCCCGTTTTCGACCGTTACCTTTACATCTTCCTTGTTTACTTCAGGGATCTCCGCCTTAATAGCGAACTCATCCTCGGTTTCAGTAATATCAACCCTGGGTGACCAATCCCCTTTGCGGATCACATCCTGCCCGCCCTCCTGCCGTTCGCCAAGAGCGCGGTTGTAGCGATCAACAAAGCTTTCCATTTCCCGCCATGGGTCCCAACGTACCAGTGACATAACGTTCCTCCTTTTGGTAACAATATCCGAACAACTGTTCGCACCGCCACCAACTTTTCCATAGGCTCTGCCGTGGCGGTGTTGTGCAGCACAGGCCCATGGTTGCTCCCTGGCAGCAGACGCAACGCACCGTTGCAAGGGACACTTACAGCTCAATATTAACCCCAAAGCAGCGTTTTTCAAGGTGTGGGCAATAAGAATATGCCCGGCAGCACACAGGGGCCAAATTCCGCCCCAGATCTTTTGCCGTCTCCGCTTCAGTCAATATTTAGTGCGTCGCAACACAGCCAAAAACAGAGTAATACCCAGCCCCAAACATGGTACACTTAGCACTTAAACATAGTGCCATTCCAAACGGAGAAAAGATGGGCGAGAAAAATACACAAAAACCGATATTTGTTGCAGGAGCCACCGGATATGTCGGAGGGCGCCTGGTGCCGCGCCTGCTCGAACAAGGGTACCGAGTCCGCGCCCTGACCAGAGCGCCAGAAAGGCTTGAGGGGCGTCCGTGGGCGACGCATCCTAACTTCCGTGCTTTTAAAGGCGATATGCTCGACCGCACCACCCTGACGGCAGCCCTGCAGGGCTGTCACGCCGCCTACTACCTGGTTCACTCCATGAATCCAGAGGTGAGTGATTTTCGCTACACGGATCGCGTTGCTGCGCAAAACATGGCTATGGCAGCGGGTGAAGTAGGGCTGAAACAAATTATTTACCTGGGAGGGTTGGGTGAAGAACATCCTGAGTTAAGCCCGCACCTGCGCTCACGCGCCGAAGTGGGACAGATCCTGCGCCGGGGGAGCGTACCGGTCACCATCCTGCGTGCGGCTATCATCATAGGCTCTGGCAGTGCCTCATTCGAAATGCTGCGCTATCTGGTAGACCGGCTTCCCATTATCATAGCTCCGCGCAAAGTCGACACCCCCTGCCAACCTATTGGAGTGCGGAATGTGATGCGCTATCTTGTTGGCTGCTTAGAAACTCCAGCAGTCCTGGGTAGGACCTTCGATATTGGCCAACCCGAGGTCACCAACTACGCTGAACTGATGCGCACCTACGCCGAAGAGGCTGGTCTGCCCCGACGCCTTATCATCCAGTTACCTTTTCTCAACACCCGTTTAAGTGCCTACTGGATTCACCTGGTAACCCCCATCTCCCTGTCTCTAGCTCGCCCCTTGGTGGAAGGGTTGAGCAACCCGGTGGTGTGCAGAGAGCATCGCATCACCGAACTGATCCCGCAGGAACTTTTTGACGCCAGAACCTCTATCCGCCGCGCCTTGATGCGCACCAGGCAGCACGAGGTGGAAACTTCTTGGAGTGACTCAGGGGAACTGCCTCCGGTGGAATGGAGCACAGCAGGAGACCCGGAATGGGCGGGGGGAAGTATGTTTGAAGATGCGCGCCGCGTAGTGCTGCGTGCCACCCCCGAACAGATATGGCCGTCAATCACTTCTCTAGGAGGTGAGGTAGGCTACTACTACGCCAACTGGCTGTGGAAGATACGCGGTTTCATGGATCAACTCGTTGGCGGGTTTGGCTTGCGGCGAGGGCGGCGCAGCTCAAAAGCGCTATATCCAGGAGACGCTATCGACTTTTGGCGTGTCATTAAAGTCCACCGCCACCAATCCCTGGTGCTGTCGGCGGAGATGAAGTTGCCTGGCGAGGCTGTACTGGTCTTTCAGCTCAAGCCCATTGATGTCGAACGCACTGAGGTACAGCAGGTAGCGCGCTTTCTTCCCAAGGGGCTGTTCGGCTTGGTATATTGGTATACGGTCATGCCGTTTCACCACTATGTGTTCAACGGCATGCTCCGGGGCATTGCCACCTCAACCCAAGCCCCCATCTTGAGAGGGCCAGAACATTTCGACCCCTCTACGCTGGCATAGAAGTTACCTTGTCTCGTCGCGCAGACCCTCTAAAAAGACATATTCATCAGAAGATAATTACGAGCCTTCCAACCCAAGGATATAAAACCACTGTTGTTGTGTAACCGGCATAACCGACAGGCGGTTACCTTTTTTCAGTAGCTGCATCCCGGCGAGCTCCTCATGTTCTTTGAGCTCTGTGAGAGAAATAACCCTGTGGGTATGACGAAGGTACTTTACATCCACCATCATCCAGCGCGGCTTATCAGGGTCGCTTTTGGGGTCAAAATGGTTCGACTCTGGGTCAAACGCCGTATGATCGGGATAGCCGGTCCGCACGACTTCCATAACCCCAACTATCCCTGGCACCTTGCAGTTGGAATGGTAGAAAAAAGCTTGATCCCCAACTTTCATCTCGTCGCGCATCATGTTGCGCGCCTGATAGTTGCGCACCCCATCCCAATGTTCAGTCTGATTTGGCATATCCCTCAGAGTGTCAATACTGAATTCTCCCGGTTCAGATTTCATGAGCCAATACTGCATCGATAAAAGCCCCCTAAGCCTTAGGTTCTTGGCGCGGTGCCGCTTTCAGGCGTACCAAAGAAAAGCCGATGCCGAGCGTACATAACGCACTGAATATCAGCAGCGTTATATGCATACTGCGCAAAAAGGTATCTAAGGTCTCTGTCGATACGGCAACCCCAGGCATTATACGGGTAAACACCAGGGTGATGATCATCATACTGCTGAGCATGCCAAAGGTGCGCATACTCGCATTTAACCCAGACGCAACCCCTAGATATTTGGCAGAAACGCTACCCATGATGGTGCTGATATTCGGAGACGAAAACAGGGCGAAGCCAATACCGAGCAGAACCAGGAGTGCATAGATCAGCGGCATAGTCGAGCTTTTGTCCAGCGTGGCTGCAACAGCAATAGCTAGCGCACAGAAGAACATCCCCGTAGTGGCAACCCACGCCGCCGGAATCCGGTCGGCCAAGCGCCCACACAGCGGAGAAAACAGTGCCTGCACCACCGGCGAGGTTATCAGTACCAATCCTGCCTGTTGTGGTCCCATCCCCTTGGCATACTGCAAATACAGACTCATGAAAAAGGTAACCCCAAAGGTTGCAGCATAATTGAACAGCGCCGCAAGATTACTGAAGGCAAAAACCCGATTGCGGGTAAAGAGCTCTACGTTGAGCAGGGGAAACTTGCTCCGTGACTCAAACCACAAAAAAGCGATCAATCCCGCATTGCCAGCACCAATCAATCCCCAGGCCCACCACCCTTGGTTGACATTTACCACTCCGGAAAACAGCAACATTACGGAAGTGGCATAAATTATGGCTCCGCTTAAATCAAAGGGTTCGCCTCGCGCTTCGGCCCAGTCATGCCGAATTCTGGTGCGGGTAAGCATATAGGTGAGCAATCCTAGAGGCAGTACCATATAGAACAACGAGCGCCAGCCAAAATTCTCCGCCATAAAACCGCCCACCAGCGGCCCAAACGAGATACCAGCGTATACACTCGCCACCACTATACCAAGGGCTTTGCCCCTCTGCTCCGGTGGAAAAGCCGATACCACCATAGCCATGGTGGTAGCCATCACCATGGCACCGCCGATACCCTGAAAAAAACGCAGCACAATTACCGCTTCAATGCTCTGGCTTAAGGAGATTATCCCCCCTAGAAACGAAAACACCAGCAGCCCGTTTAAAAAAACACGTTTGCGCCCGTGGATGTCACCTAGGCGTCCCATAGTCAACAAAAACACGGCGGCGGCGAGGGCGTAGGTGGTCTCCACTAGCCCAAGCTGCAGGGCACTGGCACCAAGGTCGCGCCCCATTGCAGGTAGCGCTACCCCGACAGCTGACAGCATGAAGGGCATCATAAAATGAGCGATACACACTGCAAGCAACAAGGTTGAGCGGGATGCTTTGTCTATGGAGGTTTCACTGAGTTTATCCATAT
>JAVERW010000020.1:0-33717 GCA_034006915.1 Desulfuromonadaceae bacterium | reverse complement strand
CTATTCCTACATCATTCAGTTGAGGCCAACCGCCATTGCTTTTGGTCTGGTTATGGGCTTAATTTTCGCCTTGGGGATCGAGCTTTTTCTCAGGCTACTTTTCAAATTATCAAAATTGCTTAACAAGTGTGAAGCACTGATTGCTTTGGGACAGAGGTGGGACTAGATGGGATTGGGCGATTTTTGGTGGGATCGTTGTGTTTACGGCTAGTTATGCGATTGTTTAACTTTGACGCGCATTTTTGCGGTTTGGGACTGGAATGTTAGCAAAAGGGCGAATGTTGCGATTGCTTTGGGACAAAGTGTCATTGGTTATTTCGGGTGGAAACGAAATGGGTGACAGTAATTAAGAAAACAATTTGGATGACATTCATTATGATAGACGCAATCATAGCTTTCATCCATAAATAGTTGGATATGGCCGCGATCGTTGTAAGGTGCGTAACAAAGAGACTCACAAGCGTGAAGAAGTAGTAAAAAAGGAAGTTGTTAAGGCTACCGTTGGCACGATAGCTTCTGAAAAAGTGGCTGTCCTTGAGGCCTGACATTATAACAATGATCCCAGACATAAAGCCTATTAGCGCTACGCAGAATGTAGAAACGATATTAGAAACGGAACTAACATTTAAAAACAGCGCAGCACCCTGCCCAACATGGGGGAGTACTTTATAAATAGTGACGCCAAGCCCCCAAGTCGCAAAAACCAGCGAGGTCAGGAAGATTGCCTTTGATGTAGGAGTTGTCTTTTGCATATTCGTCTACCAGTGCCTTTAAGTACCTGTTTTTTAATGCCTTATCTTCAAGAGTGGTGCAGATTTTATCCTCATCTTTGGTTGTAATTGAGTCACAAATATGATTACTTCCTACTATATAGTAATCAGCCATACTGTCTTCTATAAACTCCTTACCCCTTACAATAAACTTCTCAACGCCTTCTAGCGAAATCGAATTTATGACAGAGTCGAATGTTTTTGGCATGTCTTGTCGTAGCTCTGGCTTGATTTCAATTGTGAAAGTATCTGTTTCGGAGCTGCCGCCGAACATACTGTTTAACTGGGCAAATAGAGGATTTTTTTTGTTTATGCGTATATGTGTCTGGCTCTTGAAGGAAAATTTTAGTGCCGATTTCTTTGTTGTTGATACTGCAAAGGGCTCTGAATTAAAAATGTAGCGCCCAAGGTTAAGCTTTTCAAGAAGTAGGTTTACAAAATGCGTCCAGTAAGAGTTCTTGGGTCCAAAAAAAGTACTCGCTATACCGTAGAAATTTTGCCCCATGTAAACGTAAGAGGCAAACCCTAAGCTCTCATCATCACTTAACTTTTCGTAGATGTCTTTATGTGACATAGAGTCACTGCTTATTGTTTTTATAAGCTCGTTATTTTTTGTAATAATAAAAAGAAAAGTAGATGAGCCTATGTAAAACAAAAAAAGGTTATCCTCGCTTGTCGTCCGAAAAGATCTCCTGAAGTCTTCTTCTTCGATTTTGCAAAAGTTCTTGAGTATCGGCAGTACATTGTACTGGTGCCTGTTAAAGTCATTGGCAATGTAGTGTTTATAGTAAGTTACTTTCATCTATCACCCAGCCTCTGATGCAAACTAACCTTATACAGCTCAACTAGAAAAGTCCTGGTTGCGTCTATCTCAACATCGACCCGCCTTATTAGTGCAGTTAGCTGCCAGCCGCAGAGCATCAATAGCGCCGCTGTTGTATATAGTATAGCTCCGTACTGTATGGACGTCTCCTGCGCGAACAGGATAAAAGCAGTCACAGCTACCACTAGCAGCGGCCGCACCTCCAGCAAGCCCCTGCGCTTCGCCAGGGAGTCTAAGTGCTCCTGGATGATGATGATGGACCCCTCGATGTCGTCTGGCGTGCGGATTCCCTCTACGATCTGCACTATTATGCTCCCCTCGATAGACCCAGCCTGAATTACTCCGCTGCTGCCATATACCCGCTGCCCCATCCTTACCCTTCGCTTATCTCTTTTAATTTCAGCAACTTATCTATGAATGTCTTTAGCACCGCCGGGTTGCCGTAGCGGTGGAACAGCTCGATAAACTCCCGCAGGTCGTCCCCTAGCTGCGGCTGCGCTCCGCCTGGGGCAGCTGGTGCAGTTGCCCCCTGGTGCAAGTCGCCCATCCGCACTCCACCGCTAATCGAATCAAACTGCATAACACCGCTGCTGTTATGCACCGCCTTGCCCCCGCCTTGCCCCTTGCGCATCGGCCCCTCGCCGGTTATGAGCCAGGCCACGTTGACGCCTGCTGCGTTGGCGATGCTCATAGCCTTGTCGATAGCAGGTAGCGACCCGCCCCTCTCGTACTTGCCAATCATCACAGCCGACACCCCTGCCGCTGTAGCTAACTTTTCTTTGTTCCCCACAATCGAAATAACCTCAGTGAGTCTCTTTGTGAAGTCTGTTATCAACTTTAAAGTTCCTACCCCTAACTTTAAAGCAAAGCAATCTTTTACTTTAAAGAGTTGTTAGTTGCATAACTACTCAGAATTACAGGGATAATGCAGCCCACCACAGCTTTCTGAATAATAATTAAGTTTAAAGCGAACTTTTGTTATTGACAGCCTAACTATTGTTCGGCTATCTTCCTACCTAAGAACACAAACAAAAAAAGGAGGCAATCCATGCCAACCACACAGCAGCACATCGCAGCGCTCAACCGTCAGAGGGAGGACCGCCAAAGGAAGAGACTAGATCGCGTATTACATCTACTTCAACAGCAGCAGGGTGCTCTCCCCGGGCCCGCTCTTCAAAGCCATTCGCCAAGTGGGAAAGGAACTTAAGCCCTTCACCATTAGGGACATTATCTTTTTAGTTTTGATACGCAACAAAGGAGGCTCCCATGCCAACACCAACGTCAGATTTGGTAAGGAAAAATACTTCCCTACCAGCACCCCCAGCAGAGCTAACGCGCGAGCATATAATTACTGATCCAGCCATGCGCGCCAACTGGGTCCACTTCCAACTTAAGCTGCACGGCTCTAGCTTTGCCATCCTCGCCCGCAAGCTGGGGGTAACCCGCCCAGCGGTGCGTAACGCGCTCTTTGTGCGCTACCCAAAAATGGAGCGCGCCATAGCCAAAGAGATAGGGATGAAGCCAGAACAGATATGGCCAGAGCGTTACAGCGCTGCAGCACTTAAGTGATAAAGCATAAACCTATACACATGGACACGATGCAAGGTAGCGCAAAACAGGCACCAACGCCAGCAAATATTTGGCGCAGAAGGGGTTTAAAGGCACGTATGTGAGCAATAAAACCGACATTAAAGGATGGTTCACCGCCAGTGAACTAGCCGGCCTAGCAGGGTTGCCAGGGTCAGTTCAGGGCGTAATCGGGCGAGCCAAACGCGAAGGGTGGGACTCCCGAAAGCGTGCAGGGCGTGGCGGTGGGAGGGAATACCCCATCACCGCACTACCCAAAGATGCCCGCATCCAGCTGCTAGGCCAAAGCGCCCAGCAGGGGCAAAACCTTCCTGCGGTGCGCAGCGAAACCCTGCCCAGCACCACCGCAGGCACCATGGCAACAGCCATAGCGGCAGCCCCCGTGCAAGACTTAGACGACCTGCGCACCTGGCAAGTAAAGCGCATGGATGCCCGCATCGGCCTTATGAACCTGATAGGCACCGACCCCAACGGCGTCGGCGCGGGGATTGACAACCTAGTCAAGCAAGCCAACGACGGCACCTTGCCCCCGCTCTACGCCAAGTTTGTAACCCTAGCCAACGCCAGAGCAGGCAAAGAAGGCAAGCGCACCCTCAGCCGCACTACCCTGTACCGCTGGTGGAATACATGGAACACCTCCGGGCGCACCGTCACCAGCCTGGCCCCCGCCAAAACCGTTAAAAACGATGTGCCCGCCTGGGCCCCGCACTTTTTAAAGATCTACCAAGTCCCCCAAGGGGTCAGCGTACCGCGCGCACTAGAAGAACTGGCCCGCACATTGCCCGAAGGGATCGACCTGCCTAGCCTCAGCCAAGTGCGGCGCTTTATGAAGAAATACAGCCGCCTAGAGATCCAAAAAGGGCGCAAAAGCGCCAGCAGCTTAGCCGCTGTGCGCCTGTACCGGCAGCGCGATGTAAGCGAGTTCCAGCCGTTGGATATGGTGCAGATAGATGGCCACAGCTTTAAAGCGTATGTCGCCCACCCCCGCCACGGCCGCCCATTCCACCCCGAGTGCTGCGCCGTAGTAGACACCGTCACCAAATGCGCGCTGGGCTTTAGCGTCGGCCTCGCCGAAAGCGCCATCACCGTCGCCGACGCTATCCGCCACGCTACGGTGCTCAACAAAGACAAAATGATCGGTGGATTGCCGCTGTTTGTGTACGCCGACAAAGGCGCGGGCAACATGGCAAAGGTGAACATAGACGAAGTATCTGGGCTGTTTGCGCGCCTGCAGATTGAGTTTATGAGCGGCCGCCCCGGCAACCCGCAAGCACGCGGCTTAGTAGAAAACCTCAACAAACTACTGTGGATCCCCGCAGCGCAAAAGCTGCCCACCTACACCGGCAAAGGGATGGACAGCCTTGCAAAGCGCAACATCTACCTCGACCTGCAAACAGAGGTGCGCCGCGCCAAAAAAGAGAACCGCGCGTTTGACCACGCCGCCCTTATCAGTTGGCCCGATTTTATGGAGTTCCTCGCCGCCGAAGTTGACGCATACAACCGCCGCCCACACGGCAGCCTCCCCAAAATAACCGACCCAAACAGCGGGTATCGGCGCCACATGGCCCCCATGGAGGCCTGGATGAAGTGGCTAGCCGACGGGTGGCGGCCAGAGCAACTGACCGAGCAAGAAATTGAGCACCTGTTCCGCCCACACACCACCGTAAAAACCACGCGCGGCATGGTGCGGCTGTGGGGCAACGTCTACACCGATCCGCTCCTAGAGCACCACCACGGAGACGAAGTGATGGTCGGCTACGACATCCACGACTCCAGCTTTGTCAACGTGCGCACTCTAGATGGAGAGCGGATAACCACAGCCAAGCGCGACGGCAACAAAAGCTCATTCGCCTCGGTACCCCTAGTTGATAAGAAACGCCTAGATCGGCGCGACAACCGGCTGAAAAACGTAGATGCGCGGCGCGAAGAGATAGAACTGGAAGCAGAAGCACTAATCAGCATCAACCCCGTGGCCCCCAAGCAGATCGAGCTGGACGCCATAGAGATAGAGCGCTCCGACGCGATAATCAAACGCGTAGAGCAGAAGAAACAGACGCAAATATTTGAAAACCCGTGGGATAGATACCTGAATATTTTAGGGAAAAAGCAAGACGCCAGCACCTATGAAAAAAGCTGGCTGGCAGACTACGAACAGTACACCGAGACCGGGAAGCGCAAAGGATTGTTTAAAGCAGACGAGTTTTGCTTAGCAGAAGAGCGGAAGAGGGCCGCGCTGGAGAAAGAAAAAGCCCTGCAACAACAGGGCTAATCCGCGAACAAGGTAAAGCGTTAAACACCATAACCACTAACCAAGGAGCATACAAAATGAGACACCAAATGGCAATGACAAAGAACATGCGCCGCTTTATAGGCGCGGTAGACGAGCTGAGCAATCGGCCCATGGGCACCGAAGGGATGGGCCTGCTCTGGGGCCAGCCCGGTGAGGGCAAAAGCACCGCCATCGCATACGTCATTAACGCTATGAACGGAGTCTACGCCCGCGCCATGAGCAGCTGGACCGTAACCAGCATGCTGGGCTACCTGTGCAAGGAACTCGGCGGCCACCGGATGCTGCGCCGCGCAGACATGGTGGACTACATTGTAGAGCAGCTGTGCGAGAACCCGCGCCCCGTATTTATCGACGAAGCCGACCACATCTTTGATAAGCCGCGCAAATTCGAAATGGCAGAGAGCCTGCGGGATATATACGACATCAGCGGCTGCCCCGTGATCCTATGCGGAATGGAAGACATCGCGCGGATTATCCAAGGGCATGGGCGCTTTGCGCGCCGCATCACCCAGTGGGTGGAGTTCACCGGGATAGACCTGGCCGATGCGCGCACCGTAGTAGAAACCATCAGCGAGATCCAAATAGAAGAAGACCTGCTGCAGCACATGCACGAGGCCACCGGCGGCAACATCGGGCGCATGGTAGTCGCAATCAGCAAGATCGAGCGCATGGCCAAAACCAGCGGAATTGACAGCGTGAGCGCCGATCAATGGGGCGACCGCACCATGTTTTATGACCAGCCAACGTTTGGCGGCAGCGCACAGCGGAAGGGGAAAAAGTAAATGTCAGGAGTAAAAGGGATGCAACATAGCCGCATGCGCAGCACCGCAATCCGGCGCAAAATCTGGAACAGTATTCGCATTTTGCGCCGGTTTACCTTGCCAGATATCTGCCGCACCGTGCCGGAAACCAGCTACGTAAACGCGCGCAAGTATGTCGCCCAAATGCGCACCCACGGAATCGTCGCCAAGCAGGGCAAGCCCGTGTCCGGCAGGGGAGGGTCATATCAGATATTTTCCCTCTCGCGCGACCTCGGCCCCGAAGCCCCCACCGTGTGCCCCCGTTGCGGGCAGTCACTAGCAGCACCGGCGTGTGGAGCCGAAGGCACAGAAGCGCAAAGCGCTGCGAACAAACAAACAAAGAAACAAAGAAACAAACAAAGAAACAAACAACACAACCGCGCCGCAGCCCATCGCCAGCGTTGATACAGGAGGCCAGCCATGACCAGCCCAGACCTACACAACCTACTGCGCCAGCGCGTAGACGCCACCAGCCAAGCCCATGTCGCGCGCGAAATAGGCTACAGCAGCGCCACTATCAGCCAGATCCTTTCCGGCAAATACGGCGGGGATTCTAGCCTAGTAATGGCGCGCGTCGAGGAAGTTTACGGCGCAACCACGGTGCAGTGCCCCGTGCTGGGAGAGATACCACTGAAAAAGTGCGCCAGCCACAGCCGCCGCGAGTTCGCCGCCACCAACCCGCTGCGCGTCTCTCTGCACCGCGCCTGCCGCACCTGCCCGCACAACCGCAACCGGAGGCCCGTATGAAGCCAAGCAAGCCAAGCGATATCAACTGCGCCAAGTGCCACGCCGGCCACGCCAGCCTATATGTAGACGCCACCGGCGCGACCAAAGCCCTAGTATGCGCGCGCTGTGGTTGGCGCATGTACGCCGCGGCGGAGGTTGTAAAACCGTTCAACGAAACCTGGCGCATCCCCTCATCTCACTGCAAAACAGGCGGAGCCGTGCGCCACGGCACCGACCAGCGCTACGCCGACTGCAAAGTTTTAGGCTGCCCAAACGGCGTAGACCGGACCCGTAACGACAGCGGCTTTTGCTCCTTTTGCCGCGCCCTTATGCGCCGCTGGGAAGGCAGCAAGCGCACTCGCCCAGCCCCGTTCATCCAGGCAGGCAACGGCTGGCACCGCAACCCCGTAGCCCCACTGGCGCGCGCTATGACCTACGCCGACAAAGGCTACGCCGGCTGCAAAATTGATGGGTGCGAAAACCGCGTAAACCCATCGGTAAATGGCACAGGGATGTGCGCCAGCTGCCGCGCTACGCAAGCCTCGTGGGAGCAGAGCAAGCGCACCCAGCCGCCACCGTTTGTGTGCGTAGATGGGCGCTGGTATCGCAAGCAGAGCGCCCCAATCCCCGAGCACCTTAGGCAGCCACTGGGCGCAAGCCGCGCCGCAAATCAAACAAGCGCAACCCAACAAATAGGAGCAAGCCATGCATGAACTTATCCCCGAAGAAACCTTAGAGATGTACGCCGGACGCTTTATCAGCCTGCGCATGCAGCGCCTATTGTGCATCACCTTTGCCCAATATCTTGCTGCCCCAGACCACTACGAAGCGATGCTCAACAAAGTAGTGCAGCGTAAAGGAGCACTGAATATCTGCAACGGCGTCAGCCGCCTGGTAGCCGTTTAAGAACCCATTACACATCTATTACATAAGGATTAAACAGCATGGAAACTACCGCAAAAACAGAAACCCCAGCAGATTATATGGCAGACGCCCAAGGGCGCTTAGTGCCCATCTCTACCATCCGCGAGATCGACCTCCTGCGCGATGACCTGGTTAACAACATCGTCGAGCGCTCCAAACAAATGTCGGCAGTAATGGCCGCACATCGCGCCGATATAATGGGCGAAATAGAAGCCTTCGCCGACCTGAGCGCCGAGCGCTTCGGTGTAACCATGGGCGGTAACAAGGGCAACATCACCCTCACCAGCTACGACGGACGCTATCAGGTACGCCGTGCCGTAGCAGAACACTTAGTATTCGATGAACGCCTCCAGATAGCCAAAGAGCTGATCGACGACTGCATCCGTACATGGAGCACCGGCACCCGTGCCGAGATCATGGCGCTCATAAACGACGCATTCCAGGTTGATAAGGAAGGCAAGATCAACACCAAGCGGATCTTAAGCCTGCGCCGCCTCGACATCAACGACCCGCAGTGGCAAAAAGCCATGCAAGCCATCGGCGAAAGCCTGCAAGTATCCGGCAGCAAGACCTACATCCGTGTGTACGAACGCCAGCATGACGGCAGCTATCAGCAGATACCACTGGCATAAGGAGGCAGAATGATGGGCATAACCGAAGGAGACAACAGCTACGCAAACCCGCAGGACTACGCCGAAAACAAGACAATGCGCGCCTCCGGGTTTGATGTAACCGCCGTGTGTGACAACCCCGCCTGCAGCAACGCTGAGTTCAGCGTGCATCGAAAAGAGGTAGTTAAAACCGGCACCGCAGGCATTCCGTACACGATAGAAACAGTAGTCTGCCCAAAATGCAGGATGTGGGCTGCGATTAAAAGCATAGACCCCACTGCATAACTTCCACTTTTTTAACATCATTTGAGGCGAAACCGCGCCTTTTCACCGGGGCCGGTCTGCCGGGCGCTGGCCGCCCCGGTACTGATGAGCCAGGCCAACAACCTTGAATTACCCCGGTGGTGTCCTCCTTCACCGCCGGGGGCTTTTTAAACACAGAAAGGATAAGCCCATGGCACGTGATCCACTCCTTGCAAAGATCCACATCGCTAAAAAAGACCTCGGTCTGGATGACGCCACATACCGCGCTGCCATCAGCATGATCAGCGGCGGCAAAACCGACAGCAGCGCAAAGCTCAATGCGCCCCAGCGGCGTGATCTTGTCGAACACTTCAAAGCCCTAGGCTGGCAGCCGAAACCCGCCAGAAAAGCGGGCAAGGGCAAGCCGCGCAACATGCAGTGGTCCAGCAAACAAACCAGCCGCGCCGCGCAACTTAAAAAGATAGAGGCGCTGCTCACCATAGGGGGCAAAAGCTGGGCCTATGGCGATGCCCTGGCCAAGCGTATCTGCAAGGTGGATAAAATCGCCTGGGTGGAAAGCAGCGAGCTATACAAAATAATCACCGCCCTGCGCAAACAGGCGCAGCGGGAAGGATGGGAGCTGAACGAATGAGCAAACAGATAACAAGAGAGCAATGGCAGCGTGTCGAGGAAGCCTTATCCGGAGTTTTTGGTCGAGTTGATCTTATGGTAGATGGAAGGAAAGTGACTTTTGAGCGCCGCCTGGTCGCTGAAAACCGCCTTGGTATCATGACATACATCAACGGAGAACTTAAGGGCTGCTGGACCAACCCAAATGAGCAGCATGACGAACAGCGCTATCTGCGGGAAAGATCATGTTTGTTTTATAGCAAGAAAGACCGTAATTACTTGAAAAAACTTGGGAAACTAACTCTTAACAGAATGAAAGTAGACGCGGATAGGCGCTATGAATGGTACGACCAGATCTGGACTAGAGCCGGAGCAATCCGCAGACATTACGAAAAGACATTTACAAGTATCGAACTGATAGAGGCCATAGGATGAAAAGCCCATATAACTACATCTTTATATTCCTGCTATACCTCATCTCGGTGGCGGTCGACATCTCAAACGGATCTCAAGTATCTCTAGAGCTGCTACACCTAAGAGAGACGGCATTGGCTTTGCTGCTCGCTTGGATCGTTGAAAAAGACAAACCACTCTTAGTTGAACTGACCGTCAAAAAGGAAGGCCAATGAAACTCCGCTGCCCCGTGTGCCACAGCACCAATAGCCTAGAAGCCTACGCCGCCGACGCCGCCGGGCGCGAGCTGCTTGCCACCCTTGCCGCCAGCGGAGCACTATTTAAGCCTCTCTCGCACTATCTCGGTCTTTTTCGGAGTAAATCGCGCGATTTAAGCCACGCGCGCGCCCTGAAACTCGCCACCGAAGTGCTGGCGCTCCCTGCCGATCCACAGGCGCTCAGCGCCGCACTGGCCGAAACCGTAGAAGCCATGCACGCCAAGCGCCACCAGGGCGACGATCGCCCACTGAGCAATCATAATTACTTGCTGCGCGTGCTCGAAACTGTATCCGTTGCCCCCGCCGCCGCGCCACACTTGGCGATAGCAGGGCATGCAGCACTTAGGGCCGCACCCAGAGGCAAACGCGCCCAGGGTATGGCAGCGCTGGAGGAATGGGGCAATGAGTAGCCAAGGCCAAACATCCAGCCAAGCATGGCTCCGCCGCGAGATAAAAGACGGCCTGCAGGCGCTGGTTGCGCTAGGGCTAGATGGCCAACCCGCCGCCGAGGTGTTGCCGCGCACTGCAGATATCTGGCTCAAAGCCTTGCAGCGCGCCAACATCGGCGCAAACATAGAAAGCATCGACGCCCCGCGCCTGCGCACCGCGTTTGAGCAGATGTTTGTGCAAGCCAAACGCTGGCCACCCCCCGCAGAATATATCAGGCACATCCCGCCGCGCCCGCAGCGCCAGAGCGTAGCAGCACCACCAATCAGCAAAGAAGATGAACGCAAAGCCAAAGCCGCACTGGCGCAGATATATGCGCGCATAGAGCTGGGCTTGCCCACCGCAAAAAGAGGGAGCCAATGAAAACTAACGAAAAACTCAACACCCTGCTCAAGCTCGAAGGGCTGCCGATCCGCGCCACCTACCAGCCCGCCGAGGTGCGCCGCTTGCTCAACATCAAATCACCCAAAACCCTACACCGGATGCTGGTAGAGCACGAGCTCGACCCCGAAACCGGCGCACCCGTAAGCCCCTACACCATAGATAGCGTGATGCTGCGCAACGAACGCCGCATCCCCTATAGCGACCTAGCCGACTGGCTGGGGCGCAACCGCACCTACGAGCGCATCAACGCCACCGACCCGAACCAGGGGGAGTTATTTTAAGCCATGCCATGCTTTTACCTCTTGACAAACACAAACACCACGGGCTACGCTTGCTCCGTTGCTGGCAAAATCCAGCAGCCGGGGTTGAAAGCCCGTAGAAAAGGTGGACGCTAACCACCACTGTATTCAACTAGGTGGTTTTTTTGTCCGCTATTTCGCTCCTATTGGGCGGGATAGTCAGGGAGCTTTCGAGCTCACCGCTTACCTTTTCGCGGTCTTTCAACCTGATTATCCCGCCCTTTTTGCGTTTGAAAGCGCAAGCAAGGGTTAACCCCCTACGAAAAGGAGTAGACCCATGAACACCCCACCCCCGCTCGCCCACCCCGCAGATGTGATGCGCCGCTGCATCGAGAAATCCGCCTTTTTAACCGACGCCATCAGCGCCATTGCCACCTTTGAGCCCGAGCTGCTCAGCACCGCCGGGCTCAACGGGTTGGCCACGCTCCTTGGCGAGTTAGAGCAATCCCTGCAGTTCGTCCAAACCCAACGTGAGAAGGAGAGTGCAATATGAATACCCCCAAAAACAAAGGATTCTTAGACACCATGTTCCCCACCCTGTTCAGCCACGATGCCACACCCCAGACCAGCGGAGCCCAGCCCCAGCTGCAGATCCACACCCTCGCAGGGCGCGAACCCTTCATGCTCCAGAGCGATGTGGCGCGGATCTATGGGGTTGAGACCAAGATGTTAAATCGTGCCCGCAAGCGCAACCCGCAGAAGTTCAGAGAAAATGTCGACTATTTTCAGCTAGATGAGAGCGAGGTACCAAAATGTCACCTCGACTATAACGGCGGCCACCTGCCCCACGGCTACACCCAGCGCGGCGCGTACATGTTTGCCACCATCCTCCAGACTCCCGAGGCCACCGAGCAGGCGTTCCGCATTGTGGAGGGGTTTATGGCGTTCGAGCGCAATCAGCGCAACCCCGCCCCACAAATACCCATTGCAGCGCCCACAATCGAAATTGGCGCCGCCGACTACTGGCAGATGAAGGCCGAGATTGCCGAGCTGAAGCTCGAAAAATCCGAAGCCTACAAAAAGCGCAGCTCCAATATTCCCTACACTCTTGCCGATGAAGCCGACATCGCCACCTACCACCGTGACGGCTGGAGCCACGCCGAAATAGGCGCCCAGCTCCAGCCTCAGCGCAGCCGCGCCGCCATTAGCAGAAAGGTAAGCCGGTTGAAAGCCCAAGGCAAAATGTAAGCCCCACCCCATATTCCCACCCAAAGGCCCGCCTCCCCGGCGGGCTTTTCTTTTGGCAAATAAGCTCAAATTCTGCCAGCTAAACACCTGATAACGCTATAGATTCTTCCCATACGCAAGCGGTAGCCATACCGCACCTCCTTACGAGGGCTGCCGGATTTGCACCGGCAGCCCTTAAGCAGCAAGCATGGAGCATGGGGATGATAGATAACGATCCGGTATTTGAACAGATAATCAACCACACCCTGGTGTTTGAGGGCTCATATTCGAATGACCCCGCCGACCCCGGCGGTGAAACGCGCTATGGCATCAGCAAGCGCAGCTATCCCCATGTAGATATTGCCGCCCTCACCATTACCCAGGCGCGCGCCATCTACTATCGCGATTACTACAAATCCCCGCATATCGACCGCATTGTCACATATGCCGATGCGCCCCAGCTTGCCGCCAAGGTCTTTGATCTGGGCGTCAACACCGGCCACCGCCGCGCGATACAGATGCTGCAACGCGCCATCAACCAGGTATGCGCCGGTGAAGTTGCAGCGCGCCGCGCCGCACCCTGGCGCCAGAAAATAGCCCGGCTGATTCAGGGCAAGCCTCTGGCCACCGACGGCATCATCGGGCCTGTAACCCTCGGAGTGCTGCGCGCCTGCCCCCACCACGATGCACTGCTCATGGCACTCAAGGGCGAGGCATACCAGCACTACATCAAGCTAGGTAAGCCCAGGTTTATCTCCGGCTGGCTGCGCCGTTTAGGGGCAGACGCATGACCGGGCCGGATTACTTCACCGCCGACCACGTTGGCGGCTGGGATGGCCGCATCTACACGCGCAGCATACCCGACAGGGTGGACTGGCGCGAGCTCACCCGCCCGCTGCCCTGCGGCAACGATGTAATCCCCGCAGGATGGCAATGGAATGGTGCCAGCAGCGGCATAGCGCGCCACCTGGTTATTTTTAGCTTCCCGAAGTGGAAACACCCCATCGCCAGCTGCAGGCACGACTGGCGCTGTGCCCACGCCAAAACCAAAGAACAGCGCGCTTTTGCAGATAAAATGTTCTGGATCGACGTAGGGCGCGGCGGCACAAAGTGGGAGCAAGCAAAAGGATACGCCGCCGTGCGCCTGGGCGCGTGGTTCGGGTTGCCACGCCCTAAGTCATAGCTTTGCTGTAACAGGCCAAAAACATTACTTTAAGGAGCATGTAAAATGCAGTTTATAGCCACTTTATTAAAACGGATTGCCAAACCCCTTGCCCGCGTATTCGCCCGCCGCGCCACCGTTGCCCTGGCCCAAGCGGCACGTAAGGCAGTAGCCGCAACTGAAGAGAGCATGCAGGGCGGCAGTCGCAGCAAAAAACGCAAAAAAGCCTACCACGCCATTGTTGATGACCTTAAAACTCAAGGGACCTCAATCGGCGCAGACGTAAGCTTCGACGCGATTGATCAAGCGCTCGATGAAGCCGTACAGGCACTGAAAGACAAGTAAATGGACGATGCAGACCGCGCCCAGCGCGATGCCGAATTGCTCGCACGCCTGGAAGAGCGCGCCGCAGCACTGCGAACCCGACCCATAACCAGAACCCACTGCATAGATTGTGAAGAGCCCATCCCCGAAGGCAGGCGCAAGGCAGTACCGGGGTGCCAGCGCTGCATAGAGTGCCAGGAGCTGCACGAGAACTGGAGACCCTGTTGATGGACTACACCGCTGCCGACTTCTGGCTTAAAGCGTTGCATCTGATCGGCCTAGTGGCCTTGGGTATCTACACCTGGTGGGTGAACCGCGAGAAGGTAACTGCAAAGCGCTTTAGAGCCCTAGAAGATGATGTGCGCAAACGCGCGACCGAACAGGCCGTGGCCGAAATCGAGCGCCGGCGCATCGAGCGCTGCGAGGCCCACATGGCAAGGGTGGCGGAGGCTGAACGCGCGATCAGCAAGCTGGGCACAGAAGTCACCCACATGCCCAGCCGCTCCGAGCTTGGGCGCATGACCGATACCCTGACCCAAATCTCGCGCAAGCTGGGCAACTTAGAGGGCAGACTCGACGGCATCAACCGCGTCGCCGGTTTGATGAACGAATTTTTGATAGGCCAAGGAGGCAAAAGGTGATCACAAGTAAAACCACTTATGCAGATCTGATAACAGCTGATGTGCGCCTGCTGATACTCCAGACCCTAGAGCAGGACGCCGGCTACAGCCACAACGAGGGGATTCTGCAATCGGCACTGCGTAGCTTGGGGCACACCCTCAGCCGCGACCAAGTGCGCACCCAGCTCCAGTGGCTTGCCGAGCAAGAGCTGGTGCAGCTGTTCCAAACCAGCGGGCTCCATGTCGCCACCATCACCGCACGCGGGCTCGATGTCGCCAGCGGTGCAGCCTCGGTGCCGGGCGTTGCGCGTCCGCGCCCCGCACTATAGTAGGGAGCAGGCCATGACCAGACCCACCAGCCGCCAGCCCTCCAGTATCGACCGCTTGCCGGTCGATATTCGTACCCAGCTGCAAGAGCTCCTGCGCGATCCACGCGTGACCCAGCTTGACGCCACAGAGCAGATCAACCGCATTCTGGCGGAAGATGGGCACGCAGAGCAGATCAGCAAATCTGCGGTAAACCGCTACAGCATGCGCATGGCCAAAGTTGGCCGCCGTCTGCAGGAATCGCGCGAAGTAGCCCAAATGTGGATAGGGAAGCTGGGGGCAACCCCGCAGGGGGAGGTAGGCAACTTAGTAAATGAAATTCTGCGCACCCTCTCGTTTGATATCTCGCTCATTTTGCAAGACGGCGAGCTCAACGCAGAGTCCGCTCCCGAAGTTGTTGGAATGTTGAAAGATTTAGCGCTTACAAGTATGCGCCTTGAGCAATCGGCAAACCTGAACGTGGAGCGCGAGAAAGAGATCCGCGCGCAGGAACGGGAGCGGCTACAAAAGCAAACCCTTGAGGCGGTGGAAACATCAGGCCCAATGACTGCCGAACAGCTTAAAGACAAAATACGCGAGGTTTATGGTGTCTGAAGCCCTGTTCTACCCATATCAGCAGCGCTGGATTAGCGCGCAGCATCGCTTTAAGTGCGGCATGTTTGCGCGGCAGACCGGCAAGACCTTCGGCACCACCTTTGAAGTCGCGCAGGATAGCCAGCTGGCTGATCTGGAGGGGAAGCGCGCGCGCTGGGTAATTCTCTCACGCGGTGAACGCCAAGCCAAAGAGGCGATGGAGGAAGGGGTGAAGCGCCATGCACAGGCGCTTGGCAGTATTGTAAAGGCTTACGAGACCGACTACCGCACCGACTCAGCCGTATACCGAGCCCTAGAGGTTGAGTACCCCAACGGTAGCCGTGTTACCGCGCTGCCTGCGAACCCCGACACTGCGCGTGGCTTCAGCGCCAATGTTTTTTTAGATGAGTTCGCATTTCATCAGGATAGCCGCAAGATTTGGACGGCGCTGTTCCCAGTTATTTCTGCTGGGTACAAACTGCGCGTGGTTAGCACCCCTAACGGCAAGGGCAACAAGTTTTACGACATCATGACCGGCACCGACGGCCTGTGGTACCGCCAGACCTGCGATATCTATGAAGCGGTTGCCGATGGGCTGCCGCGCAACATAGAGGAGCTCAAGACCGGCATCAACGATTCGGACGCCTGGGCGCAGGAGTACGAGCTGAAGTGGCTCGATGAGGCCAGCTCCTGGCTGAGCTATGAATTGATAAGCGCGGTTGAGCACGAGCATGCGGGAGGGCGCGCCGGATACACCGGAGGGCCATGCTTTGTCGGGGTAGACATCGCGGCGCGTAACGACTTGTTTGTCATTTATGTGCTGGAGCAGCTCGGGGACGTGCTGTGGACGCGCGAGATTATCGCCAGAAAGCGCATCACCTTTGCGGAGCAGGACGCTCTGCTTGATGACGTGTTTACGCACTATCACGTGGTGCGTTGTGGCATGGACCAAACCGGCATGGGGGAAAAGCCGGTTGAAGACGCGCAGCGTCGCTACGGAAGCACGCGGGTTGAAGGGGTGTTGTTTACTGCCCCCAACAAGATCACCTTGGCGACTCTGGGCAAAGAAGCCTTTGAAGACAGGAAGATCCGCATCCCTATGGGCGATGTGGCTCTGCGCGCAGATCTACATAAGTTGCAAAAGATTACCGGCCCCACCGGCACCCCGCGCTTTGTTGCGCAAAGTGACGGCGCAGGCCACGCCGACCGCACCTGGGCGTGTTTTTTGGCGCTTAGCGCCGCCAGCACTGGGCAGGCGCGTTACGCCTATGCGCCCGTGGGTAGGCACACCGAAGATAGCGATTATCGTAGCATTAAGGCCACCGCCGGTCTCGGCGCTGGGAAAGGTCTCTGGTAATGGCAGCACTGGTTGATCAGCACGGGCGCGCGATTAAGCCCAAAGAGTTAGTGCGCGAACACAGCGCGCCCACCCTTACCGGGGTACGCACCCTCTGGGACGAAACCGTTGCCAGCGGTTTAACCCCGGTACGGCTGGCACAGCTACTGCGCAGTGCTGCCGAGGGGGATCACAATGCCTACCTGACACTTGCCGAGGAGATGGAAGAGCGCGAGATGCATTACGCCGCCGAGCTGAGCAAGCGCAAGCTGGCAGTTTCACGCTTACCGGTTACGGTAGAGAGCTACAGCGACAGCGCACATGACATAAAGCTGGCCGACGCAGTGCGCGACTTAATCCGTCGCCCCGGGTTCCGCAGCTTGCTCAAAGACTTGCTCGATGCGCTAGGTAAGGGGTACAGCGCGGTGGAGATTCTGTGGCAGACCGGGGCGCAGTGGAGGCCAGCGGCGTTTGAGTGGCGCGACCCGCGCTTCTTTCAGTTCGACCAGTGCAGTCGCCGCCAGCTACGTCTGCGCGACGAGGCCGACCTGATGCATGGGGTAGAGCTGCCACCGTATAAGTACCTGGTGCATATCCACAAGATGAAATCCGGCATACCTATTCGGGGCGGGCTGGCATTTTTGGCGTGCTGGGCGTTTATGTGTAAAAGCTATTGCTTAAAAGACTGGCTGGCGTTTGCGGAAGTTTTCGGGATGCCGCTACGCTTAGGCAAGTATGGCAACAGCGCTAAGGATAGCGAGATCGCCATTTTGAAATCTGCGGTGGCCAACCTAGGCGCTGACGCAGCGGCGGTGTTTCCCGAGTCGATGCAGATTGAGTTGATTGAGGCAGGCAACAAAGGCGGCGCAGCGGATTTCTTCGAGCGGCTGGCCAATTACTTTGACAGCCTCATCAGCAAAGGGGTGCTGGGCCAGACTGCAAGCGCTGCCGGAACCCCAGGGAAGCTTGGGGATGAGAAGCTACAGAGCGAGGTGCGCAACGATATCCGCGATGATGATGCCGAACAGCTCGAAGAAACACTCAACCGCGATCTGGTGAAACCGTTCATAGATCTGAACTTCGGCGCGCAAGAGAATTATCCACAGATTGAGCTAAAGGCGACCCCAGCGGAGGATGTTACCGCGCTGGTTACCGCATTGGCAGCCCTGGTGCCTCTGGGGTTACAGGTGGAGCAGTCGGTCGTACGCGACAAGATCGGTCTGCCTGATCCCGGGGCCAAGGCGCGCCCGGAGGATCTGCTGCAGGCGCAGCAAATGATGTACCCGCAGCAGATGGGCATGAACCACGCCGCCGCCATGAACGCACAACGCCCTGCAGTAAGGGCAGGAGATGCGCTGGCAGACAACTTGGCCGCTAGAGCGGATGCCCCCATGAGTGCTTGGGTGGAACGGGTACGCAACTTGACCGGTGAGGCTGCAGACTTGCAGGAATTGCTGGACATGGTGGAGCAGGCGTTCCCGCAGATGGACACGGAGGAGATGGCGCGGGTGGTAGGGCAAGAGCTGCTGCGGGCGCAAATGGTTGGGCGCTTGGAGGTTGAGAATGAGTAAGTCGGTGTTCTCATTGCCGTTTGAGCAAGCACAGGGGTTTTTTAAAGACAAGCTGAACATCCCCTCGCGCAGGTGGGATGATCTATGGCAGGCAGAGCACGCCAAGGGTTTTATGGTGGCCGGTGCGATGCAGGCGGATTTGCTGGCGGACTTTCGGGGTGCGGTGGAAAAAGCGATTGCAGGAGACGTTACCCTGGCGCAGTTCCGTGAGCAGTTTGACGCTACAGTCCAAAAGCACGGCTGGAGCTACAACGGTGGGCGCAATTGGCGCAGCGCCATTATTTACGATACCAACGTCACTACCGCCTACCAGGCGGGACGCTGGCAGCAGTTTGCGCAGGCTGGGGTCACCCACCTGATGTATGTACATTCTGACGGAGTAACAAACCCGCGCCCAGAGCACGTGGCGTTACACGGCACGGTGCGCCCGATAGATGACCCATTCTGGCAGACCCACTACCCGCCTAACGGTTGGGGGTGTCAGTGCCGAGCGGTACGAGCTGAGGCTGAGGAAGAAACGGAGCCACCTCAAGGGTGGGACGCTGTTGACCCAAGGACGGGTGCGCCTGTCGGTGTCGGCAAGGGGTGGGCGTATAACGTGGGGCAGGCGGGGCAGGAGCAGGGATTTAACAGCCTAGCGGCAAAGCTGGAAGTGCTGCCATACGGAATTGCTAAGAGCTGGACCGCCAGCATGCTGAGCAGCCCGCCGTTTGAGCGTTTTTATACGCAAAAGAGCACTGCGGATTTTCCGGTGGCGGTATTGGCACCGCAGGATATGCAGGCGCTCGGTGCTGGCTCGCAGACGGTGTGGTTTAGCGCGCACTCGCTTGCGGAGCACTTAAAAAAACACCCAGACATCGGCTTGGCAGATTATCGAAAAATCCAGCGGGTCATGGATGCAGGCGAGGTGTACCAAAATAGCGAGCTGCAGTTGACATACCTGTATTTGGAAATTGACGGCAAGCTCTATCGGGCGGGGATAAAGGCCACAGCATCTCGCGCAGAGAATTACTTTTTGACCTTGTTTGAGACAACGGAAGAAAAAAAGAAGACGCAGACCATCAGAGAAATGAAAAGGATTCGATGATCTTGGCGGGTCGGCACCCCCGCTAGCCCTCATCAGTGACCGTCTGGGTCAAAGGGGTCGGCAGCCTGTGGCCGAGCTGATCAACGAATCCTCAAGATAAATATAGCACCACAAAACGCGGAGCGCAAATGAAGCTGACGATCCACATAGAAGATGCCGAAGTCCGTGCCCTGCTTGAGCGGGCTCAGCGCGCCCTTGGCGACTTGACCCCGGTAATGCACGAGATCGGGCAGAAGTACGAGCGCCGCGTGTTGGAGAACTTTGCGAAGGAGCAAGCACCGGACGGAACGCCGTGGCCGCGCCTGGCAGCAACAACATTGATGATGGGGCTGAGCCGGGGGAAGCGGATTGGCAAGCGTGGCGGCTTGACCGGCAAAGGGAGAGCTTATTTGCAGAACAAGCAGGCGCTGGTGGAGTCTGGACGGTTGCGCACGCGCGTCCACTATCAAGCTGGCACCTCAAGCGTGAAGGTTGGCGTAGCGGGGTTGGAGTATGCGGCTATCCACCAGTTTGGCGGCATGGCCGGACGCGGGCGCAAGGTCAGGATCCCTGCCCGCCCCTACCTGGCTATGAGCAAGGGCAACAAGATGATGTTGGCACCCCAGGACCGACAAATGGTGCTGGACACTATCAAAAAGCATCTGGAGAAGATTTGAGGGCTGCCAAGGGTTTTTGCATGAGCGCGAAAAACGCCCTGCAAGGGGGCCGAATGGCTCAAGGTATACATTGGTAGCACCGTGCAGGCGTTCGGAGATTTTAAACATAGTTTAAACGCCTTCCTGAAGGGATGAGGGATATGGGGCAGATGAGAAAAACAGGGAAAGGGGCGGTAAGCGCCCTGAACCACGAATCAGGGGTCGATCTTGCCAGCGCTGCGCTGAACTTTGAGCTGACAGCGGGCGGCAGCCTGCCAGAGCAAATTGTGTTGCTACCGGCAGGTGAGAACATCACCGGGCGTGACGGGCGCAGCTGGCGCAACGGGTCAGCGCAGCAAGTGGTGGAATACCTGGAGCAACGCGGCTGCGATCTGGTGCTGGATTTTGAGCATGCTACAGAACTTAAAGCACCGCAGGGCGAGCAGGCCCCCGCCGCTGCCTGGCTTAACGGCTTTGCGCTGCAAGATGGGCAGGTGGTGGCGAAGGTCGAACGGTGGACGCCCGCCGGCGAAAAGGCGGTGAGTCAAGGAGAATACCGCTACATCAGCCCCGTGATTTTGTACAACAAGAACACTATGGAGATCAAGGGTATCAGCAGTGTGGGCCTGACTAACAGGCCAAATCTGCATGTGCCCGCACTTAACCAACAGCAACCAACAACGGAGGTAAATATGCTGAAAAAACTATTGGCCAAGCTCGGCTTGCCAGAAGACGCCACAGAAGAACAAGCCCTTAGCGCGATTGCGACCCTGAAGGATGATCTGGCGGCGGCGAGCAATGCGCAGCAACCGCCAGACTTGAACAAGTTTGTGCCGCGCGCTGACTTTGATCAGTTGCAGGCGCGCGCTGCCAACGCCGAACAGAAACTGGCGACTGCCGCGAGCGAGCAGCTGGAGGGGGCAATCAATCAACAGATCGATGAGGCGCTCAAGGGGGGCAAGATCGCCCCGGCGAGCAAGGACTTCTACGCAGCCATGTGTCGCACGCAAGACGGACTGGAGCAGTTTAAGCAGTTTGTCGCGACTGCGCCGGTGATTGCTGGGGCGTCTGGGCTGGATGGCAAAAACCCCGACACCGACAATAAGACCGCACTCAACGCTGAGCAGCAGCGCATTGCGCAGATGTTTGGTAACACGGCGGAAGATATCGCCAAATACACAAAGGAGGCATAGACATGGCCGAGCTTACGCAAGACCGTAACACCATGCGCCGCGAAGGGGCGGGGCTGACTCTTGGCATCGCCGCCAGCACCAAGGTTTTTGCCGGTGGCATAGCCTGCCGCAATGCCACCGGCTACGCGGTGCCTGGCAGCACTAGCACCACGCTGAAAGCCCTGGGGGCATTTCAGGCGCAGGCGGACAACAGCGCCGGTGGTGACGGGGGCAAAATGGCGCAGATCCGCAAGGGTACGTTTTGCTTTGGCAATAGTGCCAGCACCGATGCCATTACCATCGCGGATATCGGTAACGACTGTTACATCGTTGATGATCAGACCGTTGCTAAAACCAGTGGCACCAGCACGCGTAGCGTGGCTGGAACGGTCGCAGATGTGGATTCCACCGGCGTTTGGGTCACGTTCGCTTAATCTAAGCTTTCAACCTCTGTATAAACACTATTTAAAGGAGCAGTAATGATTATCAATAAGTCGAACCTAGAGGCGGTCTTTATCAACTTAAAGACCACGTTCAACAAGGCGTTCGAGGCCGCACCATCTGCGTGGGAGAAAACTACAATGCGGGTGCCTTCTGGCAGCAGCCAAAACAACTACAACTGGCTGTCGCGCTTTCCCAAGATGCGCAAGTGGGTGGGTGAGAAGTACGTGAAGGCGCTGGAAGCGTTTGGGTATTCAATCGTCAACGACGACTGGGAGGCCACCGTAGCAGTGGACCGCAACGACATCGAAGACGACACTCTGGGAATTTATGCCCCCATGGCGCAGGAGGCGGGCTTTTCGGCCAAGCAGTTGCCCGATGAGATTGACGCTGACTTGAAGAACAACGCCTTTGCCAGCCTGTGTTACGACGGCCAGTATTTTTACGATACTGATCACCCTGTAGCGGATGCCAGTGTGAGCAATAAGGGCACGGCAGCGCTTTCCAACGCAACCCTTGTCGCTGCGTTGGCCAGCTATGGTGCCGCGCGTACCGCAATTATGAAATTCAAGGACGAAGAGGGGCGTCCGCTGAGCTTGAGCCCTGACACATTGGAGGTGCCACCGGCGCTGGAAGCGGTTGGGCGCCTGCTGCTTGAGGCAGACAAGCTGGGCGATGACACCCCCAACCCGTACAAGGGGACCGCGAAGCTGATGGTCAACCCGCGCTTAAGCTCCGATACCGCGTGGTTCCTGCATGTGACCAGCCGACCAGTGAAGCCGTTTATCTACCAGGAGCGTAAAAGCCCGATGTTTGTGCAGCAGACCGATATGCAGGCCGATGATGTGTTTATGCGGCGCGAATACAAGTTTGGCGCCGAGGCGCGCGCGGCTGGCGGGTATGCGTTCTGGCAGTTGAGCTACGGCAGCACCGGCGCAGCGTAATAAGTGGTGATGCATTAACTTACGTAAGCACAGGCGGTAACCCCGCCTGTGCCTGAAAGGAAATGGGATGGTTACGATTACTGCAAAAAAAGACGGCTTCCGGCGCTGTGGCATCGCCCACACCAGCAAGCCGACCGAATACGAGGTTGACCGCTTTAGCGCGCAAGAGTTGGCGCAGCTGCGGACGGAACCGATGCTAGTAGTTGAGGTTATGCCCACACTGGAAAGCGCCAAGCCACCTACGGCCCAAGCGCTGGCCACGCTGATTGGAGAGGCTGAAACTCTCGAAGCGGTGGACGCGTTGATCGCAGAGGATGAAAAGCGCGCCACGGTATTGGGCGCTGCAGAAAAGCGCCGCGCTGAACTAACCTAAGGAGCAAGCCATGTACACATCTCTTGCCCAGATCAAAGAGCGGATGCCGGAGCACATTTTGATTGCGCTGACGGATGACCAGGCCACTGGCACAGTAGGCGCAGCGGTAGTCGAGCGCGCTATTGTGGACGCCGACGCGGAGATCGACAGCCGCCTCAGTAACCGCTACACCACCCCGGTCGATCCGGTACCTACGTTGTTACAGCGCCTGTCGCTGGATCTGGCTATTGAGATTATCTATAGCAACCGACCTGACGTAGAAACGCCGGAGGCAATCGTGCGCGCGGCTAAAAACGCGCGGCAGCTGTTGGTGGATATTGGGAGCAAGCGCGCAGACCTGCCCGGGCAGGCCGAGGCTACCACGCCTACGGCAGCCAGCGGGGCCAGCTTTAGTGCCAGCGGGCGCTTGTTCAGTCGCGCCACCCTGCGGGGGATGTGATGCAGCTTGTAGCGATGCGCACAGAGATTATCGCCCAGCTTGAGAAGCTACCGGGGCTTGCCAGCGTGCAGCCTTGGGCGGGTGATGTGGAAAAGGTGTTGGGGCAGCCGAAGGCGGCGCGCTCGGCTTTTGTAGCGCCGGCGGGGGGGAGGTTTTTGCCAATGCAGACTATGCCCCCCGGTGCGCCGCGCTGCGAGCTGCTGTGGGATGTGATTCTATTTCTGCCCGCTGGAGCGGACGCCGAAACCCTGGAGGCCGTTGTTGCCCCTGTCGCGCAGGGCGGGCTGTCTGGGCTAAGGCCAACCGGTGGCGGGATATTGTGGCCGACGGATTTTGAACTTGTGAGTAGCACCGGGCTGGCCAACGCATACAGGATTACATTTGAGTTGACCACAACGTGAAAGAGTTAAACATGGGAGCAAGTATGGAACCAACCAAAATGATCTACACAGGATCCCCCTCGCCGATAACGGTAGAGGGATATAAATTCGAAACTGGCAAAGCGGTAGTAGTGCCGGGGGAGTTGGCGGCGCTACTGCTGCGCAAGCCGATGTTTATTGCCGCCCCGCCACCTGCACGCAAAAAAGAAAAGGAGTAAGACATGGGCCAAGTTACGGGTAGTAATTGCCGCCTAGTTTATGACGCAGAAACAGTTTTCGGCACCACGCCGACCACCCCGGCGGCTATCGTCGCATATTTTAAGGATGAGGGTTTTGCGCAGGACATCGAGCAGATCACTTCGAACATCATCCGGGGCAACCGTAACCCCACTACGCCGTTTACCGGCAACCGCAGTGTTAAGGGCTCCATGAGCAGTGAGCTGGCCCCATACGGTCAGGCGCTGCTACTCAAGCACTTGCTGGGCAGCGTAGAGACTGCCGGGGACACCGCGCCGTACACCCACGTATTTAAGATTGCGAAGCTGCCCACCAGCCTATGCTTTGAAAAGCAGTTTACCGACCTGGGCAAGTACTTCCTCTACAACGGGGTGCGGGTCGCAAGCGCGAGCTTTGACATTAAGCCCGCTGGGCCAGTGGATGTGGCGTTTGAGTTCGCAGGGCAAAAGGAGACTGTCTCTGGCACACCAGTCGACGCTGCGCCAACCGACATGGGGCATACGCCGTGGGAAGGCTTTGAAGCGGAAGTGCAAGAGGGCGGTACCGCCATAGGGGTTATCACCGCGCTGAAGTTTGACGTGAATAACGACATCCAGTCTGACCAGTACGCGATTGGTGGCGGCGGCACTGTTTACGGTCTGCCGGAAGGGACTGCGAAGGTTTCGGGCAGCGCAACCGCAATCTTTGAAAGCCTTGATTTATACACCAAGGCGGTAGAGGGCACTGCAAGCAGCATCAAAGCGACCCTGACAAAGGGCACCGGCGTAGGAACCAAGGGGAATGAGTCCATCGAATTCTTTTTGCCGGAGCTGAAGTTTAAGGCCACCACCCCGACGATCAAGGACGCGAAGGGGCTGATGCTTGAACTGCCGTTTGAGGCGTATTACGACATTGGGGCTGGCGCGTCTGCGCTGCAGATCACGCTGAAGAGCACCCAGGAGACCATTTAATGGGATGGATCTATGAGTTCGAGCAGATCCCGTATCCCCAAAATCCAGACATTAAAGGAGCAGTAATGAATCTGTATAAGGCGTTTAAAGCTGATGGAAATATGGAAAAAGATGGCATTGATCTACCGTATGGCGAGGGGGTTAGTATCCGCATCGCGCGCGCTGGCGGGAGCAATAGTCGCTATGGGAAATTACTGGGCGAGCGCCTGAAGCCGCACCGCCGCCAGATGGACAACGGCACCCTGGACGACAAAGTGGCAGAGAGAATCATGGCGGAGGTGTATGCAGATGCCGTGCTCGTGGGCTGGCAGGGGGTGACTGACGCAGACGGCGCGCCGCTGGAGTTTAGCCGCGACAACTGCATCAGGCTGCTGCTCGATTTGCCGGAGCTGTTCCGCGACATTCAGGAGCAGGCGGGCCGTGTTGCCAACTTTAGAAAGGCTGAGCTGGAAGCTGACGCAAAAAACTGATAGAGACCCTGCGCCACGGCCTTAAGTGGGCCGGGCGCGGGGAGCAGTTGGAGCAGTGGCGTCAGGCCACGGGGGCATACCCAGATGATTATTACATAGAGCCGTTGCCCGCCTGGCTGGCCCCAGTTTATGCAGCGTGGCAAGCCCTGACCGGCAGCCGCCAGTGGACTATGGGCGGGGCGGGGTCGATCCCGGTGAGCGAAATCATCGTGTATCTGGGCTGGCAGCAGGTGGAGGGCGATGAGGCGGCGGAATGGATGTACCTGCTCCAACAGCTGGACGCCGAATATCTGGCGGAAGTCAATAAGCAGAACGAGAAGTAAGTGGGCAGCGTGGCTATGAGCGACAAAAAAGACGGGCGGTGAGCATGGGCGACAAAAAAGACCTACAGATCAAGATAGGGGCCGACGCGGCCGCCGCGCGCGATGAACTGCGCCGGGTATCTGGCAGCATGGACGATTTGCGCGCTGCGAATATGCGCACCGCCAGCTCCGGCGACCGGCTGCGCAGCTCCTTCGACAGCATCCGCGCTGCCGCTGCGCCTCTCGCCACCGCGCTGGCTGCGTTGGTGTCAGTGCGGGCATTTAAAGATGTTATCGCAGAGGGCGAGCGCCTAGAGCGCAACCTGCTGCGCACTCAGAAAATTGTGGAATCCACCGGCAAGGCGGCGGGCTTCAGCGCGCGCGAGCTGCATCAGCAGGCGCGCGAGCTGGCTTTTGCGACCTTGCAGTCCACCGAAGGGATAATGGAGGCTCAGCAGATTATGCTGGGCTTTCGCAAAGTGACGGCGGAGACGTTTGTTCGGTCGCAAGAATTGGCGCTTGACCTCGCTGCGGTGTTGAAGACAGACCTTAGCACCGCGATGACCCAGTTGGGCCGGGTTCTCGATAACCCTACCCAAAACCTAAACATCCTCAACCGTAGCGGCATAGCTTTTACCCAGACGCAGCAGGACATGATTGCTTCGCTGTGGGAGACAGGCCGCGCGGCGGAGGCACAAGCGGTGATCTTGGATGCGCTGGCTGGCAAGTACGGCGGCGTAGCTCGCGCGGAGGCTGCCGGGCTGGCGGGTGCGCTTGATACACTGGGGCAACAGCTGCAGGAAGCCAAGCAGGAGCTGTACGACTATGCTGACGCAGGGGCTAGGTCTGCGACGCTCGTCAACGGCGCAGCGGAGATGGTAGCCAGCGCGACACAGGCACTACAGCGCGGCGATCTGGACGGCACTATCAGCCTACTTAAAACCGCAGTGGAGTTGCTGGCGATCGCAATCGGTAGCCGCCTGGCTGCGGCGCTGGTCACAAGCGCAGCGCAAACGGCCCTCGCTACAGCGGAGGCGATCCGCTATCAAGCGGCGCTGGCGCGCATGGCGGGGCTATCGCGCACGGCGGCGGCTGGCCAAGTTGCGCTGTCTGGCGCAGTGGCTGGGGCGCGCGGTGCAATGGCGCTACTGGGAGGCCCAGCGGGGGTGGCGATATTGGCGGCAACGGCTATCTATCACTTCCGGCATGAGTTGGGGCTGGTAGAGCGCCCGGCGGCAGAGGCTGAAAGCGCCGTCAGATCGTTGACGGAAGGAATTGAAGATTTGACCAGAGCGCAAGCAGAGGCACGCTTGGGTGCTGCGCTAGATGAATACACCAAAAGCGCAGGCGAAGCAGAGCGCATAGCTGCGCAGATTGCCGCCACCGCGCTAGAGCTAAAAGCCCTGCGTAACCGCCCATTTTCGGTAATGAACATCGGCACACAGGACGTTGAGCGCGTGCATATGCTGCAGGCGGCGCTTATCGATTTGAACTCAGAATACGACACGGCGCAGCAGCGCACTGAAAAGCTCAAGGAGATAATGGGGCAGCTACAGGGGATTATGGGCAGGGCCGCTGGCGTGGCCACCGGCGCAGGCGCGGAGGCGGCGGCAGAGGTTACCACCCAACAGCTACGCGCCCAGCAGCGAGCTGCGGATGCGCTGGCAAAGTATCGTCGCGCGCTGCTCGATGCTGAGTTGCAGCATGCGGATGGGGCGCGCGCGCAGGAGCTGGCGGCGCTGGAATTGCAGTACGGGCAATTTCTGCTGGCCGATCAAGATTATCTCACTAAAAAGCACACACTGGAGGCCGCCGCAGCACAGGATCGCACGGAGCTGTTACGCACCGAAGCGCGCGTTGCGGCCCAGGCGGTGGCAGACGCGGCCGCTGCTGTGCAGATCGGGCCTAGCGGCAAAGTGACTGGCGAATCTGCCCAGCTTGAGGCCTATTATAAAGCGCTTACAGAACTGACTAAGGTGCGCGGGCAGCTAGAGCAAGCGACCGCAGAGCAGGTAGTGCAAGGGCTCGAGGCGGCGCTGGAGCTGTACCAATCGATAGTTGCTGAGGCAGACCGGCTGCTTGCGCTGGAAGGCCAGACCCATGCGCTGCGCGCGGATAACGCGATGCTTGCTGCTGACCTGGTGGGGGGCGCAAGTGATGACCTGGGCGATGTGTACGCGCGTCAGACTGCGCAGCTCGAGGCGCGATACCAAAGAGAATTTGAGTTGGTCGATGAAAAGATGAAGCTCATCGAGCAGGAGAAGAAAAAGGCCGGCGCAAACTTTGAGCAGCAAGAGGCGCATGCTGCGCAGCTTGCGGCACTGAGCAAGAAGCAATATCTGCTAGATAAAAAACAGACAGTGGAGCAGGAGCGCCTGAACCGCGATTACATTAAAGGCAAAATGGCGCTGGCTGGGCAGTACGCGGGTTACGCTGGGGGGATGCTTAGCGCGCTGGCGGACACGCAAGATCAGACCTCGCGCAGCGGTTTTGAGTCTGCAAAAAACATGCAGATGGCAGCAGCGGTAGTGAATACGGCAGGCGCGATTATGAACGCACTTGCGACTGTCCAGCCCTACCCGGCCGCCATTGGGGCAGCAGCGGTGGCTGCAGCAACTGGGGCCGCGCAGATATCTAAAATCCAGTCCACGAGTTTTGGCAGCGGAGACAGTAGTTTCAGTCTCCCCTCGGCCGCTGGCGGGGGTGGCGGCGGTGGGTATGCGGCGCAGGTTGGTACCGTGCTAGGGGCACCAGAGCAGCAGTCGGAGTCTACCAGCCGCGTGCTTGATTTGCTCGACAGCATCCACTCTAAAGAGTACCGCGAACTGCGTACCATCGCGTATTCGATGCAGGATTTGAACGCCAATATCACGGGGCTGGTGAACAGCATCGTGCGCGGTACGGCGGCTGGTGGTGGAGTGCTGGAGGGGGTTAGCCTTGGAGGTACGGTAGGCGCTGCCGAGTCTATTGCGAGCAGTATAGGTACTTTTGTAAATAGAGGGTTTGTTGATATTGAAAAAATGTTGGGGGACACTCTTGGTTCAATATTCGCAGTTGCCAGCCTTCCTGTCACAATTCTAGGGGACTTGCTCGGAGGTTTGGCTAAGGGCATCTTCGGCGGCGGCACCGAAACCAAACTCAAGGGGCAAGGGTTTGATATCGCAGCGATATCAGCACAGCAAATTATGGATGGAGCCGACGCGTATGTGCAGGAGTACGCCTACATCAAGAAGCACAAGAAGGGCGGCTGGTTTAAAAAAGGCAGTTCTTCGTACTCTTATTTATACGAGCAAGCAGACTCCGATATTACCGACTTGTTTACTAAGATACTTGGCAATTTGAGCACCTCAGTCACACAACTAGCGTCAGGGCTTGGGGGGGTTGAGGCCGAAACAGCCGCGATGAGATACCGCTTCAATATTGGCAAGATCGACCTTAAGGATATGGACAGCGAAGAGATCAGCAAAACGCTGGCGGCAGTGATTTCCGCCCAGGCTGACCTATATGTTGACGCCATCCTTGGGCCACTGGTCAAGCAGTATCAAAAAGTGGACGAAGGTTTGATGGAGACAGCTTCGCGCTTGCTTGTATCCAAGGCCATCGTTGTGGACTCGTTTGAGAAGATTGGCAAGTCTTACACGTGGGCAGAATCTTCTCTCATGCGTACTGCAGAGGGTGCCATTGCAGTGACTACCGCAATAGCTGAAGCTGCCGGAGGGGTTGAACAGTATCAGAAGACCTTCGAAAATTTCTTTGATCTGTTTTTCAGCGACGCGGAGAAGCAGGCTAGCCGTTCTGCTCTCCTTCGAGATGCCTTCTCGGATCTAGGTCTCGCCCTCCCTGTGTCGCGCCAAGCTTACCGCGACATGGCTGCGGCGATGGACGTAAGTACCGAAGCCGGACGGCGGGCCTATGTGCAGCTGCTCGAACTCGCCGACCAGGCTGGGGCTTATTACGACTACTTGGGCGAACTCGCAAACAGCCGTTTTGACCTCGAAATGCAAGTCCTTGAATTGACTGGCCGCGAAGCTGAAGCATTAGCACAGCAGAGGTCCAAGGAGCTTGTAGCTATGGATGTGTCCCTGCGCCCATTGCAACAGAGAGTGTGGGCACTGGAGGACGAAGCAAGGGCAGCGGAGGAATCGCAGAGGCTGATTGCGGAAGCGCAAAGCGCAGTAGCGTCTGCAGAGAACGAGCTGCGCACTGCGTACAGTCGTAACGCGTCGGAACTCGGCAACACGATCAGCAAATTCGGCCAGTTTTCTGTCTCTTTAGGCAAGTTTCGCGAGCAACTTTCGCTGAGCGACAGCCCTCTGTCAGCATCCCAGCGCGAGGCGGCGGCAGCGCGCCGCTTTGCGGATGTAGCGGGTCGCGCGCAGCTCGGTGATGCTGATGCGATGTCAGAGTTACAAGCAGCATCCCAAAGCTATCTAGACACAAGTAAGGCCGGTGCAACCAGTGCCGAGGACTACTACCGCAGCCTTGCGCAGGTTCAAGCGGGCCTACGTGCGGCCGAAGAAACTGCAGACCGCACGGTGGGCAACGCACAGCTACAACTCGATGCGCTTGAGCAGCAAGTGGCGGCTTTGATCGACATAAACGACTCCGTACTTAGTGTCGCGGATGCGGTCACAGCGCTGCACTCAGCCATTGCCGCAGCATCCGCAGTAAACGTTCCCGGTTTTGCAAGCGGGGGCTATCACAGCGGTGGTCTGCGACTGGTGGGCGAAAATGGGCCAGAACTCGAAGCCACCGGCCCGTCACGCATTTACACTGCCGCACAGACCCAGCAGATGCTCAGAGGGAGTGGCAACAGGGCGCTAATTGCAGAGATCCGCGCCCTGCGGTCAGAGGTTATACGCCTCCGCGCAGAAGCCGCCGCTACTGCCAGAAATACACACGGAACGCGCAGGCAACTAGAGCGCTGGGACGGTGACGGAATGCCAGAAGAGAGGGCAATGTGAAGATAATAATCCCGACAAAAATCACCGATGAAGTGCTTGCGTCGAGCACCGTGCCGGAGGAAGATCACGATGAGTGGATAGCAGCCGCCGACTATGCGGTTGGCGATAAAGTAATGGTGCTGGTTGACCATGCAATTTACGAAGCCATAGCAGCAGGCAAGGGTAATATCCCGTCATCAAGCCCTGAAAGTTGGTTGCGTTTAGGGCGGACAAACCGGTGGCGAATGTTTGAAGATAAGATCGGCACAAAAACCACAGCGCTGGAAGAAATTACTGTGGAGTTGACGCCCGGCATCGCGACAGCACTTGCTTTGCTCGACATATCCGCAGCGCACGTACAAGTTACGATGACAGATCCGGTTGAAGGCGCTGTATATGACCACCAGGCTGAGATGTACGACCCGCTGGGCATTGTTGATTATTACTCGTATTTTTTCGAACCAATTCGTAGGCGCTCAACCGTCATTTTGCATGGATTCCCGAGTTATGCAGGTGCAATTATGACAGTCAGCGCCAGAGATGGTGCGGGTAAGGCAGTCTCAATCGGTGCCATGATAGTTGGCAAGATGCGCAGCTACGCACCTGCAGTAGAATACGGCGCGAATGTTGGGATTATGGACTATTCGCGCAAGGAACGCGACCAGTGGGGAGATTTTATAGTTGTTGAGCGTGCGTTCTCTCGGCGTGCACAACTCAACTTTACCGTGCGCAGCTCTGACATCGACCAGCTGTATCGCGAGTTGTCCGCGCTGCGAGCTACCCCGGCGGTGTATATCGGCAGTAAGTACGAGAGCACCGTAGTTTTCGGGTTTTACCGGGATTTCGACATAGTGATCAGTTACCCAACACACTCAGAATGCTCGATTGAGCTGGAAGGATTAACCTAATGGCCATAGATCCACTACCGCAACCGGCGAAGAGGGGAGATGCCCCTGAGGATTTTTCAGAAAAAACGGATACATTTCTAACCGCCCTGCCGCCGTTCGCCGCACAGGCAAACGCGTTGCGCGTTGAGGTGGAGGGTATGGAGAGTGCCACAAGAGGCTATCGCGATGCGGCGCAGGTAACACTATCCGCAGCTCTGGATGCGGAATCTAGGCTGTCTCCGTATTACAGCGCTATGGATGCGGTTATCGGCAACGCGACTAACATAAACACGGTAGCCGTAGACATAGCAAATGTAAACGCAGCGGGAGAAAATATCGCAGACATAAACGCTGTAGTTAGTGATATGGCTGATATAAAGGCTGCCCCTGGTGCGGCAACGACGGCGCTGGCGGCGAGGGACGAGGCGCAATCTTGGGCTGGCCAGGCTGCTGATACGGTGAATGCCGCAGTCGCTGATGTCAACAGTGAGCTAAGCTCGAAAGCTGACAAGATAACGGCTATCACGGCGGGTACGGGCTTATCGGGTGGTGGTGATTTAGCTGCAAGTATGAGCTTGGATGTGCTATACGGCGCCATAAGTGGCACGGCAGCACAAGGAAATGATGAGCGTGTTGTGAATGCGCTACGTAAAGATGTTGCAAATACAAGCGGGTCATTAGGGTTTGGCTCGACGTCTGGGACAGCGTTAGATGCAGAGCGGACAATAGAATTGGCGACTAATGCTGCCTTCGGTGGCATCCATGAAAATCATACGGGTATACGCTTGGCTGCATATGGGATGACCGGCTGGGGTAACGCCAAGCTGGGGTTGCAGATATCTACTAACTGGAAGCAGTATGGACCGATTCAAGAGATAATGCATGAAGGCAACCTCCCATTGATGAAAAAGAATTGGGGGTTAAACGACTTCGTCCGTATCCCAGATAGGGCTGGGGGGCTGGTTTTCATGTGGGTAAACGTCATCTCAACTGGCACATTTGATGAAGGTGATGGCACCGGCGGGCTTTACGTCCACCCAGCAAGGCAGTTGCCAGTTTCGTTCTCAAGCCAAGTTGTATGCGCCATTAGTGAGGGGCACCCGTTCAGCGTTGACAGGGTAAGTTACACCCCTGACATTAGCTTCACCCCTGCTGTCAATATCTCATTTTTAGCGATAGGATATTAAACCATGACAAAACTATACTACATAGCAGAGTTAAACCAAATAGTAGACTCCGACAGCTTATCAGCTGAATATGCGGCAGTAGAATTAACCGAAGCAGAAGCGGAGACGTATACTCAGCCCCCACCGGATGGCAGAGTACTAGGTAGTGACGTCGAGGGTCGCCCTGTTTGGGTTGATACTCCTCACGTATCCACAAACATACACTACAGCCCAGAAGAAAACTGTTTTATCCCCGCCAAGTGGCTCGTTGACGGTACGTACAGTGCTGCCCAGATAGAGCAGATGATGCCTATTGAAATGACAGACACAGAAGTGGAGCTTTATTGGTGCAAAGAGCCACCACTGGGTGCCGAGTTAGGTAGCGACGAAAACGGGCGGCCTACGTGGATACAGGTGCACGAGTACACAGAGGCCGACCTACTTGATATGGAACGGGTAAAAGCCATAGCAACCATCAAAGCTAAATGTACAGAACGGCTACGCGACACCGTAACCGTTGATGGCATTACATGGACGGGTGGGGAGCAGTCTGCAGCAGCAATTAACGGAGCAATTGAGTTGGCCCAAGCAGCAGGGGAAGCGACAGTTACTCTTTGGGACGTTAACAACATAAACCACCTGGGCCTTTCGTTAGCTCAGGCCCGCCAGATAGCAGCACAAATCGCGCTGGTGTATAGAGGCAAGATGTATCAGCGTAACGATAAGATAGCACAAGTCAACGCGGCGCAGTCAGCGGAAGATATCGCTTCAATCCTTGCCGTATAATCGGCTTTCAACGATGCATTAAACTAGCGTAGAAGCACCTTTCCTAGTCCCAAAGCAATCGTCACATAGTCCCAAAGCGCGCGGCACGTTACACTCGCTGAGTCTCGGCTTGCGCTCATTGAGTTTCAGGGTGATGCCGACAAATACTTTGAGGGAAGTCTCGAAAAACTGATAGCTCACTATAAAAACAATGACGACCAAGTCTTTAGCGCGGGTGGCC
>JAVERW010000118.1:0-5330 GCA_034006915.1 Desulfuromonadaceae bacterium | reverse complement strand
ATGACAACCTTCCTTGAAGAGTTCTATCATTTTCAGTTGAAGCATAGAAATATCCTTTTATTGAAGCCACAGATTATGAGGAAAGGTATACGCAGATTTTTGTTTTTTTCGTAAGCACAACGCTTCAATAACCGGCGCAGCTTCGCTGCATCCGGCGCCAAAGGCGCGAAGTTAATTGACTTGTTAAGTGCGTTGCTTGGCATATAGCTCCCTCGCTTTTGGCAACCGCGTCACAATGGCCTGATATCTAGGGCCTTTTCTAACATCAGCTATGCCATCTGTGCCGTTCTTTGAATAAAACGCCTCAACTTTTTCAATGTATTGTTCGCAGTAAAATATCTCTTGCTCGTAATTTCTTTCTTTCCTAGAGAGAATTGCCACACGTTCAAAGTAGTAAGGCGCAGGAACCATCCCAGCTTTGTCCATTGTCTTAAGTTCTGCATCGCAGCAGCGTTTCATAGCCTCGATGTCATGCTTCTTTTCTTCCGCCAATTCCCACGTTTGTTTGCCATCTACCAAATTGGTTCCATCCGCGACCTCGGCAATTAACTCACCACTGGTTTTTGGAGTTCCATCTTGTTTGTGTATAGAAGGCTGCTTTTTCTTGAACAAAAAATTTAAGAGACTCATCTGCACCCCTTTAGCACTTAACAGTGTATTAGACAGAAACTGAAAAAATGGTTTCTACCTAACCCCATATTGACGAATTCTGCCTAGTAAGATATGTTTTCTGTAATTAAGTATGTATTAACAGTTTTGATAATACAGCGGAGGCAGTGATGGGGCAAGATAAAATTCCAGTGAGTGTCGAGCGTTTTTGGGATCGGTTTATCGCTATGGTTCACCACAATAAAGTAAAGGAACCGTTTGACCGTTGGTATGTGATTCGGGCCGAAGAGTACATTAAATTTTATGATGGTAAGCGCTTGCAGCACCATACCCGTCACGATGTTGAAGACTGGCTTCATGTGTTAGGCAGAAGAGATGACTTAAAAGACTGGCAATTTAAGCAGGCTGTCCATGCTATACAGATTTTGTTTTGTCAGCTGGTAAAGTCTGATTGGGCCCATGCTTTGGATTGGGATCACTGGAAAAGTGGCGCAACGGAGCTGCAAAAAGATCATGTGACGGTAGGGCGTGATAATACTCCACTGAACAGTGAAGCGAACAATAAGGTGGGTGGTGATGTTTACAGCCATGGTGCATTGGAGCATGCACGGACTAAAAACGCCGAGGTCATTGAACAGCTGGTTAAGGTGTTGCGTACTGGCCATTATGCTTATCGTACCGAGCAGAGTTATGTCGATTGGGCATGCCGTTTTCTTGCCTATTGCCATCATCGGCATCCTAGTGAGTTGGGGGCCGGTGAGGTGGTCTCATTTTTAGAATATTTGGCGTTGCAGCGTAAGGTGGCTAGCAGTACCCAAAATCAGGCCTTAAATGCGTTGGTTTTTTTATTCGATAAAGTGCTTGAACAGCCCTTGGGTGAGTTGGGTTCCTTTAGCCGAGCCAAACGATCACGCCATTTGCCTGTGGTGTTGTCGCGTGATGAAGTGGTGCGGCTGCTGGCCGCAATGGACGGCACCTTTGGCCTGATGGCTCAGATGATGTACGGTACAGGGATGCGCCTAATGGAGGTTGTTCGGTTGCGGGTGCAGGATATCGATTACGACTATGGTAAAATTGTGGTGCGTAATGGTAAGGGCGATAAGGATCGCGTGGTGCCGCTGCCACAAACCATTGTCGAACCGTTGCAAGCGCATCTTGATCAGGTTAGAACCATCCATGCGGACGATCTCTCTCTCGGGTTTGGTCGTGTTTATATTGCTGAAGCGTTGGCGCGCAAGTACCCGAATGCCCCTGCTGAATGGGGTTGGCAATATGTGTTCCCTAGTTCGAGGATGTCCCGTGATCCACGTAGTGGTGAGCAGCGCCGCCACCATCTGCATGAAAACGGCTTGCAAAAGATGGTTAAACGCTGTGCCACACAAGCGGGAATTGTCAAGCGGGTCAATAGCCATGCTTTGCGCCACTCTTTTGCCACCCATGTGTTGGAGGCTGGCTACGATATTCGCACGGTGCAGGAGCTGCTTGGTCATGCCGATGTGTCAACGACCATGATCTATACCCATGTGTTAAATAGGCCCGGCCTTGGTGTGCGCAGCCCGTTAGATTATTAGCGTTACTCATAACAGGACCTGATTAAGAAAAACCTATGGTGTCAGGCTTGCAAGATGGCAAGTTTGTCCGCCAAATCCTTTTCGTACCATGTTAGAACCCGTAGGATACCCCACAACCAACGAACGCCCCCCAACCCATACAGCCCCAGCCCATTGAGTAGAGAGCGCATATGGGTGATATTTGTTTTATATTGTTTTATATGGCGGGAAATGGTGGCGCTATGTTCTAACCAAGCTCGCCGCGTTTGGTCACCGGCTGGTCACCAGAACGCCCCCTGACCAAAAACACAAAAAGGCCACCCCGTTAAGAGTGGCCTAAGTTGTTGTTTTTAATGGTCGGGGCGAGAGGATTCGAACCTCCGACCCCATGCACCCCATGCATGTGCGCTACCAGGCTGCGCTACGCCCCGACGTTTCAACGCTGCGGATTATGTGGCATTGAGGCATCCAAGTCAAGCGATATTATTCCCTTTGTTACCGTTTGCGCCGATCTATCACGCGCTGGGCTTTTCCTTCGTGGCGGGTAATACTGGATGGCTCGACCAGCTTTACTTTGGCCCCTACCCCAAGCACTGACATTATCTTTTTTTGCAGTTTGTCTACAAATTCGCGCTGCTTGCGCATTTCATCGAAGAAGATGCACTCGTTGACCTCAACCTGAATTTCTAGCGTATCCATGGAGCCTTCGCGGTCCACAATAAGCTGATAGTGCGGCTGACATCCTTCTGCCTGAAACAGCACCTCTTCAATCTGGGTTGGGAACACGTTTACCCCTTTGATAATGAGCATATCATCGGAGCGCCCCATGGTTTTCATCATGCGCACATGGGTGCGCCCGCATGCGCATGGGGTGTAATCGAGGCGGGTGATGTCGCGGGTGCGGTAGCGCAGAATCGGGAAGGCTTCTTTGCTGATGCTGGACAGCACAAGTTCGCCAACGGAGCCGGGCGGTAGCACCTCTTCGGTATCCGGGTCGATTATCTCGGGGATGAAGTGATCTTCGAAGATGTGCATTCCTTGTTGATACTGGCACTCACCGGCGATTCCGGGTCCCATCACTTCAGACAGGCCGTAGTTATCTGTGGCCAGCAGCCCCAGGCGCTGCTCAATTTCGCGCCGCATCTCATCGCTCCAGGGTTCACCGCCAAACAGACCGCACTTCAGCGCCAGTGATTTGGGGCTGATCCCTTTTTGTTCCATGCGGTCGGCAATGGTCAGGGCATAGGATGGAGTACACACCAGCGCGGTGGAGCGGTAATCCTGCATGATCATGATCTGTTTGTCGGTGTTGCCGCTCGAGATAGGGATTACGGAGGAGCCGATCTCCTCGGCGCCATAGTGGAGCCCAAAGGCGCCGGTAAACAGGCCGTAACCGAAGGCGATATGGACAATATCGTTGATATCGACCCCGGCGGCGGTCATAAAACGCGCCACCATCTGGGTCCACATGCGGATGTCGTTGCGGGTGTAGCCAACCACGGTGGGTTTGCCGGTGGTGCCGGAGGATGAGTGAATCCGCACCACGTCACGCATGGGCACCGCGAACATCCCGTAAGGATAGTTTTGGCGTAGATCTTCTTTGGTAGTGAAGGGCAAGCGGCGCAGATCGTCGAGGGATTTTATATCCCCAGGGTTCAGCTGTGCGCGTGCGAATTTTTCTTGGTAACAAGGGACCTTCTGCTGTACCCGATCAACGGTTTGCTGCAAGCGGAGCAGCTGAAGTTGTTCCAGCGCAGCGCGGCTCATGCATTCGTTTTCTCTATCCCAAATTTTATTGTCATTACTCATGGTTTGCTTTCACTGGCAAAAAACTGCACCACGCAGCTTTTTACATATTGTAGACTTGCTTGCCTTCCAGGACATGGACTCCATTACTGGTAAGGACCTTGATAGCCGCCTCAGGGTCGTCAAAACGGAAGATGATTACCGCATTGCCGCCACAGCGCTCCACAAAGGCATACATATACTCCACATTGACCTGTCCGGCGTCCAGAATTTTGAGGATGCTGGCCATGCCCGCAGGTCGGTCTGGAACCTCCACCGCGATAACTTCGGTCTTGCTGACGGTAAAACCACGCTCTTTCAGGGTTTGTTCGGCCAGATTGGATTTGTCTACAATCAGGCGCAGAATACCGAAGTCGGAGGTGTCCGCCAGGGATAGCGCGCGGATGTTGATGCCGCTGTCTCCGAGGGTTTGGGTCACATCCGCCAGACGCCCGGATTTGTTTTCGATGAAGATGGATATCTGTTCAACTTTCATGCTGTCCTCACTTTCTGGGGCCTGCTGGCACCCTACTGCTGCCGTCGGTCAATGACGCGCTTGGCCTTCCCTTCACTGCGGGCTATGGTTTTCGGTTCGACCAGACGAACCTTGCACGTGATCCCGAGCAGGTCTTTGATGGAGCGGCTGATGCTCTGACTTAACTGCTGCAGTTTCCTGATCTCATCGGAGAAGGTCTCTTCGTTTACCTCTACCTGTACTTCCAGCGTATCTAACGTACCTTCACGATCAACAATAAGCTGATAGTGGGGTTCGACTCCATCCATGGAGAACAGCACACTCTCGATCTGCGACGGGAACACATTAACCCCGCGAATGATGAGCATGTCGTCGGAACGGCCACTCATCCGTTCCAGACGCCGATGGGTGCGCCCGCAGATGCAGGGTTCCGCAATGATGCGGGTGATGTCGCGGGTGCGGTACCGAATGAGAGGTATCCCCTCTTTGGTGATAGTGGTGATCACCAGTTCGCCCCTGTCGCCGTCTGGGAGTACTTCGCCACTTTCGGGATCGATAATTTCGGGGATAAAGTGATCTTCCCAGATATGCAGACCGTGCTGGGCTTCGATACATTCGATGGCGACGCCGGGGCCCATGATCTCAGAGAGGCCGTAGATATCGATAGCCTTTATCCCCAGACTACGTTCGATTTCGACGCGAATCTCTTCGCTCCAGGGTTCGGCACCTAAAATGCCGATGCGCAGTTTAAGGCTGCTCAGTTCGATGCCGCTTTCCTTCAGGGCTTCGGCCAGATACAAACTGTACGACGGGGTGCAGGTGATCACCGAGGAACCGAAATCCTGCATAATCATCATCTGCTTTTGGGTATTCCCTCCGGACATGGGGATAACCGAAGCGCCGAGGCGCTC
>JAVERW010000117.1:0-5395 GCA_034006915.1 Desulfuromonadaceae bacterium | reverse complement strand
TTTAAAGGTCATTAGAAGGAGGGCGAAATGAGTTTAACCAGACGGGATTTTATTAAGCGCTCGGCAGCGATGACTGCGGCTTCCTATGTCGGAATCAATCTGCCTTTTGCACAGCGTAACGCGGCGCAAGCTGCAGATGCAGACCAATGGGTAAGGGGAACCTGCAGACTGTGTGGGGTTGGTTGTCGCCTTGAGCTGGGGGTGCGAAATGGTCGCCCTGTAGCACTGCGCGGGGTGCCAAAGGCACGTACCAACTATGGCTACCTATGTATGAAGGGGATGTTGTTCTATAAAATCATGCAACATCCGGAACGTCTGAAGGTACCACTGTATCGTGCGCGTAAAGACCAGCCCTTCAAAGAGATAAGCTGGGATGAAGCTTTAGATATCGCGGCAAAAGAATTTGCCAATGCAGTGCGCAAATACGGTAATGATTCCACCGCTTACTATGGCTCCGGGCAGTGTCTGACCGAGGAAACCTACCTGTTCCAAAAAGTTATGCGCGGTGGCCTGAAGACCAACAATGTCGATGGCAACCCGCGCCTATGTATGGCCAGTGCGGTGGGGGGGTATCTCACCTCGTTGGGCGCTGATGAGCCTATCGGCGGGTATGCCAACATTGAGCGCAGCTATTGCATGTTTATAATTGGCAGCAATATGGCTGAAGCGCACCCAGTATTTTTCCGGCGCGTAATGCGACATAAGCTTGATAATCCGGACAAGGTAAAAATCATCAATGCCGATCCGCGCATCTCGGAAACCTCGCGTATTGCGGATATGCATATGCAGTTTCGCCCCGGTACTGACTTGGCGCTGATGAACGCAATGGCCTATGTCATAATCGATGAAAATCTGTACGACCAAAAGTTTATCGATGATTACGCCGTGTTCCGCGTCGGCAATGATGCCAAGCAGGTTGATTTGGCGTCTTTCAAGGCAGATCTCGACGAGTATTCCCCAGAAAAGGCGGCCAAGATTTGTGGTGGGAATATCACCGCAGAAGATATCCGTACTGCCGCGCGCTGGTTCGCCACCTCGCAAGGCACTTTGAGTATGTGGTGTATGGGTATTAACCAGCGTAAGCAGGGAGTGTGGGCTAACAATCTGATCCACAACCTCCATATCCTCACCGGTCAATTGTGCAAGCCTGGGGCAGATAGTCTCTCACTTACCGGCCAGCCCAATGCCTGTGGTGGCGTGCGTGAAGGGGGAGGCTTGTGTCATATCCTCCCGGGGCACCGCGTGGTGGCAAACGAAGAACAGCGCAATCAGTGTGAAGATGCGTGGGGAATTCCTCACGGACGCATCCCACCCAAGCCCGGCTACCACACCATGGCCATGTTCGAGGCTGTGAACGAGAAGAAGGTGCGCGCTATCTGGATTAACTGTACCAGCCCAGCACAGAGTCTCCCTAATGTGACTCCGTATCGTAAAGGGATGCAGTCCGATGACGTGTTCATTGTGTGTTCGGATATCTTCCCAACCAAGACTACAGAGTGCGCCAACCTAATTCTACCTACGGCGTTTCACTTCGAAAAAACTGGCGTGTATGGTTGTACTGAACGGCGCTCGCAGATCACCACCAAGGCGGTTGATGCACCTGGTGAGGCAATGCCTGAGGTCTGGATAGTACGTGAGTGGGCCCTGCGTCTTGCCAAAGAACTTAATGACCCAGTGATCAAACAATGTGTGGCTCCGTTTATGGATAAAGAGCCGGACTACGAGTTGCCCAAGGCCATTTGGGACGAATATACGCAGAAGTTGACCAAGGGGCGCGACAACGATCTGCGCGGGGCGACCTATGAAGTCCTAGAATCTATGGATGATGGGGTGCAGTGGCCTGCACCAACCAAGGAGTTTGCCCTGACGGGGGGCACGGTTATGAAATTTGTGCGCGGTAGCGACCCCATGGCAGAAACTGAGGCCAAAGACGACAAGCCATACCAGTTCTATGGCCCAGCCCATGCCGATAGAAAGTTGTGGATATGGAGTCGCCCCTACGTGGGTGCGGGGGAAGAGCCGGATGCCGACTATCCCCTCTATCTGTCAACCGGGCGGATTGTCGACCACTGGCATACCACGACTATGACCGGGCGCATCCCGGAGTTGCTGCGTGCAAACCCGTACTCATATGTTGAGATAAACCCCAAAGATGCAGCGCGCATGGGAGTGCGTCCCAACGACATGATTGAGATTGAAACACGTCGAGGTAAGGTAGAGATGCCGGCTAAGGTTATGGAAGGTCCTATGGAAGGGATGCTGTTTGCCTACTGGCATGACATGCACGAAGACCGGATGATTAACAAGGTGGTTAATGATGCGTATGACCCTGGCTCCAAAGAGCCTGAGTTCAAGATTTGCGCCTGTCGCGCGCGGAGAATTTCTGGTCCGAAAGCCCTGAAACCATACATCACGCAACTCAATGAGTAATTAGTCTGTGTAACCAAAACCAAAGGCGGAGACAACGGTTAGTCTCCGCCTTAACAACAGGAGATGATACATGCCGATAGGTGGATTTATCATAAACACATTGCCACAGAATTGTGCTGCTACCGTTACTGTCCTTGAGCAGATGGCAGGGGTGGAGATCCATGCGACCGATTCCAACGGTAATATCATTGCGGTGATCGAGTCTCACACCTCTGACAGTATGGAAGAGAGCGTTAAAGATATAGAGAAACTGGAGCAAGTACTCAGTGTCGGCGCCGCATACTTGCATGTCGAAGATGAAGTGGAAAAAATAGAACGAGGCGAACTGGTGCCACCGCATCCATTTAAAAAAAACAAGAAACAAAGGGCTGAATGGGCATGAGTTTCTCACCCGGGCGAAGGACATTTCTGCGTAGTACCTTGCTCGGAATGTTGCTGGCTCCCGCAACTGCGGCTGCCCGGCGGCGTTATGCCTATCCGGTAGCAACCAATGTTCTGCGTCCGCCCGGCGCAGTGCCGGAAGAGCACTTCGCTGCGACCTGTATCCGTTGTGGGCGCTGCGTAGAAATATGCCCGTATTTGTGTATTAAGCCGCTGGATATTCGCAGTGGTGTCAATGCTGGCAGTCCCATTATAGAGATAGAAAATATCCCCTGTTACCTATGCATGAAGTGCGTAGATGTGTGCCCCACAGGGGCGCTGCGGCGTATACCCCAGGCGCAGACCAGAATGGGAGTAGCTGTGGTAGATCGCTATACCTGTGTCTCCTGGAAAGACAAGATTCTGTGCCGCACCTGTTATAGTGTGTGCCCGTTTATGGATAAAGCGATTCGGCTCCAAGAGTTTAAGCCGGTTATAGATGAGCGCCACTGCACCGGCTGCGGAATATGCACCCATGCCTGCCCTGTTCCACGCCAGCAGGGGGGAAAGGCGGTTAATGTGGAACCGATCTATGCACGGGAATTTACCCTGCCCGAAGAGGCGCAGCAAATTGGGGGCGCAGTATGAAAGTTTTGCGTCAACACAGCTGGAGCTTCTGGCGTCTGACGGTACAAAGCGCTTCGTTTGCACTCTTGATTTCGATTCCACTGCTGAACTTTTATCTGAATTTTAACTTAATTCAAGGCTGGTATCAGTCTCTTAGTTTCGGAGATCTGTGGTTTGTCTCACCCCTCGAAGGGCTTGAGCGTATATTGATCACGCGCTCTATCTATGGGCCGTTGCTGGTGGGGATGCTGCTTCCAGTAGTTCTGGCGTTGTTGTGTGGGCGAGTTTTCTGCGGCTGGATCTGCCCCATCCACTATCTGTCAGATTTAACGGAGCGGGTAAAAGGGGTAATAACGTGCTCCAAACGCACAAAAGATCGCTGGCTCCTGCCGCGGCAGATTCTCTGGTTTGCCCTGATTGGGGAATTGCTTTTGAGTCTGATTGTCGGCGCACCGATTTTTGTGTTTATGTCGCCGCCGGGGTTGGTAGGGCGTGAGCTGATGCGTCTGGTGTTTTTTCATGCCTTGGCCCTCGAAGTATTTATCATTGTTGGGGTGGTGGGGATGACTCTGATCACCCGCCGCTTTTACTGCCGCTATCTATGTCCACTCGGGGGGTTGCTCGCACTTATTGGGCACAAACGTAAGTTGCGTGTAGTTGTCAATCCAAACAGCTGTATTCACTGTGGTAAATGTGATAATAGCTGTCCCCTCGGCCTAAAACCGCAGCAAGGTGAGGGTGAGTATAGTCAATGCTGGAATTGCGGTACCTGTGTCGACGTCTGTCCGCAAGAGAGTCTAAGCTACAGGTGGCGTGGATGGAGCAGTGGAGAGCAGCATGGACAGAAATAGTCCCACTGCTGATACCCCTGCTACGGCAGAGGGAAATACCTGCGCTTGCACCGTTGGCGGGCGTATTTGGATTGCCAGTGGAGAGCGGGCTTTTCTTGGTCGGGGTAGAGTGCAATTGCTGGAGCTGGTGGAGCAAACCGGCTCAGTGCGCTAGGCCGCGCGCGGCATGGGGATGTCGTATCGTAACGCGCTGCGCCTTATTCACACCATCAATGCGCGCGCAGCCACTCCGTTGGTAATCTTAAACCAAGGAGGGCCTGGCGGTGGTGGCGCAGCGCTAACCACATACGGACACCATGCCATCGCGCAGTATCACCGCGTTGAGGCACAGTTCAACCTGTTTTTAGCAGAGCATACCGCAGGGTTGTTACTGTAAATCTGCGGCGTTAACAATAACAGCGCATGTTTTGCCCCGTCACTTAGAGCGGAGTATATCTAGCGTTGTTCCCTCGAGGGTACAACGCTGCGACAGTGTGCTGACGCGGGCACCTTGGGCTAACGGGAGTTTTTTCGCCTAAGGGTTTAAGTCTCTAACTTTTGTGTTCCGGGCATTGCTGGTAATGCAGAGGGATAGTCCGGAAATAGGAAAGCTTATCCGATGAGAAAAGTGGCTCTCGAACATGCAGTAGGGGAAGTGCTCGGTCACGATATTACCGAAGTGAACCTGCAACAGGGGCGCAAGGGAGTGGCCTTCAAGCGGGGACATGTAATCACCCGGCAAGATCTGAAAGCTCTGCGGCAGCTGGGCAAAGGGCACATATATGTGTGGGAAGGGACAGAAGAGGAAGTGCATGAAGACGATGCCGCACGGATGCTCGCTCCGCGGCTTGCTGGAGCGCATGTGCGCTACGATGAGCAGCCGTACGAGGGTAAGATAAGTTTTTATGCCACCGTGGCTGGAATCTTTAAGGTTGATACAGAACGTCTGCAGCGGATAAATGCCCTCGCTATCCCTTCCGTCCCTACTATCCACAACAATTTCCCGGTTGATGGTGGCAAACAGGTAGCCGCGTTCAGAATTATTCCACTAAGTTGTGCGCCTGCGGTGTTGGATAAAGTCAAGGCAGAGCTGGAGACACCATTGTTCGAGGTAAAACCGTACCAGCTGCGGCGCGCTGCGATTTTGG
>JAVERW010000116.1:0-5401 GCA_034006915.1 Desulfuromonadaceae bacterium | reverse complement strand
ACAGCCGCATCAGATTTACGCGCCATTCCCAGAAGAGAAACAACCTTCGCGAGAATCTGCGCCCGCAGCTGGTGTAGAATAACATGGACCGATGCTGCATTACAGGAACATTCAAGTCTAGAACACTTAAGCGCCCGCGCAAAAGCATTTATTTCGAGCGCCCGCCCAAAGCATGCAACGTTACAACAGGTGTATGCTCCTCGTCCAGGCAGCTTATGTCTGTAATCTACCAACAACTCAGAATCAGGCGAACAGACAAAGCGAAGTAAATCCTGCACTGGAAGCTTTTTTCTGCAGGCAATACAACTGCGCTCGGGTTCGCGGCGGCGTTCAGTCACCTACTCGCCTCAGATCTCTTTATCAGGCTCTGTGTCTTGAGCCTCCGGTGCTGAGCTCTCTTCCGACACTCCGTCTGACAACTCTTCTTCCGGTGCAGGTCTTCCATCTTCGACAAAATGCCCTGCATCCTCTACCCCGGCATCATCTGCAACACTGGAGTCTGATGCGACATCGTGCTCTTCAGGGCCATCCTCGGCCAGTTCTGCAGCTCGGCTTTCACTTTTTATATCGATCTTCCAGCCTAAAAGTCTAGCTGCAAGACGTACATTCTGTCCTTTTTTGCCGATGGCCAGAGAAAGCTGGTCATCGGGTACGATAACCTCCATTGCCTCCTCTTCATTGTCTACATAGACCCGCGAAACCTCTGCCGGAGCCAGAGCGGAACATGCAAATCGTGCCATATCAGGAGACCAAGGGACAATATCAATTTTTTCACTGCGCAATTCAGATACCACGTTCTGTACCCTGGAACCGCGCATTCCGACACAGGCGCCTACCGGATCGACATCAGGATCGTGCGACACGACCGCAATCTTTGCACGGCTTCCCGGTTCACGTGCACATGCCACGATTTCGACAATCCCCTCGGCAATTTCAGGAACTTCCGTCTTGAATAACTCAACCACCAATTGTGGATGCGCGCGAGACAAAATGATCTGCGGGCCCTTGGGCGACATTCTGACATCAACTATATAAGCGCGGACACGATCAGACTGCCGGTAACTTTCACGCGGAATCTGCTCGCGTCGTGGCAATATAGCTTCCGCCCGACCTAGATCAACGATCAAATCCCCTCGCTCATACCGACGCACAATCCCGTTTACCAGTTCCCCTACCCGGTCCTTGAACTCGTTAAAGATTCCCTCGCGTTCAGCCTCGCGCACTTTCTGTACGATAACCTGTTTTGCGGTCTGCGCAGCGATACGACTGAAAGTGCCGGAATCCATCTTCATCCCCAGAGAATCTCCGCACTGTACGTCCTGATCAATCTCTTTCGCCTCTTCTATATAGATTTCCTTGTATGAGTCCTGAACCTCATCAACGACAACCACGAATTCGAACAGCTCTACCTCTCCGATATCGGGGTTATAATGAGCTTCAATATCCCGTGTGTTGCGATACTTTTTATTTGCAGCAGAAAGAACTGCTGACTCAAGGGCTTCGATCAGAATTTCTCGATCTACACCTTTATCTTTAACTACTTGATCGATTACGTGGTTGAGATTTACAACCATTTGTATTCTCCTATACCTGTTGTCAGTCGCATCCGGTATCAGTACCGAAGCGGTCACACAACGTCCAACGTGCATTGAATAAGTCCGCGTACCATGCGCTTACGCGCACGAAGCCTGCGTAGCAATCCTATCGCATCAATTCTCTACAAAATGTAGTTAAAATTGAGGCTCTAGATTAGCCTTGTCTATCTCTTGTAGCGGTATCAAAACCTTCCCACCTGCTGAATCTACCTGTTCCAGCTCTACACATTCGCCATCCAGCCCAAGCAAGATGCCGACAAAGGTTTTGCGCGTGTAGCCACGTGCATCCGGATCGGACAGGGTTGTGGTTTTGAGCTTGATCATTTCGCCTGCAAAGCGGGTAAAATCGGCCATTTTTTTCAGAGGGCGGTCTAGCCCCGGAGAAGAAACTTCAAGGCGATATGCTCCAGGCACAACATCTTCTACATCAAGAGCGGTACTGAACTCACGACTGAAATTTGCACAGTCGTCGAGGGTTACGCCCCCCGGTTTGTCAATGTAAAGACAAAGCAGCCAGTGGCGCCCCTGCTGGGTGTATTCTATATCAACCAGTTCAAGCCCGAATTCTTCAATAATCGGTGCCGCAAGTCTCTCTACTTGCTTCTCTACATGTTGCGTAGGCATAAAATTATCCCGCATTCAGGTTGTGCAAATTCGCTGCAATAAAAAAAGCGAGCTTTGGGCTCACTTTTAATGACGCAGACAAAAAAAGAAGACTTTAAACGCACGTACACTAACATAACCTTGGTCCCCACACAAGCGAAATATCCAACACTTGTGTAGGCTTGGCCAACATATGTGGGGCATGTAATAGCCAAGCATTTTTGTCATAGTGGCTTGACTACTGAGCTTGGTTACCGTCTCAATTGCTACTCAAGCTCAAGTAGTGCCACTACCTCGCAATGGTGTGTGTGGGGAAACATATCCACACCACGGATATAACGCAGTCCATATCCCGCTGCAATCAGAGCCTTAAGATCACGCATCAAGGTCTGTTGATCGCAGGAAACATAGACTATGCGCCTTGCCCCCGTTGCTGGCAAAGCAGCAACAACCTCTTTTGCCCCAGCGCGTGGCGGGTCGAGAATCACGGTGGTAGGGGTTGGGGGATTTTCCCCTTTGGCTGAAACTTCCACTGAGGTGTTGGTACGAGTAAGAAAGTCGGCAACGTCAGCGCAAACAAATCGGGTATTTGAAATTGCAGCGTGTTCGGCATTTTTACGCGCTTGGGCAATTGCGCCACTATTAGCTTCAACTCCGACAACCTCTGAAACTCGAAGAGAAAGCGGCAGAGCGAAATTACCTACGCCGCAATACAAGTCATATACTATATTTTCAGCGACTTTTTCGCCTTTTACGCCCTCTGGATCCTGTGCGGACGTGCCCTTTTTAGCGGTGGCAAGCTTTATTACCAGTTCCACCAGCTTGCGGTTCTGCGCCAGACTTACCTGGGTAAAATCGCCGGGAAGGCAAGTTAAAACCAAACCGGGCACCCCAATATCCAGCTTGAGACCCGCATCACCCTGAACGCACAGCAGTCGGTGGACTGATGCAGACAACCTACCTGCTCCTTGATTTGCACCACGACCCCGTCTACGCGCATCTATACGCATTTTCTGCGAGCGTCGAGCAGAGACAAACACCGCCACTTCCCACTCGTGCACCTGGGTTTTCAGCCAGACAACAAATTCCTTAACATCTATCCCCGTATAGTGAATGACCAGCCGCGTACTCATGCGAGCGCGTCCACTGTCGTCTACTGCGGCGTCGATCTGCTCAATGTACGTTGCATAGCGGGTTTTGTTGAATAAACGTTGCAAAGGAGACAGCAGAGCGTCAATCAGCGGATGGAGAATCTGGCATGAATCCACCCCAACAACCCGATGCGTGCCTAGGCGATAAAACCCAAGCTGGAAACAACCTTGAACACTGCTGCATTTCAGTTGAGCTCGACACCGGTAGCCGGAAGGGGATACTGCCGGAAGGAAAGAATCCAGCGCCGCTGCCGCCTTATCCCCCAGATTATGCACCAGACTCTGATGCAACAGGAGTTGCTTCCATTCACACTGGGAGGAGTAAGAGAGCATCTGCCAATCGCACCCGCCACAGACACCAAAATACCTGCACTCAGGCGTAACCCGGTGAGGAGATGGACTCAGCACCTCTTCAAGTTCCGCCTTGGCGTAGCGCTTATACTCTTTACGTATCCGATAGCGCACCCGATCTCCAGGCATACTCAAGGGAATAAACACCGCTCTGCCGTCTGGCAATTGGCCAAGACCTGCCCCTCCGTGAACCAAAGAGGTGATCTCTGTCTCTGTGCCGTCATTCATCTGCTCATCCACACCGGAACCCTACATTCGCTAACCTCACGCCTTAAACCAATGTCTGCGTTCGTTCTTGGCAACCTCAAACCGTTCTGGAAAGTCATCGCGTTGCAAATACGGCAGTGTCATACGGGAAAATGCATCGAACAACTCCCGCTTGACCGAATCCAAATTCGAAGACGCAACCCCCATCCGTTCTAATTTTTTAAACAGGTGCCAGTGCCCATGCTCTTCCTGCGGGAGCGCACATTTAACCTCGATACACACACGATAATAGTCACCGTAATAGCACTTGGTAGTATCGGCATAACTCAACTTGAGCCCATTGGACAGGGTCTGGATTTCGGGCATTTCAAACATTATCACCTCATTCAGCGCTTACCGGAGACTAGAGATGTTTTACTTTGAGCATTGAGCCAGTCTATTTTTCTCCACAGGCCCCGCAGAATACGTACGTCGCGCTCGCTTAGCCCATTTTTGCCAAATATGCGCCGAAAAGTACGCAGAATATGATCTGGGTTGCCTTCCACCAAATAACCAGCTTCCGTCAGGCTTGATCGCATATGCGCAAACATGGCTTCCACGGTGGCTCCTGTAGCCAGACGCCGTGCTCCTTGAACCTTACCCAGGCCGCGCGCCCGTACCCCTGCAAGTTCATACAGACACAAACACACAGCCTGTGCCAAATTCATGGAAGGCAGCTGGTCACAGGTGGGAATAGTTATAAAACGCTGACACAAATCCAACTCTTGCGTCAACAAGCCACGATCCTCGCGCCCGAACACCAGTGCAGCGGGCGCGGTATTATCCAGCAGGGAAAGCGATTGGCCAATCTGATCCGGATGGATAAAATCTTCGCGATTGCGTCCAAAACGCCTAGTTGTGGCGAAAGCGTAACTGGTGTCCGCTAAAGCATCACTCAGGTGCGAAAACACCCGCGCCCTCTCAAGTACCATGTCGGCCTTAACGGCCATGAGCCGTGCTTCCTCTCCAAGGTGGTCGGTCTGAGGATTTACCAGACGTAGATCATGGAAACCGAAATTAACCATCGCCCGGCACACTGAACCTATATTGAGTGGCCCTTGCGGTTCTACCAATACCACTGCAGTAGAGTTAATCCACGCGGCATCAGTAAAACTAGCATCAGCGTACATATGGTTCATACCCTTCTTGACGCCAGTTCACAAAACGTTTTCTGGCTGCGTCCACTTCCTCCTGAGCATAGGTAGGAGCAAATTCTACAACGTGTTTAAAACGCCGCGCAAAACTCAAACTACACCCTTTGGCATCCACCAGAACCTCAGATGCATTGCCATTATTCTCTTTGGTAGTGATCACGACTGGCTCGGTGCAACTCTCCACCGCACCACTATCCCAAACATGGGGGAGAAATGCGTTTTTCTGCCAAGTCCACATATAGCGGTCAAGCGCCATGGCCTGCTCGTCATTTTCCACCATAACCAGAACGCGCCTGCCTTG
>JAVERW010000019.1:0-34602 GCA_034006915.1 Desulfuromonadaceae bacterium | reverse complement strand
TCGTAGCCGTTTTCAACCCCTTCAAGATAGATGGCAATGACTTTTATGCGCGGGTCTTCACCCATATGCGCAAGAATGTTGGTCACGCTGACACTGCTGGCGTTACCGCATGAGACACACTGGCCCAAGTTTACTTCATCAGCCTTGAGCATCTCTTTTAATTCCAGACTGACACCTCCACTTTGGGAGATAATGCCAATACCGTTGGCTTGCTCAATTAGGCTGGTTCTCTGTGCCGGGATATAGAAGGTATTAAGTCCGGTGAAATTATCGATCACCCCCATGCAGTTGGGGCCGATATACGCCACATTGTACTCTTTGCTCAACTCGATCAAGCGCTCCTCCAGGTCGGATCTGCCTGATTCGGCAAACCCGTCACTGAAAATAATCGCCCCTTTGCCCCCCATTTTGCAGAACTCTTCGAAGCAGCGCACCGTCTCTTCCGCATTGATGGCAAAAACCCCAACATCGGGGACTTCAGGCAGGCTGCTCAATGATGGATAGCAGGGTAGCCCTTGAATGGTTTTCATGCGCGGGTGAACCGGAAAAATCTTGTCGATCCGCATGGAGTTTTTCAGGATGATCCCACCCATGGTGCCGGGGCGTGATGCACCGACGATGGCAACTGATTTGGGGGCAAAAATGGCCTGGAGGCTCTTTAACTTTTCGGCTAAATGCTCACTTGGAAGAGGGCGGGGTAGCGCTTCGCCCTGAATGACCCGGGTATCAACGATGTTGATAGCATCCTCATACACGATCACCGGATTGAGGTCTAGCTCGTGGACATCGGGATTATCTGCCATAAGGCGAGAAACTTTCATTGCCAATTCGATGATCGATTCTTTGGCATAAACATCGCCGCGGTATCCGTCTAAGACCTGTCCTGCCTTGGTTTCGCCCAGCATCTCCAGGACGTCTTCTCGGGTTAAAACTCCAACGCCGATGGCAACATCAGCAAGCAGTTCAACATTTTTGCCCCCTAGGCCAACCATCACTACCGGCCCGAATGCTGGGTCCTGTTTGGCTCCCACGAGTATTTCCAGTCCACTTTTGGCCATCGGTTGCACTAAGATCCCGTCGAGGTCGGTGACTCCTATCTTTTGGACATTAGTCAAGAGCTGGGTATAGGCTTTTTCAACTGCGTCTTGGTCGTGGAGGTTTAGAAAAACGCACCCAACATCGCTCTTGTGGATGATTTGCACAGAGATCCCTTTCATCACCAGCGGGAACCCTATTTTATTTGCTATTTCCAGAACCTCGTCAATGTTGTGCGCCATTTCGCCCGGCACAGAGATTTGATAGCGCTCTAGAAGTTGTTTTGTTTGTGTAAACCCAATTTGATTTTTAGTCATGTTTTCCCCTGTAGCCATTGATTTTAAAAAAGTACATTTCTGGTATTTATAGATGAATATATCAATAAGTTCAATAAGGTAATGGTTTTAATCTATAGGGGTAGGTCTGCTTTTGGCTGTTGAAGAATTGGCGACATGATCTGCCTACGTCTAGACCTCTACGCATCATGGCCATGTCGGTGGGTAGAAAGCAAAGGGGGCATTTTTTTGCATATTTACTCACTAGGAGTTCCGGGAACAGGGAGTTCCTAAAACAGTATACTTATTTTTGACAAACCACCATCCACAGCTACACTCTTCGCATGGTCAGAATCACATGCGTTGTAGCTTCGAGCTACCCACATCACATTACCCAGCGGGGTAACCGACAGACTACCTATGTGGGGCTACATCTTCCCCAAATGAGTGAAATCCCTACACATCATATGGGAATTGTTTTCAACAACTTGTTAAGGAGGTGGCTATGAACAACACCAATTTAAGTGAAAAGCAAGTAGAAGCTCTATGGAAAAAAGCCGAAGAGGCGGAAATCCCACATAATGAATTTCTGACAACACTCAGCACTAATGGTCCAACTGCGGTATTGGATGATTGCGCCCGGAAAGGGGTACTGGTATCAACTAAACCGGTTCGGGCGGAAATGCCATTCGAGTTGATGGCCGATCAAGAATATTGTACGCCTAATTCGTCTTTCTACACTTTTGCCCATGCTTCTCCGCCGGTGGTGGACATTAAGACTTGGAAATTGAGCATAGAAGGGGATGGCGTAGAAAATCCATTTACATTAACCTATAATGAATTGTTGAAGCTGCCATCCAAGACCTTCACCCGGTATTTGGAATGCGCTGGCAACGGTCGTTTTTTTTACGACTCCGAGCTCAAAAAGAAAGCCATGGGGTCGCAATGGCGTTTCGGCGGGTATGGGATTGCCGAATGGACTGGTGTTCAACTTGGGGAGCTCTTAAATCGAGCTAAAATTAAACCGTCTGCGCTGGAGATCATGCCAGTAGGATTAGATAACCCTCCCGGTGAAAGACCTATGCCCATCTCCAAAGCAATGGAAGAGGATTCATTGCTGGTGTACCTGATGAATGGCGAAATATTGCCGGTGGATCATGGTTTTCCGGCACGGGTTTTCTTACCTGGGTGGGTAGGGGTGGCTAGCGTTAAATGGGTAGGGAAATTGGTGGTCTCGACCACACCGATCCATGTCACTACCAATACCAACAGTTATGTTCTCATGGGGCCGGATTATCCGCCGCAACCACCGGCTAAAGGTCCAGTCATGTCGGAGCAAGTAATCAAGTCAGCCTGTTGCTTACCATGGCCAGCCCCTTTAAAAGCGGGAGAACAAAAAATAGTGGGTTATGCCTGGTCACCATCCGGCAAAATAGCTAAAGTAGAGATCAGTTTAGACGATGGCAAAACTTTTGAAACAGCTAAGCTTGCTGGGCCAAATATTGAGCGTGCGGGCAGCCGCTGGGAATATTCCTTTAACGCCGAACCAGGATCGCTGACTATTACTCCCCGTGCCACAGATGAAAAGGGCAACACTCAATATGCAATCTCACAGCAGAAATGGAACCAGTTGGGCTATCTTTTCGGGGCTTTAGTACCGCACCCGATCACTGTTACAGCATAAGCAATGCTGGAGGGGAGCATAGGAAAGAGGACATAATGATTCCGGATAAAGTGGGGGAGATCCTTAAACCTAAAGGTATAGTAACGATGGCTACCCAAGGTGCAGCCAAAAAGTAGTTTTTATCAGTAATTAAATCAAATCACACAACCCCATGAGATAACATGAAGCAATTAAATAAACTCGCGACAGCGATTATTCCCAACAACGGTGGTGAGTTGACGTTGTTCCGGCGTGAAGATGAGTTTTCTATACGGCTTTCCGGTGTGCGTGTGGAATTAATGAATAGCCGAGTTTATAACTCCGAGCAGGAGTTGGCCAAGCTCGGCTGTGCTCATATTAAACACAAAGATAATGCGGAAGTTTTAGTTGGCGGTTTGGGGATGGGCTATACCTTGGCGTCAGCGTTGGAGTGTGTGACTGCCAGCTCACGGGTCACTGTGGCAGAGCTTATTCCAGAAGTGGTGGAGTGGAACCAGGGCCCGCTAGGTGAATGTGCAGGTAGGCCGTTGGCAGATGCCCGCAGCCGCGTACGGTTTGGCGATATCGCCGAATTAATAAAAAAACAGCAGCCAGATTTTGACGCCATTTTACTAGATGTTGATAATGGCCCGAAAGGAATTACCCACAGCGATAATAATTGGCTGTATTCCACCAAAGGTTTAGATGCCTTATATAATAGCCTACGCCCTGAAGGGGTGTTGGCTGTGTGGTCTGCTGCCCCAGATGCAACGTTTGTTACTCAATTAAAAAAAGCCGGGTTCACAGTTACCGTGCAAACCGTAAGGGCGAGGCCTGGTAAAGGCAGCCGGCATACTATTTTTCTTGCGAAGAAGTCTAGGCGCTAGCCAGAGGTGCAGCCAGTGTTCGAGGCATGGTGCGCCGGTGTAAACTGGGCGATTCGTGAATCGCCCCTTGTATGTTGTCCTCAAGTCTAATCCGTCATTCCCGCGTAGGCGGGAATGATGCGAGACAACGTTGCATTGACCCCCCTCAATCCCCCCTATTTTATAGGGGGGAAGGCGAACGAAGTGAGCAGGGGGGTGTTTGTGTCACACCACCGTTCACTATGGGGGGTGGATGCGCGAACGTGGGCGATTCGTGAATCGCCCCTTGTATGTTACGCGTTTGGGGGAGGGTGTCGCACCACCCGATATTATGGAAGCCTGTGGCCATACAAAATTGGACATTATCCCTCTGAAAGACCTACACGACCAAGCCAAAAAAGTGGGGCATTAGTATGATGAAGGACTGTGGCTTTAATTTCGATAATAGCTATACCAAATTGCCAGAAACGTTCTACACGCGCATTGCTCCTGTACGAGTTCAAGCACCCGAGATGGTTATTTTCAACCACGAGCTAGCCAATGCTATGGGGCTGGATTGTTCTGAGCTTACTTCAGGAGATATGGCTGCATTATTTGCTGGAAACAAGCTCCCCGAAGGTGCCGAGCCACTCGCTCAAGCCTATGCCGGGCATCAGTTTGGGCATTTTACCATGCTGGGTGATGGTCGTGCCGTTGTGTGGGGTGAGCATATCACCCCTGATGGTAACCGACTTGATATTCAGTTTAAGGGCTCAGGACGAACCCCTTATTCACGCAGTGGAGATGGCCGGGCCGCACTTGGGCCAATGCTACGTGAATATATTATATCCGAAGCAATGTATCATTTAGGCATACCGACAACACGAGGCTTAGCTGTTATTAAAACTGGTGAGCCTGTCATGCGGGAGGACCCATTACCTGGTGCCATTTTAACCCGTGTCTCCAGCTCTCATATCCGCGTGGGGACATTTGAGTTTGCCGCAGCCAAAGGTGATCAGCATCTTGTCCAAGCGCTACTGAATTATACTATAGAGCGCCATTATCCAGATTTGATTGACAGTGATACCAAAGCCATTGCTTTGCTCAATGCCGTGATGGAAAAGCAAGCCGATCTGATTGTACACTGGATGCGGACTGGATTTATCCATGGGGTGATGAATACGGATAATGTGACCCTTTCTGGTGAAACCATTGATTATGGGCCTTGCGCCTTTATGGATGCTTATGATCCGAACACGGTATTCAGCTCCATTGACCATATGGGGCGTTATGCCTATGCCAACCAGAGTAAAATCACCCAGTGGAATATTGCAAGGCTTGCTGAGGCACTTCTACCGCTGATCCATGCCGACATGAATAAAGCGGTGAAAATTGCTGAAGAGGAAATCAACACCTTTGCGGCTATATATCAGGATAAGTGGCTTACCATGATGCGAGCCAAGCTGGGTCTGTTTGACGCACTGAAAAGCGACGCACGCCTTATAGCGGATCTGTTGGGCTGGATGCAAACCAATCACGCGGATTTCACCAACACGTTTCGTGACCTGAGCCAAGCACATAAGCCCGCTAGCAAAATCTATGCGCAAAAGAGTTTTACCGCATGGTATGAGCGGTGGAAGGCAAGGCTTCAACAAAATACCCAACCACTTGAATCGTCTCTTTGCCTCATGAAAAGTAACAACCCAGCCGTTATTCCGCGCAATCATAAAGTGGAAGAAGCTTTAGCGGCTGCGTATATGGATGATCTGAAGCCTTTCCACGCTTTGCTGAATGTGCTCAAAGAGCCGTATAAAAATAGCGATATTCCCCAAGCTTATCAAGCACCTCCATTACCATCCGAACGGGTATATCAAACATTTTGCGGTACGTAGTTAATCGGAAAACAACCTGAAACATCCAAACAGTGCTTAAGTAGATGGATAGCCTGCTAACAACACTCTAGCACGGAGAATGACATGCATATTGGCCTCATGACCATAACTTTTTCCCTGCCCGGATGTAGCTCTTTGAAAGAAAAACGCCAGCGCATAGGCGGCATGCACGAACGCTTTGGACGTAACCCGGCGGTAGCGGTCTGCGAGAGTGGTGAACGCGACAGGCACGACGCTAGCGAGTGGTCGTTCGTGGTGGTGGCGACCTCTAAAGGTCAAATCGATTCGCTGTGCAGCCAGATCGAAGACAAAATAGAGCGCATCGTAGACGGACGCATGATAAATGTTACGCGCGAGGCACTATAGAGAAGTATAAGACTTCCACAAAGCAGTTCTGCTGCCGGGAAAAATCTCCGCTGCACTTCATTTTCCACTGAGCTCGGTGTTTGCTGGCAAAGGTATCATCAATATGAACAAGAAAATTTGCTACTGTTTCAGTTACACTGAACGTGATATTTGTAACGACGTCTTTCGAAACAACGGCCATTCGTCAATTCTCGAAAAAATCGTGACTGAAAAACAAAATGGGACTTGCCAATGCTCAATAAAACATCCCCAAAGCAGGTGATGTCTTTCAGACGTTCACCGTGTTGTGAATAAGGCAAAAAAAAACAACTAGTAATAATCCCAGAGGGCATCCACAAGCAGTTTAAAGCAGTTTCTTGAAATCTTCATGCTGCGTCACTTCCCCGATATATGTTCGCCAGCTTGAGCATGCCATTGAGCGTGTTAAAACGCTGCGCGTACAAAAAATCCCACTCTGCAGAACAACTGTGGATATCGCACCAAAACCTGTCGGGCTAGATCAAGCCTTACAATCTCAGCGTCCGATAGTTACCTGGCGGTAGCGTTCATGTCGACTTTTGTGGTGTTTTGGTAACATTTAATGCCTCTCTTAGCTTTTCTCGTAGTTGCTCTTTCTCGGCAAAGAACAAAAAGCTTCGTAAATACATTCCCTTACTAGTTGTGCAATCTCGTTGGCACGTAATGTGTAAATACACATAAGAGGAATGCGCAAATCAGCTACACCCGGATAACGACTGCTTTTACCTGAAGGGAGTAGGGGGTAATGATGCCAGAGAAGAAGACGCTTTTAAGAGCAGTTCATTCTGCCTCTGGAGAGTTTCAGTTGCCGGTGCATTCGTGCTAGACTATTTTATGGCTGCGCTGCAGGAGGTTAGGTTGAGATTGGAGTGTTAACCAGCTTTGCGGATATGTGCCTCGCTATCAATAAGAATTATTATGCACAGCTTATGCAGAACTGATGTGGAGCAAACGCACCCTAGTGCATTAAATACTTTAACACTACTAACGAAACTGCGTTTGATGGGGTATAATGTGAAGTACTTAGAGGTGCTCCATTAACGAACACTTTTGCACCTTGCTTAGTTACACCGTTTTTATACAAAATGAAACCGCGAACAAGGGTTTTGCCAAGCCCGCATTGAATACCGAGATTTTTACCGTGCGGGTGGAATACAAATATTAGCCCAGCGCGCATGCGCTGACCGATACATATCCCACTAACCAAAAGGCTGCTTATGAAAAACAGTAATGTGATGACGCACGTAGCAACCGCTTGTGCTGTGGTGATGGTTGTGGTTTTTGTTACCTTGGTGTACGAATCCAGGGCACTTTCGTATCTATCTTCTGATCCGAAGGTGTGCATAACATGCCATACCATGAATACACACTACGCCACGTGGCAGCACAGCGCGCACCGGGAGCAGGCCAGCTGTGTTGACTGTCACCTCCCGCGTGATTCGTTCGTCAAAAAGATGCTCGCTAAATCGCTCGATGGCTACAACCACTCAGTCGCCATGACCTTTGGAACCTATGGTAAGAATCTGCGCGTTACTCCGAATGCGGCAGCGCGGATTCAGAACAACTGCATCTCTTGCCATGCTGAGGCTGTTTCCCAAATGCACGAGAACAGTGAGCACTACGCCAAATTCGATGATAAAGTAAGTATGGGGCGACGCTGTTGGGACTGCCACCGCATGGTACCCCACGGACTCCCTAAAAGTCTGTTGTCAACGCCGGATAACCTGGGTGTCAAGGAATTTTAAAAACCCCTAGTCTGAATATTCAGGAGAGAAATGTATGAACAAATCGATGATTGTAATAGTTGTATCAGTAGTCGCTACTGTGCTGATGATGTTGCTCCTTGGTACCATCTGGAACAATAAGGCCGATCAGGCGATGATTAACGTTGTACCAAACATCAAGAAACTTGAACCCAGAAGTGCGGAATGGGGTAAGTACTATCCGCGTCAGTACGATTCCTACATGGCAACAAAAGAGAGCGACAAAATTGACGATGTACTGGAAAAAGATCCCAACCTCGTGGTTTTATGGGCTGGGTACGCCTTCTCCAAGGATTACAATGCACCGCGCGGGCACTTTTACATGCTTGAAGATAACATCAACACCTTGCGTACCGCCAACCCTGTAGACGATAAGACCGGCCCTATGCCTACCGCGTGCTGGACATGCAAATCTCCTGATGTTCCGCGTCTGATGGAAGAGAGGGGTGAGCTCGCGTTCTTCACTGGCAAGTGGTCTAGCTTGGGGGCAGAGATTGTCAACCCCGTTGGGTGTGCCGACTGTCACGACAACGAGACCATGCAGCTCAGTATGAAGCGCGATTATCTTGCACGTGCGCTGGATGCAGAGGGAAACGAGCCCTTTGATAAGGCAACCCATCAAGACATGCGCACCTTGGTGTGTGCGCAGTGTCATGTAGAGTACTATTTTAAAAAGACCGACTGGAAAGACGCCGATGGCGAAGAGAAGACTGCCATGGTAGTTACTTTACCTTGGGATAATGGACTCTCAGTAGAAGCAATCGAACAGTACTACGACGAGCGCAAGTTTAGCGACTGGACGCATCAATTGAGTAAGACCCCGATGCTCAAGGCGCAGCACCCTGGCTATGAGACCTTCAAAACCGGCATCCACGGACAGAATAACCTCGCTTGTGCCGACTGTCATATGCCATATGTACGCGAAGGCGGGGTGAAATACTCCGATCACAAGGTTGGCAGCCCAATGGATAATATCCGCAACACCTGCCTGAATTGCCATGGTGAGACTGAAGAGGAGTTTAAACAAATTGTAAAGCGTAAGCTGGAGCGCAAGGACGAATTGGCTGCTGCAGCAACCGACACCATTGCCAAGGCACACTTTGAAGCAGCCAAGGCATGGGAGCTCGGTGCTAACGAGGAAGAAATGACTCCGGCACTCATGGATATCCGCCACGCTCAGTGGCGCTGGGATTTTGCGGTAGCTTCACACGGCGGGTTCTTCCATGCCCCCGAGGAGACCTTACGTATTTTGGCTACCGCTATCGACAAGGGATATGCCGCGCGCCTGAAACTGCGCGTCATCTTGGCGAAGTACGGTGCACCAGGGTTCGAAGGTCCGGCATTCTCCAATAAGGCAGAAGCGCAGGAACTGATCGGGCTGCAGATGGATAAGCTCGTGGATGAGAAAATCACCTTCTTGAACACGCTGAGAAAAGAGTGGATTCAGAAAGCTTCACACTCCGGCAAGAATATCTACGATCCCGTAACCGAAGTGAAGACGTTCAAGACTTCATACAGCGAAAACAAATAAAAGCGTACTTAATATAGAGTAACGTCACCAACCGCCCTGCATGCTGCACAGCATGCAGGGCGGTTGCCGTTGAAGACATTCCCCTCTTCGAACTATTGCGCGCCATTCACCGCAGTTCGCTACAAGCCTGCATCACCTCGCATTTGGAAACATACCTCTGGATTTAAAAATCGACCTTGCCTCGCAACAACTTCGTCCGGCCGCGCTGCGCTTTTTTGTCCATACGTTTGCGCCTGGCATTCTTGCTCGGTTTAGTAGGCCTTCGGGTTTTGCTAACGTAGGAGGCTTCTATTATACATTGCTGCAAGCACTTGAAGGCATCCATCCTGTTTTGTTCTTGAGTGCGAAATTGCTGCGCTTTGATGATCAACACGCCATCTTTGGTAATGCGGTTGTCTTTACTTTTTAATAAACGCTGCTTGTAGAAGACGTTAAGACTTGAGGCTTTGATATCAAAACGTAAATGAATAGCAGACGACACCTTGTTGACGTTTTGTCCACCTGCACCTTGTGAGCGTATCGCGTTAATTTCTACCTCGTGGTCACCAAGGCTGATGGTATTGCTGATGAAAATCATGGTAGCCCTTTGATAAAAGAATTTATATTTGCTGTTCACCAAGCAATATTATAGCACATCCAAAGGCAGCCCCGGGCGGAAGGGCTAGCGCAACCAACAACTCTTGCAGGAGAAGACGACCTGTGTGTTAAGCCCGAAGCCCCTTGCTGTAATCGTAGATTTGATTGTTTCCATCTCTAGCAATTAGAGGAGGTAATAGGTTACAGTTATGGTAAGATAAAAATTCTCCAGTAATCATGTTGATTGTTCTGGGTTTGCCTAAGACTAGGAACTTTGTTTTGACCAATAATGATATTTTGCGCCGTATACGTTATACCTTTGATTTAAAGGACAGCACCATGCTTGAAATCTTCTCTTTGGCTGATTATAAAGTGACCGAAGAGCAAGTTTATGCTTGGTTAAAAAAGGAAGAAGACGCTGCTTTTCTCAAGCTCAATGACACAGAGCTGGCAGTGTTTCTTAATGGATTTATTAATTTCAAACGCGGGAAACGCGATGGTCAGCAGCCAAAGCCAGAAAAACATTTGAATAACAATATGGTATTCCAGAAACTGCGAATTGCTCTAAATTTAACAGCGGATGATATTTTAGGTGTTTTTCAACTGATAGGTTTCCGTTTAAGTAAACATGAATTAAGTGCGTTTTTCCGTAAGCCTGGCCATAAAAATTATCGAGAGTGTAAAGATCAAATTCTTCGAAATTTTTTAGTGGGCATCCAATGCCAATTACGCCCAAACCATAACAATTCAAGTTCAGAAGCATAACAAAGCGCGCAAACTCCCAAAGAAACAAAATAAAAAAACGTAGATAAAGGCTGTCTTTGGCTTTGACTGGGTTTTTTGCTATGCGCAACCACTTCTGCATCCTGGTATGCACGCAGAGTGGCAATATCTCTCAATGCAAGCGCTACAAGCGCTATATCAACGGTGTTTAGACTCCTAGCCTATGTTCTCTTCCAAGCGAACGACAAGCACATAGCACTTATCTGGATTTTATGTAGCAAACGAATCCCCCAGAGATAGTAGCCACCTCTGCTTAATGAAAGCGCTCGCCCGTCTTTAGCTCAGCATTCTTTATTGATTACATAAAAAATATGTTCAGCAGAGAAGGGCAGAGCAGAGAAATTCTGCCAAGGATATTGTAATAAGTTACAACTTGTGTCAGCACGCCCAAACGGCCTTACAGCAGATCGGTAAACCCCTGAATATTGAGAAATAAAGTTCTGGCTACAACGCGATGCAGCGCATAAAGAAACAATTTAAAACTACAGTAAATTATTAAAAACTATTTAAAAAGTTGATAGTACTCCTTGAGATAGTACTATCTATAAAGTCAAAGAAAAACTTGCCCCTTAAGTTCTAATCCTTAAATTTTTCGCACTACTCATTCTTATAGGAATTTTTCCCATGACAGGCCGTAATCACCTTTTAATAACAGCTTTTGCCGCTAACTTCTTTTTCGCTTCATTGACAGTAGCAGCCCAAAATTCAACGCTACAACCAATCTATACCCACTTTGCCCAAACCCAGACTGAAATTAGTCTGGACTTAATGGCAAGCAGCTTTTCCAATGTTGAACTTGATGAAGCGGATAATTTTGATGGGTATACTGCAGCATTCGATCTGACCATACCGGTTGACGTTGACAAGCAATTCAGGTTTTCGGTGCCTTTCTACACGAAGGGGGATGCTTATCTGAAACCTGGTGGGCAGCCCATCGATATTGATGGTTATGGTGGTGTGTTTGATTACGCGACCCTACAATTTGAATATCAAAAATATGCTGCCGACGAAGTGGGCTACAATATGGCCTACACCATTGGTTACGGCATAAGAACCGCAGTATTGGATACCGGGACAGGTGATTATTACAATCACACTGGGAAAATTCTCTTGCTTGGCCTAAATATGGACAAGAGTATTTATGATGACAAAGCTCAATTGCTGCTCAATGCAGGTATCCGTTTTTATTTTGACGCCGATGATCTGCATCCTCGTGGAGTAGATAGCTGGGTGTGGGCTGATATCAAAAGCGCGATTATTTTTAAATCATGGGGGCAGTATGTGCGGCCGGTACTTGAGCTCACCTACTTAGGTGGTTTTCATGACTATAACGCTGTGTATTTGATGCCTGAACTTATCATTCATGTTGCTAAGAATGTTTCTTTTAAGCCGGGGGGTATTTTAGGTCTTACCAGTGACGGTAACCAGGGCGGAGTTACCGGTGAGCTCTCGATCAGCTTCTAAATTACTTGGCGCGTCAGCAGAATTTGTGGAGATACCCAGTGGCAATTACTCGTCTTGCATAATTAATAGAGTCCCTAAGGAGAGCGAAAATGAGGACAATGAAGATGAAAAAACGCAACGCCGTTTTGATCATCGTGGCAATCATCTTCACTCTCGGAATTGTCGGCAGGATGTGCCTGCCGTTTTGGCTCAAGGGATACGTGAATAAAACCCTAAACGATATTGACGGCTATAGAGGCTCGGTTGCCGACATAGAAGTCAATCTCTATCGGGGAGCATATATCATTAAAGGGGTATTTATAGAGAAAATGCAAGGGGAGCAGATCGTTCCTTTTATCTCCTTTGCGAGCATGGATCTCTCACTTCAGTGGAAAGCCCTCTTACAGGGGGCTCTGGTCGCAGAAGTGGGGCTGGATAAAGCCAAGATTCATTTTGTCGGCGCTGACAAGGAGTCCGACAAGCAGACGGGAGTAGGTGTTGACTGGACCAAGCCGCTCAAGAAACTTCTGCCTATAAGCATCAACCATTTTACGATAAGAGACGGCACCGTTTTTTATCATGATTTCGAAAGTGATCCTCAGGTCAATATCAGCCTTACGCAGTTGCAACTTGTGATCACCAATATCTCCAATGTTGAAGATGCAGATAAGGAGCTACCCTCCACCTTACACGCCTCGGCGATTTCTGTAGGGAACGGCGTCTTGACAGTGAGCTCGAGAATGAATCTGTTGCAGAAAATTCCGGACGTTGATCTTGATTTAAAGTTTGAGAAGGTTCACCTGCCCGCCCTGAATGATTTCCTGAAGGCGTACGTCAATGTCGATGCCGAAACGGGTACTTTTTTTCTCTATGCCGAGATTACGGTCAAAGATGGGCAGTTGAACGGCTATGTCAAACCGATTTTCACCAACGTAAGTCTTGTAGATCTGAGTGATAGTAAGAGCAACGTGTTGAAAGATATCTGGGAAATGATCGTTGGAACGGTGGTTGAGATATTTGAAAATCAGCCCAAAGATCAGCTGGCCACCAAGATTCCCCTCGAAGGGGATTTGAGTGCGCCAGAAGTCGTTTTTTTACCGACGTTGTGGAATATTTTCCGTAATGCTTTTGTGCAAGCCTTTAGTAAAAATACCGACGGCACCGTGAAGTTCTCCCGACAGGAGAACTTCACGGAATGAAGTACTTCCTTTGAATAAGGACTAAGTGTGGCCCTTCCTACCCGTCAACGCTGTAAAAAGATCGACTCTTGACGATTCCCTAGGCGTAATCTGATATAAATCCCTGGCAAACTCAATACTCAGTGATTGTGACACGTGACAATAGCATTAGTAGTAATGCTGCAAGACGAGATCTGTCCCCAGTTTTTTTCTATGTCTTAAAGTTTTTCTGATTATTGGGAAAGACGGCGCCGAAGTCCTTTTAAGCTGCCTTAACGGAGACCCAGACCGCCCCATGATTGTCGGTACACTACCCATCCGGCCAATTCCACCCCAGTCACCAGCGCCAACGCCGCCCAAAATCGACTGCGCACCACCGCCGACAACGAACTCTGCCTCGATGATCAAATCGAGCATGAAGCGATCACCTTGCGCACCTTCGGCGGACATAACATCCTTCACCTCGATGCCGCCGTCGGCCACAAAAACCTTCTCTCCCTAAGTATTCGGCACATGTTTGGCCGGACCAGTTTTTACTTAATGCAATTTAGTCAAAACGTGTAATACTTTATTGGTGACCATTGGATGGGTCGCAGTGGCCACAAGTGTTTTTTCCAGACAATCCAAGCAAAGGAGTTAATCATGAAGCGAAAAGCGTTAGCGGTATCTGCCTTGGTAGGTGCATTATCCTTGTCTTCTGGTGTTACATTGGCGGCTGATCAGGCACTGGCTCAGGTGATAACTCAAACTCAAAACCAAGAACAAATCTACGGCAGCCAGCTCATGACGCAACAAGAGCGCACCGAATATAACGACAAGATGCGCAGCGCAAAAACAGCTGGAGAGCAAGAACAGATACGCGCGGAAAACCATGAGCTCATGCAAGAGCGGGCCAAAGATAGAGGTGTAACTCTGTCTGCCGATCCACCTGCCAAAGGTGGCGGAATGGGACCCGGCAAGACATCTGGAGGCCGAGGCATGGGGCCTGGTGGTGGGCGTCGCTGATCAGCCTGACTCAAGAGATGCGCTGCGCGCTCAAGCCCGCAGCGCATATATGCTTGGGTTGTTAGATAGCAAGGCGAGGCTGCAGCTATCCTGACACAGGCAGGTTTCTACTCCGGCATAATTTCAACCGCTGCCTTTGCTTGGTATAAAGGAATGTAACTACGAGGTTATCCCTCGTTGAACCTCAACAAACTACAGGAGAAATAAATTATGAAGGAGAATATGCTAAAGATGGCTGCTGTGGTGTTTGGAGCGTTTGTTCTGCTTTTTGGGGCCAATGCATTTGCTCAAGAAGGCAAGGTTTCGACTAAATCAACGGCAAAATCGGCCGAGAATAATACCATGAACCGTCTCCCCGATTCAGCATTAGTACTTGTGCCAGGCGGAACGTTAATTACTGCTACTCCAGAGGAAGGGCGTGCACTAGCAATGCTTATAGCCCGCCATACTATTCATAATATCCAACCTGATCTCAATGTTCTTAAAGAAGGTCGCAAATCTTACGCTGTAGACCCTAACGGCCTCATCGCCGCAAGCCAGGTTGTTGCCATTGAATTTCAGACGATAGCCGCGGCAAACAATTACTGGCAGAAAAAAGTTGGCACCACTAAACTTCAGACAATGCCTGCGCACACAGCGGAACCAATGAAGTTTTCGGTACCCCCGTCGCTGATAGCCGAGCACAAAGAAATCCTCGCAGAACTGAAGCATGCAACACTGGCAGGTGGGAAAACCGGCAAAGCTGCAAAAGCGGTAGCTGCGGTGCTCCACCCACATGCCGCAAAGGAGGAAGAATATGCACTGCCACCGTTGGGGTTGCTTCAAGCATTGGCCAGCGACAAAATTTCTCCCGACATGGCACAGGTACTGCCGCTGACCGACAAACTGAAGCATGAGTTGCCGCAGATGCTGGCCGAGCACAAGGAGATCGTGGCCGCACTCGAGCAACTCAAGATTGCAGCACGCGCCGAGAACAAGTCTGGAGTTGAGGATTTTGCGCACGCGTTAGTACAGCACGCGTTGACTGAAGAGCAGATCACGTATCCTGCGGCACTTCTAGTCGGCGAATACGTGAAACTGAGACTTGGGAAGTAGCTTGGTTCCGGTAAGAAAGCGCATACGAACATGACAAAATCATGAGCCCAGCGGCGTTTATGCGTTCCAAGGCTACTGACCCGAGCCGGCGTAAAGGCCGCGCATAAGTAAGTTCGATTCTCAATGGCGTTGACGGCTGAGGTGGGTGCAGCAGGGCGCTGGAGATCGGAGCCAACGGCGCAACCGATGAGCCCGGTAGCGAGCGTGGTCCACGCTTAGTGTTGGGTATAGAAATGCTCTGTGAAAGGTTTGCGGAAGGCTTGATGACAGGCCAAACAACTGTCCTGTATGCGGGCGAAAGATTGAATCACCGCTTTGCCGTCGCCGCATTCTGCTGCCATCCCCATGGCGTGCGCAGCCTCACGGGTTTTTTTATCGAAGCCGCGGAACTTACCGACGTCCGTCCCCAGCCAGGAGAGGGTGCGCATTTTTTCCGACAGCGGCGGCGCGGGGGGCAGGGCGATCATGGAGGCAAGCTCGGCTAATAACGCCCAGTCTTCGCGTGTGATCGCATCTGTGGCGGCTTGCGTGTTGTGGTCACGCTCTTGCATGATCTTGCGTAGGGCCATTGACTTCTCAGGTTTATCGACCGGTGTGGCTTGCGTGACGCCAACAACGGCCAGCGTGGCGCACAAGACGATGATGAGGATTCTGGGCTTCATGAGTCTGCCACTTCGAGTTCCCACTGCTTGAGCCAGGATGATATTGCTTCCCTGGTAAACTCACTGGCCTGCATTTGCCTGTAGCCGTTGCTGAGCAGGGTACGGCGATGTTTTTTTGCCAGATTCAATGCCAGTTCACTGAGCTCCAGTTCCTGCTCTGCCATATCCTTCAACATCCGCGCAGAGGGTGTCAGCTCGGGATTTTTTAACTTCTGCTGTTGAGTGTTCACCGCCGCCAGGAAACCCTCCTTTTGATAGGCATGTTCGAGGAGTCGGGCAACCTCTGTCAGATCGGTAAAAAGCTCTTCCGCCCAGGACCCCATGGATCTGATATTTTCGTCATCCTGTAGTTGCAGAGACAGATCACGCCCGCTGACAGCCACCTTATTCAAGTTTTCCTTAGCGGTACGTTGTTGCTGCAGGGATAAAGTGGGACTGTCTGCTAGCAGGCAATAAGTCAGGAAGACGTCCAGAAAAAGCACCTGCTCCAGATCGATTCCAATTTCGGCATAGGGATTAACATCCAAAGAACGGACTTCGACATATTCTACGCCTCTTGCCTGCAGGGCACCTGAGAGCTTCTCGCCGGTTTTGGGAACTCGCTTGGGACGAATCGGCGCATAGAGTTCGCTCTCATCCTGCAGGGTGTTGGCGTTTAATTGCCAATGCTCTCCGCATTGCTTGGTGCCGATTTTCTCAAATGTCGCATTGGGTTGGCTTGCCGCTCGACGTATCCCCCTCACAAACATTTGCAGACTGTTATAGCTGACGGCCAGATTGTCCTGCGCCTTGGTGTTATAGCCCAACTCGCTCATCCGTAAAGAGGTGGCCTTGGGCAGGTAATAAGTTTCACGCCCAAAAGGCTCCAGCAAAAACTTACTGCGGGAATGTTGTAGAAAAGTGGACCCTACGGCCGGTGAGGCACCAAAAAGATACGGCACCAGCCAGCCAAGGCGCAAAAAATTGCGGATCAGGCCAAAGTAACTCTCAGAGATAAAGTCCTGCAGTGGTTGCCGATCTCCTTTTATCTTCTGCCACAGCGGCCAGAAACTCTCCGGCATAGAATAGTTATAATGGACACCAGCGACAGACTGCATCATGCTGCCGTAGCGGTTTTTTAACCCTTGACGATAAAGGGTTTTCAGTTTGCCGAGATTGGAATCACCATACCGTGCCAGCGCAATATCATCTTCTGCTTCAACCGTGCAGGGCATGCTGACCGGCCAGAGCAACTCCTCACCGAGATGGTGATAGACATGATGATGAATGTCAGATAAAACCTCAAGGGTCTCTTCAGCCTCGGTGCCCACTGGCGTGATAAACTCCATCTGCGCTTCGGCATAATCGGTTGTTATGTACGGATGTGTCAGCGCCGAGCCGAGGGACGCCGGATGGGCTGTTTCGGCCAGACGGGCGCCGGAGTCGACACGCAACGACTCTTTTTCGATCCCGCGGCGAATCCCCTTTAATGCAGCCGAGAACTGCGGACGAGAGAGTGATTTTAGCGTATCCTGCAATGATAGTTTCATAGTTAAACCCTTGCTATGCCTTGCCTTTTAGCCAGCGTCCGCTCGATACTGTCCATAAGTTTCCCGCTGATATTGATATCAAAAGCGGCCTCGATCTCGCGAATGCAGGTCGGACTGGTAACATTGATCTCGGTCAGTTTGTCGCCGATCACATCGAGACCGACAAAGTAGAGACCTTTTTCCTTTAGCACCGGAGCTACGGCCTTGGCGATGCGCCAGTCACTCTCGGTCAAGGCTCTGGCTTCACCGCGGCCGCCAGCGGCCAAGTTGCCACGTGTTTCTCCGTCAGCCGGAATCCGGGCCAGGCAGTAGGGGATCGGTTCGCCATCGACCACCAGAATTCGTTTGTCGCCCGTGCTGATTTCCGGGATGAACTTCTGCGCCATGGCATAACGGCTTCCATATTGCGTCAGGGTCTCGATGATAACGCTCAAGTTCTTGTCCCCAGGTTTGATGTGAAAAACCAAGGTGCCACCCATGCCGTCGAGAGGTTTGAGAATAATATCCTGCTGTTCGATATAAAACTGGCGCAGCTTGTCAGGGCTGCTGCTGACCAAGGTTTCGGGCGTCAGTTCGGCAAACCAGGCGGTAAAGAGTTTCTCGTTGGCATCGCGCAGACTTTGCGGGTTGTTTATAATCAACGTCCCCTCGACCTCAGCCCGTTCCAGCATATAGGTGGCGTAGATAAACTCGGTATCAAAAGGCGGATCCTTGCGCATCAGGATCACATCCAGTGCGGCCAGCGGCGTGTCCAACTGCTCACCGAACTGGTACCAATTATCGGCATTCTGCTGCACCTGCAGAGGTTTCATCGTGGCGTGGGCCTGACCATTTTGCAGATAAAGATCCTGCATCTCCATGTAGTAGAGCTGGTAACCGCGCGCCTGGGCTTCCAGTAGCATAGCCAGACTGCTGTCCTTGTTGACATTGATCTTCCCGATAGGGTCCATCACGATACCGAGTTTAATATTCACAAGCCATCTCCCACACACAGCGTTCGGTGCCGTGGTGTCTATTAACGGTTATCTATGCTCAGTCAGCCACTGCTCAATGGAACCGCCCTGGAGGAAATTGGGGTGAAAACGCAGGTGAGCCTCGACAAAACTGGCGATAAAGTAATAACTGTGATCGTAACCGTCCTGCTAACGATACACAAGCGGATAGCCATTCAACGGCGAGTGAATAGAAAAGAACCTGAATGATTCAACCTGGAAGTTAATTCTTGAACCTAAGAAATATTGAAACTCCATAATCCATTCCTGTTAGATATCCACAATAGCTGATAACCTTCCTGTGTCAGAATAGATGTCTCCTCCCCAGAAAGGATAAAACGATGACAACCTCAAATATCCTCATTGAATATCGAGACCAGGTCGCCTGCGTCACCATCAATCGTCCCGACGCTCTGAATGCCCTTAACCAGGCTACGGTAGCGGAATTGACCTCTACGCTCAGAACCTTGGGAGCCTCATCAGAGGCCAAAGTGATCATCCTCACCGGACAGGGGGAGAAAGCTTTTTGTGCCGGGGGCGACATTACCTTTATGCGCAATTTGGGCCCCGCTGGAGCGCGAGAGGTGGCGTTAACTGCGGATGAATTGTTTCGAACCATCGAAGAGTCGCCGCGGGTGGTGATAGCTGCCATTAACGGTTATGCCTTGGGCGGTGGCTGTGAACTGGCTATGGCTTGTGATTTGCGCGTGGCAGCAGAAGGGGCACAATTGGGACAACCTGAGATCAATCTGGGGATAATACCCGGTTGGGGTGGTACCCAACGGCTACCGCGTCTCATCGGTATCAGTCGGGCCAAAAAGCTGATATTTACCGGCGAACGGATCAGCGCCCAACAAGCGCTGGAGCTCGGACTGATCGATCAGGTGGTTCCTGCTGCAGACCTGCTTGAAGCCGCTCACGCTCTGGCGCAGACCATTGCCGCCAAACCCCAGACAGCGATCCGTATGATAAAACAGGCGATTAATCAGGGGGTGCAGATGGATTTGGATAAAGCCGTGCGTTTTGAAGCAGAACTGTTTGGAATGTGTTTCGCTACCAAAGACAAGCAGGAAGGAATTGATGCCTTTTTTGAAAAAAGACAACCGCAGTGGCAGGACTGCTGATTGTTGCAAACGTGAAGTTTTTTCAATAAAACCAGGAAATACCCATTCTCAACTCATCGGTTCTGACATTGTAATCCCGGATTACCTCGCCGTAACCGTAGAAAAACTGCAAGTAAAGAGTTGGGTTGAATGTTGTCCAGCGCTGGATTCTATATTGTAACCCTACAGTAGCATTGCCTTTATCAAAGGGAATGCCATGGTCGCCGGAGCGGAAATTGAATTGAAAATCCAACCCATCACCTGATTGATGTCTGAGAATATTCTTCAGCCAAAACCCGAAATCCCACCAGCCGAGATACTCGTTAATATCTCTATTTTCTCTGCCCTTATAGAGGGTTACCGGCCAGATATGGGCATACCAGAGCAAATCCATATCGGATACTTTCGTGGTCTGCAAAAATCGGACAAACAAACGGTCCCATGATCGCGCATTCTCCCCCGAGGTACCGTTAGAGAGGTGCCAATAGCCGACATCAGCAGACAGAAACCACTTACTTTCCTTTACAAAGCGGTAAAAGAGCTCTGGCTGATAATTGTTGTCGTATGCTGGATTTTGATCTTCATAGATATCCCAAAGGATGAGGTTGGTGAAAGACCCATACAAGTCAGCCTTGGAGAAGAAACGATACTTGAAACTATACTGTAGTTTGAGGTCATTGCTGCCGATGATGGCGTAATTCGGCTTATGCATGGAAAAGGGAGTTTCGCGGTAATTCCGAAACACCCGCTGCTCAATTAAACGTAGACGTCTTTCTGCGTCTTCAGTTTCTGAATTTTGAGTTTCTGCGAAAACCGGCAGCGCCAGCAGAAACATGACGACGAGAAAAAAATAACTTGATTTATGAGTCTTACACATGGAAAACAACCCTCAGACCAAAGTGAAAAAATTGGGGCCAGCGAATTATAGATTACGTCACCACTCAGGACGATCGTCTATGTTTTCTGGCAGCAAAGAAAAACCCACGTATAGTATCTGTTAAATATTTTTGCGGCAATGTTATTCATTGCTCCACAAAACCATAAAGGATTTCACAGGATTTCTGTGGCAATACAATTTATGCAAAATAAAATAGCCCACACTATCGCAACTGATCTAAATCTGAATCCAACTCTTGTGAGTGCAGTTCTTGAACTGCTTGCCGGGGGTGCGACACTGCCATTTATCGCGCGCTATCGTAAAGAAGTCACCGGGAGTATGGATGAGCTGAACATTGCTGCGATCAGAGATACCAGGATCCGCATAGAAGAGCTGGAAAAGCGTCGTGAAGCCATAATCGCATCACTTGGTGAACGCGACCTTTATGCTGGGGAACCCAAACTACAGATTGATGCTGCAGCTACCCTTAAAGATCTCGAAGATATTTATCTGCCGCATAGGGTTAAACGCCGCACCCGTGCAACCGCTGCGCGCGAGCGGGGATTAGAGCCTCTGGCTCAGCTCATCTTGACTGGAACTGAGGATGCAACTCATGCGGCAAGCAAATTCATCAAGCCTGAAGTTGATGTCCACAGTGTAGAAGACGCCCTTGCCGGCGCGCGGGATATTGTGGCCGAACACATAAATGAAGACCCGGCCACGCGGGCTCTCATGCGCAAACTCTTTGTGGCAAGGGGGCAGATTGAAAGCAGTGTAGTTAAAAAGAACATAGAGCAGGCGCAAAAATTCAGCGATTATTTCGAATGGTCGGAAAAAGCCGCTGCCGCTCCCTCCCATCGTCTTCTGGCTATCCTGCGCGGTGAAACAGAGGGATTCTTGAAGGTTTCACTGCGTCCTCCTCAGGATGAAGCGATTACCGCACTACAGCGTCACGTCGGCTGCAACGACAAAAACAGGGCTCAACTTTGTACTGCCATTGAGGACTGCTATAAACGTCTATTGGCGCCATCCATGGAAACAGAGCTACGCGCCCAGCTTAAACAACAGGCTGATATAGAAGCCATACATGTTTTTCGTGAAAATGTACGTGAACTCCTTATGGCGCCACCTCTGGGTCAAAAAACAATCCTTGCGATTGATCCAGGTTTTCGCACTGGATGCAAGGTAGTTTGCCTCAACCAACAGGGAAAACTGATCCACCATGATGTTATTTATCCCTTTACCGGGGAGGGAAGGGCCGCGCAAGCACAAAAAACCATTCAGGATCTGGTTAAACGTTTTAATATAGAAGCCATTGCCATTGGCAACGGAACCGCTGGACGGGAGACCCAGAACTTTATTGCCGACTGTGCTCTGACTCCTGCACCGATTATTGTTCAGGTAAATGAGAGTGGTGCTTCGATCTATTCAGCGTCTGATATCGCACGTCAGGAATTTCCCGATCATGACATCACGGTGCGCGGTGCGGTTTCTATCGGCAGGCGCCTAGCCGATCCACTTGCCGAACTGGTTAAGCTTGATCCGAAATCGATCGGAGTAGGGCAGTATCAGCATGATGTGGATCAGACCGCGCTAAAAAACAGTCTGGACGACACCGTAGTTTCCTGCGTCAACCGTGTTGGGGTAGAATTGAACACCGCCAGCGCAGCGTTACTTGCATATGTATCGGGCCTGGGTCCGCAACTGGCGCAAAATATAGTTACCCATCGGGATGAGCATGGCCCCTTTACCAGTAAAGCTCAGTTAAAAAAGGTAAAGCGTCTTGGACCAAAGGCATTTGAGCAATCCGCTGGGTTTTTACGCATTTATAATGCTCCAAACCCCCTCGACCGCTCGGCCGTTCACCCCGAACGTTACAGTTTGGTAAAGCAGATATGTTCCGATAATGATACGAGCGTGGCCGAAATTATGCAGAGTAAGGGAAAACGTAGCTCGATAGGCCTGCAAAAATACTGCAGTAGCGATATCGGCCTGCCGACGCTCACAGATATTATGCATGAGCTTGCCAAGCCAGGGCGGGATCCGCGCGCACAGTTCGAGGTGTTCTCGTTCGCAGCGGGAATCGAAAAAATAGGCGATTTATATGCCGGGCTTAGTTTGCCGGGAATCGTGACCAATGTGACCAACTTTGGGGCTTTTATCGATATTGGCGTTCATCAGGATGGGCTTGCTCATATCAGTCAGCTGGCGGAAGGGTTCGTGAAAGACCCCGCAAACGTGGTCAAGGTGGGACAAAAAGTAATTGTGCGTGTAATCGAAGTAGATGAAAAACGTAAACGCATCGGCCTCTCTCTGAAAAAAGGGTAGGCGCAGGGGCTGAGCCAGCAGACCAATGCGTTTACGTTAAAATTCAGATGTTTTTCAATAGCGCCAGTTGACTAGAAGCATCATGGGAGCTAACTGTTCCGGCATTCCTCCAAACCAGTATACGTTATTTTTTATGACATTTATCAGCCCGATCTGAAGCCCTTTATCTACATTTTCGGCGTAGTTTATTATCCCCAGTTGCACCCCATGCAGTTCATTGGCGTGGTTAAACCCAGCCAACTCAACCCCCGACATGCGCCCAGAACAGTAGTTAGCAAACCACGCAATCTTTGCACCGGAATAATTCTCGGAGTAGTTAGCCACAAGCCCCAGGCTCACCCCTGAACTCGTTCCGCTTGAGCCGTTTATAATGCCCAAAGCCAGGGCGCGTTGCGGGTTTTCTCCCCAGATATTGAGGGTTACGCCGTCTATTCTGGTTGTGCTCGAATGGATGGCTATATCAGGTGTCAGGCTGAGTTGAAATGGTGCTACATCTGCCTGTACGTGGGTTGCCATACCTGTAATACAAAAAATAATCGCCAATACCGCCGCAAGTGCTGTTCCTTTAGTCATTAGTCTCTCCATGTCGCTAGTCTCTCATTCATAGGGGTCTCTCTAGTTCATACCAATCAGCCTTTTCATTCCATAGCATGCCATAAAATATTTTTTATGCCTCCATCCCTTGCCTTTGTTGAGCCTGTATCGGTATTATCGCTCGAATGTTCGGCATAGCAAGTCAACAACGTTTTAAATGTTGACCTGCGAAGTTGGCTCTTTAATTATATATGGGAATGGATCATTTAGCATTATGGACAACTTCAGACATGATTTCAACTCCATTGCCCAGTGCGGAATCTTGGCTAATGGTGGGCTTACACGTCTTGCCTTAAGTCCACCGGATCAAGAAGCCCGCGCATATCTCATTAAAATAATGCGGGAAGAGGGGCTCAAAGTACATATAGACGCCGCAGGCAATATCCATGGATTGCTCGAAGGAAGAAATCCGGAACTGGCTGCGGTAGCTATTGGCTCTCATCTGGATTCTGTCCCCCAAGGTGGACATTACGATGGAGTGATTGGAGTACTGGCCGGGATTGAAGTGGCTAGGCGCCTGAAATCTGCCGACTTACATCCGCTGCGGTCTTTAAAGATCGTCAATTTTAGCGCCGAAGAATCCAGCCGTTTCGGGGTGGCAACTTTAGGAAGCAAGGCCATTACAGGCAAAATTACTACTGAGGAACTCAAACAGATCACTGACAATGAAGGTACTAGTTTTTACACCGCACTGCAGCAAAGTGGCTGTGATATAGATGCCCTTACACATGAGGTGATAGGCAAGGATGATATTTACGCTTTCCTGGAACTTCATATAGAACAGGGAGGGATTCTAGAGCGGAAGAATATAGATATCGGTCTGGTGACAGCCATTGCGGCGCCGAGCAGGTTTGACCTTACCCTTACTGGGCGCAGTGATCACTCTGGAAATACCCCCATGCATATGCGCCGCGATGCCTTGGCTGGCGCTGCGGAAGTTGTCTTGGCGGTAGAAGATATTGCGTGCAATTCAGGTGTGTCCGGAGTAGGAACCGTTGGGGTGCTAAAGGTTGAGCCCGGTGCCATGAATGTGGTACCTGGTAGGGTTCATTTACAAATTGATATACGTGACACCAGCATGGAAGCAAAAAACCATGCTGTGGCTGAACTGCAGCGTAGAATTGAGCTCATTGCGCAGAAACGAAACCTTGGTATCAGCATCAAAATGCTGTGTAATGATGAGCCCATAACTCTAGACTCGACCTTGCGCAAGCGTATACAGCATCTGGCCTGTACCATGAATATCACCACCATGGAGATGATTAGCGGCGCTGGCCACGATGCCATGCATTTTGCCGCCATAGCGCCCACCGCACTGCTGTTTATCCCCAGCATCGAAGGGATAAGTCATAACATAAACGAACAAAGCTCTTTTGAGGCAATTGCAAAAGGTATAGAGCTGCTTTATGCCTGCGTACAAGATTTAACTGCAGCATGACCCTTACGCCAAGCACTAGTTTCACCTCTACCATCAGCATTAGCAACTGCCACGAGGGAAAAACATGAAATACGCAAAACTGCACGCAAACCCAAAACTTCTCACAGCCGTAGATTCAGCAGCACTGCAGGGTTTTTACGGATCTAGGCATCCTGCGATTATTTCGGAGGTAATTTCCACCTTATCCGAAGAGGAGATCTGGGCATTAATCCAACGTGCTGACAAACATCTACGTGCTGAAATCTTCAGCCATCTCGACGAAGATCAGCAGATCAGCATAGTTGGAACATTGAACTCCAGAGATGTTGCAAGCCTTATGACCGACATGCCCCCGGATAAGCGTACTGACCTGTTCAAGGAATTGCCCGAGGCCCTGCAAGAATCGGTTTTGCCAGCTTTGGCGCAAGCCGAGCGTGAGGATATTCGGTCTCTGTCAGCGCACGAAGAGGGTACGGCCGGCGCGGTCATGACCTCCGCCTATGCGACATTATCCCCGGAATTAACTACAGCGCAGGCCATCGAGCGTCTCCGAGAAGTCGCGCCTGACAGCGAGATGATCTATTATGCATACGTGTTGGGTGAACAGCGGCAACTTTTGGGTTTTGTATCGCTGAAAAAACTGATTCTGGCGCAACGCTCAGCCCGGGTAGATGAAATCATGCATACGGGAGTTATTTTTGCACGGGTTGAGGATGATCAGGAAGAGGTGGCCCGCAAAATCCAGAAATACGATTTACTCGCCTTGCCAGTTATCAACGCCCAAAATGCTCTTGTAGGGATAGTCACCCATGACGACGCCATGGACATTATGACCCAGGAACACACCGAGGATATGGAAAAATTCATGGGAATCGGTGGTGCCCACGAGGATGCAGCCTATATAAAAACAGGCGTATGGGGACATTTCAGAAATAGATACCCATGGGTGGTGGCACTGGCAATGCTGGGTTTGGTGTCAGGTTTTATTGTGCAGCGTTTTGAAGGCCTGTTGTTGCAATTTGCCATTCTGGCAATGTTTATGCCCATGCTGGCCGATACCGGCGGCAATACTGGTAGTCAATCCGCTACTCTAGTGGTTCGAGCATTGGCTCTCAAAGAAATTACCTCCAAAGACGTGTTACGCATTCTGGGCAAAGAACTCCAGGTTGCTCTGTTGTTAGCAGTACTCCTTGGGGCAATCGCGTTTGGACGGGTATTCTTTTTTGGCGGAGGATCGTCCATGCCCGAGGGGTTTTCATTGCTTCGAATTGCCAGCGCTATCTCGCTTGCATTGGGATTACAAGTGGTCACATCTACCTTGATAGGAGCCTTATTACCTCTGGGCGCTGCCAAAATGAAATTAGACCCGGCAGTGGTAGCAAGCCCAGCGTTGACCACCATTGTAGATATCACTGGATTGATGATTTACTTTACGATAGCCAAACTGATGATAGGGGGGTTATGACTCCCAGCGCACAAATTCCCTTAAATTTCAGCGTCAATAATTCAGAGACACCAAAGTTTACATAATACATATTATGCGACGTTACGTATTTTATTCCGTAGACTTAGGAACTAGAATGTTTAAACTATATGACTGTCGTCGGGTTATGCAAAACTATGGAGGTTTTTTTGGCTGAGCAGACACAGGAAGAAGTTTTACACGTTGTGTTGCAGTCGGCAGAACTGCCTACATTGTCCAATGTAGCGTCACGTCTGATCACCATAACGTCCCAGGAAGACACCACGATCAATGACATTGCCTCCCTCATCTCCAAAGATGTGTCATTGTCAACTAAGCTCTTGCGCGTAGTCAATTCCGCTTTTTATAGTTTCCCACAGCAAATAGGCACTATTCATCAGGCTGCATCTATTCTAGGCACTAATGCGGTGCGCAGCTTGGTTCTGTCCTTTTCCTTCTTGAAGCCAGAACAGACAAAATCCACCACTTTTGATTACGCACAATTCTGGGAAAACTCCCTGTTTGAAGCAGTTACCGCACGAATGCTTATGACCGCCATTAAAACCGAAGACGCGGAGGAAGGTTTTATCGCCAGCCTACTCCAAAATTTGGGCACTATGATCTTGGCGCGCGCCTTTCCAGCTCAATTCCTCAAGGTGGAGAATATGCTGGAAGTCGCGGACTCCACGACAAAACTTACAGATCTGGAAAAACAAATAATCGGTGCAGACCACACCTATATTGGCAGTGAAATTGTTAAAAAATGGGGCTTTCCCGAGACCCTTATCGCTCCTATTGAGTATCATCATGCTCCGCATAAATATCCTGGAGAATCAAAAAAAATTAAACTTTTGTGCCAAGTGGTCCACTTGTCCGACATGCTATCCAAAGCACGCCGCTCAAAAAGCCCTGAAGAGCATGTTATCGAGTTTCGTAAGCGAGCCAAACAAAAGCTTGGCCTAAGTGACTCTATGCTTGAGAAATTGCTGGACAAAGTACATACCGAAGTTGAGGAGACCGCTAAATTTTTCAATCTCAAAATTGCGCCCCAAAAATCTATCGCTGAAATTTTACAGATCGCTAATGCTGAGTTGAGCGTTTTAAACCTAAGCTACGAACAAATGAATCGCTCCTTGGTGGAAAAAACTGTGAAGCTTGAGCTGTTGACTAAAGAACTGGAAAAGAAAAACGAATTTCTTGAAAAACTGGCTAACATCGATGGCTTGACCGAAGCTTACAATCACCGCTTTTTCCAGATTTTTTTAGATAAAGAGATTAAGCGCGCGGACCGCAATGAAAGTAATATCAGCGTGATTATGATCGACATAGACAACTTTAAACCATTTAATGACAGGTATGGGCATCAGATTGGCGATCAGGTACTTATTCAGTTTTCTAAGCTATTTCGCGATTCTATCCGTGAATATGATCTGTTTGCACGTTATGGCGGGGAAGAATTTATCTTGATCTTGCCGGATACCGCATTAAAACAGGCAGGTGAAGTAGCTGAAAAGTTATGCACTATGATAGCTGGGCACACCTTCACGCATGAGTATGAAAACTACCATATAACTGCCAGCTTTGGAGTTGCTTCCATCAACCCCGCCGCTGACGATTTTGGCAAAAACGAACTTATTTCTCGGGCAGATAACGCTCTATATGAGTCAAAAAAGAAAGGCCGCAATGCCGTAACTATTCACTGTGGCAAGAAAAAGTGGTTTGGACGTTGATCTCAAACCTAAAGTTTCACCTCTAGTGTGCCGATACCACATGTGTAGTATACACATATCCAAGTCAACCCACGGAAGGGAGCGTAGACATGGCACAGATAATCACCAATACCAATCTTGATCAATTCCGAGCTGAAAGTCAGCGTGTGATGCAGCAAAATCGGCAGCACCAAGCCAGCAATGCTGGAGATAAGCCTGCTGAAGAATCAGCAAAACCGTATGCGGATAACGTTACCTTAGGGGAGTATCCCCCATCTACTGGCCTGTATCGTGCCGATATGAGCACCAGCGAAGATCCTCAACTCGCCCTTTTGCGTAGTCTGGTGTTGCAAATTTTTGAAGAGCAAGGTCTGGCGACTAAGCTATCCATCGGTGACACGAGTATAGACATTAAAAGCCTAACACCAGGACAGGCGCAGGAGTTGGTGGCTGAAGATGGATATTTCGGAGTAGAACAGACGTCAGAACGGATATTTCAAGGTGCCATCGGTATTGCCGGAGGTGATCCAGCTCGTCTTGATGCCATACTTAAAGGGGTAGAAAAAGGTTTTGCCGAAGCAGAAAAAGCCTTTGGAGGAGCCCTGCCGGAAATTTCCTATAAAACGCGGGATGCAGTGCTGGAAAAACTCAGCAACTGGGCGGAATCCAATAGCCCCAGCTAAACGGTGTAGTTAAGTCCCTGAGTCGAATTATTTAAGCGTAGATACCTGCCCCGGCCCGGTCTAGAATAGCCCGGCGCCGGACTTTATCGATTAGGGGCACAAACCCACGCATACCGTTGATGCTGTTACCAAGAAAATAGCGTTCGCGCTTTTTTATGTCATTGGGTAAAGATTCGATTCTGGCAAAGATAGAATCGTGTTGTAACAGCCAAGGGTACATTACTGCGTGAAGGCGTTCTTCGCCCTTCCCCCCTACACTTCCTTCTGTACCATCTTTCGAACCATTTCCCGCATCATCTTCTGTCCACTCAATTATCCCTTTTACCCACAGATACAGCTGTTTTTCAGCTACCCTTAAACATTCCATGGCATTATCCTGCATGGTGCTGTGAGCAAAGATCATCTTCTGCGGCTTCTGCGTCATCACACGCTGCAGTGATTCAAGGGCAACATCCAGATCAAATCGGGGCGGGGTTGCAGGACGCATATAAACCCCTCTAGGGGTATCAAGGCACACTCCGGCAACCTCTCCGGCCATAAGCAAGTCACCAAACATAAAACTTAAGTGATGTGCAGCATGCCCGGGCGTCTGCAGCACCGTAATTCCGATATCTTCAAGAACAGGGCGGTAGTGGATGCTTTGCTCTGGAACTGGGACAATTCCCCCATATTCCATGGCTACCTTACCCAATACCTTGAGCGAACCTTCCCACAGAGCCTGAGGCGCAAGCATGTGCTTAATCCCGACTGGGTGACAAATCACCTGCGCATCGGGGAAATGGCGCAACAGCTCCCCTGTCCCTCCAGCGTGATCAATATGGATATGGGTAAGTAAAATGTAGTCAAGTCGCTCTATTCCGTACTGCTGCAGAGCTTGCAGCAGTACGGGAATACTTGAGAGCGGGCCTGGATCAAGCACAAAACTTGCTGAGGTATCAGCATAAATCCAGGCGTTGATGAAATTGCGAAAACCTTCCAGCTTCGGCTGGTCGAGATAGACCTGATGAAAACAATTGTAGTCCATACAAAGCCCTATTTTCTTAGCTTAGGCAAAAAAACGGGAAAGCCTCTTGCTTATGCGCATTCCGAGAAACCGCAAGCATGGCATACGCAGCAACCACCTTCATGCTCCACCGGGCCGCCACATTCAGGACAGGCACCACCTTGGATGTTTTGACCTTCCATTTCCTCTTCGTACTGAACGTGCTGATGGATAGCTTTGGCCAGAGCATCGGCGCAGGAGGTAATTCTATTTGCACCAAATCCAGCGTGCTTATGGCATGATATCCCAATTAGTTGTTTTACCGCCTGCCGCGCCTGCACCCCACTACGCCACGCCAGAGAGACCAAACGCCCCAAGGCTTCACACTGCGATGCAGCACAGCCACCGGCTTTGCCCATGGTGGTAAAAACCTCAAACAACCCATGTTGATCTTCATTTATGGTTACGTAGAGAGGGCCGCAACCTGTCTCCATTTGATAAGTAGCGCCAGACAGTTTGCGTGGACGATTGCGCTTGCGGCTCAGTTTTCCGCTCTCCATGGGGATATTTATCCCTTCGGAGTCTTCTTTTTTGACCGACAATACCTGGTTGTCTCTGGATCCATCGCGGTAGATCGTAACCCCTTTACAGCCATTATCATAGGCCATCTGATATACGCTAGAGACATCATCGCGGGTGGCTGAATTACAGAAATTTACCGTCTTGGATACTGCATTATCCGTGTGGTTCTGAAACACCGCCTGCATTTTGATGTGATCTTCAGGGGTGATGTCGTGGGCAGTGACAAATATCCGACGAATATCTTCGGGGATCTGATCGAAATCTTTGATGGTGCCCTTTTCAGCGATCAGCTTCATCAATTCCAGTGAATAAAACCCGCGTTCACGCGCGACGCGCTCAAATAAGGGATTTACCTCGACCAAGATATCATTGTCCATTACTTGGCGTACGTATGACACTGCAAACAGAGGCTCCACGCCGCTGGAACTATTGGCAATAATAGAAATTGTTCCGGTAGGGGCAATGGTGGTGCAGGTAGCGTTGCGTATCTCTCCCATCCCACGCTGATCATAGGTACTCCCCTTGAAATTTGGAAACGCACCTCGTTCGGCGGCTAACTGTTTTGACGTAGCATGGGATTTTTCATTTATAAAGCCCATTACCCTATTACCCAGGGCGATAGCTTCTGTACTGTTGTAGGGGATCTGCAACAAGATCAGCATATCCGCCCAGCCCATGATACCTAACCCAATTTTGCGGTTGGCAAGGGACATGTCACGTATCTGCTCGATGGGGTAGTTATTGACATCAATGACGTTATCTAGAAAACGGGTGGCCAAAGTTATGGTCCGTTCAAGTTTATCCCAATCAACTTCACCCTCTTTGGTCACCATCTTACTCAGATTTATAGATCCAAGATTACACGACTCATAGGGCAACAAAGGCTGCTCGCCACAGGGGTTGGTACTTTCAATTTCTCCAATATGTGGGGTCGGATTGTCACGGTTGAGACGGTCGAGAAAAACAATACCGGGCTCGCCATTGTTCCACGCCAGATCAACGATATGATCAAACACCTTCGGTGCTGACATACGATCGACCTCTTCTCCTGTTCGGGGGTTTATGATGGCGTAGTCCTGATTGGATTTCACGGCCTCCATAAACTCTTCGGTAACCCCGACAGAGATATTGAAGTTGGTCAAGACATTCTGATCCCGCTTGCTCATGATGAAATCCATGATATCCGGATGATCAACCCGCAATATTCCCATATTGGCGCCACGTCTGGTGCCCCCTTGCTTGATGGTTTCAGTTGCTGTGTCAAATACATTCATAAATGACAGCGGTCCCGAAGAAACCCCCTTGGTGGACAGAACGACATCGTTGGCCGGGCGGATGCGGGAAAAAGAGAAGCCGGTGCCGCCACCGCTTTTGTGGATCAGCGCCGTATTCTTGACCGCTTCAAAAATACTCTCCATGGAATCTTCTACCGGCAGGACGAAACATGCGGACAGTTGCCCCAATTCACGTCCTGCGTTCATCAGGGTTGGTGAGTTGGGCAAGAATTCAAGGTTGGTCATCATGGAGTAAAACTTAGAGCTGATCTCTGCTACATCATGTTCGGCATAATTTGCTTCCGCCTGAGCAATGGCATCAGCTACACGTTGAAACATGTTAGCCGGTGTTTCCAGAGCCCTCCCTTCCTCATCGCGCTTGAGATAGCGCCGCTCAAGAACGGTAAGTGCGTTTTTGGTCAGTGAAATAGCATCTGAACTGCGGTACTCTGTCATTACGGTTGATCCTTTAATTTTATATTTAGAAATCTAACGGGCGAAACTGATAATTGATGCGCATAAAACTAGGATGCACACCAGGACTCAGGATGCACTCAACATAGTCGACCACCCTACTGACACCACATGCGGTGGTAGGGGAGAATTTAAACCACAACATGTCGTAGAGTCAACCTTCTTTGCATAAAACATTTGTAAAACGGATATCTGTGTATTGCGAGCCTTATACCGACCAGTACAGACCACTTTTGAGCTATTTCCGGTGCATTTCTTTCCCATTGCCTTTGTAGTGGATGAGGTGATATTTTGGCGCGAGCTTCTTGCCCGCAGCATTATATCTCGCGCTTAGCAATTGCTTGTAACTCAAATGTCTTTAGCCTCACGCTCTCTAGTTAACATTAATTCAAACTCTAGGATTGCCCTTGTCTATCTATCTTGACAATGCTGCTACCTCGTTTCCCAAGCCTGAATCTGTGTATACACAGCAGGATTATATCGCTAGAAACTTTGGGGCTAACCCCGGTCGTGGCAGTTACGGAATTGCCCGCATTGCGGCTCAAACCATGGCGGCCACCCGCGAGGCGATCGCGGATTTCTTCAATATTTCTTCCAGCTCTCGTATTGCCTTTACCTTAAATGCAACCCAAGGAATCAATACTGCCCTGTCCGGCCTGCTGGAACCGGGACATAGAGTAGTCACTACGAGCATGGAGCATAACGCCGTAGTCAGACCTTTGCACTACCTACAACACCACGGGGTTGAGGTGTTCAAGGTAACCGCCGACTCCCAAGGGCTGGTTACTCCCGAGTCTATATTTAGTGCCTGCAGTGGTGCCACCACTAAACTGGTGATAATGACCCACTGTTCCAACGTGACAGGAACTGTTCAGCCCATAGCTGAAGTTGGCAGATTCTGCCACGAGCACGATATTATATTTATGCTGGATGCGGCGCAAAGTGCAGGAGTGCTCCCTATAGATGTCGATGCTATGCACATTGACATCCTTGTCGCTCCGGGGCATAAGGGCCTGTTGGGGCCACAGGGAACTGGGTTCATCTACGTAAGAGACGGTCTCGCAATAAAACCCCTCACCCGGGGGGGCACTGGTAACTTGTCCAGTGAAGCGCAGCAGCCATCTAAAATGCCGGAATTGCTGGAAAGTGGCACCTACAACACCGCTGCTCTAGCTGGGCTCAAAGCAGGGTTAGAGTACATTCTTCAAAGAGGAATGGATAACATCCGCGCGCATGAACAGGGACTGCTCCTATTGCTGTGGGATGGGCTGGGTGCAATCCCTGGAGTACGGCGTTATGGACCTGAACCAGGGCCTAAACATTCCGGCTTGGTATCCTTTACCTTGGACAACCACACCACTGCTGAAATAGGTTTTATTCTCGACCAGCACTTTAATATTGGGGTACGCACCGGTCTGCATTGTGCACCGGATGCACACCGAACCATCGGTACCTTCCCTGATGGAACGGTACGGGTCAGCCCCGGCTGCTTTAATACTGAGCAGCACATACATACACTTATTCAAGCGATTAAGAGCATTACCTCATAGCCATTTTAACCACCTAAGAGCGGAGAGAATATGCCAAAAAAATTCATACTCGATACCAACGTCCTCCTGCACGACGCACGGGCCATGTATAAGTTTGACGACAACGAGGTTGTTATCCCCATCACTGTCATTGAAGAAATTGATACTTTCAAAAAGGATCTCAATGAAATTGGGCGTAACGCGCGCCAGGTTTCACGTCAGCTGGACAAATTGCGCCAGACCAACAGCCTCATCAAGGGGGTACCGCTGGAGAGTGGTGGCAGTGTAAGGGTTGTTTTGTTTGCAAAAGACTACGCAGACAAACTCCCCCCCGGATTAAGGATCGAGCGTGCAGACAACCGTATTCTTGCTATTGCCGCAGCCGAGATGGAAAACAGTACCGATTCTGTGATTTTTGTCACTAAAGACACCAACTTGCGCATTAAAGCCGATGCTATGGGGCTCATTGCTCAGGACTATGAATCAGACAAGGTCTCCATCGACGAGCTCTACTCAGGTACTACCGAGTTGGAGGTCCCTGCGACAGAAGTTGATCGTTTTTACGGACAGGGTTACCTTGATTTTGAAAATGAGGCTACTGAAACCAAGCGCAGCCTATATCCCAATGAGTGCGTCACTCTGATCGATGCTGGAAACCCATCACACACCGCCTTGTGCAGATATCACGCCGCGAAGAAACGTCTGCTGCCTCTGTACAAACCGAGCAAAGAGGGAATCTGGGGCATTCAAGCACGCAACAGAGAACAGCACTTTGTGTTGGATATTCTTTTAGATACCGATATCCAACTGGTTACTCTAGTGGGCAAAGCGGGTACCGGTAAAACCTTGCTTGCCATTGCTGCGGGGCTGCAACTTGTTGCCGATGACAACCGATACAGCCGTTTACTTATTTCGCGTCCAGTATTCCCCATGGGGCGTGATTTGGGCTTTCTACCCG
>JAVERW010000115.1:0-5507 GCA_034006915.1 Desulfuromonadaceae bacterium | reverse complement strand
ACTTTTACAAGCCCAACTTTTTTACCCTGTGACACCTGATACTCAACCAACTCTTCGACGGTATCGGCGCCAGAACCCATCACCACGATGACATCTTCGGCATCTGCGGCGCCGACGTAGTCAACCAGGTGATATTGGCGCCCGACCTGTTTGGCCAGCTTGTCCATCTCTTCCTGCAGAACTTCAGGAATCGACTCGTAAAATTTGGTTACGGTTTCACGCCCCTGGAAGTACACATCCGGGTTTTGGGCGGTACCACGCAGCACTGGATGATCCGGAGACAGCGCCCGCGCCTTGTGGGCACGCACCAGCTCGTCATCGATCATGAACTTCATGTCGTCAAAGCTCAGCTCTTCTACCTTCTGAATTTCGTGCGAGGTGCGGAAACCATCGAAGTAGTGCAAGAAGGGGATCCGAGTGCGCAGTGTGCTCGACTGTGACAGCAGGGCGAAATCCATAACTTCCTGCACCGTGTTGGAACACAGCATGGCCCAGCCACAGGAGCGACAGGTCATGACGTCGGAGTGATCGCCAAAAATGGAGAGCGCCTGCGCAGAGATGGAGCGTGCCGACACGTGAAAAACCGTAGGGGTAAGCTCGCCGGCAATCTTAAACATATTGGGGATCATGAGCAGAAGCCCCTGCGAAGCGGTAAAGGTCGTGGTCAACGCCCCAGCCTGCAGCGCCCCGTGCACCGCACCAGCGGCACCACCTTCGGACTGCATCTCAACCACCTTGGGGATGGTTCCCCAGATGTTCTTTTCCCCCGCGGCACTCTTGGCGTCAGAAATTTCGCCCATTACCGACGAAGGGGTAATAGGATAAATTGCCACCACCTCGTTGGTCGCATGTGCGACATGAGCCGCAGCAGTGTTGCCGTCGATGTTTACCATCTTACGCGACATAATTGTTCCTCCTGTTTAAATGAAATCAAACAATGGATGGCGCTGTCACCATCCTGTCTTTAGATAACTCACACCCTGAGCTCATCACAGATGAACCAAGTATGGGCTTGCAAACTTTAATACCCCGTTTCAGACAACTGTTCTGAAACGGGTTGACTTGTATGGCCCGGTTTGGTGCAACATTACATCTGCTGGCGGTGGGCAATGGCCCCACTCAGGGTTGCCGCATCGAGATATTCAAGATCGCCCCCCATGGGAATTCCATGGGCCAGGCGGGTAACTTTAACCCCGAGAGGCTGCAGTATCTTGCTCAGATACAGGGCAGTAGCTTCACCTTCCATGGAGAAGTTTGTCGCCACCAAAACTTCGGCAATCCGACTCTGTTCCAGACGCAGCAGCAACTGCGGGATCCGCAGATTATCGGGGCCGATTCCGTCCAGGGGAGAGAGCACGCCGTGCAGCACATGGTAACGCCCGTGGAAATCGTGCCCTCGCTCTATCGCCAGCAGATCTTGTGGCTGTTCCACTACACACACAATGGTATCATCACGCTCCTGCGCGCGGCAGATCTGACATGGATCGGTCTCGGTAATATTGAAACAGCGTCCACACAGACTAACGTTTTGTTTCACATCCGCAAGCGCCTGTGCCAAGTTGCGCACTTCATGCTCCGGTTGCTGCAAAATAAAAAAAGCTAGGCGGGTGGCCGTCTTGCGCCCTATGCCTGGCAATCTGCGCAACTCATCGATCAAACGTTGTAGTGAAGGAGTAGATTCTAACATGAAGGTTTCCAGAATTACAATAAGATAAAATGGTGTTTTATTTTTTCATTCTCAAGAGAATTTTTTTCATTTGCGTAAAAAATATTGGCCGCGAAGCAGACGACAAAGCCATCGACGCCATTGGCTGCCGATGGCTGCTGCAAAGCCCGGGCTTTAAAAACATTCTAGAACAAGCCTGGGATATTGAAGCCACCAGTGAGTTTGCTCATTTCAGTTTCCACCATCTCCTGGCTCTTGCGCACTCCCTCGTTGACCGCGACCATTATCAGGTCTTGCAACATATCCACATCCTGCGGGTCGACTGCGTCAGGCTCAATGGTGACGCCGAGCAACTGCTGTTTCCCGTTAACTCGAACCGTAACCATACCACCACCTGCGCTTGCTTCAACCTCGCGCGTCTCAAGCTCTTTTTGCATCTCTTCCATTTTGCGCTGCATCTGCTGCGCCTGTTTCATCATGTTGCCCATCCCTTTAGCCATCTCATCACTCCTTTGTTCTATTTTATAATTCACTCAGTACTTTACTAAAGTGTTCTACACGTAACCTTTATCATTCGGCGTGACATCCACCACTTTTCCGGCAAAAATCTCTAGTGCCTGACGTACGATGGGGTGATTAACCGCGTCATCGCGCAGCTTGCGGGAGCGGTCACTCTCCTGTTGCTGCTTGCTCTGCTGCAGCGATGGGGTGACCTGCTCTGCCGCCAGCGCTTCTACCTTGAGCACTATTTTCTGCCCGGTAAATGTCTGCGCCAGCGCACTAATTTTTTCACATGTTTCCTTGTCCTTGAGCTGCTGCATCAAAAAAGAACCCCCAGCCGCACCCAGACGCAGCACTGGCGGAGCAAGCTCAAGCAGACTTATATTATCCAGCAGCGCCCCGATACGTGGATTCTTCTTGCCCACATAGCGCACCAGCTCCTCCCAGCCTTGGGTCGAACTATCTGTGCCACCTACTTCGCTAGATGATATAGAAGATTGGGTAACTAAGGGTTCCTGCTCAGGCTCATCAGCTGGAGGCGGAGAATCCGGTGGCGGCGGTACTGGTGCCAGGTTGGCCTGGCTGTCGGCAAGACTCGAACCATACTGTATTGAGTTATCCTGCACCGCCGACGCAGCTTGTGGGGCTGGCTGCGGTTGTGCATACTGTGATGCTTGAGTTGGAGAAAGAGGCGCAGAAGGGGGCACAGATTGAGGCGTAAACTGCGCAGGCTGGGAGCGCGGACCAGTTCCAGAAGAACCCGGCCCAGCAGGAACAGCCGCTGCGTTACCAGAAGATAACTCAATCTGCTCCAATTTGCGTACCACATCTGCCAGCATGCGCGCCGGAGGGAGACTCGCGGCACGGATCAGGGCCATCTCCACGAGTAGACGCGGATACGCTGAAGCTGAGATTTCGGTTTCTACCTTGATCAAGATACTCAAAAGGCGTTGCCAGTCCTCGGCCGTACCCAGCTTATCAAGTTGGGCAAACTCCGTCACCTCATCCGCACTGATGCCGAGGTGTAACTCGGCGTCCTCGATCACGCTGGTTAAAATAAGGGTGCGCAAGGTCTCAATAAGAGCCTGACAAAAGGTACGAAATGAGTATCCAGCCTCGTCCACGCGTCTAACCACCTCGAACACCTGCGACGGTTGACGTCCGACACAGCCTTCCAGAGCATCCAACACCAAGCGTCGATCCACCACCCCTAAAAGCGCCATTACATCGGCATCTTCTACTTGTGCTGAACAAAAGGCCAGAATCTGATCAAAGGTAGACAAACTATCCCGCATACTGCCCCCGCCAGCCTCAGCGATCAGACGCAGGGCTCGGGCGGAAATTTCAACCCCTTCAGCGGTAGCGATGCGCTCCAACTGTGCAACCACTTTCGTGTGCGTGATCTTCCGGAAGTCAAAGCGCTGGCAGCGCGACAGAATAGTTACGGGAATTTTATGCGGTTCGGTGGTAGCGAAAATGAACTTCACATGCGCCGGGGGCTCTTCGAGGATTTTAAGCAGGGCGTTGAAGGCAGAAATCGACAACATATGTACTTCGTCAATAATGATGATCTTAAACGGAGCACTCGCAGGCATGTAACGCGCCATCTCGCGTAGCTCGCGCACATTTTCAACCCCGTTGTTGGAGGCTCCGTCGATCTCTATGACGTCGTCGTGCTGGTTGGCAGTTATCTCACGGCAGGAATCACAGGCATTGCACGGTTCTGCCCCCTGGCGCTCGCGGCAGTTGAGCGCCTTGGCCAGAATTCTGGCGGCAGAAGTCTTCCCTACACCACGCGCACCGGTAAACACAAACGCATGATGTACCCGTCCGTTGTTTATGGCGTTGGTTAAGGTGCGACTGACATGTTCCTGCCCGACGAGATCGGCAAAGAGGGCCGGCCGCCATTTAAGAGCTAAAACCTGATAAGACATACACCCGAAGCTGACTGTAGAACTGGTTGAGGGATATGCCGAATGGTCATACATTGGACCATGCGGGGCTCATCTAATCCGCAGCGCAACCTAAAAGCGACTCCGTGGACAAGACACACCCTACATGTTAACGCAACCGGCACAAAAAGATACAGGGTTAAACAGTACACGTATGTTTAAATATATACGTGTATGGGTGAAACGTATTTATGGAACGTATGGTGCTTAAACGTATGCCGCCACAAGTGGCGGCCAGGTTTGTCCGCGGCACACCGACTGCGTCACTACCGCTGCTCCCTTCCGGGCCTGACGGGGTTTGCGACCGCCCGTTGCGCGGGACCTGACCGCCACCTGTGGCGGCATTATTTTAATGTTTTGTGTATTTATTATGGCGGAGAGGGAGGGATTTGAACCCTCGGTACCTTGCGGTACACACGCTTTCCAGGCGAGCACCTTCAGCCACTCGGTCACCTCTCCGCATCAAGCGCAGGATAGTACACAGCATAGACAATCCTGTAAAGGATTTTCTGCCCGCAGAGTGCAAACACATCCGCAGCTCGGCCACAGCTGTAGGCTATCCGAAGCTGCTCAGGTTTGCAACGTCACAGCAAGGCCGACCGGCTCATTCAATCCTTCGGTCCTCCACGGGGACATCTGTACGCACCTCAACTGTGCGTATCTTCTTGCGCGCGCGCACCGCCGCAAAAAAATCAGCCAACTGGGCGCGACACTGTTCGCGGCATACCCCTTCACGCACTTCAACCTGATGATTGAAACGCTGATCTGTGGCAAAATTATAAATAGAGCCCGCAGCTCCCGCACAAGGATCCTGGGTCCCAAACACCAGCTGGGGGATTCGTGCCAAGATAATTCCCCCCATGCACATAACGCAGGGCTCCAGGGTCACATATAGAGTGGTATCCAACAAACGCCACGACTCCATGCGCTGCGCGGCCTGACGCAAAACAATAAGCTCGGCATGCGCGGTGGGGTCTTGCCAGGTCTCGCGCCTATTCCCCGCCGCTGCCAGCACCCGTCCTTGCGCATCGACAAGCACAGCACCCACGGGCACCTCACCCAAAGCCTGGGCCTCTCGGGCCTGTTGGAGTGCCATCTCCATGTAGTGGCAATCAGGTTGCAAACCATGTTCCTCTTCTGTGTTCATAGAAGCGTGCTCCACCTCGGTTAATCGCTCTGCTCACTAGCTTTCTTGGGCCTTATTTGTCCGCATTGACTTGTGGGGATAAAACCATAAAATAGTTACAGTTGCACGCGCTGCGTGCTACTGTAACTTAACCAACGGAAGATATCCACACCGACTACTCAATGAAGAGAGCCCATGACTGATCTCAACACTATCCCCCTCGGCAGACAAACCAGCTACCCGCAGCAGTACGACCCCAGCC
>JAVERW010000114.1:0-5607 GCA_034006915.1 Desulfuromonadaceae bacterium | reverse complement strand
GAGGCATGCACGATGGAATCCTGGTTGGGATAGATACAGTCCTGGCGGATGACCCCCAACTGACGGTTAGATACTGGTCGGGGGAAAACCCCCAACCTATCGTCTTGGATACTGCGTTACGCATCCCGATAAATGCACGTCTGTGTCACCATCCGGACAAGACCTGTTGGGTATTTACCACTTTCACCCCTGTAGAGAACGAGCATCCCGGGGCGGAAATCATCCCCTTGAAAGCCACCGACACAGGATTTGTACCGCTCGAGGCCACCTTGCAACTGCTGTTACAGCGGGGAATAAAAAGCTTGATGGTGGAAGGGGGCGCAAAAGTGATCTCAGCGTTCCTGCGCGCTCGCCTGGTGGATGCGGTGGTGTTAACGGTTGCACCCGTACTGCTGGGTGGATACAAAGCCATCAACAACCTCGGCACCACCACCTTAAACGAACTACCCTGCATCAATCCTTTGTACACAGAACGCCTGGGTGATGACGTAATTGTATGGGGCGATATCTGCTACGGGAGACGGGCATGACGAAAGCAAATCAACTCTGGTTTACCGCCCCCCGCTCGCTGGAATACCGAGAAGTGGAACTCGCGGAGCCAGGGCCGGAAGAAATCCGGGTGCGCACCTTGTATTCCGGAATCAGTGCAGGGACGGAGATGCTGGCATACCGCGGGCAGCTGCCACGTAATCAGAGCCTCGATGCCTCTATGGAAACCCTGAAAGGCCAGTCCACAACCTATCCATTCCAGTATGGCTACGCCAATGTCGGGCGAGTAGAGGCCGTGGGCGATCAGGTGGATAAAGGGATGCTTGGAACCACGGTCTTTGCCCTGCAACCCCATGCTAGTCACTATATCTCCAAGGCGACTTGCGTGGTTAATTTGCCCACGAGCATGGATCCTGAAGCAGCGGTATTTCTCGCCAACATGGAAACTGCGGTAAACCTGGTCTTGGATGCAAAGCCACTGGTGGGCGAAAAGGTTGTGGTTTTGGGTCAGGGGGTGGTGGGGCTGCTGGTATCCGCAATTCTCGCACGTTTTCCCCTCTTAGGCACTTACGCCCTGGAATGTATCCAACTGCGTCGCGATACGGCGCGTAATCTGGGGATCAAAAACGTCATCGACCCAGAGAAGAAAAACGCCGTGGAAACGCTAAAAGCGACACTAGACACTACTTACGCCCATGGCGCTGACCTGATAGTCGAACTTACCGGCTCTCCCACCGCCCTTGATCTAGCCGTCGACTTATGTGGGTATAGTGGGCGCATAATAGTCGGCAGTTGGTACGGAGACAAGCCGGTTACCCTTAAACTGGGAGGTCGCTTTCACCGAGAACACATCGCAATAGTCAGCAGCCAAGTCAGCAGCATCAGCCCTGAACTTTCTGGGCGCTGGAACCATGCTCGCCGCTTCGCCGTCGCCCTAGATTTGATAGCACAGATAAAACCCGAGCAACTTATAACCCACAGAATCGACTATTCTTGTGCGGATGCGGCGTACAAATTACTGGACGAAGCACCAGAAACGGCGCTGCAGGTAATATTGAACTACGCGGATTTATAACCCTGATTAAGGAGTCATTGAATGTACACAATCGCAGTCACGCGGGATTTTATTGCGCACCATTTTCTCATCGGCGGTGACTGGGGAGATGAAAATCAACCCCATGCACACCATTACCTTCTTGAGGTAAGTATAGAGTACGGCGAGTTGGATCAGCATGGCTACCTAGTGGATATTGTCGCCATCGAAGCGGCACTTACTCTGTGTGTTGGATACTTTGAAAATCGCCAACTAAACGATCTACCTGAATTCGACACTCTCAACCCAAGCCTGGAGCACTTCTGCCGCATAATCTGGCACAAGTTGCGCGCAACCATCACCCCTCCCGGCGTTGGCACTCTACAGGTCAAGCTCTGGGAAAATGAAAGCTGTTGGGCTGCCTATTGGCATCCGTATTAAGCCAACAAATGCGTATCGGCCTGCTCATATTTGGCGATATCAACACCCAGAGCGGCGGTTATCTGTACGACCGTCAGCTCGTAGCCTATCTGCGCGCTCAGGGAGATACGGTTGAAATCCTCAGCCTGCCCCAGAGCAGTTATATCGATAACCTCAGGTGTGGGATCATTCCTGCCGAGCTGGTTGAATCCGAGCTGGATATTCTCATCCAAGATGAGTTGGTGTACCCGCGGATGTTCAACATCAACTCAAAGCTCAAGGTCCGCTTAAGCTGCCCTATCGTCTCCTTGGTACACCTGTTGGACAGTAGCAGGCCACAGGGGCTGGGAAGGCGCTATGTTGCGCGCTGGGCAGAACATCGGTACCTGCGCAGTGTCGACGGTCTTATCCTCAACAGCCGCCATACCCGTCAACTCGTTTGTGAACTGCTCCAAGGCAACATTCCACCCCATGTCATTGCAGTCCCTGCCGCAGATCATCAGGCACCCCTCAGTGCTGAAACTTGCGGGGTTGAAATTGGGGGGGGTAAAGCGGCAGAAGGACGTACCGACAGTAAAAATCCGAAATTAAACATTCTCTATGTTGGCAATGTCATACATCAGAAGGGGCTCCATGTCCTCCTGGAGGCGCTGGGGCATATGCAGCGGGGTCACTTCCGACTGACGGTAGCGGGGCGGCTGGATATGGAGCCTGCCTACGTGAAACGCATCTACACAACAATCAGACGCAAAAACCTGGAACGCATGGTTCGCTTTGCCGGTTCATTAAATAGCAACTCCCTCATCTCCTGCTATCAGGAGCATGATGTTATGGTTCTCCCCTCGGTGAATGAGGCCTACGGCATTGTCTATATAGAGGCGCAACAATTTGGCCTCCCGATTATCGGCACCTTTGCAGGGGGGGCGCGCGAAATTATTCAGCCTGGAATCAATGGATATCTAATCGAACCGGGCGACAGCAACGCCCTCGCCGGTTTTCTGACCCTGCTGCATAATAACCGGGCACACTTAAAAATGTTGGGCGCGAATGCTCTGCGCTATTACCGCCAACACCCCCGTTGGGATAATTCATGCGCGCTCATCCGTGCTTTCCTGCTCCACTCCATTGCAGCCCGGAGTCCTCTCCCATGATTCGACGCAACATCTAATCTCTTAGTGTATTCTGCCATTGAGCAAGCTTTCGACTCAGGAAAGCTCCCTCTCTTCGGCGCTACTCTAGGTATCTTCGAGGGAACGAGTATGGCGAAGTCGATACAAGGCAAAGAATCCGACGCACAAAATAAGCGCATCCCGGAATCTGAGCATTGCCAGAACTGCGACGGCACCGGGCATAGGGAGTCCCATGGCTGCAAAAACCCAAAACACCGCCGCCTCCAATGTGCCAACACCACCCGGCAGGGGCAATAAAAAAGCGAGGCGCATCCCCACCAGCAGCAATACTAAAGTGGTAAAACCTGCATTTATTTCAAAAAAGTACAGCAATAGCCAGATCTCAAATATCATTCCTACCCATCCCAACAGCGACAATAACAAGGCAAAAACCAATAAACGTTTTTCTGCATGCATTAACGTACGTAGACGAACCCCAAGTTCATCCCAGTGCCCCTCAATACGGCTCAGGCGCGCACTGTGCCGCCAGCGCTGCCCCAGCTTTTTTATCCAGACCGATAGCTGTTCCTGATGGGAAACAAGAAACCATCCACTGCATGACAGGCCGAGGATAACTAGGGTTACACCTAGAGCTAGGGCTGGCCAGTCAGCCAATCCCAGCGCTGGCGTTAACATCAGAACCGCAAGACCCAAGAGCAAAAACGCAAAATTCACCCACAGTTCATAAAATCTATCCAGAACCACAGCCAATAAGGCCACTACTCCTGAAGCTGAAAACTTTTTCCAGAGCCAATACACCTGAAAGGGCTCACCCCCAAACTGGGGCCCGGGGGTAATAAAGCTGACCAACTGCCCAGCCTGACGCAGCAAAAACACGGAGCTAAAATTGATCTTCAATCCCGCAGCAGTTAGTAAGCAGCGCCAGCGTTGAACATAGACAAAGAGAATGCCCACATTGAGGGCTGCCCACAACAACCACTGCACCGGAGACAACCGCGATAGCGATGTCAAAATTGTGGTTAAAGGTAGACGCGGCAGAATCCAGCCAACCAACGCCAACGCGAAGACCCAGAAGAACGCCTGAAACAATCTGTATCTATACATCAGGCGCCATCATAGCGGTTGACCCAAGCGTCATCCCAGGAGTACGCACTGAAACGTCCAGTTCCTAAGATCATGACCCAGATCGCGACGGGCAATATAACGTAGTCAAGCGGTCCCATCAGGTGGGTCGTGTAATACCAGCCTAAGAGCAAAACCAGAATCAGGGCAAATATACGCCCGAGTATCCCCATTAAAATCAACCCGCAGCAGGCGACAACAGCATACAAGAGCAATGGAGTAGCATGCATGATTGTGGAGATGTTTCCTGAATGCTGAAGCACCGCTGTGAGTAGCATCCCGACTAGAATCAGGCGCAGCAAAGGCTGAGAGCCGCAATGGATTACGCTCTCTCCAAGCTCTAGCATCTCCTGATTTACATATGAATTTTTTACGATTTTGCCACTCACCGCCAACCAATCAAGCAGGAACCCCGCCAGTACCGGCAGCATAAAGGCAATTCCTGCAATCCAAGTGACCGGTGGCTCAAAAATGGGGAATAGCACTACGGCAATAAAACCCATCTGAAACCCGGCAATAGCGCGGCGGGAAAGCTTGGGCTGGAGTGCAACCACCGGTAAACCAGCTTTGTGCCGGTAGCTGATCCCCCACTGCAACAAATAATATGCGCAACTAACCAAAAGATAGGACCAGTGAATCTTCCCGAGCCAGACTGCCAGCAACGGCGCTACGGCCAGCCCCAGAGCATCAAACACCGTATCCAACTCCATCCCCATCCGACTTACCTGTCCAGTCTTGCGCGCTGCATAGCCATCGAGCCGATCTACAATAGCAGATACCGCATATAGCCCAGCAGGAACGAGGACAAGCAACCCCGGTGGAAGCGGCTGGAATAAGAACCCACCTGTACACGCAATAAGCCAGCCGCGCAGGATGGTCAAGCGATTGGCCAGACCCAGGTGTGGATGTGGAATACGTGTAGTATCATTGTAATTTAGAGGAAGATGGGTTCTGGTCTTGTGCATCACCAGAACCCAAAGTAAGCCTGCCTGTAATATCCATTGCAATGCCGCAATCCAGGACCAAACTCCTCCCAAACATAGCGCTGCAAAAATCAGCACCAACCAGGCATAAACTGAAATACGCCTGAACTCCCGCAGGGTAGCAACAGGCACAACAGGATGTTCAGAATGTCGCGTGTGTATAGACATTTAGTAGGCTCATGTAGTATCCAAGAGGGGGGAATAAACGCAGTACTTCCAAAAAATTACATGACTATAGTTTACCATTTTTTTACTAATGTTTAATAAGGCATGAATAGTTTCGGGATATGGCGTGCACCTCACCCCCCTTCGTGCTGAAGCGGTAGGGGCGCGGTGTGCCGTGCCCCTACCACCACCGTCTACGCCAATCCACCACCGGCACAACCCCCCTCAATCCCCCCTATAAAATAGGGGGGAAGGTGAGCGCAGC
>JAVERW010000112.1:0-5735 GCA_034006915.1 Desulfuromonadaceae bacterium | reverse complement strand
TCCCCTCTGCCAGAGAAAGATAAGCGGCGGCGTGGTGCTGATCCATATCCCGCCCTTCAAATATCCGGCGACCCTGGTCGGGCTTTAACAACCCCGCGGCAATCAGGGCCAAGGTCGATTTCCCTGACCCACTCTCTCCAACCAGACAGAGAATCTCACCGCAGCGTAAAGAAAGAGTGAGCGGAGCCAGAGCCGTGACAGCGCCGTAACTTTTACTCACCCCTTCGATCCGCAGCGTTGTGGCAATCCCCCCTCGCAGACACCGCACCTGATGCTTTGCTCCTTTTTCCAACGCGACAGATTTCACCCTGCACTCTGGCACCGCCTGGGTACAGCGGGGGTGAAAGAGACAGCCCCTAGCGGGGGAATGGCCGTTTTCAGGGAGTGTTGCTGTGCCAACAACATGGGTGTGCGTATGCGCACAGGACTCATCCTGTGGATGATTATGCAGAATACGAAAGAAAGCGTCTCCTCGGATCCCTCCCAGATCGCGGTGGGTCTCCATGCTGGGGAAGGAGCGGCTGAAGGCTAACGTGTAAGGGTGGCGCGGCTGGCGAAAAAGATCCGGTGCCGGCAGAACCTCCATCACCTGCCCGAGATAGAGGACAACCACCGCATCAGCAACTCTCCGCGCCAACTCCAGATCATGGGTGATCAGCAAAATCGCCTTGCCGCTGGCGCGCGCCACGAGAATGACCCGACTCACAAAAGCTTTAGTGACACTGTCAAGCGCGGCGGTGGGCTCATCCAGAACCACCACCTCGGGATCCAAAATAAAAGCCATCCCCAGCAGCACACGCTGGATCTCTCCACCGCTGAGTTCGTGGGGGAATCGATACCCCAAGCCGGGGTCGAGCCCCATTTGCATCAACATCTTTTCCGCTGCCTCTCTAGCGGATGTTTTCTTCATCTTCTTATGATGAATGAGCGGCTCAGCAAGCTGGTCGATTATTCGATAAACGGGATTTAAGCTAGCGCCACCATTTTGAGACAGCATCGCAACACTCGCCCAGCGGACTTCAGCCAACGTTGCTTCGCTGGCACCCGTAATTTCCAGCTCATCCAGCTTTATACTCCCTGTTGTTTGGGCATAAGGTGGAAGCACCCCCACAATGGCCTTGGCAAGTGTTGTCTTCCCTGAGCCTGACTCTCCTACCACCGCCGTAATCTGTCCCGGCGCCAAAGTTAATCCAACCCCATCAAGAGCAAGAAGCTTATGTCTGTTCAGCGCGTAGGTGACACTCAACCTATCTACTACCAGCTTCAACAAATCCCCCCAATCTTGGATCAAACACCCTTTCCATACTCAAAGAGATCAAGGTGGTCGCCATAATCAACATGGTTAGACAAAGAACAGGTGGAAGAAACCAATTCCACCAGATATCCAGATAATAATATTTAAGCGCGTAATTAATCATCATACCAAGAGATTTTCGCGCTGGATCGAATAAGCCGAGAAAACTCAGGGTTGTTTCCATGGAGATCGCCATGCGAAGTTTCGAAGCAAAACCGACAAGATATACAGGAAACAGTTCGGGCAGCATGTGGCGCCTGATAATGTAAAAGCCAGACGCCCCCATGTGCCTGGCGGCCTGGATATGAAGACTTTTCCTGATAACCAACGCCTGAGCGCGGACTATCTTCGCCGTGGTCGGCCAGGTCATTGCGGCCAGGATCAGCCCTAAAACCGGCGCTGACACACGAAAAAAAGCCGCGACCAGAATCAGGAGCATGATAGAGGGGATAGCCAGCAGAATATCGGAAAAACGCATCAGAAGTTGATCGGTCAAGCCCCCGACCCACGCGCAAAGCATACCGATAACCACTCCAAGCAAAAGGGAGGTAAGGCCGGCCAGAAGGCTGAACACCAGCGTGTTTTTTATCCCTGAGAGCAGTTCGGCAAAAATATCCATTCCACCATCGTTAACCCCCAGCCAATGTTGTAGCGACGGAGAGCTAAGAGGGGCAAAGCTCATATCGTGCGGGTCGTGTACACCAAGCCAGGATCCGCCCACGAGGAGAAACGCCATAATAGCGAAAAGAGCAGCGCCAAGGATAAACAAAGGATCCGAAGTGAGTTTTTTCCAGACATCAGGAGACATATCTGACCCGCGGATCGAGGAAAGCATAAATAAATTCGAGGCACAAATTAACAGCCAAAACAGCCAGAGAGGAAAAAAGAACAATTGCCTGTATTAATGGCAAATCCCGCAGCGTGATGGCGTTAAACAGAAGAGCGCCCACCCCCGGATAGGCAAAAATGGTTTCCACCACAACAGCACCGGTGACCATAAAAGCGAAGCGCATCCCGAAATGGGTGGCCAAAGGAAGCAGAGCATTGCGCGCAGCGTGCGCGTAGCGAATGCGGATTGGAGGCAGCCCTTTGACTCTGGCAGTTTCGAGAAACTGCTGCCCGAGGATAAGAACCATGCTTCCACGCGTGAGGAAGAAATTAGCGGGGAGATAGGCCAGAAAAAGGGTGGTGAGTGGCAAGGTCAGGTGGCGACCTAAGTCGAGAAGCTGGGCACATCCGGCATAATCAGCATAAACGGTTTTACCCCCTGCCGCGGGAAACCAGCCCAGGTGGAGGGAAAAAACAAGTAATAATATCACCCCAACGCCAAGTTCTGGAACTCCCGCCATCACGGTTGCACCTCCAACTCCCAACTTTTCAACCAGACGGCCACGGCGCCACGCCATCTCCACCCCCGCAATAAAACCGACAACGGTGGCAAGCACATGAGCGCTCCCCATGAGCACAAGCGTCCACGGAAGCGCTTCAAGGATAAGCTCAGAGATGGGAACCTGAAAAACATAGGAGTAACCCCATTTGAGGGTAAACACATCCGCCATATAGCTGCGCAAACTCTGATCATGCGCATAGAATGCGTGCAGCTCCTGCGCCTGCACCGCAGTCAGGGTTATCTCGGAGCCAGAATACGCGGCAGTAACAAAGTCACCCGGCAGCCATAGTGGTAGGCTGTAACTGGCAACAATCAAAATCAACCCCGCCAACAGATAGGCTAAAATAATATATTTTCTTGGAGTTGCAGGCATATTCTCTGATTAGGGTCTGATCAGGGACATTTTGTTCTGCGCAATAGGGATCCCCTTCCCGATCCCCCCCTTTGTGTAAAACCAGTCAATCCCCTTATGCGGATTGTATGCAGACAGGGAGAAGGGATAATACAAGGAGATGGCCGGTAACTCTTCGGCGTAGAGTTCCTGAATTCTATAAACTATTTTCGTTCGCGCATTTTTATCCATCTCCCGCATCTGCATCTCCAGTAACTGGTTCAATTCCGGGTTTTCATCATACCGCGCACTGTTGACCGAGCCTGCGCCATAGCTGGACGCAATCATTTCATTGAGGATTTTTGCATCGCCACAAAGTCCGCCATGCCCTGAAACGGCTAAATCGAACTCCCAATTCTGGATTTTACTGTCGGCGGTTGCCTGCTCCAGCGCAATGAGTTCTACCCGAACACCTAAGTTTTCGAGCTGTTTCTTGATCACTTGGGCGTCCCTGTCGGGCGCGCCTTGCCCCGTCGCGCTGAAACTGGACGATAAAAGTTGGACTTCCAGAGGCTGCCCCTCTCTGTGATAAAATCCGTCAGTGGCGCGCTGATAGCCTAGGGTTTCAAGAAGCCGGCGCGCTTCACTGAGATTGAAGTGATACACAGGGGTATCGGGATTATACATAGGATGATCTATAGAGAGAAGACCGTACGAGGCCGGCGTTCCGAAGCCGCGCTGAGATTTAGCGATAATTTCCTGGCGGTCTATGGCAAGAGCCAGGGCCTGGCGGAAATTCTTTTGGTTGAATGGGGCTTTTCTATGGTTGAGCATCAGCTTTCGATTCACACCCCGTTCGTTGCGAATCACAACAAAGCCATTATTTTCAAGGGATTGCGCCATGTCGGCATCAATAGAGCATAAATCGGCCTGACGGGTGGAGAGCGAGACCAGCGGCCGCCCTGAGCGAAAGTAAATGAGTCGGTCTGCTTTCGGTCTGCCCTGGTAATAGTCAGCAAAAGCTTTAAAAAGATAACTTCCCTGCGCCTTGTTGAAATCGACAAAGCGATAGGGACCGCTGCCAATAAAGGCTTCGGGAGCACTGAAAGAGTGCGGCTCTTTCACATTTTCCCATATATGTCTGGGCAGTATCGGCATGGAACCACCGATATCCGAGAGAAAAGAGGCATAGGGCGTTGCTAAATGGATTTCGACGCTGTGGGGATTCAGGGCCTTCGCAGTTTTAATAGGAGCGGTGGAGATCCAGTGGTACGGATGCTTTTTAAAATAAGCGAGGGTAAAAACTACGTCAGCGGCTGTAAGAGGGGTATTATCGTGCCACTTGGCTCTAGGGTTCAGGTGAAAACAAAAGACCATCCGCTCCGGGTCATACAGCCATTTTGTGGCAAGAGCGGGGATATATCCACTTTGATCTTTCCATATCAGAGTATCGAAAATCCAGCTCATCCGCACATAGCCGGGCCCGCGCGGGTAGTGATGAAAAGGGTTGGGAGCTCCCCAGTCGCCCTTGCTGTCCGCGATGCGGATCTCTAACTCTTGGGCTGCCACAGGCGTAGATATGTTAATAGCCGTCGAAATCAGAAAAAAAATGGATACACGCAAAAAGATGGACCTGGTCTTTATCATCCGCGCTGCTATTACTCCGTGAATTTGTTGTTTTCTCTATGTTTTTTCTCTGTGGCGCTGCGTATGCTTAAAGATGGGTGTAAGAATCCCCAGCGCGGCGTACACCCCGCCGTCAACGCTTCTGATCAACTTTTTTAAAGCATGGGATGCAGTATACACCACCACTGAAAAGCCGAGCGCGAGATTCCATAGTAGATTCACCGCACGCGGCGCAGATCAGGCTGTCGAGGATTTTCGCCGCACGGGGCGGGTGGGATGCTGCGGTTACTTCAAACAACTCTGCCATGGATAGATTAAGCAGATGCGCTTTGACCTTTTCTTTCAGTTCAGCGGCTTGTTGTTCTTCTGCATCCGTTGCCTGACCCGCAACAATCTTTTGGGTAAGCAGGCGCAGTTGCGCCCCGGCGCCACCCGTGGCTTGCGGGCGTAAAACAGCCCGCAGACCTTTTCCATCGCGCTGGCGATAAAAGGAAAATGCATTTTTCCCGTAATCTCTGTGAATAAGGTTTCCTTTGCCAAAAGTACACCCGGTCAGGACCTGAATGGCATCCACCCCGCACATATCTGTTTCCGTCACAACAGTAAGGGGCTCATGATCATTGTGGCCTAATTGCTCCAGGCACAGCTCCGCGGCACGCAAGCCAATCCAAAGGCCAAGACATTCATGCCCGTGAAACGCAATGGCATGGCTAATCTGTTGCTGTGTCAATTTGCTCTGCATCGGTTTTTTCCTTGCATAAAAATGCTATTTTGAGGACGCCAACTTTTGCACAAAATCTTCCAACAACCACCTGCACCACTAGTGTTTTTGAAATTGGTTACACCGATAGCGTATTTCACATACATTGTAAACTCACAATTCGAGAACCTGCGCCACCAAGGTGCAAAAGGTGGGTAGGAGCGTCGATTCGACACCTCTGCGGGTACCGTGCCACCCACCTCCGATCAATGAGCCCTCTTTGCTAGTCTGGAGGTTATGCTGTGGCTTTGAATTCTGTGAACCTAACCCTGCCCTTGCGCGTAAACCCACCATCTGAAGTTAGGTTTTCATTTATGCAAGCCCCTGTGAGAGA
>JAVERW010000111.1:0-5759 GCA_034006915.1 Desulfuromonadaceae bacterium | reverse complement strand
CACGGGCGTGGGGAAGACAGCCTACGCAAAAAGTCTGACGGTCTGACTAAAGAAACACCCCCACGGGCGTGGGGAAGACACCAAGATGATGCCAGTAAAACACAATCAAGACACTACATCTAGTGTCTTGACCATTTTCTAAAAAGGCGTGAATCATCACGATGAAGCAAGAATCAGTCTTTTGTTGTGGCGCATATTCTTTTTTCAATGACCAGTTGTAAGCCAGAAATCTCGGTAAGTTCGCGCTTTGTATCACCAACACCAATTATCTCATAACCTGGCGTTTCTGGGATACGCCGAAAAATTATTAATCCGCTCTCTATAGGACAATGGTTGTACAGATAATCCACAACCTTTCTGGCAACGGCATCTTTAACCCCAGAAACAAATACGTTGGGGCGCGGTTCAATAAACCAGAGCTTCATGCGGCCCCGCACTGCCGGGGGCAAATCATTGGCGATGACAACGAGCATTTTATCCTTTCAACATTTCAACAATGTCCTTCCCTACTTTACCGAGCAAATCGTAGTCGATAACGCGTTGGCGAAAAGCAGTGGATACTTTATGTTTGTTGTATTTTCCTGCCATGTCGAGCGTTAGGGAAAATGCAAGATCTATGCATAAATGGTCTTTGTATAAGTCCGCCATGTCGTACACGAACGGCAGCGGGCTGCCAGAATGAATAAACCCCATATGGGGCGAGTACCCCATGCTATGCACCGCTGAGCTCAAAATACCATAGAGTGCTGCATTGCAGGCCGTTAACACCTGATTGGTGATGTCGCCGAGTTGGAATTTGCCTGGCGCATAACTGCGTCCTTTCCATCCGACCCCGTAATCTTTTGCTTTTTGCTCGTAAAGAGTACGAACACGGTAGCCTTCCATGGGCATCATCTCTTTTAACGTCTTTCCGGCAAGATCTGCTTCGGGAAACCGTTTGGTATACATACGTCTGGCAACCTCCAGCGATTTTTTGGGATCGGCCGAAAGTCTCATTTGTTCGCGCATGTTACGCGAATCGGATGTGGGCGACTGTCCGCAGGCATAAAATAATAGACTGTCTTCGCCTACCCAGCAAATGCTGCAATTGGCTTGGGCCATGACCTTGATCGCTTCATGCGTAATACTGGTTCCCGGACCTAATAAGAGGCAGTTTAGCGTTGCAATCGGTAGACGGACAACATTGGCATCACAGTCAATCCATTTGACACTGGCATCGTCAATCTCTAATCGCCCTCGCTCAAGATAGATAAAGGGGTATTTATCCTTTACCTGCGGCAAGGTATCACGGGTGACTTTGATCAGTAGACGAGTCGAGGTCTTCTTAGGTGGCTCAGTTTCAGTGGGCATAAATCAGACTCACTTGCCTATCGCGATAGCGCTTGTCGTCACCAAACTGAACCGGCACGTCATTGATGGTCAAAACTTCATCCGCTTCACCTTCGCTGACAACCCCTTGCACCACGCGGAAATCCTCAATACGTTGTTTTCCCCCGGCAATCATTTTGGCATGTCCCAGGGCGGCTGTCCCATGTTCGAACTTGCCCCGATAAACAAAATCGGTCGGAACACAGTTTTTGCGGCCAAGATAAATATCCCAGGCAGGATTCCGTAATGCTTCAGCGATATCCTCCGCCCTGGCGCCGGGGACTTCGAGCGCCACGGCAAAGGCCGCATCTTGCAGGTAGTAGCGGTAGGTCATTTTGGTTCCGCCGCCGACTGCTTTTTTCCCTTCACTGGTTTTAGGAATCAATAGGCTCGCCCAGGGATTACGATCATCGTAGCCACTGCCGACCATATGAAAATCACGCAACAACGGCTCTCGATCTTGCTTGATAAGTTGGCCATCCGTATTTAGATAACGGATATAAGAGACCGCGGTTTGATGGAGCGGGGCAAATTCTGCAAGCAACTCTTGCTGCGGACCCCCTGCGCCCAAGGCGGCACAGACCATACCCATCACCCCCGACTTTGTAGGAAATGCCAGAGTATCCCGGCGGCCGAATTTGGAATCAGAGCCCCAAGATTGCAGAGGCGCTTCGAACCATAGCAAAATATACGGATTGTCCATCGGGTCACCCCTCAAGTTCGCATCCGCCGGCGTGCTGCTTCAGCGCGGCGACTAAATCATCAATGCTGAAATTCTCATCTTCACCATAAGTATATTCGGCCTGTTTACCAAACAAGGAGCCATGCAGTTTTTCCTGTTTGGACAGGTAACCAGTCATGGCTTCAATGCTGGGTTGAATAAAACCACCATCTTTGCCTTTTACCGCCGTTTCAAAGGGTATTTGCAAGCGTTGTCCCTTGCGCACCAGTACTTTGGCGAATGCCCATGGCGAAGCGCCTGACTGGGTCGCCTGTCGCGCCGTGGGCACGGCCACAAACAGGGCCTTGGTAAAGTTTTCCACCGCTTCTGGCAGGTTCTGCCCGGCTAAAGTTTGCCACAATTGCCCTAAATCAAGACTTATATAGCGATAATAAGTTGCGGAGTTGAATTCTAGACTGCCCATGTGGGCGGAACCGGGTTCGGTGGCGCAGTCATCCAGGGCAGTAAAAAACTCCACTTCATTACTGACTTTATGGGTCGAAATAGCATGAGAGAAAGATGCCGCAGCTTCGATATTCAGTTCACCTGCTTGGGCGACCATCCGGCCAAAGAGTGCGATGTCAACCCCCTCTAGAGCCGGATTTAATGCTTTTTTTGCTATTTTATGAACTTCTTTATTTTTGAGATTTTGGGCGTCGAAATCATTTTCCTGAGCGTATTCACAAAACGCCTGAGCTTCTGCTTTGGTAAAAAAGAGGAGAGTATCCTTACTCAGGAAACTGGTGGTTTTTTCACCGCAGGCATCTGCCTGTTCATCGGTTGCACCAAGGTCACGACAGATTTCGGCAATAATTGTCGCAACATGCTTGGTTCGAATCCCCAGTTTGGCACCAAATTCATGCATCGCCATGCGCACGGGCCTCTTCCAGGCTTGGGAACTGACGCGAGCACGCTGGACGCCGCCGACAATGGCGGTCTTCGGTGCGCCCACATCGTCACGGTTAAGGCAGGTGACGGGGAAGGATTGCAGGATGTGAAATTCAATTCGCTGATTTTTGAGCGGGTTGGTAGTTGTCATATTTTTCTCCTGAAGTCATGATGTTCAATCGGTTAATTGTCGCTTAGCGGAACGATTTGTAATAAACCAAAGCCAAAGGCACGGCCACGGCCAATACCTTGCAGAAAACTTTTTCGAAAAGTATCTGGGTCGGTCACATGCAGTTCACCCTTGAGGGTGGCGGTTCCATGGGTGATGGTACTGCCCTCCTTTGCAAAAATCTGCACTCCGATTTTCTCTGTTTGCAGGTTTTCGGTATTTACGCTGAAACCCCATGATTTTTCCGCCCGCTCCCGAAACCACTGGGTAATTTCTTCACGGCTGCGTATGGGGACTATTTTGCCGGTTTGATTGTCGCGCTTGCCGGGGTTTAAGGTGACTTCAAAAGCGTAGTGTGTGTGCTTAAGAAACGCTTCAGTAACCAGTCTTGTTTCGACGATTCCGAATTGAGGAGTCTGATGAGGCTTGCGGTCTGAGAGCATTAGGATCTGGCGGGTATTAAAATCACCGCCTTTATCGGCATAGACAATACCACTGGGAACGCTGGCTTGTTTTTGGACCGTCGTTCTGGTCTCTTCAAAAAGACCATAGACAATTCGGTGCAATCCGTAAGCATCCTTGATTTTTAAGATATTGATATCCGCACGACTCAGCTTCAATACACTGGCATACGCTAACACCTCAGCACTCATCCTTGCCCTCCTTCACGGTTCTGCCGTAAAAGCTCTGCGCCCAGCGTGCTTTGATGCGGGTCTGGCTGTCGGGGTTGCCGAACCAGAGCAGATCATTCAGCAATGCAGCGTAATCCAGGGCGCTATTAGTCTTGGATTTAATCAGGCTCAACAATGGACGGACAATCCGGCAGGCTTCAGCAACTGTTTCGCAGGCGAGTAAACGGCGGAGCTTGGCTTTGGCCTGATCGCTGTTGTTTCCATCCTCGTAACAACGAGCGATGGCTTGGCCGATTGAAACCGTGCCGTTCTGCTCCGCCTTGGCGCGGGCAATGGCTGCCCCAATGGTCGCATAGGGGAGGCGCTGATTCTCATACTCCAAGTTGATATGAAAACCGGCCAGAACTTCCCAACTTTGGTATTCGGTGGCCGGGTTATCGGCACGGGTAAGCGCGGCTCTCAATCCACTGCTGGCTTGGCAGCGGTTGATTACGTAATCGACAAATGCTTGTCCCTTGCTGGATGGTTGCTTGTCTTTGCATGTCGGTTCAGTTGTGTCATTACTCATGCGGCCTTCTCCCTGCTCAAGTTTTTAAGATATTTACCCAGATTGGGGCGATTTTTTGCCCAGGCATCCAGTTGACGGGCGGTGTCCTTGGGGCAATAAATGTCGTAGGCTCTATTGACGATCTTGGCGAAAACCGGGCGCAGTGCCTGCACCTGCTCGACACTGTCACAGGCGAATACTAAGTCCTGGAAACGTTGTTCGCAGAGTTGCCAGAATAGATGACTCGCCTGGGCAGCCTGCCCCTTGTTTTCCATGTTTTGACTTTTGAAATAGGAGAGAGTTGCGCTGTAAACCATTTTTGATAGTTTTTCGAGCTCGTCCATCTCCAGTTGAAGATTGGTAAACCAAGGATCGTCTAGCATGGCGCTATTAAGTTGGATCAACGATTCCACAAAATCGTCTGAGCCTGCTACAAATTGTTCACCTGCATTGCTGCTAACACGTAATCCCCCAGACCAGATACCGATCACTGGTGCAAAACGCATAGCGCGTCTCATACATAGGCGCAGTTGCTGGCAGTCAAACTTATTGGCGCTACTTAGGGATAAAAAGCTCAGTAGGGCTGTCAGAACACGCCAGGGGCGCTTTTCCGGATCAGCCCAAATTGCTTTTGGGTCTTTGGCTGAAAAATCGACCGAAATGCTCGGATCAGCGACTCCTTCTTTGTAACCCGGATGAGAAATACCTTCGGAATAGTGCACGCCGTTCTCGGATAGCAAACCAAAACGCGCGAGCGGCAATAATCTGCCCATCAGACTGGATTTGAGGTTTTCAGCCCCCGCGCACTGTTCACCCTCCGGCATATGTTCCCAAGGGGCAATGCCCAATCCAAAAGGATAAATACTTAGTTTTGCAATGTCCTCTGCAGTAAATAAATTCAGCCATAGAGTTTCTTGCAAACTATCACTCTGTAAAAAATTGTGCAGGAAGCCAAGAAACCCCATTGATGGGCCAGGTTTTCCCGTGGAGGGCTTCCCCTTGTCGTTTTGCTTGCCCTGATAACCATTCGTGAGAACCACGGAGTTATCCGTCTTCTTGCCTCCGAGACCAAACCCCATCAGCTGCGCGACTAGCAAGGCTTTGTCTGCATCTGACATAGGTCGTTCGACCTGACTCTGGGTCAGTACGGTTGTGTTCCCTGTAGATACTTCGGGCAGTACGGCTCCGAAAGGCTGAATGGCGGCAGCTTTGATGGCAGGCATCTGTAAAAATGGTTGGCTACCATACAGAAAAAACCGCTCATGCCATTGGTTAAGATAAGCTAGGCATTTTTCGGCTAGTCCTGACGCTTTCAAATTTGCCCAATCTTGATCGTTTTCTGGTGTATAGGCTGATTGAGCAATGGCCAACAGCAGCTTGGTTAGTGCGATTTTCTGCACGGGATTACCACCCAGCGCACGATACTCCGGGTGG
>JAVERW010000110.1:0-5983 GCA_034006915.1 Desulfuromonadaceae bacterium | reverse complement strand
ACCTCTGAATATCGAGTTTCCGAGAACTGTAATTGCGCAGGCAAAAAGGTTGCTCAATGAGTCTGCGACGCCGCACAACAAGTAAATCCAGCGGACGCATAAAAACGCGCCGCTGATTTTGACGTTAGACATCATGAGTGAAAAAGTGCCCGCCGAGATTTCGGTGCAACTATCACAAGCACTCAACGTCATCGGGCGCCACTTGGAGTCGACGTTGCTGGCCGTGCATTTGTACGGCTCCGCACTAGATGGCGGATTGAAACCGTACAGTGATATTGATTTGCTGGTGACTGTGGCTGCACCGCTCAATGAGGCCGTGCGGCAAGCTCTGCTCGTCGATCTCTTGGAGGTTTCAGCTTCCCCTGGCCAAAACAAGGCACTCCGCGCCTTGGAAGTGACCATCGTCGTGCGCAGTGACATCGTACCTTGGCGTTATCCGGCCAGGCGGGAACTGCAGTTCGGAGAGTGGCAGCGCAAAGACATCCTTGCGGGCATCTTCGAGCCCGCCACAATCGATGCTGATTTGGCGATTCTGCTAACAAAGGCAAAGCAACATAGCATCGTCTTGGCAGGTTCAGCAGCGAAGGATCTCTTCATATCAGTCCCGGAAAGCGATCTATTCAAGGCACTGGCCGATACTCTGAAGCTATGGAACTCGCCGCCAGATTGGGCGGGCGATGAGCGGAACGTAGTGCTTACTTTGTCTCGTATCTGGTACACCGCAGCAACCGGCAAGATCGCGCCAAAGGATGTTGCTGCCACTTGGGCAATGGCACGCTTGCCAGCTCAACATCAGCCCATCCTGTTGAATGCCAAGCGGGCTTATCTTGGGCAAGAAGAAGATTACTTGCCCACTCGTGCTGATCAGGTGGCGGCGCTCATTAAATTCGTGAAATATGAAGCAGTTAAACTGCTTGGTGCCGACCAATGATGTCTAACAATTCATTCAAGCCAACGCCGCTTCGCGGCGCGGCTTAATTCAGGCGTTATGCCTATGAATACGAAAACATGTGCCAGATGCGGTGAAAAAAAAGAATTCTCTGAGTTTCACCGAAATGCTCGAAGTGGTGACGGCCTTCACTCATATTGTAAGACTTGTAATAAAGAGAAAGCTGCTGCATACCTAAAAACAGACAAAGGCAAAAAATCACTCAACAAATCAATTTCTCGCGCTACGGATAAGGGGTACTACAGATACGGCAAGGGTGCTATTCCAATATTGCGGCAGGGGGCAACCAAACGCGGAATAGTTTTCGAACTCACTGCGGAGTCACTGGAAGCATGGTGGCATGGTGTTCCAGACAAGTGTTATTACTGTGGGTTGCAAATTGATGAGTATCTGGATTTACGAGATTTCATTATTAATTATTGCGGTAGCAACTTCGAGATAAATAAGTTCAAACGCTTTTACAGAAGCCCGAAACATCAAGCAATAAGATGGATGACAATTGACAGAGTGAACAATGAAATAGGGTACTCTATTAACAATATTGTGAAGAGCTGTTGGATTTGCAATAGCCTTAAAAACGATTTCTTTGATGGCGAACAAATGAGGCTAATTTCCCCGAAAGTTATTCAGAAATTAAGAGAGCAGATTAAGGGTGAAAATGCATAATAAATTACAGTGCTGAATTTCACTCTACTCCCGTCTAAAAATACAAGTGAGTTAAGTCGTTATGCATCAAACACACGGAGAAAAAAGCATGTCCACATCTAGGTTTAACTGGGACAAACATTTTGCAGACGCAAAATGGAATGATATTTATATGAATTCACCATTTTTTGACGGGCAGAGGTTACCTTCGCTGATACATGAAGGGAAAGGTCTAATTTATTTATCATCAGTAGATTTAGATTTTTCCATTTCCGACATAAATAATTTAAATGATGTTATGGAAGATATAAAATCAGTTTTCGAAAATGCTTTAAAATTAAAAAATTACTATAAAGCCGCTATTGCAAGTGCTGATTTTTATGCAATACAAAATATACTCTCTTCCCAAGGAGTTCAGAATTTTGATTCTCTTGAAGACTGATAATGCATAACAAAGCAAATGCACTCGGACGGCAAAAAGCGCCGCTCCTTCGTCGCTCTACTTTTTGCCGCCAGTGATTTGCAACGTTAGGTGTCACTCAAGGCTCTCCAGTGCATCCGTCGGTTACCGCAGAGGCTAGAGCCGAGCGGACAGATGCGAAAGTTCTTAGACGCATCTGCCGCTCTTTTTCACCCTCTATGCCAGAAAGAATCTCTGACTCTTCTTCTGTAAGCTCGACAGACATGCTTAGCTCTTGTCCCGTTGCTTGATAGGTTAATGTGATGTCCACCGTACGACTAGGCTTGTAAATGTGCATAACAACCTTGCTTCCTGTTAGGTTCTGTCGACATTTATATTTATTTGAGCCAAAGTAATATTGCAGCAAGTTGAACAAATGCTAAATATGAAACTGCTGTTTTGCTGTATCTTGTGGCTACTCCTCGAAAATGCTTCATTTTGTTAAACATTCTTTCAATTATATTGCGTTCTTTATATAAAACGACATCATAACTGCGCTGGGTGTTTCGGTTTGACTTTGGTGGAATAACAACTTCAGCCCCCATTGCTTCTATGTGGGTAACTATGTAGTCGGCATCGTATCCTTTGTCAGCAAGAACAGCATCAGCTTGTTGGTTTTCAAGCAAAGGACAAGCATGAAGAAAGTCTGATCTCTCACCACCCGTCAGTATAAACTTCATAGGATTGCCCAAAGCATCAGAGAGTGCGTGGATTTTAGTCCCAAAACCGCCTCGTGAGCGGCCTAATGCCTGATTTTGTTGCCCCCTTTTGCACCTGCTGCATGTTGGTGTGCTCTGATTATAGTGCTGTCTATCATCAGCCATTCTGTGTCAGAATCTCCAGTAAGTGTATTGAAGATCATTTGCCAGATACCTTTTTGTGACCAGCGCATAAAGCGTTTATGGATACTTGACCATTTTCCATAATTTGAGGGCAAATCCCTCCAGGGAGCACCTGTCTTAGATATCCATATAACCGCTTCAACAAATAAACGATTGTCAGTACAGGTTCGGCCAGGATCTCCAGTTTTGCCAGGTAACAAGTCTTTTATTTTATTCTGTCCCATTGGTCATCACGAAGGGCGTGTCGTCGTTGCATAGAAGCCTCCTGCAGGCAACTATAACCATATTTATATGTAATTGTCGACAGAACCTAGGCGGCAGACCAAAGTTCAAAAGTAAGCACGGCCGGCAGTCGGTCCTGATCACCAGTGAGTTGTACTCGATCGACACTGTGCGGGGTATCGTCCGGCTTGGCACCGCCAAACATCCGGTCGGCGAGATCCGCTACACCCTGCACGGAGAAAAGAATCTCCCCGCACCCAAGAGTATCTGTATCGCTCGCCATGCCAACAAATGGTGGCTCTCGTTCAACTTCACCCAGGGGCAGGAGATAGAGGAAGAACCTCTTTCTGAGCAGGAGCTTATCAGCCTCTTCAGCGCCATGCCAAAAGAAGACCTGGAAGCCATTACCACCGGTTTCGACCGTGGCGTGATCATTCCTGTTGCAGGTTCCGGTGGCGCCAATTTCGACTTCGATCCTGCGGTCAAAAAGCGCCTTGATCAAAAACTGCAGCGACGCCGAAAATACCAGCGTCGCATGGCCCGACAAACAGAAGGTTCCAACCGTTGGAAGCGTACCAAGCTTCTGGTCGACAAGGCCCACGAGTATCAGGGCAATGCTCGCAAGGACTTCGCTCACAAGACCAGCAGGCAGATCGTTGATTCCAGTTCCAGCCTCTTTGTCTTCGAGGACCTGAAGATCAAGAACATGACCAGGAAACCGAAGGCCAAGAAGGACGAAAATGGCAAGTGGCTCAAGAATGGGGCCAGAGCCAAGGCCGGCCTCAATAGATGCATCCTTGGCTCGGCCTGGGGCAACATCCTTGCGTTCACCGCCTACAAGGGATTGAGAAAGAACAAACTGACCATCAAAATTCAACCAAACGGCACTTCACAGGAATGCTCCCACTGTGGGCACATTCATTCGGACAACAGGGTTTCACAGTCCCTGTTCGTCTGCCAACGCTGTGGCTTTACGACCAACGCCGACTTCAATGCCAGCCTCAATATCAAGAAGCGCGGCATCGACCAGATCGGCAGCATGTCGGTAAAGCAGAAAAAGACCGTTCGGTTCAGAAGAACAGAAGCACCTCGGGACGGGACATCCGAGGCAATGCGCGTCTCCAGCGATGGAGATCCGGTGGAGCAATCAATACCACCGGAGGGAGGCCGACGTAAGACTTCCGAGGGCACAGCCCGAAGAAGCAGTGGCCAAGGAACCGCGAAACCCCCACTACAACTTAAAGTTTAGTGGCGGGTAGTTCATCACAAACTTAGGGTGTCTAGTAGTTACAGCCCTACAGGGGATTGCACACACCCTGTAGGCTGTTCTTTCTTTATTACTACCTTCAAACTATCCAGATAATCTGCCCACACCTGCATCATCCTTGTACGCTCCTCAATAAACTGTGTACGGTTATAAGCTCTGCCCAGCCTGTCTGGGACAGCATGGGCTAACTGTGCCTCAATAACATCTGGCTCAAACTTTAAAACCTCATGCAGCAAAGTTCTTGCCGTAGCTCTAAAGCCGTGGGGAACAACCTCTTTACCAGAAAAGCCCAAACGCCTAAGGCTCACGTTTATCGTGTTTACCGACATAGGGGCGTTTCTTGACCATAAAGAGCAAAAAACGTATTCGCCAATGCCGGTCAGTGGGTGCAGGCTTTTTAGTGTCTCCACTGCCTGGCGGGGCAGGGGGACAAGATGGTCTTTACGCATTTTCATTTTTGCTGCTGGAATGCTCCACAAGGCTTTGTCAAAATCTATTTCTACCCATTCCATGCGCCTAAGCTCGCCAGGGCGGACAAAGAGCATAGGAGTAAGGATAAGGGCACACTTGACTACAAAACTGCCTGTAAAGCCCTCTGTAGCTCTTAGTATCTCTGCTAATTTTTCCGGAGTTGTTGGGGCTGCCATGTGCTTGTGTTTCAAGGAAGGCAAAACCCCTTTCAAAGATGAGGCTGGATTATGCGGACATATTCCCTTGATAACTGCATAACGGTAAGCATGTTCTATTGTTACCTTCAAGCGATGAGCTGTTTCAAGGGTACGTATGGCGACTTTTTGCAATAGGTTGGCAATTTCTGGAGTGGTTATTTCACCTATTGGGCGGTTACCAATAATGGGGAACACATCCCTTTCAAGGTGCTTCAAAATCTTATCTGCGTATACCTCTGTCCAATCTGGGCGTTTGTTTTCGTGCCACTCCCTAGCTATTTTTTCAAAGGTGTTTGCGTTGTACTCTTTAGCAGCCTGTACTTGCGCTTTTGTTTCTTTTCTAAGCTGGGCAGGGTCAACGCCCAGGGCGACCTGTTCTCTGGCTGCCAGGTGTTGCTTGCGGGCTTCTGGAAGGGAAATATCAGGATACTTGCCAAGAGATATAAGTTTTGGTGTGTTATTTATGCGATATTTAAATCGCCATAACTTGCTTCCGCTTGCCTTTATAAGCAGGTATAAACCGTTGCCATCAAACAGGCTATAGTCTTTTTCCTTTGGTTTTGCTTTGGCGATCTTTAGAACTGTTAGAGGTACGATTGCCTTTGCCATATCAGCCCTCCTTTTTGGGTATATGTTTTTTGGGTATATTTTAGCATACACCCAGATATATACCAAAAAAAGTTAGCTTCAGTGACATTTCCTGACATTCTTTGATACAGGGTGAGACAGTCTAAAAAGCTCAAAAGCCCTGTAAACACAGGGCTTTTGAGCTTGGGTGACACTCGGTGAGCGTTACTTATGATACTATGCATCAGACTGAAACAGATCCCTTGTATATACTTTTTCCTGCACATCCAGCAGATCCGTTGACAGGCGGTTGGCAATAATAATTGCGCTGCTGCGTTTAAACTCTGCCAGATTATTAATTAC
>JAVERW010000109.1:0-6162 GCA_034006915.1 Desulfuromonadaceae bacterium | reverse complement strand
TTACCCGCGACTGCAAAACCTGCAGCGCGATCAATGGTGCAAGGGTGGTTGCCGCTGCATCTTCAAACGAGGTACCCGGCGGTATTTTTGCGAGTTGATCTCCCGGAGCCGCGACATACTCCGCATACGCTCGGCCCTCACCGGGGAAATTGACCATACCGAAAACTGAATCGCCGGGGACAAACTGGGTAATGTTGTCTCCAACCGCCGTAACCTTGCCGGCAATGTCCCACCCCAAAATGACCGGAGGTTCGGTACCCACAATCATAGCGAGAAGTTCTTTTGCCGCTCTTGTTTTTACATCCACAGGGTTAATGCTGATCGCTTTGATCTCAACCAGCACTTCATCGACGTTGGGAGTAGGCTTCTCAATTTCACTTAGCACAAGATTTTCAACTCCGCCTGTTTTATTCAGTACATATGCTTTCATGCTGTGCTCCTTTTGGTTGCAGTTATGTTCGTATGGTGCGCTTTATGCTTATTTCCGCAGCAATCTCAGACCATTGCCAACCACCAGCAGACTCGCACCCATGTCAGCAAATACCGCCATCCACATGGTGGCGTGACCGGTGAAGGTGAGGAGTAGAAACACCGCCTTTATGCCGAGTGCGAGGGCAATGTTCTGCTTCAGGATGCTCGCTGTGGCTTGAGACAGCCGCACAAAGGCGGGGATCTTGCGCAGGTCGTCGTCCATTAACGCCACGTCAGCGGTTTCAATGGCCGTATCGGTGCCGACTGCTGCCATGGCAAAACCGATATTGGCGCGCGCCAGTGCCGGCGCATCGTTGATGCCGTCACCCACCATGCCGGTGCTCCCATTCAGTGACAGTTTTTCCACTTCACGCAGTTTGTCCTCCGGCAATAGGTTTCCCAGGGCGCGATCGATGCCAACCTGGCGGGCAATTACCTCTGTGGTATGCGGATTGTCGCCGGTCAACATCATGGTTTTTATCCCCAGGGCATGGAGTTCGGCGATTGCCTGGCGGCTGCTGTCCTTGACGGTATCGGCAACTGCGAACAAGGCTTGCACACCCTCTGTGCTGACCAGCATTACGACGGTCTTGCCCATCCCTTCGAGTTCCGAAAGGCGCGCCTCCAATGCCGGCGAGCACTCTCCAAGCTCTTCAACCATGCGGTGGTTACCCAGGTGATAGAGCGTGCCACCAATATCCCCGCTCACGCCACGTCCAGGCAATGCGACGAAATCACTCACCTCGCGGAGTGCTACCCCTTCGGCTTCGGCGGCTAAGGCTACCGCCCTGGAGACTGGGTGGTCGGAGCGTGCAGCCAGGCTTGCGGCGAGGGTCCGGGACTCCGCTAGATCTGCGGCGCCCCAGAGTGCAAAGTCGGTCTGCGCCGGTTTGCCGTGTGTAAGCGTGCCAGTTTTATCGAATGCCAGCCAGGTGAGGTTTCGCCCCTCTTCCAGATACACCCCCCCTTTGACGAGGATGCCGCGCCGCGCCGCAGCGGCTAAACCGCTGACGATGCTGACAGGGGTGGAGATAACGAGGGCGCATGGACAGGCGATTACGAGTAAGACCAATGCTTTGTAGATCCATGGCAGCCACGCTGCGCCAAAAAGGAGCGGCGCCAGAATCGCTACCGCTACTGCGACCCCAAACACAATGGGGGTGTACAGACGTGCAAACTGGTCGATGAAGCGCTGGGTTGGGGCGCGGCTCCCTTGTGCGGCTTCCACTGCGTGAATGATGCGCGCCAGGGTGGAATTGTTGGCGACAGCTGTAACCCGATACTCGAACGAACCTGATTCATTGATGGTTCCAGCAAAGATCGGATCGCCCTCTGCTTTCTCAACCGGCAGGCTCTCGCCGGTGATGGGGGCTTGGTTAAGCGTAGAGCGCCCCTGCACCACCACCCCATCAAGGGCGATCCGTTCGCCGGGTTTTACGCGCACCCGGCTATCCAGCGCAACCGTTTTGGCGCCAACATCAACCCAGCTGCCGTCATCCTGCTGAACGGTGGCAGTTTCCGGGGCAAGATCCAACAGTCCGCGGATCGCGTTTCTGGCACGATCCAGCGACTTGGCCTCGATCACTTCGGCCAGCGCAAACAAAACCATTACCATCGCCGCTTCCGGCCAGTGCCCAATGAGCATCGCACCGGTGACCGCAATCGACATCAAGGCGTTTATGTTGAGGTTGAGGTTCTTGAGTGCAACCCAGCCCTTCTTATAGGTGGACAGACCGCCGATGCCAATTGCGAGCAGCGCCAACACTACAACTGTCCAATGGGTGCCACCGTTAATCCAGTACACCACCTCTGCCAGGGTGGCCGCCACACCCGCCAGCGCCAGCGGCCACCAGCTTTGGCGCGCTTGCTTTGGCGCTCTCGTCTGTGCCTGGGGTGTGGTTGCATGCTTCTCGTCCGTCCGTACCGCCTGCATGCCAATGGCGGACAACGCTGCTTCGACGGGCGTCAGTGACGCAAGCGTGTGGTTCACCGTGAGGATGCGCTCCATCAAGTTGAATTCCAGCCCGACCACGCCGGGCAGCTTCGACAGCTTGGTGCGAATCAACGCTTCTTCCGTCGGGCAATCCATATTGTCGATATAGTAGAGTGCCCGCCCCGGGCTGACGGCGGCGGTTTTCGGTTCTGACAACGAAATTGGGGTCGCGCAGCAATCACACTCTTTCGAACCATCTTCGCTCATGACAAATCCTTTTTTTAAGTCGTTTGGTGCTACAAACTGAACTCCAGCTGTCTGTAGCTACGGTGGAACCAAGCTGACACAGGTAGAGTAGAGAGCAGGTCTCACTGGTGTTAGGTTCAGCTTATCTGTTGCCGCCCCTTTCGTCTGGCGGTGCCTAAATAGCTTTTCCGTAACCACATCAACCAGCCCTCCCTCATCAAACCGTGCGTGCGGTTTTCCCGCACACGGCTTTCCGATGTTCTTCACTGCACGGCATGCGCTTTCGTCCAACCTGCTGATGTGGGCACTTTGTACAATCTGTACTGCGCGTACAAGACTGAGTTTCCAAACCTAGCGTATCCGACTTTCCGATTTCTGACCTTGTGCCTTTTGCTAAGGTGGGTTCGTAATAGCTGCTCAACATGGCCCAGTATGTGCTGGAGAGTTTTGCTGCAATTACGATAGTGGAAATAACCAATCCACCCGCGAACGGTGGCATTAACTTCATTGACCACCTTATCTAATGGCATGAGCGTTCGACCTCTTCGGGTTTGGAGCAACTTCCAGCCCTAACCGGATTTAAAACGAGATAACGGCACAGCTCAAGAAGATAGGATTCTTTTTCAACTACAAGCGCTTTGAAGCGCCCCTGAAAAACGTGGCCCACTTTAGAATAAGTGCGATTAACTGTTTGAGTATAAACACCGTTCAGTTGCCGCATTCCAGCAGAAAGGTTCCCCTCGGGAGTTTCAATCAAAAGATGATAGTGATTATCCATCAAACAATAGGCATGGCAAACCCAATTGTAGCGCACGATTACTTTTTTCGAGAACACGCAGAAACGTATATCGATCATCGTCGCCATAAAAAATAGATTCTTGACGATTCCCACGAGCGGTGATGTGATACAAAGCGCCTTCAAATTCTATGCGTAATGGTCTTGACATGATTAGATGTTATTATGAGAATGTTGCATTGCAAGACCTGACTCCCATGACTTGTGTCGAGGCAAATATTCGCCGCATCAGCCGAGATCGCACCAGCGTGGCCCTGTCAAACTCGTGTTTATTCACGTTTGTCAACGTCGATAAAAATCTGGTGCCGCAGCCAGTTCCAACCATCTATCCCACCACGTACAGTGAAGATGCTCTCTATTTGCAGGCATACCGACGCAGTAAGGGGGCTGGGCGGCATCAACACTAAATTGGGAAACAAGGGCTAAGCTACGTATTAGATGTCAACGATGGGGTTTTTACCCGGTTTTAGCTGTTTCATTTCATTTTCGATACTCATCCAAGCCTGACACCATGGATACTTCAACTTAATACCGATTTATACCGTCCACGAAACAACTGGCCATCCAACCCATGTTTGCGATTGGCACACACAGCCCAGTTTCAATATCCGCCGCAGGATGGAGATAAGGGATATCAAACTTTTGCTGAACTTGATATTGCACAGGTGCCCTAACGCAGCAGAACCCTGTGAACAAGACTTTTTCCAAAAAGGAGGATTATATGCAGGATGCACTTCTCAAAGCGATACAAGAGTCAGATGTCAGCGTAGCCCAAGCCGAGCTGGAGGAAAAAAAGGAACAGGGGATGGATGCGTGGAGTATTCACCTTTCCCTGTTTGAAACCGCGCAATGGGTAATAAATCCACCTTTCATCAACCCGCATCTGCCCAAAATGCATGCAGTGTGCCGCGAGTTCAAGCCACTGCTAGAAAAAGAGGACGTTCTTCCACTCGTCAGGCTCGAAGTGAGTGAGTATACGCGCCGTCCCAAGATGGAAAGGTTTGCCCGCCCCAGACCTCCCTTGCCAGCCACATCCTTCGACGCCATTGAAGCGGCCATCCGCAGCAAAGACGCCAGAGAAGCGGCGCTGCTGATGGAGTCTTTTCTCTCTTTGGAGGGGACGGGGGAGCTGTCTCGCAGGCTGTTACTGCTCGGTGGAGGAAGTGACGAGCTCAAAGCCTCACTTGGCCACTCCATCTCCTGCACCGCCTTTTTACTCCTCGAAATGGTGGCTCGCGCTGACTTCGACCACTGGTCCACCCTCGCGGTGCTGGCTGACTACTTCTGCAAACTGAAACTCGGACCGCACGCCGGTTCTTATATCCCGGGGGCGCCTGCTGCCGAAGAAACCATACAGAACCATATGGCGCGGGCCGTTAGCGGGACCGGCATCGTGAACCTCCACCACCAGATCACCATTTACGCGCTGGAGCGGGTACGCCATCTATTCACCACCGAGGAATACAATGATCTGGTTAATGCCTGGGTAGTTTTTATGGGTGACAAAGAGGAAGAACAACCGGCGCTGCACTTCATGGAAGGTGGATCGCCAGCAAGCTATACCCAGTTTTACCAACTGTTTGCAACGCTCGAAACCGAACCCGTTGTTTCCGCACTGCTACCCATGCTGGACTCACCCGAGGAGCGGCGCAAAATGGGACGTTTCCTTGTCAAAGGGGTGTGCGACTTGTATCAGGGGAAATACAATCCGCATCAGCTGACCGGCCTGGGATCGACCCTGTGGGTCATCCACAGATTTCATGAGCAACAATCCATCGCCAGTGGTGCGCTGTTTCAGTTCGTCGACTATTTTTTTACCGCCTTAAAAGACAAATAGTGCATCAGGTTTCATGAGAAAACACAGTCAACCAATCTGGAACGTTTTTTCCTAAAGCCGTTGCAGCATAACTGCTCCACAACCACTCTTCGGGCTTGGAACAACTTCCAGCCCTAACCGGATTTAAAACGAGATAACGACACAGCTCAAGAAGGTAGGATTGTTTTTCAACTACAAGCGCTTTGAAGCGCCCCTGAAAAACGTGTCCCACTTTAGAATAAGTGCGATTAACTGTTTGAGTATAAACACCGTTCAGTTGCCGCATTCCAGCAGAAAGGTTCCCCTCGGGAGTTTCAATCAATAGATGATAGTGATTATCCATCAAACAATAGGCATGGCAAACCCAATTGTAGCGCACGATTACTTTTTCCGAGAACACGCAGAAACGTATATCGATCATCATCGCCACAAAAAATAGATTCTTGCCGATTCCCACGAGCGGTGATGTGATACAAAGCGCCTTCAAATTCTATGCGTAATGGTCTTGACATGATTAGATGTTATTATAGGAATGTTGCGTTGCAAGACCTGACCGTTCGCAGTATAGACGATTTAAAAAAACTTGATGACCTGTCGGGCATTACCCCCACCCTGCCCCTCCCCCCACGATGGGGAGGGAATAACTTTTAGATCCCCAAACGCGCGAGACAGGCCACCACTGCGGTCTCCACATGCAGGATGCGCTCGCCGATGGAAAAGACCTTGAAACCGCGCTCTTCGAGCATGGAGACCTCATACGGAATCAATCCCCCTTCGGGGCCGATGAACAGGACGCGCTTTCCAGCTCCAGCATGCGGCCATCCTTGCGCGCCGCCGGGATGCGCCAGGAGGCGCTCGCGCTCGCCACACAGGGTGTCCAGCTCATCCTCGACAAAGGGT
>JAVERW010000108.1:0-6189 GCA_034006915.1 Desulfuromonadaceae bacterium | reverse complement strand
GTAACTTCTCAATAAGTCACAGAGCTACCATTGACAAGGAGTTTTCCCAGCCCTATAACTTCCGTCGAAGATCATGAGACTGATCGGGATGACGATTGCTTTCAGTCGACATTCAACCAGATTGCGCCTTTGCGCGAATGAGGTCCGGCAAGGGCAGGATTACATTCGCATTTGAAATACGGTCATTGAGGTAGTCCCAAAAGGATACGTCCAATTTTCGGCATGTCTTTTTCAGACTGGTAAATGTGTCGCGGCAGCACCTACCGGCTTCGGAGCGGGTGCTGCCGCTGATTTTGCGTTTCTTAACATATTCGCGGATATCGCCTTCGCTAAGATTGTTGTGCAAAGGGATATCCGGTCGGTCCAATACGAGGAGAAGTTCCTTTTTGTTCTTAGCCAGACGGCGCAAGGCTGCATCCAATACAGAGCTACAGGTCTCGGTAGCGAAAATCTCGTCGAAGCGTTTTCCCAAGGTTATCTTTGTTTCTTCGGCGGGCATTTCTTTGTATGTTTTTAGGTCTTGATAGAGCTGCCAGATACGATCACGGATGGCCTCGATGGCCTTGGCTTCTTCATCATTACAGGGGACGAGCTTATGAATGGTCCTTTCGGCATGTATCCAGCACAACGCATGAAGCAGAACGTTGAATTGTCCGGCATCGTCAGTAAGGATCACCAACGCTTTCGAAAACCCGTGATGTAGAACGCTGCCGAGTAACGCGGCCTCAGTGGTGATTCGGACATGGCGCTCTTTCGTGATGCCCAGTTGCTTCAGGTGCTGCTTCCAGTCTGCCTCAGTAGCAAAATATGTGGTAGCATTTTCGGCGAGCTGTGCGAGTAACGGCTGTGGAAAGCTTTGCTCCTGTATGTACAAAAGTGCATCCGCGTTGATCACATAATCGTCATGCCCGTTGCGCAGCAATTCAAGGAAGTTGATGCGACTCTTGCTTCCCGTGCTCTTGAACCAAGCGAAAAACTCATTGCCTATATGCGTACAGTACCCGTTTTTGCCCGCATGTCGCGCGCCAGTATCATCCGCATTAAGATAGCTAGATACCGCTAGGCCAGCAGCGAGTACGCCTTTTTTCTCAATGTGGAAAACGTCTTTGTTTTCGGTCAAAATCCGATTAACCTGTCCGGAGGAAATGTCGATTCCGAAATCCAGAAGTTCTTCCCATATCAAAGGCTGTGTGACGTGCCCATGATTATATTGCTGAAGAATGAAGCTTCGCAGCACCGCATCAAAATGTCCAGTGACAGAATCTGGTAATTGCCCCTTGATCAGCCTGCCATCCGGAGTGAGCCATCGTTCCAATTGATAGCATACGTTATGCGCTCTGATCACAAGACCCTGAACAATCCAATCGTCGTGCCCCACGTGGGTTGAGCCTGCAGGTAGATCCTTCGGTGGCACGGGGATTGTTTCGTGGATGGGTAGATCTTTCGTTTTGCTTCGTTTTTCCGAGCCCGGACGTTTCCCGACCTTTTCCTCCTTCCGTTCTTCCTTCGTATCTTCTTCCAGTCGGCTCGGCGGAATCTTTGGTTTGCCTTTTTGACCTTTCAGGCGAGCGACCTCATCGCGTAGGCGCTGAATAAGTTCCTGCTGCGTCTGTATCGTATGCAGTAACTGGGTTACCAGAGGCGTCTTCTCTTCTTCAGTAATTTTGACTGGCACTATCATCTGGGTTCCGGAGTCATGGTGGTTTTCCCGTCTGCTTTTTGCTGAACCGCCTGCTTGTCTTTGGCGTACATTCGAATGAGCTGTTCACAGCACTCGGAGACCCCCTTGATCTGCGCCTTTACCGTACGATAATTGCGACACCACCCTCGCACTTCCTCAACCATATCCACTGGGACATAGATCGTATGCGTCTTTCCCTTGATCTTTGTGGTTAACAGATGAGCAGGATGCTTCCGACCGTTCTCCTCGGCGCATCGGCAGTTCGGATTACCGCATTTGCGATGAATCTTTGTCAGCGATCCAATGATAAAGGGGTGCTCCTTGCCCATTGCTGTTAGCTTACGACGAAGGTTTCTTTTCACGGTTGCCGTAGTGGGTTCTGTTTTCTCGGTTGCTGTAGTGGGTTTTGTTTTCATATGTATATGTAATCATACTTATCAGATAATAGCAACAAAAAAAGAAGATAAATCGCTATTTTTTTTGAGACCTAAAAACTCCTCATCGTTGTCAGAAACCCAAGGGAGGAGAACGGAAGTATACAGGGAGCCGTAGGTCAAGCTAGAAAACTCACGCTGTAGTGTGGTTTTCAAAACAGGAATTTTTGTGGTGAGCAAAACTGGACAGGCTCATTTATATCTCTAACCCTAAAATCATGATTGTTGTGGTTTTAGGCTATTAGCATTGATCTATATCAGCCAATTCTGTCCAGTTTTGGTTGCCACCACGGCTGAGTTCTTCTAGAGGCTCTTATTGTTATCGTGTTGTCTAGGTACATCCCGGTGTTCACAGGCCTCGAAAGAGTCGTAAAGGCTCGTATGACAATTTCTTATCGCCTACAGTATGTAATTCATCGCTTCACCCCTCTGTCTTGCTTTGCTCACCACCACCATAGTCCAGCTTTGCTAACCCGGTTGTCCTGTTTTGCTCACTCCACGACAGCTAGAAAACTCACGCCCCTTTCGCGGAAAAGGGACTTATTGAGAAGTTACGGCTATAGGACCAAGACGTATATTCACTTGTTGATTTGAAGGTGTGGACTCTAGTAGGAATTGAAAGCTTGAGTTTCTCACCGCGGACAGTGTCAGACTCTAAAATCAATTTTACTTCACGATACTCACTCGAAGCTACCTGAAAGACAATCCGGTCTTTTGTATTTTCGGTTATCGCATCAGGAACTCCCCACATGATTGCTGTAACATCGACCTCAGCGGTTTTGTTTGGGGCGCTTTTATTCATGAACCATACAGAGGCCAGTGCGGTGTTCCCCCAAATGAAGAGAACCATACTTAGGACAGCTCTTTTAAGAACAATGAAATTACTAAACATTTATTTACACTCCTTGTTGTCAATGAAACACATAATTAAAAAAGGGAATAAAAAACATTCCTTTTCCCGTTGTGATTATTTAGGGAGATCTGTTGAAGAGAAAGTACGTTTTAAAACTAAATTTATTATACTTGTTTTTTGGCAATTTGTACAAGATAAATATCGATCCTGAGTTTTGCCAGCTATTGTTTTATCGTATTTCGTGTTTTTTTAGATCTGGTGAAGGGGGGGCGCTCATCTTTTCAGATTGGCGGTTCAGCATCAAATCAGCCCTAAGCCAACGTTAGAAAGAGCAAAAGCTCCCTTTCATGAAGCGAATTTTCACGAAGGATATACTCCACATGCTCCCAGCCTTTGTCCCGTCATCACCATCGGCGGTTTACTCTTGTTTTCTTCCATATACTGATACGTCAGGCGTTTGTTCTTAAAGAAGAGATGCGTACTATATAGGGCATAGCTCTGGCGCGAAGTACCGGTCGCTGCGATTCGGGGAGGGCGCAGTGTTACCACGATGATTGATACGCCGCGCAATGGACTAACGGTGATACGCTACAGCCTGTTACATGGCCGTATCCTTAGTCGGACCAATCACCTTGTCCGCATCGCTCCGCCTCCGCTTCATAACGTCCTCCACGTTGTCCGCGAGCTCGGATCGACGTGAGCCGGTGCGGGGTGAGGCACCGTTTATCGAGACAGCCATGTAGAGCGCGCAGAAGTTTGGATGTATAACAGGAGGATACAAAGGTTCGAATGTTTGCCATTTGTTTGGAAAACACGCTCCGCTTTGCATGTTATTTCAAATGGTTTCATTTTTAGTGGACAAGTGATAAAGTGCTTGTGTGCATGCTTTTCGTAGCGTTTTAAACGCTTTCAGAGAATGGCCTTAAACAGGCTTCTAGGGCCTCCGGAGCTGAAGGTTGTGGGTTCAAGCCCCGCCAGGCGCGCCATTTTTAAAGCATGAACAGTTTCCTTGTCACCTGATTGACGGAACTTGCAGGCAGGGGACTGCCGGCAAGAAGAGATTAAAAGGCGGCGTAAGCGGTTGGGGTTTCGTCGAGTGGCTGGTGCGGGCAGTCATACCGCTCAAGAATCACCCCCTCACTGTACGTTGTGCCGCCGTGGATAGCCATATCGGTGGGCTAGGGGTCGCTACGGACGACTACATTCTGCGCTCACATTTATGTGCCTAGCAGGTTGTGCTTCTTTGGCGTTAGCGTTTGCTTATAAGCCGGACATTGTAGGGGCTAAAACTGGCATAAACGACTCTGTTCCATAACCTTATCGTTTTTTTTGACGCCTAAACCTAGCCATGCAGAATATTTTTATATCCTTGACATAGATCTTAATATATGAGTTAATAAAGCCATGCAAACGAAACAGGGCAACATTCATCTCGAAATACAAACTTCACGTAAAAGTCCCGTGGGAATAATACGCAACACTTTCTGGGACAAGACAAAGAAAAGCCCACGGCACACCCAACTTGGGCGAATTACAGGCTGCACCGTTGATCAGTTAATGATGCTTCAACTCGCATTCAGGGAGAAAGTCGTCCCTGTGGGGTCGCCTAAAGCGACAAGCGTGTTAAGCTCGCGGGAGCTTGGAGCCAGCCGGGCAGCCATTGCTATGGCCAAAAAGCTGGGTTTGCATCGCATCCTTCTTTCCCGTTCGGAACCTTGGGTGGATGCCGTTCTGGCGATGATAGCCGGTCGAATTGTCTATCAGGGAAGTAAGTTAAGCTTGTGCAACATCTGGCGTGATTCGTGTCTGTGGGAATTATGCGGTATCGATGGAGAACCCAAGGTTGAATCACATTGTTATCAACCCTTAGATCGTTTGCTTCAGCGACAAAAAGCGATTCAGATTAAACTTGCGGCTAAACATGCCAGCGCAGGCACACTGGTACTTTATGATATTACCAGCACTTATTTTGAAGGCGAATACAAGGACAGCGAGCTTGTGAAGTACGGGTATAACCGGGATGGGAAAAAAGGACACGAGCAGGTGGTCGTTGGGTTGATTACAAATGCCCAGGGCTGTCCAATCGGTTCCGAAGTGTTTGCTGGGAACACCAAAGATTGCACCACGGTGATGGGGAAGATAGAGGAAATACGAAACGAATATGGTCTTGATCACTTTGTGTTTGTGGGGGATCGGGGCATGATTACCCAGCAAAGATTTGAGGATATACGTGCTTTAGGTAATATCAGCACAATTGGTGCGCTGACTCATGGACAGCTCAAAGAATTGATTCAACGTGATCTCATCCAGCCCGAACTGTTTGATGAAACAAATATCGTCGAAATTATTGATCCCGACTCTGCTGATCTGCGCTACTGTCTCTGTCTTAATCCAATCACAAAGATAACAGAGAGCAAAACGCGACAACGGTTACTCGAACTCACAGAAGAAAACTTGAAGCTCATCGCAGATTACAAAAAAAGCGTAACTGTCGAGAAATTAGGCGCACGCGTCGGGCGAATTCTTCAGAAGTACAAGATGGGCAAATTCATCATTTGGTCAATCGAGGCTGGTCCGGAGTCGCCATCATCACGAAAACACCGCCTTGCATGGTCGCTTGATCAAGACAAGATCAAGCGAGAAGAAGAGCTTGACGGCTGTTATGTGATCCGCACGGACGTCGAGGACTCCCGTATGAATACACTGGCTGTCGTCGAGTCCTATAAGGCGCTTGGGAATGTGGAGCGTGCGTTCCGTAACATCAAGACCGTACAGCTTGAAATGCGCCCTGTTTATCATAAAACCGATGAACGCATTCGTGCGCATGTTTTTCTATGTACACTCGCTTATTACGTTCAATGGCATATGATGCAAAAACTGAAACCACTTTTCGAAGCTGACGGCAGTGGGGCCGAGCACCGCTGGACATTTGCTGGAGTGATTAATCGCCTTAAACAAATCTGTGAACATGAAATAAATATGGGAGGAGTTACGTATCGACAAGCAACGTTGCCCGACGAGGAGCAACAGGAAATATTGAGGCTTTTAGAAACATAGCCACCCGCGTGAAGTTGGTTTCTTAATCTAAGTAATTGACGTTAAAGGAGTTGTGTAATCAGTAACGGAGCAATGTCCGATAAGCTTTATGAAGGGGCCAGCGGTGTGCGCAAGGCTTGGGTTGACCTTCATCCAGAATCCGCTGCTTGACCGCTGGGCGCTGT
>JAVERW010000107.1:0-6218 GCA_034006915.1 Desulfuromonadaceae bacterium | reverse complement strand
CCTGCGGTTGAGGTGATGGTTTCAAGCGCGCGCGTGCGTGAACTGATTGACGATAAAGAAAAGACCAAACTGCTGCGCGACACCATCCAAAATGGGTATGACTCCTATGGCATGCAGACCTTTGACCAATCTCTGATGAAGCTGCTTAACAATGGACTTATCACTTACGAAGAAGCTCTGCGCCAGAGCAGCAACCCGGACGACTTCAAGCTCAAGCACTCGGGCATTTCCTCAACTTCAGATCTGAGCTGGGATCAATTCAATAAAGATGAAAATCCCAACATAGAAAATTAAATGGAAGGCGCAAACACAGCAGATGTACACGCTCTGCGCCTATTGAGTGTACGCACCCGCAGCAGCGCGGATCTGCGCAGACGTCTGGGCAGAAACGACTACCCGCCAGCGCAGATAGACGCAGCTATTGCACGCTGCCGCGAACTGGACTATATAAATGATCCGCGCACCGCGTGTGAACGTGCTACAGCCCTTACCCGCAACGGCAAGGTAGGGCCACGCATACGTTTGGAATTGCGTAAAGAGGGCTTTGAAGAGCAGGACATAGAAGATGCAGCCTCGGCCAGCGCCGCGAAATACGATGAACGCACCGTACTGGCCGAAGTTTTTGCACGCCGTTTCAGCACCGCTAATACCGATTTGCACGATCCACGCCAGCGCCGCCGCATAGTGAACTATCTGCTGCGCCGCGGCTTTGCCCTGCATATAATATTTGACCACATACACGAAAGGCAGAACGACCCCTATGCTGAGCACGAATGAGATCCGCGCACGTTTTTTGCGCTATTTTGAAGAACACGGCCATCAGGTAGTCGCGTCGTCATCCCTTATTCCACACAATGACCCGACTCTGTTGTTCACCAATGCGGGGATGAACCAGTTTAAGGATTGTTTTTTGGGCGCTGAAAAACGTCCTTACGTGCGCGCGACATCGGTGCAAAAATGTGTCCGGGCCGGGGGTAAGCACAATGATCTGGAAAACGTGGGACGCACTGCGCGCCACCATACATTTTTTGAAATGCTGGGCAACTTCTCTTTCGGCGATTACTTCAAGAAAGAAGCCATTGCGCTGGCATGGGAATTTCTTACCGAAGAGATGAAGCTCGACAAAAACCGCCTGTATGTCACTGTGTTTGAAGATGATGACGAAGCTGCACAGATCTGGCATACGCAAGAAGGGGTACCGCGCGAACGCATTTATCGCTTTGGTGAAGCGGACAACTTCTGGTCCATGGGCGATACCGGCCCCTGTGGCCCTTGCACGGAAATTTTTTGGGACAACGGCCCCGGCGTAGGCTGCTGCGAACCCGACTGTGCCGTCGGCTGTGACTGTGACCGCTATATGGAGATCTGGAACAATGTGTTCATGCAGTTTAATCGCAGCAAAGATGGCAAGCTCACACCATTGCCGAAACCCTCAGTGGATACCGGCATGGGACTGGAGCGCATCAGTGCGGTTATGCAGGGGGTCAGCTCTAATTATGAGACAGATAACATCCGCCTGCTGCTTGACTATATTGCCCAGCTAGCAGAAAAAAAATACGGCGCGGATACAGAGCAGGATATCTCCATGCGGGTTATGGCAGACCACAGCCGAGCAGCCGCATTTCTGATTGCCGACGGAGTGCTCCCTTCCAACGAGGGGCGGGGTTATGTCCTGCGCCGCATTATGCGCCGGGCCATGCGTCACGCGAAGATGCTGGGCTTTGAAGAACCGGTGCTGTTTAAAACCGCCACCTTTGTGCTCGAGAGTATGGCGCAGGCATATCCGGAAGAGGCCAAACGCAAAGCCTTTGTTATCAACGTCATCACCAACGAAGAAGAACGCTTTATCCAGACGCTGGATAACGGGTTGCGCATCCTTACCGATGAAATTGAAAAACTCAAACAGCGCGGTTCGGTGGAGATCCCAGGCGAAGTGGTCTTCAAGCTCTATGACACCTTTGGCTTTCCTCTTGATTTAACCGCCGATATTGTGGAAAAAGATGGCTACCGCGTAGACGAGGTGGGATTTAAACGCTGCATGGAAGAACAGCGCCGCCAAGCACGGGAACACTGGAAGGGCTCGGGCGAAGAAGGGATAGCCACCATCTACAAACAACTCGCCGAGGAAGGTGTCAGCACCGAATTCAGCGGCTATACCAAGACCGAGGACTTCGGTACCGTTGTTGCCATTCTAGACGCAGGCAAACGGATAGACTGTGCCACTGCGGGACAAGAGGTTGAAATCTTCACCTCCATCACCCCTTTTTACGGTGAATCCGGGGGACAAAGTGGCGACCATGGCTGGATAAAATCAGACGATGCCACAGCGCGAGTCAATAACGCGGTTCGGGTTCTGCCCGGGCTGGTCTCCCACTTCACGGTAGTGGAGCACGGCAACATCCGCCTCGGGGACAACCTTGAACTCGGCATTGACACCGCTACGCGCCAAGCTGCGTGCCTTAACCACAGCGCCACCCATCTTCTGCAGGCGGTTCTGGGGAAAATCCTCGGTGACCATGTCCAGCAGGCCGGATCTCTGGTAACGCCAGAGCGCCTGCGCTTTGACTTTACCCACTTCTCCCCCTTAAGCAAAAAAGAATTGTGGCAGATCGAAGATGAGGTCAACCGCAGTATCCGCGCCAACCGTACCGTCAGCACAGAAGTGATGGAAACCGAGGACGCCGTTGCTGCCGGAGCAAAAGCACTGTTCGGAGAAAAATACGCCGACAAGGTGCGGGTGGTGCAGATGGGTGACTTGAGTATGGAACTATGCGGCGGCACCCATGTGTCCGCCAGCGGTGACATCGGACTATTCAAGATCATACAGGAGTCCGGCATCGCCGCCGGCGTACGCAGGATCGAGGCCGTAACCGGAGACAAAGCTCTAGAAGAGATCCACAAACGCCAACAGTTGGTTGACAATGTGGCCGCCTTGGTAAAAACCGACCCCAGCCATCTGCAACAGCGGATCGAAAAACTGGTGGAGCAACAAAAAGAGCTGGAACGCGAAATTGAAACCCTGCAGGATCGGATAGAAGCAGACCGCGCTGCAGAGATGGCACAGGATATTCGTAAAGTGGGAGATATCGATCTGCTCGTCGCGCGTCTGGATGGACTCGACGGCAAAAAGTTACGTGAGCAGTGCGATAAACTGCGCGACCAGTTGCAATCGGGCATCATAGTTTTGGCCGGAGCCTATGATGGGAAGGTGGCACTGTTAGTGGCGGTGAGCACTGACCTGCACGGACGCATCAAGGCCGGCGAGATCATAAAACCCCTGGCAGAGATGATCGGAGGGCGCGGGGGTGGACGCCCCGATCTAGCTCAAGCCGGTGGTTCAGAGGTGGGCAGCATTGATGCCATGTTGCAGCAGGCTCCGGAGTTAATTGAAAAAACCCTGTAAATAAACTCCATTCAACAGGATACTTCATGTTCAAAGGTACAACGATATTGGCGGTGCGTTCCGCAGATGGTGTTGCCATGGCCGGTGATGGCCAGGTGACCATGGGGCATACTGTGATGAAGCACGGCGCCTGCAAGCTGCGGCGTATGCACGACGACAAGATCATCGGCGGTTTTGCCGGCAGCACGGCGGATGCCTTTACTCTGTTTGAAAAATTCGAAGCCAAGCTGCAGGAATTTCAGGGGCACCTGGCACGCGCTGCGGTGGCATTGGCCAAGGAGTGGCGTAGTGACCGCGTGTTGCGGAAGCTCGAAGCCCTGCTGCTGGTGGCCGACAAAAACCAGACCCTGGTAATCTCCGGTGTGGGTGATGTTATTGAATCCGACGATGGCGTGGCCGCCATTGGTTCCGGCGGAGCCTATGCTCAGGCTGCGGCGCGGGCGCTGCTGCGTAATACCAACATGACTCCAGCAGATATCGCCACCCAAGCAATGAAAATTGCAGCGGAAACCTGTATCTATACCAACGACCACATAAGTATGGAAACCCTGTGATGAACAATCTGACCCCTCGAGAGATAGTTTCTGAACTCGATCGTTACATCATTGGCCAAAACGGTGCAAAGCGCGCCGTAGCCGTAGCGCTACGCAGTCGCTGGCGGCGCCAGCAGGTAACCGAAGATCTGCGCGATGAAATATCCCCTAAAAATATAATTATGATCGGTCCCACCGGCGTGGGGAAAACCGAAATTGCCCGCCGCCTGGCCAAACTAGCTCAAGCCCCCTTTATCAAGGTGGAGGCGAGTAAATTCACTGAAGTGGGCTATGTCGGGCGCGATGTAGAAAGCATGGTGCGCGATCTACTTGAGCTCGCCATCACCATGGTGCGCGCCGAGGAGACCGCCAACAAACGCCTACAGGCTGAAGATCAGGCGGAAGAAAAAATTCTTGATCTGCTGCTGCCCGGCAGTTCCGCCACCATGGACAAAGCCGAGGATACGGAAGGATCAACCAGAGATAAAATGCGGCGTCTTCTGCGCTTGGGTGAACTTGAGCAGCGTTTTGTAGAACTTGAAACCGAGGAATCCACCATGCCCGCCATGGAAGTGATGACTCCACCCGGCGCCGAAGAGATAGGCCTTAACCTCAAAGATATGTTTGGCAACCTGTTCCCTAAAAAAACCAAACGGCGGCGCATAAAGGTTGAAGACGCACGCGAAATCCTCACCGAACAAGAAGCGCGCAAACTAGTGGACATGGATGAAGTGCACACCCTGGCACGCCAACGCACCGAACAGAGCGGTATCATCTTTATCGATGAAATCGATAAAATTGCCAGCACCGGTGGGGGGCACGGACCAGAGATCTCCCGCGAAGGGGTACAACGCGATATCCTCCCCATCGTCGAGGGGAGCACGGTGAATACCAAATATGGGCCGATAAAGACCGACCACATTTTATTCATTGCCGCCGGCGCATTTCACGTAGCCAAACCTTCCGATCTCATCCCGGAGCTGCAGGGGCGCTTCCCCATCCGGGTAGAACTGGACAGCCTGACTGAAGATGACTTCTTTCAGATCCTTACAGAGCCGCGCAATGCTCTTATCAATCAATATCGTGCCCTGATGAAAACAGAAGGTCTAAACCTGACTTTCAGCGATGCTGCTATCCGTGAGATGGCCGCAATCGCGGCCAAGGTGAACGAACAGACAGAAAACATCGGTGCCAGACGGCTGCACACTATCATCGAAAAGCTCTTGGAACAGATCTCCTTTGATGCCCCGGAAATCCAAGAGAAAAACATCGAAGTCGATACGGATATGGTACGCGAACGTCTGGAAAAAATCGTTGCCAGCGAGGACCTGTCCCGCTTTATTCTCTAACGCATCCACGCATGTAATACCATACATGCACTAAATATGTGCACAACGCTTAGGAGTGTTGCCCCGTGCAGGAGCTGATCAATAAAGCCAATATTCTCATGGAAGCGCTGCCCTACATCAAGCGCTTTTATGGTAAAACTATCGTAATCAAGTATGGCGGAAACGCCATGGTGGAGGAACATCTCAAGCAGGGCTTCGCTAAAGACATTATCCTACTCAAGCTCATCGGCATCAATCCGGTAGTGGTGCACGGAGGTGGACCACAGATCGGTAAGGTGCTCGAACAAATGGGACGCAAGACCAATTTTGTGCAAGGGATGCGGGTCACAGATTCGGAAACTATGAATGTGGTGGAGATGGTTCTGGGTGGGAAGGTCAACAAGGAAATTGTAGGGAACATCAACAGCGCCGGTGGCCGCGCCGTAGGCTTGTCCGGCAAAGACGGCAACCTGATTATGGCGCACAAACTGGAGATGACCATGGTTAACCCCGCTACCCTCACCCCCGAAATTGTGGATGTCGGTATGGTCGGCGAGGTAGATAGTGTCAACCCAGAGGTACTCAGAGCGCTGGAACAGAATAACTTTATTCCGGTTATCGCCCCCATCGGGGTTGGTCCCAACGGCGAGACGTACAACATTAATGCGGACCTGGTCGCTGGACGGGTGGCTGGGGCGCTCAAGGCCGAAAAACTCATGCTCCTCACCGATGTGGAGGGGGTGCTGGATAAAGCAGGTAAACTTATTTCCACCATTGATATTGACGCCGTAGGCGCTCTGATCGAAGATGGCACCATCAGCGGCGGAATGATCCCCAAGGTGACCTGCTGTGTCGACGCCGTCAACGAAGGGGTTGCCAAAGCCCACATCATCGACGGTAGAATGGAACACACCTGCCTGCTGGAAATTTTTACCGACAAAGGGATAGGAACCG
>JAVERW010000106.1:0-6245 GCA_034006915.1 Desulfuromonadaceae bacterium | reverse complement strand
TTTCGCTGCTGAACTGCGGACACGAACAGCAACTAGTCTGTTAAATGACGTCTCCGAAAACTCACAGACAAAGTAAGCAGAGACGAAGCAGCAATTAAGCTGCTAGTGCGTACGAAACGTCAGTATCAGCGTTTGTATTGTTACCAGTTTTTTAACGAGGCCAACTGGCGTCCCCGACATGCAACCTTCGCTTTCAATCCCCGTCGAAACCTTGGCACCCCCATAGGTTTAATTTGTGTATGTATGTTCATATCGTCAGCGGTTGAGATTATCTTTAATAGCTTTTTCTACTTCACGGTTTGCTTGCTTAAGTTTTAGGGATTCACGCTTGTCGTAATGCTTTTTCCCTTTACCTATACCTATCTCAAGTTTTACGCGACTATTCTTAAAATAGATCTTTGTTGGTACCAGTGTCAAGCCCTTTTCGTCGCTTTTGCGCGCGATCTTGTCAATCTCATGCCGGTGTAGCAGTAGTTTGCGGACCCTGGTGGGGTCCTGATTTTCAATGTTACCGAGTTCGTATGGGCTGATGTGCATATTGTTGATGAACACCTCGCCATTTTTTACTCGGCAGAATGATTCCTTGAGGTTGACGTTGCCTAGGCGCAGGGATTTTACTTCGGTACCCTGCAGGGATATGCCAGCCTCATATACCTCTTCGATGAAGTAATCGTGGTAAGCTTTTTTGTTGGTGGCGATTATTTTGATACCCATGGCGATTATGCCCTGTCTTTTGGAGTAATTTCTTTAATTTCAACGATTCGGGCCAGGGCAGTTTGGATTACAGCCTGGCGTCCGAAACGCAGCACTCCGATGGTTCCGGTCATAAAGGCGGCTCCGACCAGAATGGCCAGTATAGCTGCGGGGATACCAACGGCTATGCTGGCTGCGATACCATAACCGAGGGCGAGTCCCAGCGCAAGCATAACAAAAGCGATGATATACAGCACTGTATCGGAATCGAGGATGCCGGCGCTAGTTTCGATTTCTACCTTTACCAGATCACCCTCACGGGCATACGGAATGTTGTCAGCCATGATTCGTTTGGCGCCCGCGCCGGGGCCTTTCTGGCAGCAGTTGCCAGCGCCGCTGCACCCGGAGCAGGCGTTTTGATCGGCACATTCGACTAGGGCCAACCGCTTTGGCTTTAGTGCTACAACGGTGCCGGTTGTGCTGGTTATGCGCTGCGGGTGCAAAAATTGGCGCCAGAGTTTTTTTATTTCTTTGTTTCTATTTAGATTATTCATGCCGATATATCCTTGTTACAGCTGGAGAGGTCGACAGCGTTGCCTTCACGATACAGGGCGGTGATTTCGCGTCCCCGGCGTGAATGGCATAAAAATTCTGCTAAATTGGGCAGCTCGGGCAGGGTAGAGGGAGATACTACCACAAATGTCGCGCGTTTGCCCGGTGCCAATGTGCCGGCGTCGTTGAGTTGCAAGGCCCTGGCACCGCCACATGTGGCCATATGCAGTAGCTGTGGTGCGGAGATGTCCCCCGCAAACCACTGTAGGGCGAAGGCCATCTCATCCCACAGGGACAGGGTGCTGTTGCTGGCGAGACTGTCGGTGCCTAGCGCCAAAGGGATGCCGGCGCGCAAGTAGTCGGCAACGGGAGCTTTGCCGCTGTTTAGGCGTGCATTGGAGCGCGGGCACAGGCCTACGCTGGCTTTGCTTGCGGCTACGAGGTCTATTTCAGCGCGGTTTAGATGTACGCCGTGCACCAGCAGGGTATCGGAGCGCAAGCCGCCCGCCTGGCGCACACACTCCAGTGGGCGCATCCGGCGGGGCGGGTCGATGTGCTGCTCCCAGTTTACGTATGGATATAGTTTCTGCGCCATAGGGCCGGTGGCGCTGCGTAAGAATTCAACTTCTTCCTCAGATTCCGCCAAGTGGATGGAACTGGGTAGATGGTGTGCGGCCGTGGTTCTAAAACTCAGTTTAAGCATATCTTGACTGAGGGTATAGGGGGCGTGTGGTGCCGCACCCCATAGCGCCTGGGGTGCATGCTCGGCCCAGTGCTCTAGGTGCTCTAAGCGGCTGTGTACCTGCAGCGGATCATAGCCAAGGATCTCTATGTAGCCGCGCCCGGGCAGGTGTGATGCGGCGATGGCGCTTATCTGCGGGGTAGTGAGGATGTCGCCGATATAGCCGGTGCCGCTACTTTGGGCCAAATGCAGGCCGGTGTGCCACGCATCGATGTATATTTGCGGGTCGCGTCCTAGGTTTTTCTTGATTTCAATCAGGCGCAGAATCCAGGCGGTGAATCCAGGGTCCGATTTTGACTCAGGGTTGTCTGCGCCGCTGTGGGGCTGTCCTTCTGCTTGACGCTGTGTTATCTCCCGCCAGCGAGGGAAATGGCTCAGTTCCAGATGGGTGTGGGCGTTATTCAGCGCCGGTAGCAGGATGGAGTCGCCATAATCGGTGTATGGGGCGTGGGGAAAGCGGCGGGTTATTTCTGCTACAGGTCCCAGCGCGACAATGCGCCCATCCTGTACAGCCAGCGCCCCTTGTTCAAAAGAGGGCGAGCCTATTGGAACAATATAGCGGCTGATATGGATATGGGGGGTCATCAATTAAACGCGGTGAGCAGGTAGTGGTTGTCGATCAGGCGGGTGGAGCCGAAATGTACCGCCAGCAGCAAAACCGCATCGGCATCAATCTGGGTAACCTGCTGCAACGTTTTCTCATTGCAGATCTGGATATAGTCGATACGCGCTTCGCCCTCCTGTTTGATACGCTGCTGTACCAGTGCGATGATGGCTGTAGCGTCCTTTTCCCCTTTCAGGGCAGTATCCGTCGCCATACGAAGGGCATCCTGCAGACACAGCGCCTGTTGGTGCTGGTGTGGGGTCAGATACTTGTTCCGCGAACTCAGAGCCAGACCATCGGTTTCACGCACAATGGGCATCCCGATGATCTCTACCGGCAGGTTTAGATCTGCCGTCATACGGCGCACTATGGCAAGTTGCTGGAAATCTTTCATTCCGAGTAGGGCGGCGTGGGGCTGAACAATGCCGAATAATTTGCTCACTACGGTGGTTACGCCGTCAAAGTGGCCGGGGCGACTGGCACCGCACAGGATTTCGGTTATCCCTTCTACATGTACCGTGGTGGCGTAACCGGCCGGATACATCTGTGCCGCTTCTGGGGCGAAGATAATGTCAACCCCAGCCTCTGCGGCCAAAGCGCTGTCGCGGCTTAAGTCGCGCGGGTAACTGGAGAAATCCTCTCCGGCGCCGAACTGGATCGGATTGACGAAAATTGAAAGTACCACCACCTCACCGTGGTTACGCGCTGCCCGTACCAGGGATAAATGGCCTTCATGCAGATAGCCCATGGTGGGGACAAAGGCAATCCGTTTGCCCTCGGCTCGAAGGGCGCGCGCGCGCAGCTCCATTTCATCCACCTGATGTATAGTTTTCATCGTAAGGTTCCTTTATTGATTTCTGTGGCAGCTCTTAGGGTGGCGCGGTCGGCGGGCTATTTAAAGCTGTGCTCTTCGGATGGGAACGAGCCGTCATGCACTTCGGCTATATAGCTCTCCACACTGGCGCGGATGATTTGTGCCACATCTGCATAGCGTTTGACGAATTTGGGCGAATACTTTTCGCATAAGCCGAGGATATCGTGGATGACCAGCACCTGCCCAGAACACTCCGGTCCAGCTCCGATGCCGATAGTGGGGATCTTGATGCTCTGGGTGATCTGTTGCGCCAGTGGGGCGGGGATTCCTTCGAGCACCAGCGCGAAGGCTCCGGCAGCTTCAACCGCTTTGGCATCGGCGAGCAGTTGGGTGGCCTGTTCTTCCTTGCGTCCCTGTACTTTGTAGCCGCCCATGCGGTGGATGGACTGGGGTGTCAGGCCGATATGCCCCACCACAGGGACATCCATATTGACGATGGCTGCTATGGTGGCAGCCATATTGACGCCCCCCTCTATTTTAACTGCATGCGCGCCCCCTTCCTTGATCAGGCGTCCGGCGTTGATGCAGGCATCGCGTATATCCGCCTGATATGACATGAACGGCATATCGGTGATAATCAGGGCGGCGCGGCTGGCACGCACTACGGCGCGGGTATGGTAGAGCATTTCCTCCATAGTGACGGGCAGCGTGGTGTCGTATCCGGCCACGGTGCTGCCGACGGAGTCACCCACCAGAATCATATCGATACCGGCTTCATCCATGATGCGCGCGAAGGGGTAATCGTAGGCAGTCAGGACGGTGATTTTGCGTTTTTCGCTGTATAGTTTCTGGATATCTACAACTGTCTTCTGTTTGACAATTTTTTGTTCGGGCATGACGATCTTTCCATAAGTTTAGTGAGTTACGTTGTCGCTACGCTGTGGGAGCAAGTGCGACAAGCACACAATCGGGCGCAACGTTACCGCAGCTTTTGCAGTTGATCAAGCACAACCATATAGGGATGGAAGGTTGCATTGCTGCTTTCATCGAGCATTTTTACATAACGTTTATAGCGCATAAAAGCAGGGCGTTGTTTTGAAAGCAGGTTATCGATGTTACCGCTATACTCGCGCATCACCTCTTCTATGAGGGTAAAGATTTCTTGCTGAAATTTACTTTTCAGCATGCGGTAGCTGCGTCTGTCCCAGCGATCGCGCAGGGGTACCTGCCTCAGCCCCTGCAGCATGATTTCGAGTTGCATGGTCTTCATCGCTTCGGCCATGGTTACGGCCAAGGGGTACATCTTTTCCCCGGTTTTTTCATGTAGTTGAACCAGGGGGATAAAGTTATCCAGGTAGGGGAGTGTTACCAGCTCCAGCGCAGTATCCGCATCCAGACCATATCCGCACAATGTATCTACTTCGGTGCGACATGCCTCCCACTGCTCCGGTTTTAGGATGCTGCTCAGCAGGTTACGGTATTCACGTAGATGCTCTTGCATTTGGAAAATACCGGCGGAGGTGGTGCTTTTCCTGCGGCGCAGAGCTCCGTCACACATGGTAGCCAAGGCAGTTTCAAGGCGTAAAAGCTGGGTGTATTGTTCCTCTGCGGGCATTTTGTTGTCCAGCGCGCACAGTTGTGTACGCAGGCTGGGACCCTTGAGAACGCGGTCGTAGATCAGATATTGGGGTACGATATCGATAGCTTGAATGTTGTGCCTGCTCGCCAAGCGGAAACAGGTGGTGGATCCGGCCTGATCTATGATGTGGTTGGTCAGCACCGTGGCAATGATCTCGCGCCGCAGGGGATGCTCATTGAGAAGATCCGCGTATTTGATCCGCATTTTCTCAGGGAAGTACCCGGCCAAATATTCTAGGGCGAAGGGGCAATCAATGTAGCTGGAATTGAGCAGTGCATCATACAGGTCCATTTTGCTGTATGCCAGCAGGATAGCCAGTTCCGGCCTAGTGTAGCCCTGTTTGCGCCCGAGGACTTCCCTGGTTTTGGGCAGTGCCTCACTGACCGGATTCAGCAGGCCCGTATTTTCGAGGCGTACTGCTAGGTCGCTGAACACCTCAACCCCCTGATTATTGCGCAGTTTATCCAGCGACAGTGCGAGGCTCTGGGTGTAGTTATTATGCAGGACTGCATCGCACACCTCATTGGTCAGGCCTTGCAGTTCGGCGTTACGTTCATTCACATCCTGAAGTAGCCCTTGGCTCTTAAGGTACTGCATGAAAATCTTGAGGTTTACTTCGTGGTCCGAACAGTCCACTCCGCCGGAATTATCCACGGCGTCGGTATTTATACGTCCGCCTCCTAGAGCGTATTCGATCCGTCCCAGTTGGGTGAGCCCGAGGTTACCTCCCTCACCAACTACTCTGGCCCTTAACCTATTCCCATCCACGCGCGCATTGTCGTTGGCGCGGTCACCCACGTCGGCATTGGTTTCGAGGGAGTGCTTGACATATGTGCCGATTCCTCCATTCCAGAGCAAATCGACCGGAACTTGGAGCAGCATCTGCACCAAGGTGTCACCAGTCACTGAGGTATGACGTACCCCGAGCCAGCGTTGCACCTCTAGGGAGAGAGGAATCTCCTTGGCGTGCCGATCAAATACCCCTCCACCAGTGGAGATCAGTTCAGCATTGTAGTCATCCCAACCGCTGCGTGGCAACTCAAACAGGCGCTTACGTTCAGCAAAGCTGGTGGTTGGGTTGGGATCGGGGTCGATGAATATATGTCGGTGATTGAAGGCAGCGTACAGTTTTATCTGCTCCGAAAGAAGCATGGCGTTGCCAAATACGTCACCGCTCATATCCCCAATACCTACCACGGTA
>JAVERW010000105.1:0-6263 GCA_034006915.1 Desulfuromonadaceae bacterium | reverse complement strand
GCCGCTTGAGAATGAAAACCTTCTCCTTGGCGGTGTAGTTTTTCCGTTTCTTGCGCATAGTAAAATCCTCCGTTCGTGTAGACTAACTCAAACGAGGGGATTCTCCAATTCACGTTGAACCAAAACACATCCACCCGCATCATCACCTGATTTGCCGCACTAAGAGCGCTATAAAGGTTATTGCTACGTTCCAAATCGCGCTGCAACAGGTGGCGACTTTGAAGCTGCTGGCGCAGACGCGCGGCCCCAGCATGCATGGCACCGGCTCCCAAAGCCCAGATGAGACAGCACATAATATTAAACGCTATGGTACGAGTAGCCAACATCGCGCGGATGGGCTCCAGAGGTACTCGAATGGCCAGCGCCGCCGGATGTTTGATGTTTTCATACTCTGGATGGCATGGTGCACAGCGTGAAGTTTTTTCCATAGCATGCAATTCACGGTATTCACGGGTGCCATCTGTTTTCTCGAATTTGCCGCGCACAATATCATTGGCGTCCTTCAGAGTGGCAAACTGCCGCGTCTCCCACGCATCAGGGGCATTCCGCGCATTCAGGGGCACGGGGCTGACTAGACGACTGTGCACTCCTGTATCTGGCAAGAGCGCTTGAATCTGACTTAACACCTGCGCCGAAGACAGCTCTGGAGTTACCCCATTCGCACTCCTTACTTCAAGCCCTTTCTGGTGCAGAACCCACTGGCGAATGGTGTTAGTGCGTTCCTTTTCCAGCATCGCCGCCTGTCGCGCCAGAGCATTGATCTCGTGGTGGGTTTGCATAACATTAAACAGAAGCGCCCCAAACGCCAGCAGGAGCCATGCGCTTTGCAACAGGTGATAAAAATGACGGAAATAGCCAAGTTCGGCGTTTACTTGCAGCATAACACTCCACTAAAAATTACAGGATTGGAAGGGCGCAATTTAATACATTTTTGGTAATTATTCAATCGATATTGTAATAGAAATTTCGGTTCTAATGATATGAACATCTGGCTTGTGCTCCACCCGCTTGAATGCAGGTATTTTTCAAGTTTCGTGGCGTAGCCTTACCTTATGGTGTACTCTTACACCACACTATATAATGCTCTGGACATTGCGCCACATACTTAAGGGTAAAGTCTTTGCGGTGTCGCACTTCTAGGTTATGGCACCGAAACACAGTCAACTTTTTATTGCTGGAGGTTTAGTATGTTAAGATCAATCGTGTTACGATCGACTGGATCCAAAGCGGCCGCCTTAGGGGGTATTTTTCTACTCTTGCTCTTAGGTGCCTGTAATGAAGAACAAAAGCAAGTCTCAACAACTCCCGCAGTACAGGAACAAACAGTTGAGCCCGCTACACTGGACAGGGCTAAAGTTGCTGCGGGCGAAACCGTGGAAAAAGCAAAAGTCAAGGTGGATGAAACTAAAGTCGTTGTGGAAAAGACTGTGGATGGTGCTGCTAAACAAGGCGCTGAAGCGGTAGAGAAGAGCAAACAAACGTTTGCTCAAACCAGTGCTGCCACTAAAGAAAGTGTAAGTAATGCCGCCTCTAAGGGGGCAGAAAACACCAAGGCTGCCACCACCTCAGCGAAGGATAAGACCAACCAATTGGTGGTAACTTCAACACAGAAGGTTAACGAAACAAGCACTGGACTCCAAGAAGAGGCCAAACTCGCCACCACGCAGAAGGTTAGCACAGCGGCAGCTTCTGTCACACCAGCGGACAACATCATCCTGGAGAACAAGTTTGGCCGCGTAACCCTTACCCACACCTTTCACGGAGAAACCTATGGCTGCACTCCCTGCCACGGTGATACTACTCCGGGACCCTTTGAGTTAACTAAAGATCTGGCTCATTCAAGCATGTGTAAGGATTGCCATAAGAGCGCCGGTGGACCGACTGGATGTACTGATTGTCACATCAAGTAGCTTGTTGATAACTTTGTGGAAAGCAATAAAGCGCGGCAGGTCAATAACCTGCCGCGCTTTTTAGTTGGCGGTGGGTATGGGGTGAGACTTACGCTTTGGGCGCCGGTCTTTAAACTCCCCAGATACGAGATTTGCCTTGGCGCGCATTCCAGCCACTTTCCCAGAATATGTGCAGCAACTCTTCGACTGAAAGTTTTCGTCGCTCTTCTGTACCCGTCACACTTGCGCGCGGATTGGTGCACATCTCTGCCCAGAAGAAGCTTGCACCACCCAGTGCTGCCAACGCGCAAGGCGCATTGGTGCAGGTGGCAATGGTCGCGTGAGGCATAGCCAACCGCGTGATGGCGACAATCTGCGCCTGCCGCACCTCTGGGATAGTCCCCATCACCCCCATAGGGGTATCGGGTACGGGAATACGCCGCGCCGCGCCACTGAATACTGACTTGATGCTGGCCGCATAGCAAATCAATTCTGCGATTTCGCGGTTGTTGTGCTCAGGTCCTATTGATTCAACACCGGTGGCCACCTGTAAACCCGCCGCGAGGAATTTATCTATGCTGGCACAACGCTGTTCCGCGGAGTTGTCTGCATCCTCTTCTGAGCGCAGATGCAACGCATGGTATACTCCGCTTACCCCAGCCTGCTTAATCTCCTTGGCATGCTCAGCAAGATCTTTCCCGCCATTGATAACCAGTGGGATATGGGGCTTAAGTGCAGCGCGTAACTTTGACAGGTAAGGCGCCAGCTTCAAATAGGAGAAATCTGAGGTGGTTGCAATCTGGATAACATGGCAGCCCTCTTCCTCCAAGCGTTTCGCCTTGGCTACAGCCTCTTCTATACTCAGCACGGAAGCGTCTGCGTCGTTGGTGCAGGACTTACCCCCGTCCGAGCACGCGGCCTGATTAAGCGCCAGCAGGCCGTGAATTTCAGCTTCATTATCCTGCAACAAGCGCGACAGCTCGCTTGCAACACCTATCGTGCGACAGGCTGCACTGCTGTATGGATCATATGAAAGCAGGTGCTGAATTTCTTTCTGAGTTAGACGCTCGTCTTCCTGTGCTTTAGCTAGTAGATAATCGATCATGTTGTCCTAAACCTCCATAGTGGAAAATCATACATCCATGCCAGACTACATAAACAGGTGACATATCACCTAAAGTAAGAAAACAACGGGCAAGTGTCAAATACCTAATGTTGCTATTGTGGCACAAATATACTGGGCACACAAAACTTACGGGGGTGTGCGCATGTAGCTCAGTTAATGCACCTGCTTTTCAAACAGTATAAACATATGCGAGGTGCAAAACCCATGTTATTCTATCTACTGTACACGCAGTCTTCGTCTGCTTCAAACCGAGATTGCATCTACAAACATCAATTTCGCCTGAGGTCCCTAAACCAGCTGCTCCGCAGGCTCTGTGCTTTTCTTCTGGAGGTGATACTATGCTCGACACGTTCGCAAGTATAGCAAGCGTGCAGATTGGCGCCACCCCTTACTACTATCATAGTGCACAGACCGCGCAACGCCACGGACTGGCTCTAAACCCGCGTCTACCCTTTTCCCTTAGGGTTCTGCTGGAAAATCTTCTGCGTCACGAGGACGGCACCAGTGTAAGTGCCGAGGATATCAGAGGGCTAGCAAATTGGAAACCCAATCAGAACCTCGAACGCGAGATCGCCTATCACCCAGCGCGGGTACTAATGCAGGACTTTACTGGTGTTCCTGCCATTGTCGACTTAGCAGCCATGCGCGATGCCATGGCTGCTAACGGAGGGGATCCGGCCAGCATCAATCCTCAAATTCCAGTAGATCTGGTAATCGACCACTCCGTGATTGTGGACGCGTTCGGCAGCGCTACAGCGGCGCAGATAAATGTGGACAAAGAGATGGAACGCAATCACGAGCGCTATACGTTTTTGCGTTGGGGCCAGAACGTATTTACTAATTTCCGCGTGGTGCCACCAGGCACCGGCATCTGCCATCAGGTTAATCTAGAATATCTGGCTCGTACAGTGTGGAAGCAAACCATAGATGGAAAGAACTGGATCTACCCCGATACCCTGGTAGGCACCGATAGTCATACCACTATGATCAACGCGTTGGGGGTATTGGGCTGGGGCGTCGGTGGCATCGAAGCCGAGGCAGCCATGCTGGGGCAGCCATTTTCGATGCTGGTTCCCGAAGTGGTGGGAGTCAAATTCTCGGGGGCCCTGCAGGCAGGGGTAACCGCTACCGATTTAGTGCTGACCGTCACGCGTATGCTGCGCGAATATGGGGTCGTGGGCAAATTTGTCGAGTTCTGCGGCACTGGACTGAACCACCTACCTCTGGCGGATCGTGCCACCATAGCCAATATGTCACCTGAATACGGTGCTACCTGTGGGTTCTTTCCCGTTGACCATATCACCCTCGACTATCTGCGTCTGACTGGGCGAAGTGCCGAAACTCTGGCTGTAGTTGAGGCCTACTGTAAACAGGAACAGCTGTGGCGTGATGACTCCACCCTAGAACCGGAGTTCAGTGCTATACTGGAGTTGGATCTTGGCACAGTTGAGCCTTGCGTAGCTGGGCCGCGCCGCCCTCAAGATCAGGTCCCCCTCAAACAGTTGCGTATGGTACAGGAAGCTGAATTGAAAAGCCCTGTCCCGCGCCTGGATATGGGCGCAGACTCCTCCTCACATGTGCTTCAGGACGGAGACGTGGTGATAGCCGCCATCACCTCCTGTACCAATACGTCAAACCCTGCGGTAATGCTTGCAGCCGGATTACTGGCACAAAAAGCCTGCGCGCGTGGGTTGCGAACTCGCCCCTGGGTTAAAACTTCGCTAGCTCCCGGTTCGCGTGTAGTCAGTGCTTATCTCGAAGAAACCGGGCTACAACGCAGCCTCGATCAGCTCGGTTTCAACATTGTCGGCTATGGCTGCACCACTTGCATAGGCAACTCCGGCTCCTTGCCAATAGCAGTAGAAGCCGCCATCACCCGCGACAATCTACAGGTCAGCGCTGTACTTTCTGGCAATCGCAACTTTGAAGGGCGGATACACCCTCTCACACGCTTCAGTTGGCTGGCTTCTCCTCCACTGGTAGTCGCCTTTGCCCTCGCCGGCACCACCCGTATCAACCTCGATAGCGAACCTCTGGGGTGTGACAACGAAGGGGAACCCGTCTATCTCAAAGAGATATGGCCCACGACCGCAGAGATCCGCGCACTGGAACAGGCTGTCGCTCCGGCCATGTTCCGCCAGCACTACGCCGCTGTATTTGACGGCGATGCAGCGTGGAACGCTTTACCCATTCCTGAAGGACTGACTTACGCTTGGCAGAAGGACTCCACCTATATCCGCGAGCCAGCTTTTTTCCACCATTTAGGCCGCCAAAATGGTTTCGCAGGGCTGGACGGAGCTCGAATTTTGGCACTGCTCGGAGATTCCATCACTACTGATCATATCTCTCCAGCTGGCGCCATCAAGGATTCCAGCCCCGCTGGAGAGTATCTACAGAAACACGGAGTGGCCCCGCAGGATTTCAACTCCTACGGTTCGCGTCGCGGCAACCATGAGGTGATGGTGCGTGGTACTTTTGCAAATATTCGCCTGCACAACCTCATGATTCCAGGCACCGAAGGAGGAATGACTCTGCACCAACCAGACGCAGCTACTCAGATGAGCATCTATTCTGCAGCGCAACTGTACCTGCGCGAAAACATCCCCCTCGTGGTAATTGCAGGTGATCAGTACGGCAGCGGTTCCAGTCGCGACTGGGCCGCTAAGGGCACCCTATCGCTTGGAGTAAAGGCAGTGCTGGCCCGAAGCTTCGAGCGCATTCATCGCTCCAATCTGGTGGGAATGGGCGTCATGCCATTGCAGTTTAAAAAAGGGGAGTCTGCCGAAACCCTTAACCTCGACGGCAGCGAAACCCTGCACATGACACCTGTTAACGAAATAAATCCAGGTATGAACCTGGGAGTGCAAATCAGCCATCCCGAAACGGGGATCCGCAGCATTGAGGTGATCTGCCGGATTGACACGCGCCAAGAAGTGATTTACTTCAACAGCGGGGGGATTCTGAATCACGTCCTACTCGAACGTCTGGCTGCCCAGATGTCAGTTGGGTAGACCTTACCTTTTTAGCTTGCTTTTTGGCCCGCCGCTGCGCCCTTGCGTGCAAAAAAACGTCTATGCCCCTGATCTGACGTTTTGCTCCCGGAGTTAAATGTTCTTCCTGGCGGTAGAGTAAAAGAAAGCGCAAGCGCTGCGTGCGGGTCAGCACCAAACGGGCGACTGAGTCCAGACATCCCAGATCCTTTATCGCTCCACGCCGCTGCAACCCCCCGTACCAGCGGCGCCCGAGTG
>JAVERW010000104.1:0-6270 GCA_034006915.1 Desulfuromonadaceae bacterium | reverse complement strand
GAGCACACCATGGGCTCGCCGCGGCGATTCAGTGAGGTGTTGAGAACCACGCCGTTGCCGGTGAGTTTTTCTAGTTCCTCGATCAGGGTGTAGTAGCGCGGATTGGTTTTCTTTTCCACCACCTGCGCGCGCGAAGTGCCGTCTTCATGCACCACTTCGGGGATTCTGTCTTTCCATGCTGGGTTTACATCGAAGGTGAAGGTCATGTAGGGCGCTGGATGGTCGGTTTGCAGAATATCGGGGGCCACCCGATCTAGAATGCTGGGGCAGAACGGACGCCAGCGCTCCCGGTATTTGATCTGCGCATTGATGCGGTCGGCGACTCCTTTGGCGCTTGGGCACCCCAAGATGCTGCGACATCCCAGGGCGCGCGGGCCGAACTCCATGCGCCCCTGAAACCAAGCCACGGGGTTCCCCTCAGCGAGCAATTTGGCCGTTACCTCCGGGATATTGGCGATTTTTTCCCATACTGGTTGTTGCGGGTGGGTTTTACACGCGCTAATGCACTCCTCATTGGTATATTTCGGCCCGAGGTACACATGCTTGAGTGGCTCCACCTCGAAGCCTGCCAGGTGCGCGGCGTATGAAGCTGCACCAAGCGCAGTCCCCGCATCGGAGGCGGCAGGTTGCACAAACAGCTCCTTGACGTAGGGGAGGGCGATGATTCGTTGGTTGAGCTTCACATTCAGGGCGCTCCCTCCGGCAAAGCACAGCTGCCCAGTTTCCTGCAGAATATCCTTAAGGTAGTAATCGATCATCTTTAGAGACAGGTCTTCAAACAGCTGCTGCACGCACGCCGCATAATCGATATAGGGTTCATCGGCAGAGTCCCCCTGGCGCTTCGGCCCAAGCCAGTCCACCAGTTTTTTGCTGAAGTAGTACCCTTTACCGTTCTCCTTGTAACGCCGCCACCCGATGGTGTTGACCAGCTGGGTATTCACCTTGAGCTCGCCGTTTTCAAATTGGGCCAGGCGCGAGAAATCATACTTACGCGGATCGCCGTATGGGGCCATCCCCATCACCTTGAATTCCCCATCGAGCATATCAAAGCCCAGGTACTCGGTCATGGCGCCGTAGAGCCCTCCCAAGGAATCTGGATCGTAGAATTCCTTGATCTTATGAATTTTACCGTTTTCGCCATAGCCAAAGAAGGTGGTGGCATATTCACCTTTGCCGTCAATACCCAGAATGGCGGTTTTCCCCTTGAATCCGCTCAAGTGATACGCGCTGCTCGCATGGGCCAGGTGGTGCTCCACCGGTACAAACGCTACGGTATCCCAGTTTATACCCAATTTATCTGTAAGTTTGCGCACGTTGGCGACATTGCGCCGATAATGGCGGTTGCCGTTGAAAATGGCATTCAGGGCACGATCCGGTGCATACCAGTAGCGTTTTGCGAAATGCCAGCGATCGGGCCGATTTAGCCCTATCGGTGCAAACGGAAACGCCACAATATCGACATCGCGCGGTTCAATGCCTGCATATTCAAGGCAGAAGCGTGCGGATTCGAGGGGAATGCGGTTCTTGGCGTGCTTGTCGCGGATAAAACGTTCTTCTTCCGCAGCGGCTATCAGTTCAGAGCCGATATACAGGGCGGCGGAAGGATCATGGGTCAGAGCGCCGGATAGGCCCAGAATCACTTTAGACATGGGTTGGTTCTCCGTTGTTTATAGCTTATTGGCTAATTTAAGGCAGTTTGGTATCAAATTGGTGGTGTATGTCGCTGTCAGGTTCCCAGTTACGCAAAAAACGGGCGCGATCTGCCTTGTAATGGCGTAAAAAATTGCGTCTACAGCGAAACTCGCGCATGGCGTCCAGGTCGATGACCCACGGAACACCATCCTTGAGCAAAAAGTTGTTTGCCTTGCAATCACCGTGGTGGATACCGAGGCGATGCAGGAGGCAAAACATCTGCGTTAGAGCGTCTATATCTCGCTGCTTTTCTGTTTCACCGGGCGACTCAGAATTGAAAAATTCGCCTGCGTCCGGAGCAGCAACATAAGCGCACACATAGTAACCTGTAAAGCGTAAAGGGCCAAAACGTTTTTCCGCCATAGCAATAGCGTGTGGAGTATTTATCTCGCTGATTTTGAGGCGGTGGGCGTTGCCCCACGAAACCGCGGCTCTGGTGGGGCGTAGGCAGCGCTTCAAGCCATGCCAGAAACTCTTCATATTATAACGTTTGATTACCCAGTCACCTTCAGGGTTTTGCAGGCGCACCACCGTGGCGCTGTTGCCGGCTTTAAGTATCTCCCCTTGGGCAAGCAGTACATCGGGGGCTTCCAGCAGTTGTTGAATCAGGCCAGCGGGGGCATCGGCGCGGTGGAGGGTAAGCTGACTGCCGATGCGATGCCGGGTGAATTCGCTACAGGTGCGAAACGCCTTGGCAACGTACGCCAGACGTCTTTTTTTTCGCTGGGCCGGCATCTTTTTAGCTAGAATGGAGCCCCAGTTTTTCAGGTTGTCCCCCGTTTGGGCACAGTAATGCTCCAGCAGGTTTCCAAATAGGTGCTCATACGGTGGGGGAATCTGGGCCAGGAACAACGCCAGGTTGGTCTGTCTGATGCGGGAAGGGAGCAGTTTTGCGGTACTACGCGCGCAGATAGCGTCCCCGTCGATGGTGTAGATCTCTCCCTTGCTGAGGAGGAAATTACCCAGATGCAGGTCTTTTTGCCATACACCCTGGCGGTGCTGATGTGCAATGGTGTGGGTTAAATCGCGTAGAAGTTCAAGGCGTTCCTGCTCTGTTTCGCAGTGCAACCACTGTTCCTGTGCGGTAATCGCATCGGGGATGAATGCGGTGATAAGTATCGGGGTAGCGTCAGGCAGTGCGCCGGCAAACAACAATTCCGGAGTTGGGATGCCACGCTGACGCAGAAGCTCTATCCCGTGTTTTTCCCGCGCCCAGTGGCGTTTTGCTCTGTGGCCTTCAAATATTTTTATCCCCACTGGGCGTTCACCCCAGTGACCTGCATACATGCGACGCTTAGCGGGTAGGTGGCGCAAGAGCGCCTCGCAGCGGATCGCGGGGGAATCTGCGGAATCAAGGGTAATCAAAAATGGGCAGGGAGGGTAGCTCAAGACGGAGTTCTTCTACTTTGCTGGAGGGAGAGGTGGTTTGCAGTGCCACATAAATTAAAGGCGCCCAGCTTAGCACAAGCTGGGCGCGTAATCTAGTAATCCAGAGGTGAAGGGGTTATTTTCCGAAGATACCCTTGAACGCATCATCAATCAGTTTGCGCGCTGCATCTTGCTCTGTTGGCTGAGGTTCTGTACCTGTTTCCTGGGTGCTTTCCTGGGTACTCCCTGGGGAGCTCTCCGGAGTTTTTTCTTGTTTGGGAGCTAGTTTGTCCAGAAGGCGCTGCTGGAGGGTGTCTATAGCTTTTTTCCCCACCTGTTGCTGTAACGCAGCTTCGTCCAAGCTGATGCGCGGTGCGGAGAAAGTGCCCTTGACCTTCAGAGGCAACAGGGCCCAGCCCTCGGCATCGGTGAGGAATCCGGCGATATGGCCTTTTTTATCCAATTCCTGTGCCAAATTTGGAGATAAGCGCGCATTCAGGCTTAGATTTAGACTCTCATCCAGACCGATAGTGCCCTTGGGCTCAACGCGCAAGTTGCTTCCGGAGAAGTTGCCGTCCACCTGTGCCAAGCCATTGCGCATGTCTAAAGCCGCGGCGCAGGTGTCGAAGCGGATATCATTCAGTTGGGACAGGTTTAAAAATTCCGCCAGTTTCTGCGTTAGCTCGGTTCCACTGAGGCGCGCCTCTGTCACCTTCAGGTTTCCTGTGGCGTTGAGGTTCTGTTTGAGGGTTTCCGGTAGGGTACCGCGTCCATTGAAGTTCAGATCAAGGGTCAATGCACCGAATAGCGTATGAGCCGACTCGGGAACCAGCGCAGTAACCAGTGGATCTAGCTGCAGCTCCTTAAGACTGGTTTTACCAGAATAGCTCAACCCTTTCTGACGTAGATCAACGCGCGCGCTTTGAGAGAAGGTTCCACCACTGATGGCACCGCTTAGAGTGGAGATGTCGAGGACGTTGTCCTGTAGACGGTACAGCATGCTGAAATCTGTTATGGAAAGTCCTTGATACAAGGCTTGATTGATAGCGATGCTGCCATCCAGAGTCAAGGGGATAGCAAAGGGGCCAAGCTCTTCAGGGATGGTTGCGCCTGGAGATTTCTGTTGTTGTGGTTGGGACAGCTTTCCACTTGTCGCTGCGGGGGTCGCTGCGGAGGCGAGAATGGCGTCGAGGTCGAAACGCTCCGCACGCATGTTATGGGTCATAACAATCGGGGTGCCGAACAGATTACGCGCCGTAATATCCATTTGGGCCACATTGTCGCCGACTTTTAGGGTCAGATCCTCGCTGTGCAGGCGTTCTTTTTCGAGAATAAACTGGCCGTTCAGGCGGGGGCGCATTCCCGCTGCATCAGCCTGTAAGTCGTGGAGCTTCAGTTCCGCGCGGCGCAAGATTGCGGCGCCTTCGCTGAGAGGACCCTTGAGATATGCATGCAGACTCAATGCGCCACCGGGTTTGCTTTCTGCAGCGCTAGCGCTCAGTGCGGGTGGAAGTGCTGCAAGGGCAGTAGCCATAGAGAGGTTCTGGGTCACGAGCTCAAGCTCCATGATGGGGTCTTTGTCCAGCTCTCGAATTGTTCCACTAAGCTGCGCCTTGATACCATTGTAGTCCATATCCGCTTTGCTTAAGTGCAAGTGCGCGGCGTCGGGCTTGAATTCCGCTGCATAGTCGAGTTTGAACCTTGCATCCGCAATAGGGGCATCAGGCAGAGCGTCCAAGGTAATAGAAATATTCTCTAAGGTCAGATTGCCGCTGGAGGCGATATTGGTCGGAGCGGCATTTATCTGCAGTTCGGTGCTGAGTGCAAGGCTGCGAAGCTTGCCGGGAATCGAACTCGCAAAGTAGGGGGAAAACGCTGCGATATCGAGTTTGTTCACCGAAAGATCGGCATCCATGGAACTCTGCATGAGATCGACCTGACCACTCAGAGCCAGGGGTGCGCCGTTGATATTGCAGGAAAGTTTAATCGGGAACGGCGCGCGCAAAGACAAATCGCGTGCGTTAATTTGGAGCTGGTTTATTTCGTATGTATGTGAGCGGGGTGCGTCTACGGCGTTATCGATAAACAGCAACTGTCCGTCTTTAAGGGTAAGATTCGCAATGCTCAGGTTGATGGCTGCTGCCGCAGCACCGGTCTGGGCTGCTGAAGGTTCTACTGTGGGAGCAGGCTCAGGGGCGCGATCGGCAGCTGTAAGCAGGTCAGAAAAATTAAAAGTACCATCGCTGTGTCGCACTACGGTTATCTGTGGCTGTTGCAGAGTGATTTCATCCACCTCAATCTGCAGACGCAATAGAGGCCAAAAGCGATAACGCAGCAGGGCGCGCTCCGCCCGGATAAAATCCTCCTGGCTATCCCGTTCCTTTATACTAAAACCTTCCAGCACAATGCCGGAAAATAGGCTGATATCGATGGAATCAAGGGTAACGCTACGCCCAAGTTGTTGTTCTGCCAGAGGAATGACAGTGGATTTCACCCGTTCGGGGGTGATGAGAACCTTGACTAATACTGCCCCAGTTATTACTCCAACAATCAAAATAACGCCGATAATGACGCCGATTTTCTTCATTTTTCCCATGCTGCTCCCCCCCCTGCTGGTTGCTTCCTGTTTGTTCTCTCTCGCTTTGGTCTTCTTGTGGGCTAATTGCCGATAAGTACTTAAACTTCAACATCATAGTATACACCTGAAAAGGCCACTATAACAGGGGAGGAATTATTCAAGATGGTTTCTGCGGTAATATTGGCTGGCAAGAGGGCGGGTAAGGGAATCTGGTGGATTGAATGATTTTGCTCATGCTAGGGTATGACGAGGATAAAAAAGTAATCATGTTGCAAGTTTATAGATTGAACTTCGTATGGGTGATTCAACGTGGTGAGATGTTTACCGCTATTGAAACAGGAGAGTCAGAGTGCGACTAGTTTTAGTTGTTTGTGTGTGTGTGCTGTTAGTGGGGTGTAGTTCTACGTATCCAAAAACCTTCAAAACCACTGCATATTGTGGGTGTTCTTCATGCTGTTCCTGGGGGCGCAATTTCCCCGATTTCTGGAATCGCCAATTTGTTGCGGGGCCGAATAAGGGAGATGTGTATACAGGCAAGACCGCGTTGGGTACAAAACCGCGCGAACCCTATGCGGGTTTGCTCTCGGTCGATACCCTGGCCCACCCGTGGAAGCTACCTCATCGCCTGATTC
>JAVERW010000131.1:0-3918 GCA_034006915.1 Desulfuromonadaceae bacterium | reverse complement strand
TTCGCGGGATCGGCTTCGGTGTCCCCAACTATAAGTTCAAGCTTTCGTCCATCTATTCCCCCGGCGCTATTGATTCTATCCACCGCCATCTCGGCCACCAGTCTGGTGGGGGTGCCGATAAAAGCCGCGCGCCCGGAAAGATCGAAAAATGCGCCGATCTTAATGGGGTCACTGGCGCTGGCAGACGCTGCGAGACCGAGTAGCATTGTCGTCAGTATAAGGAGATATCGCATATGTATCCTCTTGGTGGGTGGCGTTTGATAATGTGGGCATGTTTTTAGCGCGCATTATAGCCCGAGATTAGACAATCGCATCCTGGATGCGGCTATCGAAGACGCGCTGACTCTTTTTTTCTGTGCGCGGTAGGGTTCCATACTCTACCAGCTCGAGTTCAGCACTGACTAGCAGTTGTTTTTTGACTTGGTATTCCGTTTCATGAATCAATTCTGCGTTGCGCGCGCTATCAACCCCTTGGCCACGCTCAATCAGCAAGCGCATACAGTCGCGCCCTGTGCCGGAATCGCGGGTTAAGTGGATCTGATATTCGCTTCCTAGTCCCGGCACCGCTGAAAGGATGGTGTCGATGCTGCTGGGATAGATGTTAACTCCGCGGAATTTGATGGTGTCGTCGGAGCGCCCCTTGATGCGCGAATGACGCGGCAAAGGACTACCGCAGGTGCATGCTCCGGGAATTTTGCGGGTGATGTCGCGGGTGCGGTAGCGCAGCATGGGTGCACCCTCTTTGCACAGGCTGGTTACCACCATCTCGCCCCATTCACCTTCTGCTACTGGCTTTAAGGTGTCCGGGTCAATGATTTCGAGGATAAAGTAGTCTGCCCAGTAGTGAATACAGTCATGGTCGGAGCATTCAATTCCGGTGCCGGGGCCGTAGAGCTCCGTAAGTCCGGTGATGTCGAACAGCTCCGCACCGCCGAACAGTTCCGAAATTTTGCGCCGCATGGAGACCGAGGAGCGTTCGGAGCCGTAGATGATTTTGGTGACGGCGATCTTATCCGCGACGCCACGCCGATGGATCTCTTCGGCCATCAGCAGGGCCATGGATGCGGTGGAACAGAACACCGTGGACTGAAAGTCGATTAGAAACTGAATCTGCATATCGATATTGCCTGGCCCGACCGGTACAGCCATAGCGCCGATTTGTTCGCACCCAGCCTGAAATCCAGCTCCGGCGGTCCAGACTCCATAGCCTACAGCTATTTGAACGCGATCCAGCGGGGTTATCCCGGCCATCTGATAGCAGCGCGCAAATAAGTATTTCCAGTCGTCCAGATCTTTCTGAGTGTAGCACAGCACTTTGCGCTTCCCGGTGGTGCCGGAACTGGCGTGAATGCGCACAACCTGCTCGAACGGGACGGCTCGTAGCGGGAAGGGGTAGCCAGCGCGCAGGTCGTGGGCGTCGGTGAAGGGGAGGCGCTGCAGGTCGGCGAGGCTGGTTATGCTCTCGGCGTTAATACCAGCGGCATCGAGCTTCTCCCGATAAGCGCTGGAACCTTCATAGGCGTGCCGCACACTCCATTGCAGCCCTTTGAGCTGGTGTTGGCGCAAATCATCTTCATCTTTAAAATCAGGCATAAAATTCTGTTGACGCATATCGGGTTTCTCCAAGCGAATATTGGTCAGGCCGGCTGCCCCTAGGCGACTGGCCTGTGGGCTGGCATGGCTTGCGGCACCGAGAAAAGCGGCGCGCAGATCGGGGTTATTGAGAAGTTCCGCGCTGCGTCCCTGCTGCGCCAGTTTTCCGTTGGCAAGCAGGTAAGCACGCGTTGACGCCGACAGTGCGCGGGCGGCGTTCTGTTCCACCAGCAGGATGGTGGTTCCCGCGCGGGCCAGCTGATGGATAATGGCGAAGATTTCATCGGTAATTTTGGGTGCGATTCCAAGGCTTGGTTCATCGAGCAGCAACAGGCGGGGTTTTGCCATTAAGGCGCGCCCGATGGCGAGCATCTGCTGTTCTCCGCCGGAGAGGGTGCCGGCCAGCTGGGTGCGGCGTTCTTGCAGGTGCGCAAAACGCTGGTAGATCTCCTGCAGACGTGTCTGTTCTTCGTGGCGCTTGAGTTTCAGAGCCATGGCGCCGAGGAGGAGATTTTCCTCTACACTCAGGTGGGCGAACACCTCGCGTCCTTCAGGCGACAGCGCCAGCCCGTGGCGCACCATGGCGGCGGGGCTGGCAGTAGTCACCTCTTTATCGTCTAAGTAGATGTGGCCACCGCTGGGTTTCAGTAGTCCCATGATACATTTGAGCAGGGTGCTCTTCCCGGCGCCGTTGGCTCCGATGAGGGCGATGGTTTCTCCTGCCTTAATGTGCAGATCGACCCCGAACAGCGCCTGTGCTGCGCCATAATGGGCGCTGAGATTTTCTACACGCAATAAGGAGGTAGGTTCAAATGGAGATGTTGATTCTTGCGTGGCTGCGTGCGAACTCATGCCGTGGCCTCCATACTGCCCAGATAGGCTTCCAGCACCCGCGGGTTGCACTGCACTGCGGCTGGGGTGCCGCGCGCGATCATGGTGCCGCTGTCCAGCACCACCACTTGATCTGCCAGCTCCATCACCAATTCCATGTCGTGCTCAACCAGAAGGATGGTCTGTCCCAGGGTGCGCAGACGGCGCAGCTGCGCCGCTACCGTTACGGTCTCGGTGGCATTAAGTCCGGCTACCGGTTCATCAAGCAGCAACAGTCTTGGTTTGCTGGCGGTGGCGCGCGCTAACTCCAGACGCTTTTTATCCCCGTAAGCCAGAACCCCCGCCGGCCAGGAAGCTTTATCTGCCAAGCCGAAGTTGTCCAGCGCTTCCAACGCCCGCAGTTTAAGCTGGCGTTCGCGGTGGCGCAGATACGGCAGACGCAGCATGGCCATGCACATGCTGGAGCCAGCGTCATTGTTGAGGCCACTCAAAACGTTATCCAGCACCGATAGGCGCTCGAACAATTTCAAATTCTGAAAAGTGCGTGCTACTCCGTGACGGGAGATCATGTGCGCAGGAGCTGCACTAAGGGCAATATCTCTGAGGTGGATAGCACCGCTGTCGGCGTGTAGCACTCCAGTGATGCAGTTGATGAGGGTGCTTTTCCCAGCACCATTGGGGCCGATAAGGGCGGTGATCTGCCCGGCTGGGACCCTAAAGCTGACAGCGTTGAGTGCGGGCAGGCCGCCAAAATTTTTGCAAACATTCTCAAGAAGAAGCATGTCGCCTCCGCCGTAGAGCCAGGCTGTTCTTGCCTAGATCGAGCACTCCGGTGACAAATCCCTGAGGCAGGAATAGCAGCACCAGTACCAGAATGCCACCGTGCACAAAATCTTTGTACGCTTCAAACATCCCGATCCATTCCGGCAGCAGGGTTATAAGGGCAGCGCCGAACAGCGAGCCCCAAATGGAACCCATGCCGCCGATCACCACCATTATCACCATATCGGTAGAGACGAAAATATCGAAAGAGCCCGGGCTGATGTAACCATAGCAGTGGGCATACAGACTCCCAGCGATAGAAGCGAGCACGGCGGAGAGGACAAATACCTTGATTTTACTTGTACGTACGTCCACCCCCAGTGCGGCAGCTGCGGTTTCATCTCCGGCCAGTGCGGCTAGCCCACGCCCGACACCGCTGCGCACCAGGTTGAGGCAGAGCAGCAGCGCCAGTAGCGCCACTGACCAGACCAGATAGTGAAATCTAGCTTCATCATCAAAATGGATATTGCCGAGGCTTAAAGAGGGGATGCCGTAAAAGCCACTCACCCCACCAGTAACATCATCCCACTGGACGAAAACCCGATGAATTACGATGTTGAACCCTAAGGTGGCCATGGCGAGGTAGTGCCCCGATAGGCGCAGGGTAGGGATGCCGAGGAGTAGGGCGAAAAGGGCCACCAGCGCTGCGACCCCGAACATGGCAAGCCAAGG
>JAVERW010000102.1:0-6442 GCA_034006915.1 Desulfuromonadaceae bacterium | reverse complement strand
GCGCCTGTTTGGAGCAGGGGTATCGCGAGTTGAGCACAGGCCAGGCACGGAAGCTCCTGCTGCTGGCCGAATGTGCTCGTGTGCCTGCATGCCTGCTTATCGAAGCGCCGTACGCCGGGCTGGACCAACGTGCGCGTACTGAGCTTGATGCAGCGCTGCTCCATCTGCAGCGTCAGGGTAGTTGCGTGCTTTTATTTGTGACCAATAGCGCAGACATCCCCTCTTGGGCGACCCATCTGGCGCTTATCCGCGCTGGAGATCTGATTTGGCAGGGAATACAGGGAGAGTGCCCGCCAGAATTACTCCAAACCCTGCAGCATCGGAGTCCGGATTTCAGGCCAGAGCTGACGCAGGCATGGGCGCACCCTCTCAGACAAAAAAAGACAGACCCCGCTTCCGCTGCGGTGGACTTGCAGGTTCCTCTGGTAGAACTGCGCCAGGGGTTTGCCTCGTATCGGGGGCGCATGGTGTTCTCCGGCCTCGATTTAATCTTGCGCCAAGGGGAGCATTTGCTGGTTACCGGAGCCAACGGCAGTGGTAAATCTACCTTATTGCAGCTGATAAGTGGCGACCATCCGGCCTGTTATCAGAATGAACTGCATCTGTTTGGTACCAAGCGCGGTAGCGGCGAATCTATCTGGGAGATTAAACGCAACATGGGGATAGTCAGTGCAGATCTGCAGCGCAACTATCATATCGGCGGCGATGTGTTGAGCTGCGTGGTGTCGGGTTTTTTCGACTCCATCGGCGTCTACCAGAAGCCCGATCATGCCCAGGTGCAGCAGGCGCGCAGATGGTTGGCGTGGATTGGGTTGGATCAGCAGCGCGCGCAGCCATTTAAAGGCTTGAGTTTCGCCGATCAGCGTTTGGTGTTGATAGCACGTGCTCTGATAAAAGCCCCACCCCTACTGATTCTGGATGAGCCCACCCAGGGGCTGGATGAAGCCAATCGCACCGCCGTGCTCGATTTTATTGAAGACGTAGCTGCGAAGGGAATAACCACCATTGTGTATGTCAGCCATCGCCGCGACGAGCAGCGTCCTTTTTTCGTCCAGCATCTGGATATGGATCAATTTGCGGTAGAAGGGGGATAAGAGGGCTAGGGTTTGCGCCTCATCGCGTAATTAGCGCATAAAAAAACCCGCCTGAAGCCAGGCGGGTTTAAATTAAATTAGTAGAGAAATTATATTCAGGTTCAAAATTGGTTTTTAAGCTTTGTCGCTTACCTTGGAGTCGCTGGTGGCCACCCCTTTGACGATACCGAGCATCACCAATACTGCAGGTACCAGCTGAGCCATTACGATCAGGGCACAGAAGCCGAGGAAGGCCCATACCAAGATGCCGCTGTGGTCGGTGCGGCCCGCAGTTGAGGCGGCAACAGCAGGGATGGTGGCGCTTAAGGTGATCAGGGTTGCGAGTACGGTTTTAGTGAGTGCTTTCATGGTGTCCTCCTGAGATTATGGTTGTTAGCCAGTCTGGCTGATATTCTTGGGTTGTTGTGTTCTTACTCTTTAGGAGATGCTATTTGTATGCCAAGAATCAAATAAGTGGGATATGTAAAGCGTTACATTACGCAAGTCTATAATATTGCTGATATTTTAAGCTAAGGATCTTCCCCGAAATGTCAGCAAAGTTAAGGCTGGAGGGTGAACCGCGACCGCCAGCATGCAAAAAGTATAAAAAAACTATACGCTTGGACAAATCAATAAGCGCTGCCAGCGATAACATGTAATAGCGTAACCTGCTGTTTATGCTAGGCATTAACCTGTCTCTTGCCCATGTGCAGTGGAGTATACAAGATTGTATATCCGCAAGGGGAGTGTATATTTGAAATATTCAGCTCACCAATGCAGCTTTACAGTGACAGGGGGAGTGCACAACTTAGATTACCTCCCGCAGGGGATTTAAGCCGATGGTTTTTTGAGCTGACTTGGATTTTGCCTTTGCTTAAGGTATACATAGCCTATAAATATGCCTTAAGATTGAGGATGGTTTTAATTTCTTGAACTTAGTTGTGTTGCGCCCCTACTTTATACTAAATAAAACTCTGCGAGAATTATGAAAATATTCGAAATTTTCCCCGACCAGCGCTGGAAAAAATTACTCCAGAACAATCAACTCGCTGACTTCCCCTCCATCTGGGACTTAAAGACCGAATGGTTCGAAGAGCCGAATATACGTCGGGGCGGCTGGAGTGGCGTAGTAAAATACATGCTCCAGGGCCCGGAGGGGCCTGTTGAGGTTTTTATAAAACGCCAGGAAGGACACGTGTCTCGGACTTTTTTGCATCCGCTCAAAGGGATCTCGACCTTAAAGAAAGAGTACGCCAGCATCAAGCGTCTGCATGGCTGCGACGTCCCCACTTTGGATCCAATCTATTTCGCTAGCGCGGGCAATAAAGCGATTCTTATCACCCTTGGGTTAAGTGAACATGTCAGTCTTGAAGCAATTGATCCGACAGCACTTTCATCTGTGGCGAAAAGAAACCTGCTTAAGGCTATGGCGACGGTGGTGCGCGGCATGCACAGGCATAATCTGAAACATAATTGTTTATATCCTAAGCATATCTTTGTAAGGCAAATGCTTTCCACTTGGGATGTGCGAATTATCGATCTGGAAAAAATGAAGCGCGCCTTCCTACAACGCAATGCTGTGCGCCGGGATCTTTCTACCCTGGTTCGGCACGCAGATGCGCGATGGAGCATAAAAGACATGCTGTTGTTTCTGCGGTATTACTACGGCGAAGAAACTCTATCCGATGCGACAAAAAAAACCTGGCGCGCTGTAGCGGCGGATGTGCAGCGCAAAAAAAACCGCCAGTAGTCCTTTTACCTATTGTTAGCCCCACCCTCGACAAACCCGTTTCAGTAGTGCTATATAACCGAGCTAAATGACGAGGCAGTACAAACGGCACCAGCAATTGCATTGCCCTCACGTCTTCATTTCCAGTGTTCTGCTTTTATCCAAAACGAGAAGTTATTTGCGATGAAACTGGCCTTTTCCCTGTTCAAGTATTTCCCCTATGGGGGGTTGCAGCGCGACTGTATCAAGATTGCGCAGGAGTGTGTGGCCCGTGGTCATAGTGTAGATATCTTTGCACTTGAGACCAGTGGTGAGATTCCGCAACCTCTTACGGTGACCTGTGTGGATGTGCGTGCACGCGTTAACTACAGACGTTATGCGCAGTTCGCCATCAAGGTTAAAGAGTTGGTAAGCAAGGGGGATTATGCTGCCCTGGTGGGGTTCAACAAAATGCCGGGGCTTGATTTTTACTATGCGGCCGATCCATGTTTTGCGGCCAAAGCTCAGGAGCGCTCGTGCGTGTATAATATGCTGCCACGCACGCGCAGTTTTCTTGCCGCCGAAAAAAGCGTCTTTGCTCCGCAGGTAGATACGCAGATTCTCCTTATCTCTCCAATCGAGCAGGAAATCTTTACCCAAATTTATCACACCCAACCAGAGCGTATGCACTTGTTGCCCCCCGGAATCCAGCGCGACCGAACCGCTCCACCTGACTACATACACCGGCGTCAGCGTAAGCGCACTGAGCTGGGCTTAAACGACACCCACAAAATGCTCCTTATGGTGGGTTCCGGCTTCAAAACCAAGGGGGCAGATCGAAGCCTGCTCGCCTTGGCCAGTCTGCCTGAAGCGGTGCGACATAGAACCCGTCTGTATATTGTGGGGCAGGATAATCCACGCCCTTTTATACGGATGGCTAAAGAGTTGAAGGTTGCGGAGCAGGTAATTTTTCTTGGGGGACGGGATGATATCCCCGACTTGCTGTTTGCGGCGGATGTGCTGCTACATCCGGCATATCGAGAAAATACCGGCACCGTGTTGTTGGAGAGTATCGCGGCGCAGCTTCCCGTTCTTTGTACCGATGTTTGTGGCTATGCATTCCACATTCTAGATGCCAGATGTGGCTATGTGATTCCATCACCCTTCGAGCAAAATGAGATGAATGCTGTTCTGAGCTCTATGTTGGATTCTCCAGAAATTAATCTTTGGAAGGAAAACGCTGCACAGTATGTTAAAGAAAACGATCTGTTCAGCATGCCGGAAAGGGCGGTGGATGTGATTGAAATGAAGACTAGAGCCCGCAACCATGAGGAGGAGAAACACCTGTAGGGGCGTTTCGTCTAAGCTCGCTTAAGAAGCTATCTAGGCATATTTTGAAAGGGATCCCCTAGGCACTACCGACCGAAACTAGGGGCAACGAGATCCTCTTGATTGGAGTTACAATGAAGATGTCTCTATCTTCCGGGCAAATTAAGCACAAAGTAGAGAGGTTCCTAGCACATTACTGGTTACCTTTAGGGTTTTTCATTTTACTCACAGGCTTTTTCTGGCTACCGGGAAAAAACCTGTATACAAAGTTTTATTACGCCTTTTACATTTTCCCACTGATAATCCTAATTTTTATAAATGGAGGGAAGGCTCTCCAGATACTCAAGGATCCAATCGTCAAAACCTTGCTTGCACTTTCGTTGTTAGTAATCGCAAGTTTTTTTTGGAGTCATACTGGGAATGATTTTATATCAGTTGGCAAGAGGCCATTTTATATCGTTGGCGTCTTCCTAGGGTGTGGTTATGTTTTTGCAAAAAGCAATCATTCCCACCTTGCAAAACATGTGCTGCTCCTTGCAGCAACAACGGTAGTTTTGTTTTGTATTTATAATCTATTTGTTTTTTATGCTTCTTCCCAACATAGAATGATAGGGAGTGGCGCTTTGATGAATCCACTCCTCACTTCCCACGTACTTGGTATGTTTGCCGCCTTCTGGCTTGCATTGTGTGTTCAGAAGAAAAAAATTGTTCCACTAAATATAGTGGCTTTTCTTGTGATGCTTGCGGCTGTCATTGCTACGGGATCGCGAACTCCATTATTAGGACTCGGAGTATGTTGTCTCTGGTTGTTGGTTATATGGCGGCATAAAATCACAGTATTTGTGGTGGGGTCTTTGGGTGTCGGGACATTAGCTGGTCTGGTGTTTAACCCTGAGGTTTTTGCAGCGCGCGGATTTTCGTACAGAATTGAAATATGGGAAGAATCCATACGGCAAATTATGGTCAGGCCTTTGTTAGGTCTCGGATATGATAGTCCGTTGTCGATACCTGTTCCTTCTATCGAACGTGTTTTTTACGATCCTCACAATATTGAGCTGGCTGTAGCCCTAGAGCTCGGGGCGCTCGGGTTGTTTCTATGGTGCGTAATGTATTTTTTAGCGATCAAAAGATGCGTTCAACTACAAGAATGCCCCGAATTGCTCCCTGCATCAACTATGCTTTTGTATGGTCTTGCCGCAGGGATAACGGAAGGCTCTAGTTACTTTTCGAGACCGAACGAGAGTTGGTTTTTAATCTGGATTCCGCTTGCTCTGGTAGTAGGCCTGAGTGTGAATTTTTTAGGGTCAGAAAACTCCGATTCGCTTCGCTCAAAATACTAATCTTGCAAATCCTTTGATGGTCCTGCTTGTCCAATAGCGAAAAGGTATTTGTTTTATAAGCTTTCTAGCCAAAATCTTATCTTCTTTTGAACACTTTACAAACATCGAGTTTAAGTATTTTGCGCATGCTTCTGGATAGCATGGGTGGTCCTCGAACTGTTTGTAGGTTTTTAAAACGTATTCGATCATAATTTTTCTGTTTTTATATGTATTGCTCTCGTGGATTCGGTATTTCGCTAGGGTTTCGCCTAACACATCGACAAAATATCCCTCCCTAGTTGTTTTTAACAGCATGAGAAGGTCTTCAAGCTCTACTTGCGGATCGTATCCACCTACAGACAACAAAACATCTTTCCGAATTAACAAGGTTGGAGCCGGTGCGCGCACATTTTTACCACAAAAAATGTCTTCAAATTCTAAACGCTTGAATGGACGTATTTTGTTTCTTTTTACCAGAGGGTTCCCTTTAGGGTCTATGTGTTCGATATTGCCTGCGCATATACCTACTTCTGGTTTCCCTTTAAAGTATTCTACTTGAATCGCAATGCGCTCTGGCAACATCACATCATCGGATCCAAACGGAGCGATAAACTCACCTTTAGCTCTGGCAATGCAGTCATTTAGGGTCTTTACCAGACCTTGGTTTTTCTGCGTATGAAAATTGAAATCATATTTTTTTTGAAGTGATTCAATTACCTTCGCGGTATCATCCTTAGACCCGTCATCTGTAACGATCAACTCTATATTCGGATATGTCTGGTTTATAATGCTTAGAAGACATTCTTCAATGTACTGCTCGTGGTTGTATGAGGATACAATTACGCTTACCAGAGGTTGGGTGCTGACCATTTGATTATAGTCCTATTGTTTTGGTTCAACGTGAATTGGAGAATCCCCTCGTTTGAGTTAGTCTACACGAACGGAGGATTTTACTATGCGCAAGAAACGGAAAAACTACACCGCCAAGGAGAAGGTTTTCATTCTCAAGCGGC
>JAVERW010000018.1:0-39863 GCA_034006915.1 Desulfuromonadaceae bacterium | reverse complement strand
ATTGCAGGTAGCGCTACCCCGACAGCTGACAGCATGAAGGGCATCATAAAATGAGCGATACACACTGCAAGCAACAAGGTTGAGCGGGATGCTTTGTCTATGGAGGTTTCACTGAGTTTATCCATATCTTTTCATCTCTACGCGGCACTTCGTTGCAGATATTTTGCCCCAAAGTGCCGCAGGATAAAATTACCTCTTTCTTTTTCTACTCTGTTGGGCTTTGAGTAGCTCGCCAAGGGTTCCAAGGCCGCCAGATGGTGCGGAATCGGCATAACTCTTCACCTCGGTTCCGTGCATTTCTTGGTCCGCCGGCACCAGAGAGATGCGGCGCTCATCCAGATCTATTTTCTCAATCCTGACTTCGAGTTTCTGCCCTGGCTGCAACACATCCTGAGGATGGACAATACGTTTCCCCTCCCCCAAACGGGAAACATGGATCAGACCATCGACCCCATCCTCAAGGGTTACAAAAGCTCCGAAGGGGGCCAGACGGCTGACTGTGCCGGGATACTGCTCTCCCTCTTTATAAATACCGCCCACCTTCTTCCACGGGTCAGCTTGAGTGTCACGCAAGCTGAAGGAGAACTTATTGTTCTTCCAGTCCAGTTTCTTAACCGCGACCTCCACCTCTTGATCTAGGCTCAACACTTGGTTGATATCTTCGACCCGGGCATAACTCACCTCGGATATGGGCAACAATCCCTCGATCCCGCCGATATCCACAAAGGCACCAAAATCGCGAATATTGGTGATCCTTCCTCTAACTATCGCCCCCTCCGTGAGGGTTGTGCGCAACTCTTCGCGCATGCGCCCGCGTTCCTCTTCTTGCACCGCACGGTGCGAAACCACGATGTTGCGTCCGCGCTCGCCAAACTGGGTTATTTTAAACGCCACACTGCGCCCCAGCAGAGTTACCCCTTCAGTCTGGCGAAAACCGGACTGCGAAAATGGACAAAACGCACGGGTATTACCCGCTAGCTTCACACTGAACCCACCTTTGATCTCAGATTCGAAAACCCCCTCAACCGGAATGCCACTGCTGTACGCACTTTCATACTGCTCCAGACCGGAACGCCCAGCCCCAATTTTAGTGGTAAAGTGCAGTTCCCCTTTGGCACGAGAGACAAAATACACTGAAATTTTATCTCCTACAGCACGGGTGGCATTCCCCTCATCATCTATAATTTCAGCGCTGGACAGCACCCCTTCTCCTTTTTGCCCTACATCGAGAAAGGCCCATTCGGGACCGATTTGTAAAATCGTTCCTTCGATCTGCATCCCCGGCTCCAGCGTCGTCCCTATGCGCGCAATACTCTGCTCAAACATGGAGGCAAAATCTTCATCTTCATTCAGTTCCCGTGTGTCGTTCATCTCTTCAGTCATGCTCGGTATCCTTACGTTCTGGATTGGAGGTTAGAGGTTTTGTTGTATACGCATCAGCTTCAAACTCTGTGTTTGTAGCATAAACCGCGGATCGATGCTGAAAATTTTGGGGAGTGCTAAGCCGGGGCAAAACTAATGGATTCAGGATTTTAATGCAGCATTCTTTTCAAGACACACCCCTGTATTGATCATGCATTAGCGCGGAAATGCGCCATTATTTATATCGATACATATCCCGTTGATATACGCCGGGGACGTTGTGCCGAGCCAACCGATTGCTTCAGCTACTTCGGCGACGGTGGCAAAGCGCTTATTTATCACCGACTCCTTGAAGGTTTCTCGCCGGTGGAGTGGAATCACCTTAAGCATGTCGGTCTCCACTGGACTGGGAGCTACAGCATTGACCAGAACTCCATTGGGACCGAGGATACGCGCAAAGCTCTTGGTGGCATTAATAAGCCCAGCCTTGGAAATTCCGTACCAAATATCCGGATGTCCAATCTGTCCTGCTACCGAAGCATTGTTGACTATGCGCCCACCTCCTCTGGCAACCATCTGTTTACCCACTTCGCGCATCAAAACTACAGGAGCTTCGATGTTCAAGCGCATCAGGGTTTCCATGTCTTCCCGCGGATAGGCATCGTGGGGCAACGAATACATCACCCCAGCATTGTTGATTAACACATCAATGGGCCCTGTATCCGCAATCAGCTGTGGAATTTTCTCAATGTGGGTGAGATCAAAAACGCACTCGGTTATGTTCTGCTGCGCTGTCAGTTCAAATCCGCTGAAATCTCGCGCTAGCACCACAACGTGGTAATCGCGGGCGAGGAAATAACGACTAGTCTCCAGTCCGATTCCTCTATTGCCCCCGGTTATCAATACGGTTTTTAGCATGGGTGCTGTCTCCTTCATATTCAGTCATTTTGCTCAGCCGTTCTGCGCAACGCGCAAGCTTGGCTAAAACTTCTTTCCAGTCAGTCAACCTGCTCATCCTTTGGTGCAACGTTCAAAGTCGAATAGGTCGCAACGGTAACCATGCCAAGACGTCCCCCCTTGACCTGCTTTACATGCTTCCCCTTTGTCCACATAACCTCTGCGCTGTGCTCCTGCTTTTGGGCGGAATAGTACGCAGCAATGGCAGCGGCCATGTGAATATCCTCTGCATCTGGCTCCCGCCCGCCGGTCTTGAGTATCAGATGGCAACCAGGAGTGTTATGCGCATGGAACCACAAATCATCATGTTTGAGCACACGTCGGGATATGTAGGCGTTGGTCCTACTATTACGTCCCCACATGAGCTGGAACCCCCCTGGGGAGAGAACAGTGCGCACCATATCCGCCGGATTTATTTTACGCTGCTGCACGCGAGCTTTACCCCGTGAACGCAGGTAGCCGTGCTCCAGAAGTTCCGCACGCAGAAGTTCTTCGTCCCCAGCGTTTTCCACACTGCTCAACTGCTGGCGTATCTCTTCAAGCCAGCTGAGCTCACGCTCGGTCTCTTGCATGCGTCTGTAGCAATGTTCCACTCCGCGACGTGCTTTACGCGCGCGCGTGTAGACAGCGTCAATGTTTTCCTGCACAGTCTTGGCAGGGTCGAGGGCAATGCTTACGTTCTCCGGCGGGTCGCAATAGTAATCCTGTACCGCTACCTCTTCCATGCCCCGCCGCAACAGGTAGCGGTGGGCGTCGAGCAGTTCGGCGGTATGGCGATACTCTTCATGCCGGTCACAAGCGGTTAGCTCTTTTTCAATATTGCGGCTGCGTTTGCGCAGTTTCTTAAGGGCTCTGTCAACTATAGATAACAATTCTGGATTCGAGGCAAAAGCCCGGGTTTCACTGTTCGACTCCTGTAGGTGTTCATTTAAAAATGCATTTATATCTGCACTAACTGCTGGAATTACATCTGTGCCTGGGCTGACTGAATATGTAGCATCTGCACTGGGCTCAACATGTTTTCTCGGCCACATGGTGAACACCTTGCCGTGTTTTTCCGGCACGAGAGTTCCGTGCTGCCACGCCGTAATAAAGGTTTGCAGAGGTTCCAATGTTTGTTGCTGCTGAATTTCAGCGCCAATGCGACGCGCGGCGCTTCTACTCATGGGTATGACGTGTTCCTGCAGCCAGATTTCTGGGCTATCACCCATCTCAGCTACAGATTGAATGGCGGCCGAGCCCAGAAAGGTAAAACCTGACGTAATCACAGAATTACTCAGCGGGGCGAACAAATCCTTGGGTACCGTGGACTCAGCTTCCGTCACGCGCCTCAAGCAGTCCAGCAATCCTTTACCCTCGGCATAGAGAAACATGTTAGTATTGCGTCCAAACATATCAAACACAAGACACAGCCTGCGTTCATCCTTTGAGGTGAAAAACAACCCCACTTGGCGGTCAAAACCCAGCACGCGGAGCTCTTCGATCCGGTGCAAATGGGCGCGCAGCAACTGACTAAAGCGCGGCGGCTGCATAGGATTGCGAAATTTAAATGCACATATACCCAAAAACACCCGACCCACTTCCGCACTCAGGTACAAGCGCTGCTCCTGACGCCCATTCCAAAGGACAATAACGATCAATTCGGCACGGGGTTGGTGAATCTTCTTTACCAATGCGCCCTTGAGTTCGGTATTGAGTTGGGCGACCAGCGCTTCGATGAAAAAATAATCTAGATTCATGGTATATTCACACAGTATATATTGCAGGTTGCACATAATGAAAATCGGCGTAGAATTCCGACGCTTAAACCCAAAAAGTACTCCTGCCTTGGACACACGGCTTGCTGCAATGAGGATATGCAATTTTGAGCGATAGAAAACAGAGAAAACTCCGAAAACGACAGATATTCAATGTTATTGAGGCTATACCGTTTCTGATCGTGGCAAGCATAGCACGAATCCTGCCGCGTACAACAGCACTGCGCCTTGGGGGATTGCTGGGGCGCATGAGTCGGTTTGTACAGCCAGAGCGCAGCAAAACTGCGTATGAAAACCTTAAAAACGCCTACCCGGAGCAAACTGAAACCTGGATAAAACGGCAAGTAGTGTGCGTATTTGAACATCTGGGAATCAGTGGCATGGAGATGCTACGCTTGGACAAATTTACCACTCAGCAAGATCTAGACACCTATTTTACTTTTGAAGGACTTGAACATTTAGAAGAGATTCAGCGCCAAAACAAAGGAGCATTCATCCTATCAGGGCATATCGGCTTCTGGGAGGTGGGGACATTCTTCATGCCCATGCTCGGCTTTCCGGTGGATTTTGTCGCCAAGAAGGTGCATAACCCAGTAGTACACCGATTTTTCGAACGCCAGCGTGAAGCGGCTGGAGGGCACTGTATCGAAAGCAAACACGGCGCACGTAAGATTTTGCGCTCGTTAGCAGAAAAAAGGATGGTATGCCTGTTGCTGGATCAACATCTTTCTAAGGATCAAGCCATTCTGGCCGATTTTTTTGGACGCCCTGCATACACGACCCCAATAATCGCCCAGATAGCTCTAAAAACAGGCGTTCCGGTGGTACCGGTATTCGTGTATAGAAAATCTGATTTCACCTACCACGTAGAAATAGGCGCACCTCAGTACTTCGAAGGAAAAGCCACGGCGGAAAATATTCAGAAATATACCCAGCAGATAACCAGCATAACTGAAGAAGCGATCAGAAAACAGCCGGAGCAGTGGTTCTGGGTACATCGTCGTTGGCGCCGCGTACGGGACAGCAAAACCAATGTCCAACAGTAAAACTATCTTTAATATTGTCCTGATCGAGCCAGAAATCCCCCCAAACACTGGCAACATTGGGCGCTTATGCGCTGCCACTGGTGCCCATCTGCATTTAGTAGGTAAACTGGGGTTCTCTCTGGACGACAAGCACCTGAAGCGCGCCGGGCTGGATTATTGGCCCCATGTGAAGCTGCACCGTTGGGACAACTTTGCTCAGTTACAGCAAGCGTACCCTAGTGCGACCTGGTGGTTGGCAAGCAAAAAAGCACAGGCAGTGTACACCGGGGTAAAATTCAGCCGTGGAGATTTTGCTGTATTCGGCAAGGAAACCGCCGGCCTGCCCGAAGAGTTACTTGCTGCCCACCCCCCGCAGCAATGCCTACGTATCCCAATACATAATTCAGCCGTGCGCAGCCTCAACATCGCTAACTCTGTAGGAATTATTCTCTACGAGGCCCTACGCCAACTCGAAGCTGATGGCCTAAGCACCTGAAAATCTGATGCGGGGCAGGTTATGTGTTCAGCCTTCAGCGGTGCAAGCGTTTTCCCACCAAACGCCAGATTTCAGTCACTTCTTTAAGCCCCATAAACAGGCAGGCCAGCACATACACAACCACTCCAGCCCCCACCGCAGCACCAAGGCTCAAAATATTTATGAAGTTGAAGCCCTGCTCCCACTCTCCGTACTGAAGTATCCCTTGCACGGCAAAACCCATCAGGATGGTAGCCATCCCTGCACGCAGTAATACTGCCATTAGAGGCTTTAGGGCTAGAACCGCAGTCAGTTTACCCCTAAGCAGCATAAATAGTGCCATGGCATTGAAACATGAGGCCAGACTCAAAGCTGCAGCAAGACCTATATAACTGAAATACTGCATCAGAAACAGACCAGCTCCTGCATTGATCAGCAGGGTCCAAAAGGAAACCACTACCGGAGTGCGAGTATCCTGACGCGCATGAAACAATGGTACAATAATCCGACTGATTCCGACAAAAAACAGACCAGGTGCATAGGCTATCAGCGCAGCAGCACTGTTGCTCACATCGGTATAGGAAAATTCGCCGCCCATGAACAGTTGGCTGAACAGCGCATGGGAGCACATGGCTAAACCGACAGCCGCCGGCAGGGTTATAATAATGATGAGATTGAGTCCATAGCGTAGAGAATCGAGCAGTTCAGACTCCTGCCCATCCGCAGCCTGTCGACTCATGGCCGGCAGCAGTGCCTGAGCTAGAGATGCAATGAAAATTCCCTGCGGGAATTCAAACAGACGCTGACTGTAATATAGCCAAGACACGCTCCCCTGTTCCAGAAATGAAGCCAACAGGCGCGTAACCACCACATTGATTTGATAGATGGCCACCCCTATAACCCCAGGCAACATAAGCAGGGTGATACGCTTAACCGCTGGGTGATCAAGGGTCAAAGTTGGGGCTATTCTGAAGCCGTGGTGCTTAAACACTGGCAAGGAGATAAGCAGTTGCAACACGCCCCCGACTATCACGCCCCAAGCAAGTGACTCAATGGGTATGGTCATATGCTTACTTAGAAATACAGCGCTTACAATCATGGAGAGATTTAACAGTACCGGTGAGAACGCCGGCATGAAGTAATGCCCATACACGTTCAGCACCCCGGTAACAAGAGCTAAAAGACTGACAAAGAAAATATACGGGAACATCACCCGGGTAAGATCGATGGTAAGTGCTATTTTCCCAGGTACGTTAGCAAATCCATGCCCGACCAGCGTCACAATCGCAGGTGCAAACAGAATCCCCAGAGCGGTGAGGACACCTACTACCATGATAAGTAAAGACCAGCACTGTCTGGCCACGATGACCGCCTCATGGTGTCCTTTTGTACTCTTAACCCCAGAAAATACCGGAACAAATGCCGCAGTCAGTGAACCTTCGGCAAAAAAACGCCGCAACAGATTTGGAATGGTAAAGGCGATAAAAAAAGCATCGGTACCATAACTGGCACCGAACATTGCAGCTATTACCATGTCCCGCACTAGGCCAGCACAGCGACTCAACAGCGTTGAAAAGCCCAGAACTGCGGTTGCAGCCAGCATATGTACGCGACTCATGGATTTTCCTGTACATACATAGGATTATTTTTATTTAATTCATCATATAAGTTGTGCAAAGCACTGTTACACAAGGGTTTTTTAAAAGACATGATTAAACTCTTACCTTGACAGCAGTACTGCACGGTGTTATAAAACGAGCCCTGCAGCAGTAGATCATTCTTGGTGTGTAGAGATATTTACAACCTTTAAATACAAGCCCTGAATGTTTTTATTTAAACATCACTTTAAAATATGGAGTACAAACACATGGCCACTCATAAATCAGCTATTAAGCGCAACCGCCAGAGCATTGTCCGCACCACCAGAAACGTACATGTACGCAGCACCATGCGCACCCTGGTAAAAAATGTGCGCGCCGCTGTTGCCGAAAAAGACAAGGAAGCCGCAACTGCGGCGCTAGAAAAAGCGATCCCCTATATCGACAAAACTGCAAGTAAAGGGGTTATCCACAAAGCAACCGCAAGTCGTAAAATCGGACGGTTGGTCAAGTTGGTCAACACTCTGGCTTAATCGCGCCAAGAAAAGGGGCTTCGGCCCCTTTTCTTATGCCCCAACCTTGGCTAACTTAAGGTTAGTTCCCTCCCAATTTTCAACTATTTCCCTTTGGGCATCTCTGCTGTACCACCAAAAGTCACTAGACGCATTATATGCTGTTGCATAATGGCACCAGTTTGCCCTCCACCAGACTTCAGATCCATATCCAGCTGCACAAACAACTCAAATATGGCCACAAATGCTGCAGCATTGAACTTGCGAGCCTGCGCAATGGTTTTTCCCGCAAAATATGGATTAATCCTGACAAGTTTGCAAATTTCAGGCTGCGCTGCGCCGGTCGCAAGCAAGGCGTGAACCCTCCACAGTTGTCGAAAGTGCCGCACCAGCATTGTCAGAATCATAAGCGGGTGTTCTCCATCCTGCTGCAGACGCTCGGTAAGAAGCAAAGCGGTACTCAGATCGCCACTGCCGACAGCGTCAGTAAGATCAAAGATGCTATCAAGACAGGTATCTGACACCACCGCAGCAACATCAGCAACATCGATAATGGATTCATCCGATCCACAATAACTGACCAGCTTATCCAGTTCTGCGATCACTTCACTTAAATTTGTCCCCACCCTGTGGCAGAACAAATTTAGTCCATCAGCGGTAAAACGCATCCCCCGTTCAGACGCACGGCGCTCCACAAAAGATGGTATTCTGTCAGGATACAGGCGTTTAAATTCAATTAATTCTCCATGTTTTTTAAAAGTGATGAAGAACTTTTTGCGCTTATCAATTTTATCGGCACACAACACCAAGCAGGTTGAGTCTAGAGGTTTCTTTATATATTGCAGCAGTTGTTCGTACTGAGCGGCATTAAATGCCTGAGCTTGCCTGACTATGACACAGCGGCGGGGGGCAAACACTGGATAGGAATAGGCGGCTTCCAGAACTTCGTCTACAGAACTATCCTGTGCGGAAAACTGATCGAGGTTAAAATCTCTATCTGCAGGCGCTACTGCGGCATTGCTCACTTCCGTCAGCGCTTCCTGTAACAAAAAAGCCTCCTCACCATACATAAAAAGCAGGGGGGGAAGCTTTCCAGCTGCGACACTACGAGACAATTCAGCCGCATTCATGGATGACTCCGTTTAAAAATTGTCAACTATTCTATTAAAGAGCTCACTTGCAAGACGTTTGCTCAAGGTCTCTTGCGCTGCGGTTTCATTATTATTCTGCTGAGCTCGGTCATTGTCTGCCATAAATTCTTCATCCCAAACAACATTTCCCTGCCACAGAACTTCACTGCCGTCGACGCGCTCAAAACGGAAATCAACGCCCATAACCGCACGATATTCTGTTATATAATCTTTTTCATCATAGGCTATTGCACTGGCGCTATACCTGACTATGATTCCTGTGATTACAGCATCTGCCTTGTCCTGTTCGGACACCACCTCAAAGCCGGGTCGCCGCGTAAATTGATCCCGTACTTCCGAAGTCAGCATATTTTCTATAAATGGTTGGGCGGTACGATTCTCGAGCACGGCTACGTATATTTTTTGCACATCTTCAGGGATGGCATCGCCACGTCCAGGCAGATGATATCCGCATGCGCTCAGGAGCCACGCACCAATACATATACTGACTATGAGTCCTACATGCCGCCTTAAATGCCGCGCCACAGATTTTTCTACACACCCACCAAATTTGCTCATGCTACCACCACATTTACGAGTTTACCCGGAACTACGATAACCTTGCGGATGGTTTTATCCGCGCAGAAACGTTTTACCTGTTCTTCTGCTAGCGCCTGCTCTTCAATCTGCGCATTGGAAGCGCTGGCCGGAACAGTTATGCGAGCCCGCACCTTGCCGTTTATCTGCACTACAATGAGCTTTTCTTCTTCTTGCATTAGCGTAGGCTGCGAAACAGGCCACCCTGCAGCTTCAAGGCTCATTGCGTTCCCCATATAGCTCCACAGCTCTTCGCAGATATGCGGGACAAAAGGTGCAAGGAGCCGAACTGTGGTTTCCAGAGCTTCGCGCACTGCCTCTTGACAGGATGAAGCATCTTTGAGGGCATAAACACTGTTAACCAACTCCATGATTGCGGCGATGGCGGTATTGAAGTGGAAGCTGCCCTCGATATCTGTGGTTACCTTCGCAATGGTCTGGTGGGTTTTACGGCGTAGTGCACGCGCTTCTTTACCCTCTCCCCCTTCGACTGGCTGGGTAAAAACCCCTTTATGCTCGTATACAGCACGCCATACCCTATTCAGGAAGCGATAACAGCCTTCTACACTCTGATCGTTCCACTCCAGATCTTTTTCCGGTGGCGCGGCAAACAGCGAAAATAATCGCGCAGTGTCCGCTCCGTAGGTTGAGATAAGAAGGTCAGGATCAACCACGTTTTTCTTGGACTTGCTCATCTTTTCCGTACGCCCACGCACAGCTTTAGTACCACACTTATTGCATTTCCCGGCATCAACCTCTTCAGGATAGAGCCAGCCATGCTCTGTGCAGGAATATGTCTCTTTGCACACCATTCCTTGGGTAAGCAGATTGGAAAAGGGCTCATCCACATGCAGCAGCCCGAGATCGCGCATCACTTTGGTGAAAAAGCGGGCGTAGAGCAAATGCATTACCGCATGTTCTACCCCACCAATATACTGATCTACAGGCAGCCAGTAATCGGCAGCTGCAGTGTCTAGAGGGCCACCGGTGTAATCTGGGCAGGCGTAACGAGCAAAATACCAGGAGCTTTCTACAAAGGTGTCAAAGGTGTCGGTTTCGCGTCGGGCTTGACCACCGCACACCGGACAAGTGGTCTGGTAGAATTCGGCATGCTGGGCTAGAGGACTGCCCCCCTCTCCTTTGAATTCAACATCAGTGGGAAGAACCACCGGCAAATCTTCAGCTTTAACCGGCACCGGACCACAGGTATCGCAGTAAACTATGGGGATAGGGGTCCCCCAGTAGCGCTGGCGCGATACACCCCAGTCACGCAGACGATAGTTGATACTCTTGATCCCGATACCCTGCTCTGCAAGGTAGTCAGCTATCTGTTCTTTTGCAGTCTCGTTGTCTAGTCCGTTGAACTGACCAGAGTTGACCATAATGCCAGGAGCAGTCCAGGCTTCGGTCATCTCTTCCTCTCTGAGTTCTTCCCCTTCTGGGCTGACTACAACAACAAGGGGCAGAGCGTACTTGCGCGCGAAATCAAAATCGCGCTGGTCATGAGTAGGAACCGCCATAACTGCACCGGTGCCATAACCCATCAAGACAAAATTAGCCAGAAATACCGGCATTTTGCACCCACTAACAGGATTTATGCAGTACGTACCGGTAAAGACTCCCTCTTTTTCAAAATCTTCGCTGGTGCGATTTTTTTTGTCCTGTTTTTTCACCCTGGCGATGAAGCTTTCCACTTCCGCTTTTCGCTCCGGTGTGGTCAGTTTAAGTGCCAACGGATGTTCTGGTGCCAGACTCATGAAGGTAGCGCCGAAAAGTGTATCCGCGCGCGTAGTAAACACCGGAATGTTCTGTGTTCCATCTTCGGTTTTGAATGTTACTTCACATCCGGTGCTGCGCCCGATCCAGTTGCGCTGCATGGTTAGTACCGACTCCGGCCAACCCGGGAGCTTATAGGTATCCTCCAGCAACTCTTCGGCGTAGGCAGTGATCTTGAAAAACCACTGGTCCAATTCCTTATCGCTCACCTCGGTGTTGCATCTCCAGCAACGCTCGTCATTAACTTGCTCATTGGCAAGGACGGTCTGGCACGATTCACACCAGTTTACTATTGAACTTTTTTTGTAGGCCAAGCCGCGTTCAAACATCTGTAGAAACATGAGCTGTTCCCAACGATAGTAGTCCGCATCGCAGGTGGCAAATTCGCGCTCCCAGTCATAGGACAGCCCCATTTTCTTCAGCTGCTTGCGCATATTGGCGATGTTTTCGGTGGTCCACTTGGCCGGATGAATGCCATGTTGAATGGCAGCATTTTCTGCAGGCATTCCGAAAGCATCCCAGCCCATAGGGTGCAACACATTAAAGCCCTGCAGGCGCTTGAAGCGGGCAACAACATCCCCGATAGAGTAGTTGCGTACGTGCCCCATGTGAATACGCCCAGACGGATAGGGAAACATCTCCAGCACATAGTACTTTTCTTTATCCTTGCAGACATCAACCTTGTATTGAGAAGTTTCTTCCCAGCGCTGTTGCCATTTCTGCTCGATTTGGGCGGGGTTGTAATTCTCTTCCATCACGCTTCTATTGCCTCCTGCCATGGGCCTGCTGACCCGGTAGACCTGTTGCAAATCAGATAAAAAAACCGGCAGCAGCCGGCTTTTATGTGTATAGACACAAGATTTTTCTCCCTCACCCGTCACCGCAGCACAGAATCAAGCTGTTGGTGCATTGACCTAGGTGCATTGCCTTAGGTCAGTGCTACGGTAGAGCGCCGGAGTTTTCCTCCCACCATACTACTTTTCACGGTAAGTGATGCGGCCGCGGGAAAGATCATAGGGAGAAAGTTCAACGGTTACCCGGTCACCCGGCAAAATGCGGATGTAGAATTTACGCATCTTTCCGGAAATATGTGCCAGCACAACATGATCGTTATCCAACTTCACCTGAAACATGGCGTTGGGCAACGGCTCAACTACGGTGCCTTCTACCTCTATTGCTTCTTCTTTTGCCAAGAGTGCCTCCTGCGGATATAAAAAATCACCACCACCTTTAGTAGTGTAAAGTGATTGCATATAGCATTAAAATGGCTGCTATGTCAAGTAGTACTAAGCGTGTGCCCCCCGCTTGAAGAGCAGTGATCTATGCAAAAACTCTACAATAAAAGGCGCTCGATAATTTCGATAACCTTGGCCGATTTAAACGGTTTAGTCACGTACCAGTCGGCCCCAACTTCGTTCCCGCGCGCGAGATCTTCCTGGCTCTTCTTGGCTGTAAGCATGATTACCGGCAACTTTTTCGTTTCCGGATTGGATTTGATGCGGCGACACACCTCGAACCCATCAATCTCGGGGAGCATTATATCCAGCAACACTAGATCTACCTTTTCCTTTTCCAGAATTTCCAACGCTATTTTGCCGTTGGTCGCCCCTATAACCTCAAATCCTCTGGAAGTAAGAAGAATAGTTTCAAGCTTGAGTAAGCTCTCCTCATCTTCAACTACAAGAATCGTTTTTTTTCTCACCCGAGCCTCCTTTTAGCGCTGACGCCAACTATCTCAATTGCTGCGCCAGTTCACAGCGTAAATTCTAGCATAAAAATAGCGCCTGCCCAGCATTCACCTGCACATCTGCTTCTCAGTAGAATCAGGTCAGAACATATGTTCCGCGTGATTCATGCGCGCTTTCATTTTAACTACATATTTTTATACGTTTTTTTCCTGCCATGACGAAATCTTGGTTCACAGACAGGTTGGATACCAAAAGGAGAATCCCGTCTCAGTGTTCCCTGTCTCTGTAGTTGATACGGATGGGGCAGCCTGTGAATCCGAAGGGTTCCCTGATCTTATTCGACAGGTAGCGACGGTAGGAGAAATGGACCCCATCGGACTTGTTTACAAATATGGTAAACGTAGGCGGCCGCACCGCGGTTTGGGTCATGTAAAACAACTTGACCCGCTTACCTTGATACATGGCGGGCTGATGAGCCTCCTCTGCAGCCTGCAAAATTTTATTGAGTTGGGAGGTGCTGATCTTCCGATTAAACTGCTGTGCAACCTCTGCCACCGTCTCCATTATCTTGGCTACGCGCTGCCCTGTGAGAGCAGAGACAAACATTATGGGGGCAAAACTCAAAAACTTGAATTTATCCCGCACATCTTCGGTGAATTTCTTCATGGTATAGTTATCTTTTTCGACGGCATCCCACTTATTCACCACCAGCACCACAGCACGTCCCTTGTCATAGGCATAGCCAGCAATGGTCATATCCTGGTCTGTTATTCCCGTTTCCGCATCGATAACCAGCATCACCACATGTGCTCTGTCCATCCCCTTCAGGGCATGGACGATAGAGTATTTTTCCAGCTTCTCACTAACACGGCCACGGCGTCTGATTCCAGCAGTGTCAATAAGGATGTAGCGCTGTTTATCGTACATAAAGGGAGTGTCGATGCTGTCGCGTGTGGTGCCAGCGGTGGGGTTCGCCACCATTCGCTCGTAACCAAGCATGCGATTGACGATGGATGATTTGCCCACATTGGGACGACCTATAACCGCGATGCGTACTTCGGTTTCAATATCTTCTTGTTCAAGCTGTTCGGGTAGCAGATCCTGCAGCACTCCGGTCAATTCACCCATGCCGCCCCCGTGTTCAGCAGAAACCGGGTAGAACTCAGCAATCCCCAAGGCGTAAAACTCTGTCGCATCCTCTTCTTGCTGTGGGCCATCAACCTTGTTGACCACATACAGTACAGGCTTATCAACTCGACGCAGCATCTGCGCCACTTCATGATCTGACGCCGTCAAACCTTCGCGCCCGTCGAGAAGAAACAAAATAATGTCTGCTTCTTCCATGGCAAGTTGTGACTGTTCGCGCATTTGTTCCAGCATTCGGTCAGTGCTGACAGGCTCGAATCCACCAGTATCAATCAGAGTAAAATGTTTGTCAAACCGGGTGACTTCAGCATAATTTCTATCTCTGGTGACACCGGGGAAATCTTCCACAATAGCTTTGCGCTGGCCTAAAATTCGGTTGAACAGGGTTGATTTGCCCACATTCGGGCGCCCAACTATCGCTACTACAGACATGCTTTACCCTCTTTACTTTTATATGTTTAAGTCTGCAGGCTTGATTCCAGCAGGTTCAATTTCAGACGTAACGTTGGGGCTAGTTGTAACCCAGCTCTTTAAGCGCCCGGTCTGATTCCGTCCAGTTCTTTTTAACCTTGACGAACAACTCCAGGTACACCTTGGCATCGAGGAAACGTTCAATTTCATGACGTGCATCAGTGCCTAAGGCGCGGACCATGCTGCCCCCCTTGCCCACCAGAATGCGTTTATGCGCATCGCGTCCGACGTAGATAACCGCTTGAATGGAGATAAGACCATCGCGTTCACGCTCAGCAAAACTCTCCACTTCGACTGCAACACCATAGGGTAGCTCATGGTGGGTGCGGCGCAACACTTTTTCCCGAATCATTTCCGCTACAATAAAACGTTCAGGCAGATCCGTTACGCTATCTTCGGGGTAGAGCATCGGGCCAAGCGGCAACATAGACTCCACTTGGTGCAACAGCTCATTCACCCCGCCGCCGTCTGCGGCACATATGGGGATTATCCCAGCAAAATCAAAAGCTTCATGATAATGAGCCATCAGCGGCAGAAGCACAGTTTTCTCGATGCGGTCAATCTTGTTAATCAGCAGAACAACCGGTATTTGATTCTGCGCTAGTATCTGCAGAATGAAATCATCACTTTTGCCTGGCGCGGTTGCATCGGTAACTAGCAGGATAAGATCGACACCACTACAGGCAGACAGAGCCTGATCCACCATGTACTGATTCAGTTTACCGCGCGCTCTATGAATCCCTGGAGTATCCAGAAACAATGTCTGTGCATTCTCGGTGGTGTGAATGCCAAGCACTCGGTTTCTTGTGGTTTGGGGTTTGTTGGCAGTTATGGCTATTTTCTGCCCCAGAATTTTATTCAGCAGGGTCGATTTGCCGACATTAGGTCGTCCCACAATGGAGACAAACCCACAGCGAAAATCTACCTGCTCCTTCTGTTCTTCCTGCTTTTTATCCTCTATCATTTAGCGTACTCTCAATGTCATGTTCAGGTTCAAGGTCAATTTTATCCAGTGCCATCTGTGCTGCTTGCTGCTGCGCGGCCTTCTTGCTTTTACCACTTCCACACCCAATCGCACGCCCGGCGCAACACACCTGCACCTGGTAAGAGCGCGCATGGTCGGGGCCACTCTGGCCGCTCAGAATATATTCCGGGGTTACCCCAAAACGAGCCTGAATTTCCTCCTGCAGACGGGTTTTATAGTCATGCGATTCCTGCTGGGCACGTTCATTCGCTTTGTCGTCCAGCAGCGCTACGATTAACGTTGACGCCTGCTTCAGGCCGGAATCGAGAAATACTGCGCCGAACACCGCCTCTAGCGCATCTGCGAGGATATTATCTTTGTCGCGTCCTCCGCTGTGTTCTTCTCCCCGCCCAAGGCGTAAATACTCGCCCAGATCCAAAGCACGTGCCAAGGCGGCCAGGGCCGTGGCACTGACCAATTCGGATCGTATCCGCGACAATTCTCCTTCAGGTAACGCCGGAAACATCGTGTACAGATGGCGTGCAACCACTATATCAAGCACAGCATCCCCAAGAAATTCCAAGCGCTCATTGGAAGCTGCCGGATCCTTGAGTTTCTCGTTAGCAAAGGATTTGTGTATCAGAGCCTTTACCAGCAGAGCGCGGGTAGCAAAACGATACCCCAGTGCATGCTCGAGGTTCTCCAACATGGGGCACTGCTGTATCTTGTGAAGCAAATCATCCATGGTATAAATACTTCTATCTTCCCAGAATTAAAACTCGCACCATACCGTGACTGGTTGAAACGCACCAGAAAAATAATCTAACGGTGGCCGTTAAAGCTACACTGGCGCACGCGGCCGGTCAGGGGAGGATTTTCACCTTGATTCATCCACTCCGAACCCTGTAGTGTTACAGGTTCGAAGCTTGGGTTTGCTTACAAAAATGGGCAAGCCCACAGAAACCTACGCGGCCAGTATAAAAACTACGTGGATATACCAAATGCATAAATTCATCACCATCGAAGGAATAGAAGGCTGTGGTAAGACCACCCAGATCATGCATTTAAGTGATCTGCTCCAGAGTCACAACATCCCACTTATTGCTACTCGGGAGCCGGGAGGATGCGCTATTGCGGACAAAATCCGCTCCATTCTCCTTGATCCCACCTATGGAGAGATGGCTCCTACGACCGAGCTGCTCCTCTATGCAGCGGCACGGGCTCAGCATGTGGAACAGGTAATACGCCCTGCCTTGGATGCTGGCAAAGTAGTTTTATGCGATCGCTTTACCGACGCTACCATGGCGTATCAAGGTTATGGCAGAGGGTTGGAATGCACCACCATAGAAAAACTAACACATCTGGCATGCGCAGAGGTCGAACCGGAACTGACACTGTGGCTCGACCTTCCCGCTGAAGTCGGACTGAAGCGTGCATTAGCACGTAACCACGCCCAAGACCTCGACGCTGAAGCACGCTTTGAGCAAGAATCGCTCAGATTCCACATGCGAGTGCAGCATGGCTATGCTCAGCTACAACTCCAGCATCCACAACGGATAAAGCGCATCGACGCCAGTGGTACACCAGCACAGGTTGCACAGCGAATTGCCGCTGCGGTTGAGCCTCACATCGCAACATGGAAGCAATAGGCTCCGACTCCATGCCCTCAGATCCCATGCACTCCACCCCTATACTTCCTACGTCCAGCTTTGCTGCCATCATAGGACACGAGCGCCAGAAAAAGCTACTGCGTCACGCCTTTACAAGCGGCAAACTCGCCCATGCTTATTTATTCAGCGGCTTTGAGGGTATTGGCAAACGCCTTATGGCGCTGGCGCTGGCACGGCTAGTCTTCTGTGATGCAGGTAACGGCTGTGGCAAGTGCAACTCCTGTCGGCGTATCGACCACAACAATCACCCAGACCTGCACACCCTCGAACCTGATGGGCAATTCATAAAAATTGAACAAATCCGTACCTTGCAAAGAGCACTCGCCTATCGTCCCTTAGAATCATCACGTCACATTGTGCTCATTGATGCTGCCGAACGACTGCATCCCGGTGCGGCAAATGCACTACTGAAAACTTTGGAAGAGCCGCCCCACGGCACCATTATTATCCTGTTGAGCTCGCAACCGCAGGCCCTGCTTCCCACCGTCAGATCGAGATGCCAGCATTTGCCATTTTCACGCCTACGCCAAGCCGACATCGACAAAGTGCTGCACGGCCAAGTTAACGACGAAACTGAACGGAGCATCCTTGCGGCGCTGGCTCAAGGGAGCCTGAACAAGGCCTTTGGCTCGGATCGTGATTTCTACCTGAATACGCGCCGCGAAGTTTTTACCCACATAAGCCGCCTACAACCAGGATCCATCCTCCCCATGCTTGACCTCGCTGCTGAGCTAGGAGCGGATCGTGCGTATGCCGAAGCGGTTACCGATATTCTGATCAGCTGCTATCGTGACTTGTTCATTATAACTGCACGTGGTTCCAGCGCCCTGTTGGTCAATACCGATCTGGAGCAGAACTTGCTACACCTAGCTAGCCGGCACACTCCCGCCACCGTTTTAACCATGCTCGAAAGCATCCTGCGTTGTCGTATCTATCTACAGCATAACGTAAACCCGCTCCTGGCCATGGAATGGCTTCTGTCCCGTCTGGTTTTTACCACCAGCATCCAGCAAGAGTGGGGGAAGAAAGGGGCGTAGCCCTTAACATAACATTGCCTGTCGTTGACGAATACGCTACCATGCAAAAATTCTCTTGCGCACGCACCCAGATAACATAAAGCCACTTGTGTTACCTTATGCCGTAATGCGCTGTAGCAGAAAATGCGGCACCAATCCAACATTTTCTATTAATATTGATCGCAATCACTCACTCTAAGTATTTTAAATATATGCATAGTAAACAAAATAACGAAAATAACGACTCCACTGAACTTTCTGAGCAGCAGCAAGAAACACAGACAGCCGCCCCGAAAAAACAGCCGAAAGCTGAAAAACAGACGGAAGTTGTCACGGTAAAATTCCGCAATGCCGGCAAGCAATACGATTTTGATACCAACGGCTATGCGTTGAAGTGCCAAGATCAGGTTGTTGTTGAAACCAGCCGTGGCCGCGCCCTGGGCACGGTAGTGCGCGCCCCGCGCAGTATTATCGATATAGGCAAACGCCAGTTAGAGCTAAAAAAAGTTTTGCGTCTGGCAACAGAGGCTGATATCAACATGACCCGAATCAGCCGCGCAAAGGAAGTGGAAGCGTACGACTTTTGCGTGGAACGGATAAAGAAACGCAATCTATCCATGAATCTGGTCAAGGCCGATTACATGTTTGACGGGTCAAAGATTCTGTTCCACTTTACCGCCGAAAACCGCATTGACTTCCGTGAGCTTGTAAAAGACTTGGCCCACCATTTCCATACGCGCATAGAAATGCGGCAGATTGGAGTGCGCGATGAAGCCAAGCTCCTTGGCGGACTGGGCATCTGTGGGCGCGAGCTGTGCTGCTCTACCTTTATTACTGAATTTCAACCAGTTTCGGTCAAAATGGCCAAACAGCAAGGCTTGGCACTTAATCCCAATAAAATTTCTGGTCAGTGCGGACGCCTTCTGTGCTGTTTAGGTTACGAATACGATACCTACTGCAGCATGGCTAAGAAGCTCCCCAAACCTGGGCGCAAAGTTCAGTTCGAAGGACAGGAAGCCACGGTAAGCTCAGTTAACATTCTGGGTCAGCGCGTGACCCTACGCACTGAGGGAAAAAGCATTGAGGTCTCGGCTGAACAGCTCAACAAAGGCCAAAGCAGCGCTACACAGCCCCAAGGCGCTGACACCGCGGTTGAATCTGCATCCAGCTCCAAAGGAGATGCAAATAACCAAAACAGCACCGGTGGCAATCATGGCGCCAAACGCAGCGGATCATCCCAGACGCAAGGGCGTGGCAATGAGGCAGAATCGAAAAAAAGTAGTGTTGAGCGTGACGCAGCAAGTCCGGAGGGGAAAAAAACGAAATCAGATACCAGACGCAGACGCCCCAAGCAGCGCCAACCTAATAAACCGACAGACAAAAGCCCCGCCCCAGCGGACACGGGAAGCAAAGGTGACAAAAGCAGCCCCACACGTGGCATAGTTGAAACATCAGCCAGCCCCGGCAACAACGAGCAGGAGCTGAAAAAAAGACCTCCGCGTCGCCGCAATAAACGCCGGCCAAAACCAAAGCCACAAGAATAGCAGGAGCTTGCATGGAAAATTCATTTTATATCTCTACCCCTATATATTACGTCAACGATGTGCCTCACATCGGCCACGCCTACACCACGTTGGCCTGCGATGCGCTGGCGCGCTACAAACGCGTACGTGGCTATGATGTGTTTTTCCTAACTGGCACTGATGAACACGGGCAGAAAGTGGAAAAAGCCGCATTGGCCAATGGAGAGACTCCTCTGGAGTTGGCTGACCGAGTTGTGCCTCGTTTCCAGGCTTTGTGGGAAAAGCTTAACGTAGAGAACACAGACTTTATCCGCACAACACAGCAGCGCCATCAAAAAGGGGTGCAGAAGATGTTCCTTCAGCTCAAAGAGCAGGGGGATATTTTCCTTGGCACCTACGAAGATTGGTACTGTACCCCGTGTGAAACATTTTGGACTGAAACAAATCTGATCGATGGCTGCTGCCCAGACTGTGGCCGCCCGACCGAAAAGCTGCAGGAAGAATCCTATTTTTTCCGTATGAGCAAGTATCAGACTCAGCTTCTCAACCACATTGAAGCCAATCCCGACTTCATTCAGCCACGTTCACGGCGCAACGAAGTACTCAACTTTGTACGTGAAGGTTTGCGCGACCTGTCCATTTCTCGAACCAGCTTTTCCTGGGGGATAAAAGTCCCCGGCGATGAAAAACACGTACTGTACGTATGGTTCGATGCGCTGAGCAACTATATTACTGCGCTCGGATATCCTGACGATGAAAAAGGCAATTTTGCCAAATTCTGGCCTGCTGATGTTCATGTGATAGGCAAGGACATTCTGCGCTTCCATGCCGTTTACTGGCCCACATTCCTGCTCGCAGCCGGCCTGCCCCTGCCCAAGAAAGTATTCGCACATGGGTGGTGGACCGTTGAAGGCAAAAAGATGAGTAAAAGTCTGCAGAACGTGGTGGAACCCAACATGCTGGTGGAGAAATACGGAGTGGACGCCATCCGCTATTTTCTGCTGCGCGAGGTTCCATTCGGACTTGATGGAGACTTTTCTCACTCCTCTTTGATCAACCGGATCAACTCAGACTTGGCAAACGACCTAGGCAACCTAGTGAGCCGAAGCACAGCGATGGTGAGCAAGTATTTTGATTCTGTGTTACCGGCACCGCAGGCAAGCACCGAAGCTGACACTGCCCTGATAGAGGTGTGCCGCGACAGAATGGATGCGGTAGATCAGCACATGGATGCGCTGGCGTTCAACAAAGCACTGGCAAGCATCTGGGAGATCATCAGCGCTGCAAACCGTTACATCGACTCCAATGCCCCATGGACTCTGGCCAAAGATGAAAATCAACACGCACGTCTCGGAACGGTGATGTACAATCTCATCGAAACTATCCGCCTGGTGGGCTTGTGCATTGAGCCGTTCATGCCCGACACCGGGGCTAAAATAAAAGACATCCTTGGGTTGTGCGCTGCAGAAAAGTTGAAAAACTCAGGAGAATGGGGGCTATTAAAGCCCGGTAGTCATATCTGTAAAGCGCCGCCCTTGTTCCCGCGAATTGAACTAGATTAAGCTTTCACCGGGCGCGCTTAGCGCCCGATTTTATTTCAGACCCATGGAGTACCCTGTATGCACACTACAAAACCGGCGCTGGTCGACACCCATGCACATTTAGATGGACCCAGATTTGCCACCGACCTTGATACGGTGCTTGAACGTGCAACTGCAGCTGGGGTACGCACCATTATTACCGTTGGCTGCGATCTGGAAAGTTCACAAGCAAGTGTGGGACTGGCCCAACAATACCCCCAAATATACGCCAGCATCGGGGTACATCCCCACGATGCTAACACCCTCACCCCGCAGACTTTAGAACAGTTGCGCGAACTCGCAGCTTATAAAAAAGTGGTGGCTATCGGCGAAACCGGCTTGGACTATTTCCGTAACCGCTCACCCCACGAAGTGCAGCAACTGGCCTTCCGCCAGCAGATTCAACTGGCCCGCCAATGCGGCAAACCGTTGATAATTCACGCCCGAGATGCCCACACCGATGTGTTGGAAATTATGCGCTCCGAGGGTGCACAGGAGTGCGGCGGAGTTTTGCACTGCTTCAGCGGCGATTTGCAGATAGCGCAAGCCTGCCTGGATATGGGTTTTTATCTCTCGTTCGCCGGCAACATCACCTATCCCAAAAGTGAAGAACTGCGCGAGGTTATACGCAACATCCCTCTTGAGCGCATCCTGGTGGAAACGGACTGCCCCTACCTAACCCCCCAATCAATGCGAGGCAAACGTAATGAACCGGCGTATACAGTAGAAACTTCAGCCAAAATCGCAGAAGTGCGCGGCCTCACCCTGCACGATATAGCGCGCATAACCAGCCTTAACGCCTTTGAGCTCTTTGGTGTCGGTCAAGTTGATCAAGCGGTAAAAATAGCCTACCGCATCCGCAATTCTTTATACCTGAACATCACCAATCGCTGCACCAACAGCTGTAGCTTCTGCACCAAATTTCAAGATTTCAAGGTAAAAGGACACCAGCTAAAGCTAGAGCACGAACCGGACACCCAAGAGATTATCCATGCCATCGGTGATCCGCGCGGCTACGAAGAGGTGGTATTCTGCGGCTACGGCGAGCCGCTGTTGCGTCTCGACACTGTGATTGAAGTAGCACGCTGGCTCAAGCAGCATCAGGTCAAGGTGCGCATCAACACCGACGGACAGGCCAATTTAGTCCATGGCCGTAACATTATTCCTGAACTCAAAGGGTTGGTGGATTCAATTTCGATTTCGCTGAATGCCTCAAGTGCGCAAGAATACCAGCGCCTGTGCCGCTCAACCTACGGCGCTGAAGGGTATGCAGGGGTAAAGGACTTTATCCGTGCGGCGGTAAAAGTCATCCCGCAAGTGATAGCCTCTGCCGTAACCGTACCCGGAGTCGACATCGAAGCCTGCGCTACAATCGCCGCCGAACTTGGTGCCGATTTCCGTAAACGCATTTACAACGAAGTAGGATAACTATCGAAGTCAAATAAACGCTCGTGGTTAACCTTATGGAAACATTAGCATGTAACACCGACTAACCTGTCTATAGAGGAGAAACACATGTCACAAAACCCATGGCAACCGCGCCAGGATCCATTGGAACAAGCCCTGGAGGCGCTCGTCAAAAAAATTAAGGCCAGTGGTGGCCCTCCAAAAAAAGTGGTATTGGGCATTGTTCTTGCGCTTGTGCTCCTTTTTGGAGTCCAAAGTACATTTTACAAGGTAGATACCGAAGAAACCGGAGTTCTGTTGCGCCTAGGAATAAACATCGGCACCGCACCACCCGGTCTGCACCTGAAAATACCCTTCGGTATCGATCAGGTGATATTGGTTAAAACTGGACGCGTTCTGAAAGAAGAGTTTGGCTTTCGCACTGACACCCGTTCAGGCTATGGCACTCGAGATTACACCGCTGAATCTCTGATCCTGACCGGTGACCTCAACGTCACCGACTTGGAGTGGATAGTGCAGTACCAGATTATGAATCCGGTCAAATACCTGTTCAATATCGCTGATCCAACAGCGACCATTCGGGATCTATCAGAGGCCGTTTTACGCATCGTTATCGGCAACTCCAACGTTACCGATGTCTTGACCACCGAACGCGAGCGTCTGGCTGTCCTAGTGCAAAAAGACCTGCAGAGTATATTTGACGAATACGATATCGGCATCCGCATCATTACCGTGAAGTTTCAGGACGTCAATCCACCCAAAGAGGTACGCAGCGCATTCAACGAGGTCAACGAAGCTGAACAACAGCGCGAAAGCCTCATTTTCCAGGCACGGGAGCAGTATAACCGTGAAGTTCCCAAAGCGCGCGGTGTGGCCCGCAGTCAAATTTTAGAAGCACAAGGCTACGCCCTTGAACGCATCAATAAATCTGAAGGTGAATCACAACGCTTCAAGGCACTGCTGACAGAATATAAAAAGGCGCCCGACGTCACCCGCAAACGCCTGTATTTGGAGCGGATGGAACAAATCCTGCCGGAAATAAAAGAACTGTATCTGATCGATAAAGATGGAGCTGGAATTATGCCCCTATTACCTCTGGGTAACAAAGCAATGGACAATGGAGGCAGCCGATGAAAAAACTGATTCTTCCAATAATTATACTACTGGCGCTTGCGCTTAACTCCTTCTTTATTATCAACGAAGCACAACAGGCGATAGTAACCCAGTTCGGTAAACCTGTGGGTGGCGTACGTTACGCCGGCATCCACTTCAAGATGCCATTCATACAAAAGGTCCATACCTTCTCCAACCGGATTCTCAATTGGGACGCTGACCCGAATCAGATACCCACGAGCGATAAAAAATATATCTGGGTGGACACCACCGCGCGCTGGCGCATACGGAAACCGCTGGTATTCTTCACCACTGTAGCTACAGAACAAAACGCTCGGAGCAGGCTCAACGATATTATTAATTCCGTGGTACGTGATCAGATTTCTGCCCACCGACTTGTAGATGTGGTGCGCAGTGTCGATTATACTGGTGAACTGAGCGTCACCGAGCAGAGATTTGAGCAAAATACAGATGTAGAAGTCACCTCTATTGGCAGAAACAAAATCATGGATTTTGTGTTGGAAAAAGCACGCCAGAATACTCCCGAATACGGCATAGAATTGATCGATGTTAAAATAAAACGTATCAACTACGTAGATCAGGTGCGTCAAAGCGTATACGATCGGATGATTTCTGAGCGTAAAAAGGTTGCGGCCGAATACCGCTCCGAAGGTGAAGGGGAAAAAGCTGACATTCTGGGACAGATGCGTAAGGAGTTGAAATTGATCGAATCTGAAGCATACCAGAAGGCGACTCAGATCAAAGGTGAAGGCGATGCAAAAGCTGCGGCCATTTACGCCGAAGCCTACAACCGTGATCCGGAGTTTTACCGCTTTGTACGCACCTTGGAATCGTACCAACAAACTATCGGGAAAAATAATCGCGCTATCCTGTCCACCAACAGTGAATATTTCAAACTTTTGAACAGCGCGAAGGAATAACAAACAAATCAGATATCGGACTTACGTTCCCCTGGTGCGACCCAGCAGTGGATCGCACCAGGGGGAACACTTCCTCTGCAATAGTAATAAATACTTTGTCTCTTATTTATCTGTTTCCGCTATCTGAGGCATGCCTAGCGCACGCAGCAATCTATCGCAACTACACACTGTGTTACAAACACACATACTCTGCATTCATTCAGACTAATTAAATTTCAAAACAATAGTGCTGATTGCCCCCTACTCAATACCTTTTGCGCATAAAAATGATAAAATCCCCGCACAAAAGAAGCATTGGCACTGTCTTTGAATAAAACATGTGTTGGTTATTTATGTGCACTGAACAAAAACTTACTTTACCCGGAGCAGCATTATGAACATAACCCTTGATGACAAAATAAAGCCAGCCTATCGGGAAGTGCTGAACCGTAATCCTGGTGAAACGGAATTTCACCAGGCAGTGTTGGAGGTTCTTGAATCTCTCGGACCTGTATTGGTAAAACACCCTGAATTTGCCGACCACCGCATCATTGAACGCATCTGTGAACCTGAACGTCAGATCATTTTTCGTGTACCTTGGATGGACGATCAGAACAATGTGCAAATCAATCGTGGCTTTCGCGTGGAATTCAACAGCGCTCTTGGCCCCTATAAAGGCGGACTGCGCTTCCACCCTTCGGTTTATCTGGGCATTATAAAGTTTCTGGGCTTTGAGCAGATCTTTAAAAACGCCCTCACCGGCCTACCCATAGGTGGTGCCAAAGGTGGCTCCGACTTTGATCCTAAAGGTAAGTCCGACAATGAAATTATGCGTTTTTGCCAGAGCTTTATAATAGAGCTCTATCGCCATATTGGTGAGCACACCGACGTCCCCGCTGGTGATATTGGCGTAGGCGGGCGCGAAATCGGCTACATGTTCGGCCAATACAAACGCATCACCAACCGTTGGGAAGCGGGGGTGCTTACCGGCAAAGGACTTGACTGGGGTGGCTCTCTGGTGCGCACCGAAGCCACAGGCTACGGTGCCGCCTTCTTCGTAGAAGAGATGCTCAAGGTACGCAACATGTCCCTCGACGGAAAGAAATGTGTAGTTTCCGGTAGCGGGAACGTGGCTATCTATACCATTGAAAAGATCCATCAACTCGGCGGCAAGGTTGTCGCCTGTTCCGACTCCGGCGGCTTCGTCTACCACGAACAGGGGATCGACGTCGAACTACTTCAGCGCATTAAAGAGGTTGAACGTCGCCGCATCAAAGACTACGCCCCCTACTATCCTGAGGCAAAATACATCGCCAAAGGTAATATTTGGGAGATCCCCTGCGATATTGCCGTTCCATGTGCCACCCAGAACGAAATCAACGGTAGAGACGCCACCATGTTGATTAAAAACGGGTGTATCGCGGTTGGTGAAGGGGCAAACATGCCTACCACTCCCGAAGGTGTCCGCGTATTCCTTGATGCCGGTATCGCCTATGGGCCCGGAAAGGCAACCAACGCCGGCGGCGTCGCCACCAGCGCGCTGGAAATGCAACAGAATGCATGCCGCGACTCTTGGGATTTTGACTACACCGAACAGCGGCTACAGCAAATCATGCGCAAGATCCATAAATTGTGCTATGAGACTGCAGAGCAATACGGCAGCCCCAACAATTACGTGCGCGGTGCCAATATTGCTGGCTTTACCAGGGTTGCCAAAGCCATGGTAGCCTTCGGCTTGATTTAATAACAACTGCATTTAAACGCTACCTATACTAGAATTAAACAGACCCGCCTTTGATGCTGTGGTCTGTTTTTTTATGTAGCGTAAGGATTGCTAAACGTGGTATTTGCGCGCATAAAACAGCGCTATCACATAAAACCTTCCTTGAGCAGAGCAGATATCAGAGCTATAATATGATTCAGCCTAAGTAAGCTGCTGCTCAACACTGAAACGTTACTCAGGCTTGCAGCTTTTCAAGCCAAGGGCGGTGGATAAATACCTACTAAAACGGCGTAGTTCAATATGCCCTACTCGTATCTGTTCACTAATTTACATATATAGCTTAACCAACTAAACACTGCCTGAAGGAGGAAGATTCATGAAAAAAGTTGAAGCAATCATAAAGCCTTTCAAACTCGACGAGGTTAAAGAAGCCCTGAGCGAGATAGGCATTCAAGGGATGACCGTCAGTGAAGTGAAAGGGTTTGGACGGCAGAAAGGTCACACTGAGTTATATCGTGGAGCTGAGTATGTTGTTGATTTTATCCCTAAAATAAAGCTGGAAATAATCGTTTCAGATGATATGGCTGCACAGGTTGTAGATCAGATTGCCGCAACAGCCAAGACCGAAAGGATTGGCGATGGGAAGATTTTTGTAACTCCGGTGGAAGATGTTTTACGCATCCGCACCGGCGAACGTGGGGATAAAGCCCTATAGAACCAGAACTACTCCAAGACACATGTTCACACCCAACCCAACAAAGGAAATATAGACGATGGGAATAAAGGAAGTACTGGAGTTAGCAAAAGAAAAAAACTGTGAATTTGTCGATTATAAGTTTTTGGACTTTGTCGGTAGATGGCAACACTTCACCACTCCAATCTGTGAATTCAGCGAAGATACCTTCGAAGAAGGGCTAGGCTTTGACGGCTCTTGTATCCGTGGCTGGCAACCCATCCATAAGTCCGACATGCTCATTATACCGGACCCAACCACGGCTAAAATAGATCCTTTTATCAAACGCACCACCCTTAGCCTGATCTGCAATATTACGGATCCAATCACGCGTGAGGGCTACACCCGCGATCCACGTTTCATCGCCCAAAAAGCCGAGGCCTACCTAAAATCTACTGGCATCGCCGATACCGCGTACTTTGGCCCAGAACCGGAGTACTTCATTTTTGACGATGTACGTTATGCATCCGAGTCGCATCAATCGTTCTACGCTGTCGATTCAATAGAAGGAATCTGGAATTCCGGCCGTCAGGAGCACCCAAACCTAGGCTATAAGCCCCGCCACAAGGAGGGCTATTTCCCCTGCGCGCCAACCGATTCGATGGTAGATTTGCGCAATGAAATGGTAATAGTTCTGCAGAATGTTGGCCTCCACATCGAATGTGTACACCATGAGGCAGCCACAGGCGGCCAGTGCGAAATCGATATGCGCTTCGATTCCTTGCTGCAGATGGGTGACAACCTGCAGTGGTTCAAATACATCATCAAGAATGTAGCCTTTGCCCACGGCAAAACCGCTACCTTCATGCCCAAGCCACTGTACAACGACAGCGGTTCAGGCATGCACTGCCACCAGTCATTGTGGAAGAATGGCAAAAACTTGTTTGCAGGCGACGGTTACGGCGGCCTCTCCAAGATGGCTATGTACTACATGGGCGGCATTATCAAACACGCCAGAGCGCTCTGCGCCTTCACCAACCCAAGCACCAACTCCTACAAGCGTCTGGTGCCTGGATATGAGGCTCCGGTAAACCTGGCCTACTCCAATAGCAACCGCTCGGCCTCTTTGCGCATCCCGGTAACGAACAGCGAAAAAGGCAAACGCATTGAATACAGAACCCCGGATCCAGCAGCCAACGGCTACCTGGCCTTTGCCGCCATGCTGATGGCCGGCCTCGACGGCATCGAAAACAAGATCGATCCCGGTCAGCCGCTGGATAAAGATATCTACGGTCTTTCACCGGAAAAACTCAGAGAAATTCCTTCAGTTGCCGGCACCCTCGATGAAGCACTCAACTGCCTGAATGACGATCACGAATTCCTCCTTAAAGGAGATGTATTCACCGAGGACGTCATCGATATGTGGATCAGCTACAAGAAAGAAGCAGAAGTTGACCCCGTACGCATGCGCCCCTGCCCCGAGGAGTTCGCTCTATACTTCGACTGCTGATACAGGCGGACCAACCACGATGTATAATTCACCAGAGCCTCCGCGGATACTTCCCGGAGGCTCTGGCTAATATTACATTAAACCAGAAGCGGTACCTTGTAGTTTCAAGAGAAACCATCCATGTCATTTGCTTCCTTAGGGCTTTCCGAGCCGTTACTCCGCGCCATCAAAGAAAGTGGCTACAACAAGCCGACGCCAATCCAGCGTAAGTCGATCCCCGCGATTCTCGAAGGCAAAGACCTGATGGCCGCCGCGCAGACCGGCACCGGCAAAACCGCCGGCTTTGTCCTGCCGTTGCTGCAGCGCTTGAGCAACGGCAGCAAAGTAAAGGCGAATCACGTTCGCATTCTGGTACTGACGCCGACCCGAGAACTGGCAGTCCAAGTCGCCCAGAACGTTGACAGCTACAGCAAATATCTTCCGCTTAAAACATGCGTGGTCTACGGCGGGGTGAAGATTAATCCGCAAATGATGAAACTGCGCGGTGGGGTCGACATGCTGGTGGCAACACCTGGCCGGCTGCTCGATCTAGCCAGTCAGAATGCCATCAGGTTTGCCCAACTTGAAACCCTGGTCTTAGATGAAGCGGACCGCATACTCGACATGGGTTTCAGCGATGAGATCGGTAGAATCATGGTCTTGTTGCCGAAACACCGACAAACATTACTTTTTTCGGCAACCTTTTCTGCACAGATCCGTAAACTGACCAAAATCCTGTTGAACAATCCGCTACAGCTCGATATCAGCCCACGAAATTCAACAGCGAGAACTGTTAAGCAATGGGTTATTGAGGTTGATAAGAGCAAAAAAGCAGCGCTGCTCAGTCATCTAATCCGCAACAAAAACTGGGCGCAGATACTAGTTTTTACCAAGACCAAAAAGGCTGCTGACGCATTGGTTCATCACCTGAAAAGCGACAATCTTTCAGCTGGTGCGATCCACGGTGATAAGAGCCAAGGACTCCGCACCCGAGCGCTGGAAGATTTCAAAACCAACAGAACCAGAATCCTGGTCGCTACCGACATTGCCGCCCGTGGTCTCGATATCAATGAACTGCCCCACGTGATCAATTTCGACCTGCCGAAGGTCGCCGAAGACTACATCCACCGTATCGGTCGCACCGGTCGCGCCGGCTTGCAGGGCAAAGGAATTTCACTGGTCAGCGCCGACGAGGTCAAGCTCCTAACCGCCATCGAAGCCCTGATCAAACAAACCCTGGTGCGCGAAGTCGAGACCGGCTTTGTCCCGGTTCACACAGTCCCGCTGACACACCAGACGGAGGCTCGACCAAAGAAATCGAAAAAACTTACGCCGAAACAAAACATCGCAGAGGGACAAACCCTCCGCGGCAGCAAGTCACAGGGCGCAGTCAGTCCAAAAGGCGAAAAACAGACTGTACGAAATCGAAACATTGCCTCAACAAAACCGCGCACACCAGCAAAATCAAAACGGAGCATTGGCCGGAACAACAAGCCAAACGGCTTCCGCTAGGAAGCGTCAATAATATACCAACCGGGCGATTGACAACAGTTTTACGTCGTACGACAAGTATAATCTTATGGCTACGCAAACCGCATGATGCAACTTTGAGCGGTTCACTATTTTCGTTAAAAAACCAGCTTGAGGAAAGGTTCTAAGTATGCTGGATATCGTAAAAAGAATATCGCTTCACCTAGCAACGATCAGTATCACGCTGGCCCTGGTAGCAGGCAGTGCATTCGCTGACAAGCCTGATTGGGCAGGCGGGGTTAAGAACAGCGACGTAAAAGAGCACCGCGTCGAGAAAGAACTCGGTATTCGCGACCGCAATGATAATCAACGCGGAGTTACGGTAACGGTAGGTTTCCATGACAACGATCGACGAGTAATAAACGAATACTACAGCAATGAGAAGCGCAAAGGGAAATGTCCGCCTGGATTAGCGAAGAAAAATAATGGTTGCCAACCGCCCGGACAGGCGAAAAAATGGCAAAAAGGCCAGCCACTTGCGAAGCACACCAAGTACTACAAACTGCCTAAAGAGCTACGCGTTCGCTTGCCGTTGCCTCCTCCCAATCACCGCTATGTCAGAGTTGCCGGCGACATTTTGATGATTGCCACCGGCACAAGCATGGTCGTGGATGCCATCGAAGACATCATGCGTTAAACCAACCGTGTCTCACTGCTGCCCAAATCGGTGACCATCGCGGTCGTAGATCAAGCAGCACACCATCGTAGCGGACTGGACCACATAGTGCAGTCCGCTATAATCCAAGCAATAGGCATCTGGTCAATTATGCGCGAAATCGGACTTACAGTTCTTCTTCTTTCCGTAAGCAACGTGTTCATGACGTTTGCTTGGTATGCTCACTTAAAAGACCTGAGCTCTAAACCTTGGATCGTCGCTGCGCTCTTCAGTTGGGGTATTGCTCTTTTTGAGTACTTACTACAAGTGCCCGCCAATCGCATCGGCTATAGCGCGCTGTCCTTAGGGCAGCTCAAAATTCTCCAAGAGGTTATTACGCTGTCCGTGTTTGTCCCTTTCGCTTTTTTCTACATGAAAGAGCCACTCAAACTGGATTATCTGTGGGCTGCCCTTTGCATTTGCGGTGCTGTGTTCTTCATTTTTCGTAGCAAATGGGGCGGCTGCTAACCCTACTCCCTGCCCTTCTCGTAAGAAACCCAGTCATCCCCCGCCGCCAATAAATAACCTTATATTGAACATCAATTTTTTACTTTTCTTGAAAGCCGTCAGGGCTAGCATAGAATGTATATGCTAATCTATTTGCATTCCGTTATCTTCGTGACAGAATTAAGCGAAGAGCCAAGCGAGACGCTGTACAACGATTTCATTTGGGCGTTTATCTTGTTTTTTATTCCGCCTGAGCCCAATGGAGCCATTGATGGCCAACTTCCCCCTACCTGACAATCCTCACGCCTTGGCGGTCCTTGGCCTTGCGCTACTGGCGTTGCTGCTTTTCACCCGAGAAAAACTACCTCTGGAAACATCGAGTTTATTCATCCTGGTCGCTCTTTCTGTCGGGTTTGAGCTGTTCCCTTTTCAGGTGGATGGCAAGGTTTTACATGCGGTTGATTTCTTTCAGGGGTTTGGACATGAAGCGCTGGTTGCGGTCTGCGCTCTGATGGTCGCAAGTCAGGGAATTGTACGGACGGGTGGACTGGAACCCATTGGCCGAGGGTTGTCTCGGTTATGGAAAAGCAGCCCAAGTGTTTCTCTGCTGGTCACGCTGCTAATCGGGGCCTTTATCAGTGCCTTTGTCAACAACGTGCCGGTGGTTGTGTTGCTGCTACCAATCCTTATTAGTGTCTCTGCCCGCACCGGGGCCAAATCTTCAGGCGTGCTGATGCCGATGGGCTTTGCAACCCTACTGGGGGGGACCTGTACCACCATCGGAACTTCGACAAATTTACTGGTAGTCTCCGTTGCCGCCGATATGGGCTTACGGCGCATGGAGATGTTTGATTTTCTATTTCCGGCCGCTATTGCCGCTGGGGCCGGGATCGTTTACTTGTGGCTTGTGGTCCCACGAATTATCCCAGAGCGGAAACTGGCTATGGCGGATACTTCACCAAGGGTCTTTTCTGCCCACCTTGCGCTAAAAACAGATAGTGCCAGTGTTGGAAAAACATTGGCAGAAGTGAAGAAAAAAGTAGAAGGTGTTATGAGGATTAGCAGTATCAGACGCGGTCCCGACAACTTCACTGTGCCCCTCCCTAGTGTGGTGCTCAGAGATGGTGACCAGTTGGTTATCCGGGATACTCCCACACGGCTAAAGGAATTTGAACAGGTGCTCGAAGGGGTTCTGTATGCGGATGAATCGTTGGAACGACCTATTGATACCGAGCACCCTCTCATGGCTGAAGATCAACAGGTGGCACAAATCGCCGTCATTCAAGGTTCACGCCTACAGGGGCGAACCCTCAGAGGCCTTCGCGTGGCGGAGCGCTATGGCATCATTGTCCTAGCCATCCACAGAGCGGGGAAATCGTTGCCGACAAGATTAAACCAAAGCAGTGAACTCCGCCTTCAGGCAGGGGATATTTTTTTAGTACAGGGATCACGCACACAAATAGCTGAGCTTAAAAAAGAACAGGACTTCCTGGTACTGGATGCCACCACGGATCTCCCCTACACAAAAAAAGCATCGCTGGCGCTTGGAATCATGCTGGCGATTATCGTTTCTGCCGCTGCTGGTCTGCTACCGATAGCCATCAGCGCGGTCTGCGGTGCTCTGCTTATGATCGTCACTGGATGCTTAAGCTGGCGTGATGCCACCACCGCATTAAGTTCACAGGTTATATTGATCGTCACGGCTAGCTTGGCCCTCGGTTCAGCATTACTGAAAACAGGAGGAGCTGATTATTTGGCACAGCTTTTTCTACACGTTGCCGGTGATGCTTCTCCGGCATTCATGCTCAGCGGCCTGATGCTACTGATGGCTGTGTTGACCAATATTGTCTCCAATAACGCCACTGCCGTCATCGGAACTCCGATCGCGGTCGCCATAGCCATTCAGATGGCACAGCCCACAGAACCTTTTGTACTTGCTGTGTTGTTCGGCGCCAATATGAGCTTTGCCACGCCAATGGCCTACAAAACCAACCTGTTGATTATGAATGCCGGGGAATACACCTTTAATGATTTTTTGCGGGTTGGGATCCCTCTGATTTTAATCCTTTGGGGCACATTATCTTTGGTGTTGCCAAAAATCTATGGCCTCTAGGAGTCTACTTTCCGCAACCATCTGCTAAAGAAGGCAGAAAATGGCGCTAGATTGAAATTGCGTGATCTCCCCCTAAGATATGGACACCTTATTGGGGCGCAACTGCTCTCTTGACAAAAACAGACGTTAACTCCCACAATTGGTACTTGTCTCACGCTGCACCGCACACAACTGACTCGACATAACTGGTTTAAATCAACCCCCGTTTCAGGAGCTTCCATGACCATGCCCGGCCGTGAAATGTTTTTTGCTGTACGACCACGCCTTATCGGGCACTTTTTGGGCCAATTTTTCCTGATTATTGCCGGGTTGAATGTTGTTACGCTGGGAGTCGCGCTATTTACGGCCTCATGGCAGATCTCTCTGAGCTATCTGCTGATCATTATCGCGCTGGTGCTGGCTTGGCTGGGATTACGGCGAATCTCGGTCAGCGTACGCATCCAGAGAAATGAAACCATGGTGTTGGTGGCGCTGGTGTTTTTGGTCGTGCCATTCATTATGACCATTCCGCTGGTGGTCGCCGGCACTCCGTTCATGGATGCGCTGTTTGAAACCATCTCAGCGGTCACCACTACCGGGCTCAGCACCCTGCCCGGGCTGGAGGGCCAACCGCTAATTTTCAGTTTTTCTCGTGCCTGGATGCAATGGTATGGCGGTTTGGGCATCGTGGTGTTTTCACTGGCACTGGTGATTCGCCCCGGGCAGTCGGCTCTGGGGCTGGCCGGACCTGATGAGCCGGATGACCTGGTCGGCGGCACTCGTGCCCATGCCAGGCGGGTGCTGAAGGTCTATAGCCTGATTACTTTGGCGGGAATCATCCTCTGGCTGCTACTAGGTGGTTCCATGCGTAACGCGGTGCTTTACACCCTTTCTGCCGTCTCCACCGGAGGCTTTGCCCCGACATCCGGAAGCTTTGCCGACCTAACTCACGTACGACTGGCTTGGGTTGCGACCCTCACTACCCTAGCCGGAGCGCTTCCACTGGTATTATATCATCAAGTATGGCGCGAGGGTCTACGCCCTCTGCTGGAAAACCTCGAAATACGCCTGTTGCTTATGCTCGTCTTTAGTTTTACCGCACTGATGAGCCTTGCACTATGGAGTCATGGCTATACATGGAGTGCAGCCTTCCACCATGCTTCTCTTATGGTGTGCTCGGCGCAAACCACTGCCGGATTTTCCAGCCTTGATGCTGGTAGCTTGGATAATGCCTCCAAACTACTCTTAATCTTTTCTATGGGCATCGGCGGTGGGGTCGGCTCCACCGCGGGGGGGGTTAAACTCCTGCGTCTGTTAGTGCTCATCGGCCTTATCCGCCACTTTGTGCGCACCATGTGCGTGCCACCCAACACCGTTATCCGGCAAAAACTCGGCAAGCGATTCATCGAGCCCGACGAGGTCAGAGACGCTCTCATGCTCATACTGCTGTTCGTAGGAGTGATCGTGCTATCTTGGCTACCATTTGTCGCCTATGGGTACGCTCCACTGGATGCGCTGTTTGAAGTAGTTTCGGCCACCGCTACCGTGGGAATGTCTACCGGCATTGCCACACAACAATTGCCTGTTGTGCTTAAAAGTGTGTTATGTGTGGACATGTTTTTAGGCCGACTTGAATGTGTCGCTTGGCTGGTTTTCTTTTATCACCGCACTTGGATCGGTAGAAAGAGAGATATCTGATGAGAATTGTGTTTGTCGGTGCAGGAGAACTCACGGTGGAAACTGCCACTCTGCTCATCAGTCGCGGCCATGAGGTGGTGATTATTGAAGAGGACAAGGAACGGATCAAAACTCTCAGTGAGACCCTCGACTGCAGTTTTCTGCATGGAGATGGCAGCCGCCCTAACATTCTTCAAGATGCCGGGCCAGAGCACGCTGACTACTTGTTCTGCCTGACAGAAAACGACCAGTACAACATTATTGCTGCCTTGGTAGGACGCTCTCTTGGATATGGTTATGTCGTGGTACAGATCCATGATATCGATTATCTCAATATCTGCCGCGAACTAGATCTCGAACACACTGTCACTCCGTCCAAAACCATCAGCCGTTACTTGGCTGATACGGTCGCTGGAGTGGATGTCCTCGAGCTCTCCTCACGCATCAAGTACGAGGCCCGCTTCATCACAGTAAAGATCACCGCCAGCACCAAAGGCAAAGTCTCCAGCTTTGATCTGCCCAAAGAAGCGCGTATAATTGGAATTTACCGTGACAACGAGTTTCTAACCCCCGAACCAGACACAAATTTACAAGAAAACGACGAAGCGCTTATTTTAACCCACAGCAAGCACCTAGCCGAATTAACTGAACGCTTTGCCTTGAAAAAGGAATAGAGGGAATCGAACTGAAAAAAACCGACTGAAAGAAACCATAGAATGAGTAAAAAGAAACACATGCACTTTCGCCACAAACTTTTGCTCCTGCTGCTGGGCGTCAGCTTGGTCCCGCTGTTGCTCAACGGAGCGCTGTATCAAAATACACTGCGAAAAATAAGCGCAAAATTAACCACCGAAACCAGAGACACCTTACAGGAACACGCAATTGAGCAGTTACACTCGCTGGTTCACTATCAATCGCTGCTGCTACGCAGAGATCGTGCTTTTATTCTACAGACAGTCAATGCACAAACCCGCGAGATAGAAGATATCCTGGCGCAAAGAAGCACCCCCACAGATTCTGAGCTGATCCCAGCCTACCTTTCTACTCAGCAGACAAATCCAGAATATTTCATCTGGCACGCAACTTTTCTGAACTCAGGACTTGAATCAACTTTCCCTCCAAGGGCGCTAACACCAGCACAGAAGCTCGATCTGGAGATAAACAAAAAACTACAGAGCAACAACTGGCAACTAAAAGTGGTCAAAGCACGCCTGCAGATCACCGTATATAGCCCCGTCCGTTTCCCAGATGGAACTTTTGCCGGAATCACGGCCATAAATTTTGATCAGCAGCAGTTTTTTAAAGGCTGGCGGCTCCCGCAGCCTTGGGATGAATATGGTAGATTATTTGTCGTGTCTATCGATGAAAAAACGCCTGCGCGCCCTTTTCCACTAAGTGTCCACCTGGAAATACTTAACCAGAAGGCTCAGCAGCAAGAAGATATAAATCCACAACAGATGTTTGATGCTGCTGTAGTGAATTCAGCGCGTGAGAAACTCATTCAGGCGTTGGAAGAAAAAGCTTCAGGGGTTTTTACCCTTGAATTCGACGGCAAAGAGTCAACCTGGATTTATGCCGGCGTAGAAAAAACAAAACCTTTCCCGCTGGTTATCATCCCCAACGCTCAAATCAATTTACCCGCCAATCAGGCCGCCACCTTCGTTGAGGAGCAATTTACCGGTGCGTTAAAAAAGACCGCTTTGCTCACTTTTGGAGTTTTGCTGTGTGTGATCATTATAGGCATGCTCCGCGCCAGAGCCGTTACAAGACCAATTGCTGCGCTGGTTCTGGCGGCTAAGCGTCTGGCGGACGAAGATTTTACTACCAAGGTTGTTATCAGCAGCAAGGACGAATTTGAAGAATTGGGACGCGCCTTCAACCGTATTGGGCCACATCTTCAAGAACGTCAGGAGATTAAGCGGGCCCTGTCCGCCGCCAAGGAAATCCAACAACTGATACTGCCGGAAGAAACACCCGCAATAGAAGGTTTTGATCTGTGGGGCCGTCTCGACTATTGCGATGAAGTCGGAGGAGACTATTACGACTTCATTGAAACACCCACGGGGAAATGGTGTTTGCTTATCGGTGATGTAATGGGGCATGGAGTTGGAGCTGCTTTGCTTATGACTTCTGTTGCGGGGATTCTGCAGGCGACTATTGCCAATGGAGAGGAGGATCTGGAAACACTTTTTACTCAGCTGAACACCTTCCTCAACAAAAATGGCGAAGATACCAGATTCATGACACTCTTCGCTGCCAGACTTGATCCTGACACCCGCTCATTACATTGGTTATCCGCAGGGCATGGCCCCGTTTATCTTTACCGTGCCGAATCAAAAAACGTGGTGGATTTACCCCCCACCACCATACCTCTGGGAATTCTGAAGGCTGTAGAATTCAAACCCGTATATCAAGAGACTCTGCAAAAAGGCGATATCCTATTTATCGGCACAGACGGAATCTGGGAAGCCACCAATTCAGCAGGTGAGATGTTTGGCTCAAAACATGTTTTGCATATCCTGGAAAATGCAGCCAAAGATACGGCTGCAGAAATTGCCATTAAAACGTTTCATGCCTTGGATGCGTTTGGAGGTGCGGCCCCCCAAAGAGACGACAGAACGTTGGTCGTTCTAAAGGCAGGCTAAAAACTGAGCCTGTAAAGAATTTTGAAAAAGCAGTTAACCATGATTAGACATACGTGGATCCATTCTTATATATCCTGAATTCAATTCGAGCAAAATAAACCATAAATGGCCGATATCCTTGGGCATTGCAAGCCTAACCATTAGCTCAGAAAATTGCACGGAACAAAGGCACCTGGAGATTGCACTCAGAGGCAGAAAACAACCATTCTCCCATGATTGATTATCGACAAGATGATGTTATCTTTTTACTGTAGCAAACAAAATGCATCCGATATTTTTGCAGTAAGTATATGGAACAAGAAACCTCATGAATTAAGTATCAACTCCAGATGTCGCTCTTCTTTTTAACGCAAGAATTCCCCCTGAAGAGGTGTGCAATGCTCGAATCATTATGGCTTAAAGAGAACAAGTCGCCCGGATTTACTTCAACAAAGCGTAAAGCAGACGTAATCGTTATCGGCGCAGGACTGACTGGACTTACCACTGCCTGGCGCCTCTGCCAAGAAGGTCTGGATGTAATTGTGCTGGAGGCGTCTGAGGTCGGAAGCGGTACCTCAGGGCATACCACGGGAAAAATAACCAGCCAGCATCGTTGCATTTACGATTATCTTATTAAGGAGGTTGGTGAAGAAAAGGCCAGCCTATATGCGCAGGCCAATCAGTGGGCTGTCGGGGAATATCGACAATTAATCAACAACGAAAATATAGTCTGTAATCTACAAGAGCAAAAAGCACATGTTTATACCCACGAAGAAAAAAACGCGGAGGTACTGGAACGAGAACATGCTGCAGCAGTAAAGATCGGACTTCCTAGCTCTCTTGAAAGCATGCCTTTTAGCAGTAACAAGGTTATGACTTTCAGCGGGCAGGCGCAATTTAATCCACAGCAGTTTTTGCTCGGACTTGCCACAAAAATCATTGAGCATGGTGGCACTATAATTGAGCATACCCGGGTAACCAAGGTGGAGGAAAAATCCTTATGCGCGGTATATGCCGAAAATGAGCTCTTTGAGTCCGGTTCAGTAGTCTATGCTACGTTGTTCCCAATACTTGATCACTCTTTTTTTGCATTAAGACTTCGACCGGTCATGCACCACGGTATGGCTTTCTCAGTGAAAGAGCAGAAGTTCGAGGGAATGTTTATCGGGGTAGACGACATTTCCTATCGCTATTATGGAAATATCCTTATCGTCGTTGGCGGTCTGCATTCATATGGCGACGGCACCAATCCCTATGAAACTCTCGAACGAACCGTGCGAAAAAGATTTTGTGTCGACACCGAACTCGCCCGTTGGTTAGCCCATGACCAACAGAGCCCAGACAGAATTCCCTTTATCGGGGCCTACGATCCGCTTACGAAAAAACAATACACCGCAACGGGATTTGATGCATGGGGCATAACCCATGCAATGGTAGCGGCAAGGATTATTACCGATAAAATAGTTGCTAGAGAAAACCCATGGGAGGAGTTATATACGCCATGGCGTACCGGTAAAACCCTTTCGATGGCTGCTAAAAAAGCTAAAGATACGTTCACTAGTTTAATTAAAGGGAAACACCTCTGTTCTCATATGGGATGTGGTTTGGTATACAACGCGTATGATGAAACTTATGACTGCCCATGTCACGGGTCGCGTTTTGACCTGGAAGGCAATATCCTTTGGGGTCCTGCGGTAAAAAAAGTCTCAGCTATCAAGAAACCTGAGTGAACGGAATCAAGCGACTCTTGTCAGGGCGCTGTACCTAGCCAGTATCAGCGCCCTACCTACCCTTCAAGTTACGACGTTGAAACCTCAATACAATAACGGCAAATCTTTCATTGCTTCATGCTGCTCACTTGCGAAAATGTATTGCTCAACCTGTAGATAACGGAAAATCTTTTTAGCAGGAAGAATTGATCCTGTTTCGAGAATGAAAATAAAGTCCTTCAATAGACTATGGTGAGCGTCAAGAATAACAACCATACTGTCGATAATTTCTTCTGCTTGTTGGTTGTCCAGCGTTTTATAGTTTTTCTTGTAGTATGAAAGCAACCCTGAACGTTGCATATTAATCTCAAAAAGTTTTTCTTGGTATTCTTTATAAACTGGCCAAAACTTTTCTGCTTCTTCCGCAGTGAAGAACATGTTTTCTACCACAACTAATCTTTTCTGATCGAGTATAATGTTTCTTCTTAGATCAGCAGCATCTTCCGCTATAGCTAAAAAAGGTACAATTAAGAAAATAGCGACTAACAAAATTGTTT